>NZ_JALHRY010000049.1:0-5451 GCF_023952485.1 Cupriavidus mimosae | reverse complement strand
CTAATGCTCATTCTTCCAACATTCGCAAGACTCAGCGTTGCGCTGTCGCTTCTCGCGTCCACTACAGTAGCCTGCGCGCGCCTGCCCGCGCCAGTGGCGGCAGCCGAGGTCGGAATGTCCGCGGGACGGCTCGGCGCGGTCGGCGACTGGATGCAGTCCCAGGTGGAATCCAAACGCGTGCCAGGGGCAGTGATGCTGATCGTGCGGAACGGCCAGGTCGCCTACTTCGAAGCTGTGGGGCAGCAGGATCCGGTGCATGGCACGCCCATGAGCAAGGACAGCATCTCCCGGATCTACTCGATGACCAAGCCCATGACTTCGGTTGTCGCCATGATGTTGGTGGAGGAAGGCAAGCTGCAGCTCGATGCACCGCTGTCGCGGTTCCTTCTCGCCTTCGCCACCATGAAGGTCGGTGTCGAGCGGAAGGACCCGGCCACTGGCGCAAAGACTCTGGAGTCGGTGGGTACCTTACGGCCGATAACCGTGCACGACCTGTTGCGGCATACTTCGGGCATCACCTACGGCGTCTTCGGCGATTCTGCGGTCGAGCGCCTGTACCGGGCCGCACAGATCGGACTCCACGGCGACTTCACGAATGCCGAACTGGCAGACCGGGTAGCGGCGCTGCCGCTGCAGAATCAGCCAGGCACGGCCTGGGAATATGGATTCTCCACCGATGTCCTGGGCCGCGTGCTGGAAGTAGTGGAAGGCCAAACCTTGGGCACCATCATGCGCAGGCGGCTCTTTGCCCCACTGGGAATGAAGGACACTGGGTTCGGCCTTCCCTGAGGCTGCTAAGCATGCCAAACTTGTCCAGCCCTTCTCCGACGACGAGGAGGTCGTGCCGGGACTCCGCATGTTTGATCCCCGCATGCCCCGGAAGTTCGAGTCGGGCGGTGCCGGCCTCGTTTCCACGGCGCAAGACTATGCCCGCTTTGCGCAGATGCTGGCCAACGGCGGCTCACTCGATGGTCGGCGCTACCTCAGCCCCCGGACAATCGAGTCCATGACTGCGGACCACGTGGCCAATGGGATCGCACCTGGATCGCTCTATCTGCCCGGAGCCGGCTATGGATTCGGACTGGGATTCGCCGTGCGTCGCACGGCCGGCGAAGCGCCCTCCGTCGGCTCGCCCGGCGAGTACAACGTAAGCAGTCTTTCATCGGCGTCTATCAAATGGCATGCTGAATGGTGATGATGTTCTCCACCTACTTCAGGAGAACATTGATGAGCGAAGCATCGCCGGAACTGAAAGTTGTCAGCGGCAACAGCAGGGGTCGCAAGCGATACGACAACGCCAGCAAGCGAGCACTGGTTGAGGCCTGTCTGCGGCCAGGGGGCCCGGCGCGCCTGTGCAACAGACGCAGACGAGAACAATGACCGAGAACCGACCCTTAGCATTCGTGGCCGTTGAGTCTATCTCAGAGGCGACGTCAGTCGATCCAACCTCCGCCTGTATGGCCGTCGCGTTGGATGTGCGATTGCCCAATGGCGTCGAACTGGATCTGAGCCAGGCGGATCTCCCAGGACTGACGATGATTGTCCAGATGCTGGGGAGGATGCCGTGTTCCGGTTCGACAGCGGGCTGAAGGTATTCCTGCATCGCGAGCCGGTGGACTTCCGGATGGGGATCAACGGGCTGTCGATTCTGGTGGAGCAGGCGATGTTGCTCAACCCGTTTGACCACTCGCTGTACGTGTTCGGCAACCGACGGTGCGACCGTATCAAGATCCTCGGCTGGGACGGTGCTGGTTTCTGGTTATTCCTCAAGCGATTGGAAGCCGAGGATCGCTTCGTGTGGCCGGACACGACCGATATCGTCACGCTCACCGTCGATTAGTTGCATTGGTTGCTGGACGGCATCGACATCGCAGTCATCAGGAAGCATCCCCAACGCATCTACGTGCGAACGAGTTGAACTCTCGGATGGGCATGTCGGTCCAACCGGCCATGCCCGTCAACGTCACGATCACTGCTGAAGAACTTGAGGAGTTGCTCGCAGAACGCGACGCAGCGCGCCAGCTTCGCCTCGAACGTGATGTACTTCGGGGTGAGTTGCGCTTGGTAAAAGCTGAACGCGAGCTGGCAGAAGAACGACTGCGTGCCTATCGGCGCGAATTGTTCGGTGCCAAGAGCGAAGCACGTGATACGGGCCAACTCGGGCTGTTCAACGAGGCCGAAGCACTCACCGCCACCGCACAGCCTGCACAGGAAGACGTGCCCGGCACGAAGATCGCCGCTCACACCCGCAACAAGCGTGGTCGCAAGTCCCTCGTCCCAAGCTGCCACGCGAAGTGGTGCGTCACGACCTGCCGGAGTCCGAACACTTCTGTGCCCACGATGGCCACGCGCTGGTCGAGATCGGCGTTGAGATCAGCGAACAACTGGACGTGCTCCCGGAACAGGTCCGTGTCATCCAGCACCAGCGCGTCAAGCGTGCCTGCCCGTGCTGCGATCTGGGCATCAAGGTCACGCCGGCGCTGCCGCGTATCATCCCCCGTGGCCTGTTCACCGAGTCGGCGCTGGCCTGGATTGCCCCGGCAAGTACCAGTTAGGCATGCCCCTGTATCGCCAAGCCGCATTGCTGCGCCGCTTCGGCGGCGCATCTCGGCCAATACCATCGCCGCCAGCATGGTGCGCGTGGGCCAGGCCGTGCAGCCGGTGATCAACCTGCTTCGCGACACGCTGCTTGATTCCGACATCATCTACGGCGACGAGACCACTCTCCAGGTCTTGAAGGAGCCAGGACGGCGACCACAGAGAGGTCTGGCTACGCTCGGCGCTGAGCAAGGTATCGTCCAAAAGCGATACCGCGAAGCCGATGGGCTGCGCATTGAGTCAGTCGACAACGGACGTAGCAGCGAACGCGGCGCCGCCGTCTATTCGGCGGTGGCTCTAGCCAACCTGAATGATCTCGATTCGGAGGCTTACCTGCGGCGTATTTGCTCGCCTCCCACTTCACCCGTGTCGCCGAACTAATGCCATGGGACAAGGTTGTACAGATCCGCTTGGACGCCGCTTGAAAGTAACCTTCCTGTCACGAACGGGTCGAGCGGTTGTCCTGGCCCATTGGAGCACTCGAGAGATTCAGGCCGTTGCCAATGACCTCGAAAAATCGCTTGGTTGGCGACACCCGCCAAAGCCGTAGATGAAAATCTGCAATCTGCCCAGCCTTCTGTGCTTGCGCCTACCGGTCTAAGCTGCCCGGTAGGCGAGCGATGAATATTAAGCCATGCATAGGTAGCATCAGGAGATTTTCAGCATCAGCCGGAAGGGAAATTGTTGGGGCAATGCGGTGATGAGGCGGCTCTTCCTGAACTCCAATATGGAGCATGTGTGGGAGCCAATAGGCGGATCACGACGAGGGTCGACGCGACATGATTTAGTAGGTCGCTTCAAAGCTCGCAGAGCAAGCTAGTCGATCGAACGGGGATTCGACCACGCCAATAACTGACGTTGTAGGACTATTCGCTTTCAGGCTGTAGAGGCGGCGCAATGTTGGGTAGGCAGTGGGAATCGAAAATACTTGACATGCTTCGTGTGAGGCGGGCGCTGCATCGATAAGAGCGAAATATCCCTGATGTTGTCCTTATGTCGCCGGAGTGCGTCAATAATAAAGCGATCACTCAATTCTTCAACGATCCCATCGGACACCCCGGAGGGGAGAAATGCGCGGCCGTACATGATAGGCGTGTTGTTGACGTATATCACCTTGCGGACACAGAGGAGCGTTCTATCCGGTGGACTAAAGATGTTTGAGGCCGAGTCCATGATCTTCTCCTTTGTGATTGAAATCAATTCCATCGTCGGTTTCCAACTCCCCACCAAGCATCAATATGTGCAGGTTGTGGAACACGAACCGGCGCCAGCATCAGTCGGCGAAACCGCCATTACAAGATCCACATTGCCAGCCATGGTCGGCATTTTGCTAGGCTGGAAACTCGTCGGACGTATCCACCGGTTGTACCCCGAGCGTGCCTGGTAGTTCAACGCGTTGAGTCTGTCCAAGCGAATCGATGTTGGCGTCGTCGCAATTGTCGGCGTCTGATATCAGCTTACGCCGGCGTGGAGATTGGCTGGGACTGGACAATGCGGGGCGAAAATATTGTGTAGGCATCAATGAATCTCGACACAACAGATCTGCGAATTCTCGATGAACTCCAGCAGAACAGCGCTCTAACGAACGTTGAACTAGCGCGCCGCGTTCATCTTTCTCCGTCGCCGTGTCTTGCTCGGGTCAAAGCCCTCGCGAGTGCCGGCGTAATACGGCGCTATGTCGCACTTGTCAGTGCTTCCGCTCTAGGCCTAGGGCTGAATGTCTTTATCTCAATTAACTTGAAATACCAAAGTAAGGACTCCTTGACAGAGTTCGAACGCCGCATCGCCGAATACGACGAAGTGATGGAGTGCTATTTAATGACAGGCGATAGCGATTATTTGATTCGGGTAGCAGTGGCCGACATGGCTGCCTTGGAGAGATTCATCCTGGAACAACTTACGCCGATTCCAGGAATCGAGAAAATTCGCTCTAGCTTCGCGCTCAAGCAGGTTCGTTATAAGACCGCACTGCCCCTACCGTTGCAGCGTTAGGTTCATCGTCGGATGTGCCCTCTCCCTTCAAGGTTGCGTTGCATGACCAGTACAGCTAGCGCCGGGGCAAAGGCTGTTGGCGTGCCACGCACCAGTAGCCGCCGGGTAATCTCTTCGGCCGACGTGCCGTCCCCCACGCGGCTGAACGCGTCGGATCGCTTGCGATTCAGTCATTCGCGCACTTGCGGAAAAGACTGATCGCCATCAAGTGGTTTCGTCAATATTTCGAGTTGCTCCTGCGCCTTGCGCTCAGGGGCTGGCGCGTCCAGCAGTTGTCGTAGGCGTTCGCGAAGCGTCTCATCCAGCGGCGGCTGCCTCTGCCATTCGCCGCGTCGGCGCCCGATCGACCAGTCGCCCACCATGGTCCGCTGCCAGCGCTCGGCTGCGCGGCCGATGAGCTTGAAGTCATCGTCTCGTTGGATGTAGCCAATTGCCTCCGTCAACTCTGCAAGCAGACCCAAGCCGGTGATTCAGCCGATCTCGCCGCCCGCCGACAGTGCTACTGCCCCCCAAAATCTCATCCCTGAGCTGCTCGTCTGCGGCCGCGATCACCCTCGCGGCCCAAGCGACGGCCCCACGCAGACTGGCGCGTCCCTCCATGACTAACATGGTTGTCCGCGAAGGTAGCATACGCAAATATCCGTCTGGAGAGCACATTTTGTGAGCGCGCTGCTCCGGGCGCCACACTGTGAAGCCGCTGGCGTCCCAGTTCCACGGCAACGCCTGCTTCCTTGCCAGTCGCGCCGACCCAACACTCGTTGGCGGCAATGTTCAATCGCCGCTACTTCAGCCACGTTGGCCTGGGGCTCTCGGTGCTTGCCGACGAGCATCGCTGACGGCCGAAGGCGACACAGATTACCA
>NZ_JALHRY010000048.1:0-5762 GCF_023952485.1 Cupriavidus mimosae | reverse complement strand
CTTCCTCAGGGTGGCAGCGTGCGTCTGCGCCAGCATGGCGTCAATGTTCTTGGTTCGGAACAAGCTCATATAGGGATCTCCTGCATGGGTTGTGCCGCGCGCGCACGGACCCGCGCCGGAGATGGCGGCGAGACGTGCGGTGCGATGGCATCCGGGGCAGCGTGCCGACGGGTAGACGGCACGGGCTTGCCGGCACGCAGGTCGCGCGCCGGCCCCGGTAGTGTTCTTGAGTTGCCCGGACCGCCCGGGCGGCGGGGACAGACGTCAGGCCAGATCAGCGCGGCGAGCGCTCGCCGCCGCGGTAGATCATGCCGTTTTCACTCGACGTGATGCACCCATCCGAACGGGTCGGCGATGCTGCCGCGCTGGATGCCGGTCAGCAAGGTACGGAGCCGTTGCGTGACTTCGCCTTCGCCGCCGTTGCCGATGGTGAATTCGCCGCCGGCGTGACGCACCTGACCGATGGCGGTGACGACCGCGGCCGTACCGCAGGCGAAGGTTTCCTTGACGCGGCCACTGGCTGTATCGGCGCGCCAAGACTCGAAGTCGTAGGGCGTTTCGTCGACCGGAATGCCCTCGTGCCGCGCCAGTTCGATGATCGATGCGCGGGTAATGCCCGGCAGGATGGTCCCTTTCAGGGGCGGCGTGCGCAGCGAGCCGTCATCCATCACGAAAAACACGTTCATGCCGCCGAGCTCCTCGATCCAGCGGTGCTCCGCGGCGTCCAGGAACACCACCTGGTCGCAGCCCTTGGCCGCGGCCTCGGTCTGCGCAATCAGGCTGGCCGCGTAATTGCCGCCGCATTTGGCGGCGCCGGTGCCACCCGAAGCCGCGCGGGTATATTGGTCTGACACCCAGACGGTCACCGCGGACTTGCCGGCCTTGAAATACGGGCCGACCGGACATGCGATCACGCAGAATACGTATTCGGCCGAGGCGCGCACCCCCAGAAAACTCTCCGAGGCGAACATGAACGGGCGCAGGTAGAGGCTGCCCTGGCTGCCGGGGATCCAGGCGCGGTCAATATCGACGAGCGCTTCCACGGCTTGCAGGAAGGTGGCCTCGGGCAGGTCCGCCATCGACATGCGGGCAGCGGAGGCGCGAAAACGCCTTGCGTTCTCCTGCGGCCGGAACAGCGAGATCCTGCCGCCTTCGCCACGGTATGCCTTCATGCCCTCGAAGATTTCCTGCGCGTAGTGCAGCACCGCGCAGGCGGGGTCGATCTGGAAAGGACGGCGTGCTTCGACCCTGGCATCATGCCAGCCGCGACCGTCGGCCCAACGGATGGTCACCATGTGGTCGGTGAACACGCGACCGAAGACGGGGTTCTCCAGCCTGGCAGCGATCTGATCGGCGGGGGTGGGGCCGGGATGGGGCTCCAGGACGAACTGCAGTGAATTTTCAGTGCTCATGCTTCAGTGCTCGGGGATGTTGGGCCATATGGCCTGGCCGCCGCGGTAGCATGACCGGGGCGGGTGCGCTACAAGGGAGTACTGGTACGGGTCGCTGCGATATGGAGCCAGCCATGCCAAGCGGGGTCGGGGGGCGTCGCAGTGCCTGGATCGCGCTCAGGCAGACGGCGCCTTGTCGAGGCTGCCGCCGTTGCGGGCCGGTCCTTGCGGCGTTGCGGCCTCGCGCGGTCTGGCTTGTATTGTGACATTCACGATGTCTGTCTCCGGATGCTTTTATTTGTCTGGAGGAGTGTAAGAAGCGGCCGCGCCGCCGTAAATTCAATAATTCCCACATCTGGTATCTTCAAAACGCATAGCGGACGATGGATTCTGACCTCCAAGAATGGGTGCCTTCCCTACAGCCGGAGCCGCTCCGGCTGCTCCGGCTGCTCCGGCCGCTGATCCGGCTACGTGCCGTCCCCGTAGCGATGCCATATCATGGTGAGCCATCCTGGCCATGGGATGCTCGCGGCTACGCATCGCCATCTTTCCATCCGGCAGGCTGCGCCACAACCGGCATGTCTCGCCCTGACCGCACTCTGCGCCGCAAGCGCGGCGTGCCCGGGCGAACCGGCACCCCAGGTAGCGCGCGCGGCACTTGGAAAAGAGCCTGCCGGGCGCTGATGCTGCTCTGGCTTGCGGGAGTCGGTGCCTGCGGCTCGCTTTCCCACAATGTCCCCCGCAATCTGCCTCAGCCGACGGCTGCCAGCGCAGTAGTCCCCTTGCGCGAGCCCACCGACGTCGCCGGGCCGACTACCATCGCCATGGCGTTCTCCGGCGGCGGCACGCGGGCCGCGGCGTTTGCCTTCGGCGCGCTGCAGGGGCTGGACGCCATGAGAGCTCCGGGCGGCGCGTCCTTGCTCGACGACGTTTCCTTCATCAGCAGCGTGTCCGGCGGCTCCCTCACCGCCGCATACTACGGCCTGCACGGCAAGGACAGCCTGGCGACGTTCCGATCGGTGCTGCTGAAGGACGGCGAGGCCCGGCTGCGCTTCAGCCTCCTTAACCCCTTCAACATTGCACGGCTCTTCGGCGGGGGGCTCAATAATCGGGAAGACCTCCGGACCTGGCTGGACGAAGACGTGTTCAAGGGGGCCACCTACGCCGACATGTTTCGCCGCGGCAAGCCGCTGGTGTGGATCAACGCCACCAACGTCTATTATCGGGTCGCGTTTCCGTTCAGCCAGCTGGCCTTCGATGCGCTCTGCAGCGATCTCGCCAGCTTTCCCGTCTCCGAAGCCGTCGCGGCTTCCATGGCGGTGCCGCTGTTCTTCGCGCCCATCGTGCTGGAGAAGCATACCCAGGCCTGCCGCGCGCCGCTGCCCAACCTGGATCACGCCGAGGCGCCGGGGCAATCGCTGCTGATTGGCGCGTTGGCGGTTGCCGTTCGCGGCCACCGGGATCTGTCCAAGGGCAAGTACATCAAGCTGGTCGACGGCGGCGTGACCGACAACTACGGCCTGGCCACCATCTTTCAGTCCCGCCTGCTGCTGGGCACGGCCTACGGGCCCATGAGCGAGAACGACGCGATCAAGGTGCGCCGGCTGCTGTTCGTCGTGGTCGATGCCGGCCAGGCCCCCCGTGGCGACTGGAACCAAAGCCAGGTTGGCCCGTCGGGGATCGAAGTGGCAAATGCGTCCATCGACGCGGCCATGGCCACCAACGTGCGCATGAGCTATGACGCCTTCGTGCCCATGATGCGCCAGTGGCGCAACGATCTGGTCGCCTATCGCTGCGCCATGCCGTTTGCGCGGCAGCAGGCCATCGCCGCAAGCCGTCCAGGCTGGCGCTGCGATGACGTCGAGTTCTTCGTCACGCGGATCGCCTTCGACTCCCTCGACAAGGCGCGCGCCGCGAGCCTGAACGAGCTGCCGACCCGGCTTCGGTTGCCCGAGAAGGATGTCGATCGCCTGATCGAAGCGGGCAGGGACGCCATCCTGGGCAACCCGGTGATCCGCGAGTTCGAGCGCGAAGCCAACGCGGCGCGGTAGTTTCGCTGCAGGCAGATCCGGTGCGGCGGCATCGTGCCGGACGATTGGTGCCGGCGAGGTAACAGTGCGTGTACCGCTGCGGCACTACCGCCGCGTCCGGCCCACGGCTACGCTTCGTTCCAAGCGGTCCCTGCCTGCCAGCCGGCGCGGGTCCGCCGGACATCCCCGCCATCTCAGCAGGAGAGATCATGACGCAACGCCTCAACTACTTCCAGCAATCCCCGGAGCTGTCCAAGAAGCTCATGGAGCTCAACAGCCTGTTCCCGAAAACGACCATCGAGCAGCACATTCGCGAGCTTGTCGAGATTCGCGCTTCGCAGCTCAACGGCTGCGCGTTCTGCGTCGACATGCACATCAAGATGGCCAAGATCCACGGCGAGCGCGAGCTGCGGCTGCATCACGTGGCGATCTGGCGCGAATCGACGCTGTTCTCGCCGCGCGAGCGCGCCGCGCTGGCCTGGACCGAGGCCCTGACCCAGCTGTCCGCGCAAGGGGTGCCCGACGATGTATACGAGCGCGTGCGCACGCAGTATTCCGAGCAAGAGCTGTCCGACCTCACTTTCCTGGTGGGCGCCATCAATACGTGGAACCGGTTGAACGTAGCCTTCCGCATGGTCCCCGGTTCTTCCGACAAAGCCTTCGGGCTGGACAAGGCCAACCTGGAGTAATGCCATGAGACGGTCGATTGCCATGGCGGCAAGCCTGGTGCTGCTGATGTCGGCGCCGCTGGCCCACGCCGCCCCGCCGGAGGTGGTGGTGCAGTCGCTGACCACCAGGGCGCTGCCCGACTATGCGGGCAAGGAAGTCCAGATGATCACGGTGGAGTACCCGCCCGGCGGCTTCGACCCGGTGCATCGCCATGACGCGCATGCGTTCGTCTATGTGCTCGAGGGCAGCATCGTGATGGGCGTGAAGGGCGGCAAGGAGGTTACGCTGAAGGCGGGCGAGACCTTCTACGAAGGCCCGGACGACCTCCACACCGTCGGTCGCAATGCCAGCAAGACCAGGCCCGCGAAGTTCGTCGTGTTCCTGCTCAAGAAGCAGGGGGCGCCGGTCTTTACGCCGGTGAATTAGCGCGGTTGTTCCCCGGGCCGGTCACGGCCCGGTTGCCTGAGTTTCGGACCCCCGGTCCGGCGGTTTCACCGAGGCCGGAATTCTTGCATCAAGGTGCGTCAACGGGGATTTTTAGATATCGCTTACCGTTGGCCTCAGGCGCGGGAAACTCTCCCGCCCGCATGTTGACCTGAACGGATGGCAGCATCAGCGCCGGCATCGGCAGCGTAGCATCGCGAGCCCTGCGCATCACCACGAACTCTTCTTCGCCGATGCCATCCCGGACATGGATGTTATTCGCACGTTGGTCAGCTACCGTGGCCATGTAGCTGAGTTCCCTGCCGCCGGGCTGATAGTCGTGACATGAGTAGAGGCGCGTCTCCGTTGGCAGGCACAGCACCTTGTGGATGGAGCGGTAAAGGGTGCGAGCGTCGCCCCCCGGGAAGTCGCAACGGGCTGTGCCATAGTCGGGCATAAACAACGTGTCACCGACAAAGGCCGCTGTCTCCTGGGCGTTGCCAATCACATAGGTCATGCACGCAGGGGTGTGGCCTGGCGTATGCATCGCACGCGCCTGCAGACTGCCGATCGTGAACGTGTCGCCATCATTCCAGAGGCGATCGAACTGGCAGCCGTCTGGTGCGAATTCCGTCCCTGCATTGAATATCTCGCCGAAGACCTTCTGTACCGTTGTGATCCGACTTCCAATAGCGATCTGGCCGCCGAGCCGTCGCTTGAGATAGGGCGCGGCCGTAAGGTGGTCGGCATGCATATGGGTTTCCATAATCCATTGAACCACCGCTCCCAGCTCCTGCACCCGCGATACCAGCCGATCGGCGTAAGCCGTGCAGATCCGGCCAGAGTGAGGGTCGTAGTCAAGCACGCTGTCGATCAGCGCACATTGCCGGCTTTGCCGGTCAAGAACGAGATAGCTAAAGGTGGAGGTAGCCGGATGAAAGAAGGCGTTGATTTCCATGGACGAGGAAACGAAGGTGGGTGTCATCGTTATGTTGCGACATTGCAATGGAGCGCACCCGGCTTGCGCTCGGATTTGAAAGTTCTGTGGTGCCGGCCCTGATGCAGCAGGACGGTGCAATTGGTGAATCGATTTTCCGGGAAGAGAGCGACGCGGCCTTAGTCGACCGCCTTGAACATGTCCTCGACCACCTTCTTGGCGTCGCCGAACACCATCATGGTCTTGTCCATGTAGAACAGCTCGTTGTCCAGGCCGGCGTAGCCGGCGGCCATCGAGCGCTTGTTGACGATG
>NZ_JALHRY010000047.1:0-5931 GCF_023952485.1 Cupriavidus mimosae | reverse complement strand
CATTACGCCGCCTTTGATGACCGCAACCTGAAGAAGATCGGCCATTGCAGCCATTCGAACTGGCCGAGCCGACTGGCCGGGAAGGGTTACGAAAAGACGATCGAAGGTGGGCCGATAATCCTTGTCGCGCAGCATCTTTCCTCCGCCAACCGTTTGAGTACTTTTGCCACACCCGGGCTCAGCTTTTCGGTCATCGATCGGGTCACCCGTCAGCATGGCAGACCGCTGTATTAAATGTCCGTACCGATGAGCAACTGATTCAAGCAATAGATGATGTGTTCTCTTCGTACGGCACCCTATTGCCATCCGACGAGGTGTTCGTCCAACCGATGGCCAAAGATATCGCGGTAAGTGGCGTTGTCATGACATGCGACCCTGAATCAGGCCTTCCATACGGCAGAGGATCGCGCGATGCCTGGACACTGGGAAGGCGATCTGCTGTCGGCAGCGCCAACAGCCAGATTGCAACACTCGTCGAACGCCAGACAAAGTTCGTGATGCTCGTGAAGATTGCCAGCAAGGACTCTGAGGCTGTAGTCAACGCCCTGATCAAGCACGCTGGCAAACTACAGCAGGAATTGTTACAAAATCGCTGACGTGGGATCGCGGCACAGAGATGGCTGGCCACAAGAGCTTCACTGTCGCGACCGATATCAGGGTCTATTTCTGCGAACCTCAAAATCCCTGGCAGCGCGGCACGAACGAAAACACCAACGAGCTCTTGAGACAGTACCTTCCGAAAGGAACCGATCTCTCGATCTATTCGCAAGCCAAGCTCAATGCCATTGCCAGGCGGCTCCACGAACGCCCGCGCAAGGCACTAAACTTCGATACACCGGCTGAACGATTCCATCAAGCTGTTGCGCTGACCGGCCAATTGCTCGAGTATGACGGCGAGATGCCGAATCGGGACTGACTGATCAGACAACGGTGCATTGCCAAAATCGCGCCGCCACTTTCTGAATCTGCCAAAGCCGGAGGTAGAATCATCACTGCCCCCATCTGGGCGCTGGCTAATCACAAACCTTGTCGGCTCGCTCTACGAGTTTGCCCTCCTATATAGCTTACTGTGCGACTTCATAGCCCTGACATGAGCAGATGAGTCGGTGACCTGTCATCAAAGATTTCGATGCACTGCGGCTTAGAAACAAAAAGCGCGCCGGCACCGAGGTGCCCAAATATGCAATCGTGACGTCGGAAATTCGACAAAGCCAACGAATTATGTGGGCATTCTTTCAGCACATAGCATCGCTCGAATGACTGTGCCGATTCTTGCCGCAGATGTGAGAATAAGGGACCTGTGGCCGCAGACTCCGTAGTCTCAGCCGCACTATTTCCGTTCCCTTCATTCTCAATCCTATCTGCGCCTAGATCGGCACCTGCTTCGCTGAGCCGTCTGTGGGCGAGTCAAATCGACGCTGAACCGTCACTATCTTCAGCGGCCCCCCTTGTTTTGGGTCCGCCTACGAGCGTCTCTCGGAACGCTGCGCTATTTGGCATAAGGTTTGCGTGAGCGGACTGGGGCAAAGCAGATGAGGTACGCCGATCCTTTCATTGCAGGGTTGGTGGTCACGGTTTTAGCCGAGGATTATCCACCTCAATCCCTGCTTTATTAGTCACTAGACATTGTCCAAGCCGCTATATAGAAAATGAGGTATGCAAATATGTGTGCACATGATAAAAATGCCAATGATACTGACAAATTTATCGACTCAATGGCGGAAACCATGAAGGCGTTTTCGCAGATATTTGCAACTTTCTGCCAGCCGATTTTGCCGGGCTGGTTCGCAACCAATAGCACTACCAACAATTCAATCACCATCAACAAGGAGAATAGCTCGGATCCGGATATGGAGCGTGAAATCACGCGTGATCACAGCTATGGAAGCCAAATAGGCAGAGTAATTGATGCCGTCGCCGTTCTCGTCGAGCAACAGCCAAAGGACGTAAAGGAGTCCCCGAAATTACAAGGCTTAATGGACCTCAAGAATAGCATTAATAAAATCAAAGGTAGGACTTTGCGCGCAAGGCTAAGCAAATCTGGAGTGAGCCCTGACACTTATGCGAATTTAATAGATAAGATTTACAGTTCGAAGTCATGATGGGATTGGCGCCCGCGCCGCCTCAATTGCGTCGGAGAAAATCGCAGTTCAGGCGCGATTACCGCCCAGTATGCAAATTGTCACCCCGTACCCCGGCGTAACGGGCACCAACGCACATTGCAGGTGCTTGCCTGTTGACACATATCGACTCCTAGTGCTGCTGCCGGCCCGCTACTGCAGCTGCTCCGGGGTCGACCCAAGCCGACGTCGAAGCGCGCGGTCTTCCTGCTATGATCGGGCTTCGTCATTGCCAGCCAGTTCAAACGCTCCCTGAACAGGGACATATTGCCCCGGTGTGACTTGATGTGGTTGACCACAGTCGACTTTTGCGACACGCGCTGCTATAGCCGCACCCTGCTGCGGGTGGCGCGCGTCTGTCTGTTGCCGACGCTTTCCCAGGTGAAGCGCACAGAGACCGTCCGTGTTGCTCGCGAGCGCGCCGAACCTGGGATGAGTGGAGTCGGGCGAAGCTTGCCAGCGCAGCAATGCGCCAGCCCCGAGCACCGAGCATACCGGGCCCAACCACACAGATCGCGGCAGATTAGGCAGCAAACGCCATCTCATCGTAGACCGGCAAGGCGTTCCTCGGGCACTGACTGTCATCGGTTTCAATCGGCACGACTCGGTTGTCCTCGAAGACTTGGTCGATGCAATACCCGCAGTGCCTGGTTTGTCTGTCCAGCGGCCGTCGTGCGCCTTTATAGCTTCGAGAACGTGAAGCTACAGATTGGTTGGATATCGCCGTTCCTGGCGAAGAGTCGAAGAGCTATGAAAGATATCGCGCTTGGTGGGCCGGGTGGGATTCGAACCCACGGTGGGATATCCCCGGCGGATTATGAGTCCGCTGCCTGCAACCAACACAGCGTCCGGCCCTGTAGCGACGCGCGAGATTCTACCCTGAAGTTCCCAGAATTTGCCACCATCGCATCTCGCGACGGGTTGATTTAGCCGGCACTGAATTGGTGCTGGATCTGTTGAATCGGGAAGTCGTGGGCTGGTCCATCAAGGCGCGCATGACGGCGGACCTTGTGGCGGATGTGTTGGCGTGGTTCCGCCGCAGGCCCGGCATGGGGAAATTGTTGGGACGCGCCGACGAAGAGCTCTTCAACAGTTTGGAGAACGAACGAACTCCTTCCACGCGGTACCGGACGCAACGTGAGGCCGCTGCGGACCTGTTCGAATACATCGAAGTGTTCTATAACCGCAGTGGTCGTCATTCGTCCCTCACCTTCGTAATCGCCGACTCAGTTCCTGCAGGACTGGCTCACTGTTCAGCAGGCGACAGATTGGGCTGCATAACCCCGGACCTATGGAAGCCGAAAATAGGAAACCTCAATTATTGGCAATGTCTAAATATTGACAAGGAATTATATGTTATTTCATATGGCATTCAAGCGAGCGACTCTGGTGCTGGGCTCGGCGGCCTTCCTGTTTAATTTATCCGGATCGTGCGCAACGGAATTTGATTTTAGTCGGCCGAAAGGGTTCGGCGCAGCAACGATCGGCGGGATGGGCGGGGAAGTCGTGAATATCACAGATCCAATTGATGGCCGGGAGCAACTGAAGAATGCCCTGTGTAATTCATTTAATGCGGAAGGAGTATGCTCTGATGCAACTCCACGCATCATAAGAATCGCAACAACGATTGACTACACAGGGACAGAAAAAACCTCCTCGGAGCGTGGCTGTTATCCCGGCAAAATAAAAGGTGAATGTCCGACGCCGTACGAGCCGGAAGCATTGATCCTTGTCGATGCGAACGATAGGCATTGCAGTGGAAAAGAAGTCACAGGGATTACTTACGATGCGGCCGGGAAAAATCCGCTATCGGTCGGTTCAAATAAGACCTTAATTGGCGCCAGCTCGTCCGCAGCGCTAAAGGGAAAGGGACTGCGTCTGGTGAACTCCCGCAACGTCGAAATAAGAAATCTTACGATAAGTGACATTAATAACGGCATCGTTTTTGGTGGCGACGCAATATCGCTGGAAGGGGTGGACCGAGTTTGGATAGATCATAATACCTTCCACAATATTGGCCGACAAATGATTGTCGATCACTTCAGGCCTGCAATCAACGTCACTATTTCGTGGAATAATTTCGACGGCACAAGCGCTTACTCACCTGAGTGCAACGGGAAACATTATTGGAATATCTTGCTAACTGCAAAAAAGCAAAATATTACTTTATCCAATAATTGGATTCATGATTTTTCCGGGCGAGCACCGAAAGTTTCTGGCAGCGATGCCATTGTGCATGTGGTTAATAACTATTTCCAGAATGGTTCTTGGCATGCGATCGACTCGAGTGAAAAAGCACATCTTTTTGTCGAGGCGAACTACTTTGATAATGTGATCTTTCCAATTTTGCCTGACGATGGCTATATCTTTGGAGCGCTCGGTAGTCTCGGCGCTGTAGCCCAGCGGGAGTGCAAAGAAAAAGCCGGTCGCCCTTGCCTCGGCAATGTCGCTATCCCTGAACCCTCGAACAACGATTTTACGCAATACTCTGCCGTAATGGAAGCATTTGAAGCGCTGAGAAAAAATATAATTCACTCATCAAAGTCCAAGGCCTCGTCCTGCATGATAACGCCTTATGAGGCAAGCAAAGTGCCCGCTATAGTCAAGGCATATGCCGGCACAGGGCATCTCTGATACATGAAGGGGCGCGTCATGGATGTGCTGTACCGTACTCATTTTCTATTGCAGCAGCGGTCTTCACATACCCTCATGAGCGAGCTTCATAACGATTTGAATACAGTTCATTTTACGTCCGGAGGTACGCCCTCTACAATCCCGACTTCCTGGAGGCGGCTGATGATTTTTCATTCAAATGACTTACAACTCCGGGTTCCACCAACATTGGTGCGAAGCTCGCTCGAAGAATTGCTGAGGCGTTATTTGCAAGGTAGTGATGGTACTTCTTCGAAGTCATCGACTCCAGGCTGCGTCAGGTTTTTGCAAGCCACAAGACGCCTCATTCTAGTCACCTGTCATGTATCAGATGCTGAAGCATGCTAAGGCAAATCAAAAACGTGCGGCGTTCCTTGTTTCAGTTTCAGTCTCTTGGGCCATGTAACGCATGGGTTTTAATATTTCGTTTTCATGCTTTACGCAATTGGCTGGAAACTAAAGAGTCCGCGGTAGTGCTGCCTGATGAGTTAATGGAACGGTGAGCTAGCTAATGTCAGCGTGTTCACCAAGACATGCCTGCCTCGTATGATACCTAGGGACGTTTTTAAATTAGAGGAGATATTTTGTGACCAGTTTGAAGTCCAACCCTTCTGAAGGAGGAAACGAGGCCTTGAGCGAGCCAGAGCGGCGGCGGCGGCGGTCCGTGCATGAAAAGCTTGCTATTGTGCAGGAAACCCTGGAACCAGGTGTAACCGTCTTAGAGGTGGCCAGGCGCCATGAAGTCAATCCCAATCAAGTGTCCGCATGGCGGAAGCAGTACCAAGATGGTACTCTGGCCCCTCACAATATCGGCGAGGCTTTGGTTCCCGCATCTCAATTAGCCGCCGCGATGAACGAGATTCGAGAGTTGCAAAGGCTCTTGGGAAAAAAGACACAGGAAGCAGAGATATTGAAGGAAGCGACTGAGTACACTCCGTCTTCAAGTAGTGATTGCGCACTTCACCATTCCGCCTTGGGGCGACTGTGATGAATAGCGTCTGCATATTCGCCATGAAAGCTGAATAGCCTTACGCCGAGCCATTGGGTGGCTCAGCAAATTTCTTAACCGAATGTCCAGCCCTGCACGAGTCGTTGTATGGTGGCGAACATTTTCTTTGACATAGTTCATGGGGCTGGGCTGCTTTCAAATCACGTATCC
>NZ_JALHRY010000046.1:0-6012 GCF_023952485.1 Cupriavidus mimosae | reverse complement strand
ACGGGGTAGTCGTCCTTTTCGTGCAAAATCTTACGGTTTCCTCCAGATTTTCCTTGTGAATCAATGGGTTGAAAATCCGCCGATTTCGCAAGAGCCATCCTTTTTGTGCAAAACCTTACGCATTCAAGCTGCCGGACCAGCCACGCCGAGCTGTGTCCGATAGTCGGCCAGCAACTGCTGCTGGGCGTCGAGCCGTCCGGTGACCTTGGCCAACTCGCCGGCCAGGCGCTCGCGCGCGGCACGCTCGGCGGTTAGCTCGTCCGCTTGCTGCTGGACCGCGGAGCGCAGGGCATCGCGTTCGGCTTCCGCACGGGCTTGATCGACGCGAGCTTGGTTCAGCCCGGCATGTGCCTGTTCCGCCTGCGTCTCCAGGCCGCGGCTGCGTTTGGCCGAGGCGGCAATCTCCGCGACCAGCCGTGCGCCGTCCTTGTTCAGTTGCGTGATCTCCCCCTGCTTGACGATCAGCGCCTGATTGGCTTGCCGGGTTTCTGCCTGCAGTTGTTGGACCTGCTGCTCGTGCCGGCGTGCCTCCTGATCGCGCTGCTCTTTGCTGGCGTTGCGGAAGTGTTCCAGTGCTTGGTGTGCGTGCTGCAGCTTCTCCTCCAGCGAGCGCCGGAAGCCTTCGTGTTCGGCCAGCCGTTCGGTGAGATCCTGGACCTGCTGCGCCAGCCGTTCGGCCTCCAGGGCCCGCTGCTGCAGCGCCGTCTGCGTGTCGCTGTGCGCGGCCCGCACTTCGGCAACGGTGGCATGCGCCTGCGCCAGTTCGGCGCGAAGTGCGACGAGATCAGCGGACAGCTTGTCGGCTTCCGCTCGGACCTGCTGCCGCTGTGCGGTGGCGGCCGCGACCTGCTGGTCGACCACTGCCTGCGCTTCTTCGTGCAGCCGTGCCGCCAGCCTGCCTACCAGATCCAGGATGGCATCGGAGGTCGAGCCGGCCCGCTGGAGCGCCCCGCCTTCCTCTTCTTCCAGTTCCTTGAGATAGCGGTGAATCGTCGTTTTCGAGCCGGTATTGCCCAGCGCGATACGTATTGCATCGATCGACGGATGCTGCCCCTGGGCCATCAACGAATCGCGGGCGCGTTTGACATCCAGACGGCTTAGACCGGCACGGGCCATGGTGCTCCTATAATTTGATACCGTATTACGTACTATGTATATACATACCAAATGGAGCCGTCAAGCAAGCGGATTCTCGTCGATTTTTGACAGGTGATAATGGCAGATTATCACGTGTGAGGCCCTGGCGAGAGGCTCTCCAACCGGCCCGCTAGTACGAAATGGCTCACAGCCTCTGGGCAACCTTCCGCGGTCTCGACCGGCCCGGGCGTTGTTGCACCTGGGCAACTCTTGACGAATGCCCCTTACCGGCAAGATCGTGCGCCCGCACACCTGCTCGCGATCTACGGCGCCATACGGACCCGATCACGGAGAAGTTCAGGCAGCTGGGCGGCGCAGAGCGCCCTGCAGCTCCTCACGAATAGCCCCGGACGTGGAGCGATTCGAGGTGGCGAAACGCACAAGAGGATTCCGAAATGGTCATGGAGGCCAGACAAGCGCGACAATACGCATCCGCACCATCGCTATTTGCTCCCCTTGGCCATGCACGACGTCGACCGATACCTGGAAGCCGCCACCCGCGACAACACGCGGCGAAGCTACCAGGCAGCCATTCGTCATTTCGAGGTCGAATGGGGTGGTTTTCTGCGGCTAGCGCCGACAGCATCGCGCGTTACCTGGCCGAGCACGCGCAGACGCTATCTATCAACACCCTGCGTCAGCGCCTGGCTGCAATCGCACAATGGCACGTCTCGCAAGGCTTCCCAGATCCGAACCGGGCGCCACACGTGCGGAAGGTGCTCAAGGGCATCCAGGCATTGCACCCCGCACAAGAGCGGCGCGCCAAGCCGCTGCAGCTCGCTCAGTTCGAGCAACTGGTGGTGTGGCTCGACGCCCAAATTGCTGCGGCCTCGATGACAGGCAATGACCACCACCTCCAGGTCCTGGCGCGCAACAAGGCCCTGGTGCTGATTGGCTTCTGGCGGGGCTTCCGGTCGGACGAATTGAGCCGGCTGCAGATCGAGCACATCACCGTCGAGCCCGGCCGGGGCATGACGATCTTCCTGCCGCACACCAAGACGGACCGCAACCACGCCGGCACGACGCACAAGGCGCCTGCCTTGTCGCGCCTCTGCCCGGTGGCTGCCTATGTGGCTTGGTTGGCCGCGTCAGGCTTGGCAGCGGGCCCTGTGTTTCGGCGGATCGATCGCTGGGGACGGATCGCCGAAGCGGGGCTGCAAGCCAGCAGCGTCGTGCCCTTGCTGCGCAAGCTGTTCCAGGATGCGGGGCTGCTGCAGGCGGACCGCTACAGCAGCCACTCGCTGCGGCGCGGCTTTGCCACCTGGGCAAACGCGAACCAGTGGGACCTCAAGATGCTGATGGAATACGTCGGCTGGAAGGATGTCCGCTCGGCCATGCGCTACATCGACGCGGCAGACCCATTCGCGCAGCACCGTATCGAAGCAGCGCTGGCACCGCCACCAGCCACCCTACCGTCGGCGCCGCCGCCCGAGCGACGTCCCACGGTTCCGCCCAAGCCCGTGCCTGAAACGCGGTTGACGGTTGACCTATACATCGAGCGCAACAGCAAATTCGTGCGCGGCAAGTCGAAGGCGCGCCGCTGGATCGAGCAGTTCTGCCTGTCCCAGTACCAGATGCGCGTCTTCGAGCAGCGCCGCCCCCGCTATGAAATCGTCATGCCGTTCACCGCAGGGCCGGAGCTGGAGAAAGCCATCGAGGTGCTGCTCGCGGACATGCACGAAAACGCGGACCTCTGCAATTGCTTCATTGAGGTGACGTTGCACGATCCGCTGACCGATACTCACTGGAGCTGATCAGTCTGGCTCCGGAGGGTCCGTTCTTCTTGCTACACCGCACGCCGCTGCGGTGCCACCTCAAGCAGGCTGTCTTGATACAGGTGGATCGGAAAGCTCATGATGCCCCGGAAATTCACATGCGCGAAATGTGCGGGCCCCATGCGGCGCAGCCAGTCATCTTCAATCCGTTGCCCCTTGCGGCGCCAAGCATCGGCCGTCGTTTGCATGCGCTGGGTGTTCCAGGCAATCACCAGATTCGTCAGCAGCGTCAGCGATCCGGAAATCGCGATCATTTCGTCCTGACGGCGCCCGCGATCATGGTGTACCTTGCTCGAGTAAATGGCACGCTGGAGCTGGTGCACCGACTCCCCCCGGTTGAGCAGCGTGCGCAGCTCCCGACGAAACTCGATGTTGCTGAAAAAATCGCACAAGAAGAGTGTGCGCAGCATCTTGCCCAGATGATCAGCTGCCCGATGAATAGGGTCGCCTTGGGCGGCGCTGCCGAACCGCTGCAGCGCGACGATTGCACTCACCCGGCCCGAGTGGATGGAGGCGATTAGGCGCAGCAAGCCATCCCAGCCGTCGCGGATTGCCTTGAGCGAGATCTCGGGCGAGACGGCGGCCGACAGTCCATCCGTTACCTGCAGACCGCGCGGCAAATACAGCTTGCGCTCCGACAGATTGCGCAGCCATGGGCATAGATCAAAGCCGAGCAATTTGGACACCGCCATCCCAACGCTCGTGTATCCATGGGTATCGACCGCGAGCCGGAGCAGCCCGCCGTCGCTGCGGGTCTCATTGTGGCGCATGACCCCTTCAATGGCCACGCCGGCCTGGCGTTCGTTGAGCACCATGGGCTGGTTATAGACGATTCCGTGCTGGTCCAGCACGTGCGTATAGATCCCGACGGCATGAGTGCGACGTCGAGGATCGGCGCGGGCATAGAACAAGTGTCGCGAGGTGTCCAGGCTCATCGAATCGCTGGACGCCTGTTGACCGGTCCCCCATAACTCGGTGATCGGGTGCGTGCGCTGGAATTCCACTACCCGTTCGTTCGCTCGGCGCAGCCGCCCGGGCATCTCAAGCGCGCGCATCGCGGTGGAGACGTGCGCCGGATCGAGCTTCGGAATCATGGCGGCGACACCCTTGGCGTCGAGCTCGGTGCCATGGGCGAGCAGCGCGGCGTAGAGCGTGATCAGTTCGTGCGCGTCCCCGTTGCGTGCCAGCAGCACTTCGCTGAAATTGGTACGGGCATCCATCTCGAGGATCATGTCGGCAAACTGCGCGCTGCCGATGTCCTTGAAGAGCAGATCACGGGTGCGCGTGGGGATGCCATCGCTTTCCGCCGCTTCGAGCGGCGACAGATGCAGCACGCCGTTCGTGTCGATCGTGACGTGGCCTGCCGCACGGGCCTCGTCCAGTGCCGCGAGGCCTGCCTTCAGGTGATCCATGAGGGGATTGAGGTAGGTGTCCGCCTGGTTCGGCAAGTCAAGCGTGGACAGATACCGGTCGCGCTCAGAATCCCACTGAGCGGGCGGGATCAGCAGTTGATCGCGTTCCCGAAACGACAGGCTATGGCTGATCCACACGGTGCCGCGGCGCAGCCCCTTACGCAGGCCCGTGATCGCGCAGGCTTCCATCGCGCGCAACGCGCGCTTACGGTCTTCGCCGTCGACCAGGTCACGCCAGCTCGCGCCCACCGACACATTGCAATCGGGCGGCAATTCCGTCGCGCCTTGGTCGTGCAGACTACCGATGAACTCAAGCTGCCGCAGGGCCGGATCGGTGCTGTTGCTGGCAAATTCCAACTCCCGCAAGGAAGTCACGAGGTTGCGGATACGGTGGTGGTCTTCCGTGAGCGTTTCGCGCACGCTGGCGGCGTGGCTTGCCGGCGGTTTGGCCGATAGGCCTTCAAGCAGCTTGCCGATGTCGGCCAGCCGTTCTTCGGCCGAGCGGCGGGTATCGTCAACCAGGGCCTTGATCTCGACCATTTGCTGCCGGTATTCGCTCGCCGAGCGCGCTTGCTTCGTCGTGGTCTTGTTGTAGGCCTGCCGAACTAGGTCGGAGACGCGCCGTCCGGTTTGGTAGAGCATCGCGTCCGTCAGCTCCAGCAAGGTCACACGCAGGAAAAACACCAGCTCAATCGTACGCGTGGAGGTCTTCAGTTCGCGGACTTTGGCGGGACGGCGAGCCTGGATACGCTGGCCACAGGCGCGCTGCTTCTCGATCGGAATGGCATCAAACGCCCAAGTATGCGCGCCGAGGCTCTTCAGGAAGCGGATCTTGGCCAGCGTCTCATTCATGGTTGAGGGGCTGTGCCGTGCTGGCGGGGTCTTGAGCCATTCCAGCACGGTCGTTCCCGCTGTTGCATGTTGGGCGAACACGGCAGCTTCGGCTCCTGCTATCTGCGCCAGGGGGACGACCGCCTCAATCGACAGCAGCAAATCTCGCTCGATGCCCGCCCAAATTGAGCGAGCCAGGCTCAGCAGCGCTCGTGTCGAAGGAATCAGAATCCGTCGCTCATACAGCCAGTAGTGGGCGTGCTGGATCAACTCCTCAAGGGAAAGCGATTCGGCGGCATCTTGCCGCATCCAAGCTCCGAGGCCTCTCCAGTGATCGTCATCGATTCGTGTCAAGCCGAGGTATTGGCAGGCCCAGACCTGGTGTTCATACAGCGTCGGATATCGCTGATAGATGGTGCGCAGCGAGGCGATCGTCGGAGTTGGTAACCCCAGCTTTTCGCCCACGTAGCGCAAGAGCTGACGGGGGAGTGTGTTCAGTTGGTCAAGGGTACGGCCACTTGCCCGCAGAAATGCCAGCTGGATGGCGGCTCCGGCACGGCCGGCACGCCGAAATTTCTGGTTGATTGCGGCAACGTCGCTGTCGGTCAGCGCGAAATAGTACTCGACATCGAATTCCGACAATCGAGAAGGCAAACTGTCTTTTCCCACATAGCGAAATTCCAAGCCCGGCATCTTCCGCCCCCATCCAGGTGACACGATCCGAAATCGCGGGCGGACATGGTACTCCCGAAGTCACTTGAGGGCAGCAGGCAGCTGTCTGCTTTGCCCGGAGCGCCTTATAAAGAAAGGCTTTGCGGGGAAACCGTAAGATTTTGCACAAAAAGGACGACTACCCC
>NZ_JALHRY010000045.1:0-6247 GCF_023952485.1 Cupriavidus mimosae | reverse complement strand
AGAAAAAGGGCATCGTGGAATCGGGAGTCAAGTACGTAAAGAACAGCTTCGGGCCGCTGCGCGACTTCCGCGACCTCGCCGATGCCAACCGCCAGGTGCGCGCCTGGGTCATGGCCGAGGCCGGCACTCGCATCCACGGCACGACGCGCCAGCAGCTGTTGACGGCGGTGTAAAAGCGGCAGTAAATGGCGGCGTACGGTTGGGTAAGAAGGTCAACAGCAAGGGGCCGCATGCGGCCCCTTGCTGTTTGGGTTGGACAGCAGGTTAGAACGGATCGTCGAGGCTTTTCTCGGGGGGCGAGCGCTGCTCACTCAGCAGGTCATGCAATGCGAGCTGGTAGTGAGCGCAGATCCGCTCGCGTAGATCGTCGATGAGTTCGACGACGGCGAGCGCCTGCTCAGCGGACCAGTTGTCTGGGATCAGGAAGTCGAGCCCCTGGGTGATGCCTGACGGCAGATGCAGATGCGTCATGATGGTTTTTTCTCCGCCCGGGCCACGCTGCGTTTCTTTGCTCGCTGATCGGCCCGCTCGCGCGCTTCCTTGACGCGATACGACTCGCCCTCGATCGCGATGACTTCGGCACGATGCACCAGTCGGTCAACCAGCGAGACGACGCAGGCGGCATTCGGGAACACCTCAGACCATTCGACGAATGGTCTGTTTGTTGTAACCACCGTACTGGTGGCGCCATATCGGCGACTGATGAGCTCGAACAGCAGATCGGCATGTCGGTTTGAGTACGACAGGTAGCCGACCTCGTCGATGACCAGCACGTCCGGCGAGGCATAGCGGTGCAGGCGCCGACGCAAGGCCGAATCGCTGTCAAGAGCGGCCAGCTCGCCGAGCATCTGGCAGGCGGTGGTGAACAGCGCCGTGTGCCCGTGGACGAGCGCCTGATAGGCCAGATTCAGCGCCAGGGTCGATTTGCCGACGCCGTTCGGGCCGATCAGCACGACGTTGGCCGAGTCCTTGACGAACTCCAGCTACATCAATTCCTCGACGGCGGCCCGGTCGCAGCGCGTCGGCCACGTCCAGTCGAAGTCGCACAATGGCTTGAAGTTGCCCAGGCGGGCATCCCGGATGCGTCGCTCCAGCGAGCGACGCGAGCGCTCCTCTTCTTCCCATTGCAGCAGCGGCGCTACCCATCCAGCATCAGCGACCTCCGGCCAGTGCGCCAGCAGCCCATGCAGGCGCAAGGCATTCGTACGGCTTTGCAGGTTCTCAGGCGTGTTCATTGGCATCTCCAGCGATCTGATCGTAGATGTCGAGCCGGTGGGGTATGACCAGCTTGTCCTTGTGCCGGACGTGTTCAGGCAGATGGATGCCCACCGGCGGGGGTGCATGGCGCGCTTCGCGCCGGCGCTCCAGCGCCAGGCGCACCGGATTCTGGTGAGGTGCCGCGTCGCTGGCGAGGGTTTCCTCGATCGCCGCTTGCAGTTCGGCGGCGCCATACCGGTCGAGCAGCCGCAGCAGGTGGGTGGTGATGTTGCCCAGATTGCCGCCCCGTTCCGCCGCGCGCAGCAACAGCGCCTGGCTGGCCGGCGCCGCCCGAGCCAGATGGTCAAGTCCGCGATGGTGGCGGGCTTCGCGTTTGCGTTCGACCAGGGCGTTGATGTGTGCGGCAATTTCTATCTGCGCGCCGCGATCGTAACTGCGCTCATGAGTGGCGAGCAGTTCCGTGCCATCGAGGATGCGTACCTGCCGGGGACTGGCCCGCACCGTGAGCGTGCGTCGCACATGGGTATGCGGGATCGTGTAATCATTCAGGCCGAAGCGCACGTACGGTGTCTTGCCGACCTTGACGTTCTGTTGCGGTTCGCACGGATAGGGATTCTCCGGCAAGGCGAGCAGGCTGGGCTGCTCGCGGCAGAACGCCTCGCGTACGCTGATCGTCGGTTCTTCCCGGCAGGGGCGATCGGCCGCAAGTCCCGCACACCAATGGGCGGCTTGAGCGTTGAGCTCATCGAGGTCGGTCACGGTGCGTCCGGCGAAGAAGTTCTCGCGCACGTAGCGGATGGCGCGCTCCACGCGCCCTTTCTCGTTGCCACGGGCGACGGCAACCGGCCGGGGCTCGTAGCGGTGATGCGCCGCGAACGCGAGCAGCGTCGGATGGAAACGGATCGCATCTCCCTGGCGTTCCAGAACGGCGCTCTTCAGGTTGTCGTAGAGCAGGACCCTGGGCAGGCCGGACCAAGCCTCGAAGGCGCCGGCATGGCCGGCCAGGAAGCTATCCATGCGCGCATCGAGGAAGAATCTCAGATAGATCTGCCGCGACCACGACAGCACCATCACGAAGGCCATCAGCGGCCGGCGCGCGCGGCCGATCTGCAGATGGCCGAAGTGTCCCCAGTCAACCTGCCCTTGTTCCCCCTGCAGGGTGCGCAAACGCAGATAGGCTTCGGGCAGTGGGCGCGGCCGGTGCAGCGCGATCATGTGCCGGAAGTGGTGCTGGCTCCCGCGGTAGCCACGCTCGGTCACCATCGCATACAGGCGGCTGGCCGTGAGCGACGGGAACTTCTTCAGCGTCTCATGGATGAATGGCAGGTAGGCGTCGATCTGCGAGGGCCGCTGCACCGTGCCAATCCGGGGTAGGCCGGCCTGTGCCAGCACACGTTGAACGGTGTCGCGGTGCACATGCAACTGGCGCGCGATGGTGCCGGCGCGCCATTTCTCGACGTGGTAGTAACGCAGAATCTGGGCTTCGAGTTCTACTCCAATGGTCATGGGTCGTGTCCTGTGCGGTCAGTCGTAC
The DNA here is from genome assembly GCF_023952485.1 of Cupriavidus mimosae. Lineage (NCBI taxonomy): Bacteria > Pseudomonadati > Pseudomonadota > Betaproteobacteria > Burkholderiales > Burkholderiaceae > Cupriavidus > Cupriavidus mimosae. The sequence goes on along the minus strand of NZ_JALHRY010000045.1, from coordinate 3,495 downwards.
GAACATCACGGAAGACCCTACGACGCAGTGGTCCGAGGCGAACAAAGCCCGAGTATGCGCAACGGCAGAAGTGGCAATGCTCAGACACAGGTATTGAGGCGCCAGCGGGCGCCGGTGCTCTGGCCGGCGTCGTCAAGGTCAGCGGCAGTAGAGCATCGGCGGCCTGCGCGACGGAACCCTGATGCGTCACTTTCTTTTGGCGACAGCGATAGCGGCGCATCCGCTCCGCGTGCGCCAGGCGGCCGCGGCGGCTGTGTTGGTAGCGCTGAGCGGCCTCGCGCAGACTGGCGCGGCGCGCTGCTTGCGAGCAGCCGCCATTGCAGTAGACCTGACCGCGGTCGCAGCGGCGGCAAACAATGACCTGCGCCCGGCAATGAGCGCACACAAAGAGGCGGCCCGTGGCCGGCATCGGCAATCCCCCGTTATGCCGAAACGGCCTCGACGGGCTGGACGAGCCGTGCCATACTGGCCCGGCACGCGCGCCCTTGGCACGAGTGGGGCACGACATCGGGATGAACTTGGCGGTTTGGACCGGTGTCGTGCCTGTTTCTTTTCGGCGGTAAATCCGACCTTTTTACCGCATCCCTACTGCGACGTCACCACCTTGCGGAATGCCCGTCACCGGGCGCGTCTGCACTCGCCCTACGGGCTCGTTCCGACGCGCCCGGTGACAACCCTTCAATATCAAATCAGAAGACCTTGGGACAGTCCTGCAATGCAGGAGTTGTTCTGCATCTTTAAGCTACGCCACCGTTTAGTGCCGGTTTTAAACAGCCGTTCACAAGGGCAGCAGAGCCTCATAGTCGTCGGCTGTCTGTGCCTGTGGCAACGCCTTGAACAAGGCAACGAGATACTGATACGGATCTACGTCGTTGGCCTTACAGGTTTTTCACTCCACCCGAATCCAACCGGCGATTCCACGGCAAAGCAACCATGGATTCCACGGGAAGCCGACCATCTTGCCGGGGTAGGAAATCCCGCCTGGTAGAGCGCTGGGATGCAGGGATAACCATGGCACTCTCGATCGCAGGTCAGCATCGACCAGCTCGGCTTCGAAGAACGTCTCGGGCTGCTCGTCGAACGCGAATGCAGCAAGCGCCAGTCGCGCATGTTCTCGGCCCGGCTGCGGCGCGCACAACTTCGCTTCCCAGACGCCGTCCCCGAGGACATCAACTACCGCGCTGCCCGCCGCCTGGACCGGGCCCTGCTGGCCCGCCTGTTGACCGGGGAATGTACTGGGGACACCTGAACGTGATCCTCATCCGCAAGACAAGCCTCGGCAAGAGCTGGCTGGCGTACGCCTTGGCGAACCAGGCTTGCCGACATGGCTACTCCGTCGGCTACCTGCGCATGCCGAAGTTCAGGGAGGAGATGGCTATGGTCGATGGCAGCGGGCGCTTCGGGACGTTGCTGGCCCAATGGGCCAAACCCGACATTCTAGTGGTGGACGACTTTGCGACGACGCCCCTTGCCGACTAGGCGCGCCGTGATCTGCTTGGCCTGCTGGATGTTCAGCACGGCTCGCGCTCAACCGTCGTCACCAGTCAAATCCCCGCTCCGGGCTGATAGGTTGGAGTCGTGGCGCATTCAGCTCCCTGTTAAACGGCCAAGCACACTCGATTTGCGTTTGTGCAGAGTATCCTTAACCATTCTTCTCAAGAGTGATTTGAAGCCTTTCTTTAGGTGTCACGGTTGCTTCGTAGATTGCGATGTGATCGTTCGACGCGAAAGTAACGTGCGGCGTTCCTTGAACATGACCCAACTGTGGGTTCACCGTATGCCCGTAGGGCGTCACTGCGACCGCATCGCCCGGCACGCCTATCTCGTCGAGCGTGAGGGTTCTAGACTGCATCGCGGGATAATCGCCGCTCGATATCGTCGTGGCATGCCACGTGCCGTCGCTACTCTGCCACTGGACTGAGAAGCAGAACACATAGCCGGTTTTGTTTTTTACTGTGATCTTTTGAGCCTGGATCATGATTTTTCCCATGCGAAGAAATTATAGGAATGACGTAAAGGGACTCTCTGCTTAGCGATGCTCGGTCTTCTCCTTGGTCAGTCGAGATAAGTCGCGCCAAAAGCACTTCTGCGGCTATAGGAAGAGAAGGTCGCGGGATATCAATAATGAAGTAAATGCAATCTATGTTCCTGGCGCCCAGGAAAACTGATAACCATCCGAAAAGTGAATAAATCAATACTTATTCTTGGGTGATTTGTTATAATTGTTATATCATTGAACATCATGTTGTCTTAAACTGTACACCGCTGCCCCCGGTTCCCGCCACTGACCTAGCAGGCCGCTGAAATACCTCCAGCGAACGTTGTGAAAAACCGCTAACCCACCGGCCCTATCGGGGAAGTCGCACCTCTTCCGCAGCCTCACCGAGGAGCCCCTCAATCTCGATTTATGCAACAACGCCGCTTCAAGCAATGACGTAGCAAAACTTGATTTTGATCAACAACAGGGAAGTTGGCCATTCTTTCTGCCTTGCCTCGCACATACCATATTGCCTAGACTTCTCTAGCCATTCCTCGTGCTGTTTCAGGAATGACGAACATAGCGAGTTCGTGCCATTTTGGCATCCAGCAGGAAATATTGGAATGGAATGGGCCCAGTGTTTTGCCTCGACGGCATTTCTCAAATCTTTGTAATTGTGGCTCGACATTTAAACTTCAAACTTTCAAGGATCCAATCATGTCTAACATCAAGAAGGCAGTGTTCGGCGCGCTAATGACCATCACTTTGCTCGGGGGCGCGGTGTCTGCATCAGCTCAGCCAGTATGCCAACCCCAGCATCCAGGGCAGACATGCGAGTATGATGCGGTGCTGAAGACCTGCATTTGTAACTAAGAATTGAAAGGCCTGGATAGTACGCTCCATGCCCGTCAATATGGACACCTTCTTTAATCCGCTCCCTCAAAGTTTGACGCCCGTCTAACTTTGAGGGGTGTATTACCAATGCGAGGATATTCCGTTCAACAACGATACGACCATCCTTAATGACCATGGATGCGTAACCAGAAACAGACGGCAATGGGTTCGCCGGGGCTCACAGAATGCACAGTGATAACAGTAAGCTGGGTTGCTTCGCGGCCGCGCCGCCTCTGTTCCATCTTCCTACCAACACCCCGATGGCGTCTAGTCATTGTTGGCATCGAGCGTGCACATCTGGCGGAGGGGCCGGAAGGCTCCACGTGATCCGTCGATCTCATGCGGCAGCCGGATCTGCTCCCACGGCACGACCGGATCGGGCAGTGCCGCCGTGACCAGGGCGCGCGCCCGCTGAATCGCTGATCTGCGGCTCGGGGAGGGGCAGCGACCGCAACGTTTCGGGCGCGCGGGCGACCGCCTGGCGCGACGACGCGCCCGCGTACCAGGCGCGCAGGGCCGCCAAGGCGGCGGCGTCGGGGAAATCGGGCGAGATCATCGTGTCTTGCATCGAAAATCGTTCGCGGGGTGCGTAAGCTTTGGTATGGAGATGGCCAGGCCGGCAC
>NZ_JALHRY010000044.1:0-6357 GCF_023952485.1 Cupriavidus mimosae | reverse complement strand
AACCCGCCATTTGGCGGGCCTTCTTGTCACCTCGGGTCAGATTACTTCGGCTGGTGGTGGAACGTCTCGCTGATCAGCTGGCGGATCTGGTTCTCCAGCGCCTCGCTCAGTGCACCGAACTTGATCTTGACGGTGAAGCCGTTGGCGTCCTTGGTAATCGAGCCGGCATGCTCCTTACCGGCAAAGAACTTGTCGATGCTTCGCTCGCTCGCTGAATTGGCGGCATCAACTCGACGGGTTGCCAGCGCTTTTATCGCATTTGCTGCTTTGCCCTGGTCCATCTTCCCCGATGCCACCAGTGGCCAGATTTCCTTCGCCGCTGCATCGCCCGCCTCGCCATACTTGCGGATGGTCATAACGATCGCTTCGGCGGCCGTCCCGCCGAGCAGGGTAGGCTGAAGATCCAGATCCCGGATTACATAGTCGGGGAGTTGGGCAAAGCTGAGGAATCGGTAAAGCCCGCTTCTGGACAGCCCGAGAGCCTCGGCCAGACGAGCGCGAGACGGGAATTCCTTCTCGGTCTGACGAATGGAAAGCGCAATCTCATAGTCAGAGAGATCATCACGGCTGACGTTCTCCACGAGAGCCAGCACCGCCATATCGGCGTCAGACGGCTCAGCGACCACCGCTTTGATGGTATCGGCGCCCAGCATCTTGTGGGCCCGCCACCGGCGCTCACCGGCCACGATCTGATAACCCATTTCGGCGCGGCGTACCACGATAGGCTGCATCAACCCAACCTCTCGGATGGACTCCGCGAGGTCCGCGAGTTTTGAATCGTTGAAGACGCGCCGAGGCTGCCAGGGGTTCGGCACGATGTCAGCGACCGCGATTAGGGACGCAACCCCGGCAGCCTCGAGCTCCTGCACGCGCATCTGTGCCACGGCCAGTGCACCAGCCAACCCAGGTGCGGTCTGCGTGCGATCGTTACGCTTGATCTCGTCCTTCTGAATTGCCGACGTCTTCCGGATACCAGCCGTCTTCGCCAATAGCTGTTCTCGCATATTGCTCATTGCGCGCTCCTCCATTTTTCTGCGTAGATTTCATCCAACCATCGGCAATAGTCGACAATCGGCTGGCGCACCCGCTGCAGCGATTTTGCAGCGCTATGGGTACTACTCACGTCGAATACCGTTGAGAAAGCCAGGGCCCCAGTGCTCATCACAGAACTAGCGGGCACTTCAATTGAATGCAGCCAGCTCTCATAGGCGCTTTGAGCCCATGCCCGAACAATCGGTGCAGAGGACGTACGCCCATAGTCGACCCTCGACAGCAGCAGCGACACGAAGTCGTACTTCTTGTCCGCTTCGTATTTGATGAAGCTCTTGGAGACATCGGAGAACAGGCGCCAGAACGACAGCGAGCTGATGAAATCCAGGTTCTCTGGCACCATTGGCATGACCATGGCATCTGCCGCCAGCAAGGCGTTCAAGTTCATATAGGAAAGCGAGGGCGACGTGTCCATCAGGATGTAGTCGTAGTGCTTCCGTAACGGCTCCAGTCCCTCCCTGAGAACAGTCCAGAAACGGAAGCCCGGCTTGACCTTCTGCATGGCAGGCAAATGGAACTCCGCGCCGATCAGTTCTGTGTGCGCGGGAATGAGATCCAGGCCGTCCCAGTATGTCGATTGCACTTGGGACAGCAAGCCCCCCTCGATCTGCTGATCGTAGATATACGGCAGAACGGAGTCTTCTGGCGAGACGTCCTTCTCGGCGTAGAGACCACACAGCTCGGAAAGCGACGCCTGTGGGTCTAGGTCCACCACCAGCACCTTTCTGCCGCGCAGCGTCAGTCCCTGGGCGAGGCACATCGTTGTCGTAGTCTTGGCCGAACCGCCCTTCAGTTGGGCCGTGATGATGATTTTCCCTTCGGGCTCCCGCGTACCGGTGACCAGCGGTGTCTGATAAATGTCCGACACCTTCTGCACCCACGTGCGCGCCTCCTCCAACGTGAAGGTCCGCGTGCGTCCTGTTCCCGCTGCAGTACCTGGCGGCAATTCCCCATCGCCCTTGGTGGCAAGGTATTGAACCTGGGAATGTGAGATGTTGCACATCTCGGCGATCTCCCCGGTCTTGAATACCGGGGCGGTTTTTCTAGGACGCGGCGCAAGGATCGTCTGACGCAGTTCATCCGTGAAAATGGTGACCTTTTCCGCGAACTGGGATATTTGCTCAAGCGGGACAGTCCGATCGACTGCAGGAAGTTGGCTCGTTTTCACCATTCTGAGGTTTTTCCGCAAAATTCTGGAAAGCTCAGAATACAAGAAACGCTTGAGCAATGCTTTATAAACTGTTGTTTTTGAAACCAACTATCCTAAAAAACCACAGTTTTGCTCAAACTTTAGGCGAATTAGGGCGTCTTGCCCTGCACAACCCCATACAGGCGGTGTCAAACAAGCGGCCCCCGGGCGTATGCAGGCGCGGCAAACCAGCACAAATGACCTCACCATCCCGGCCAATCCAGTCAATCGTGATGCCAATTGCCTGGATGCTAGAAGCCTAGTTCTGGGATTATGCACAATTGACCTCACCTTGCCGGTCGAGCCGTGGGCCGCCTAGGCCATTGACACCACCTCGCACGGCGCTTCGACGGGAACGCTCTGCTTGGATTTTGCCTCGTTCAAATGAGGTCGCGACGGCCGGATTCACCCTGCATCGACAATGGTGAGGTTCATTGTGCGTGCTTCGTACGCGCCTTATTGAGGTCGCACAATGAACCTCACCCTGCAGGAGAAAAGCCTGCCAACGTCTTGCACAACGGACCTCACCTTTACTGCAGCACAAAAAACCTCACCATCAAAGACTTGTGTGACGACCGGCATGAAGGATCCCCGGCAGAGGGAGCCTTGGCGCTTCGTGAAGAATTCTGCAGCCGGCCCAGCGTGATGTTGGTGCCGTCGGCTGGGCGACCCTCCACGGCAGGACGAGGTCTGCGTTGCCCGCGCATCTGACGAGCCCCAGCACAGTCGGCGATCTTGTGAGCGTGGACCGTGCCTGTTTGTTTAGTTTTTTGAGAAGTAAACACACCGACAAACAAACGGAAAAAAGCAAAGCCCTTTCTAATCAAACACTAGATGCCAGCAAGGTGAGGTGCAATGTGCCAAAGGTGAGGTGTGTTGTGCCACGAACGTGCGGTTTGATGTGCGAGCAAGGTGAGACTCGTTGTTCCGCAAGGTGCTAGTTCTTGTGCCGAGGCAGTCAAGGTGAGGTACGTTGTGCGGACGCTGTGGATATCCCCGCTGACGCTAGGCTAGATGCCAACTTAGCCACTGCCCGCCTTGCGCAACGGTGAGGTCCATTGTGCGTAGGGTGAGGGTCGTTGTGCTGGGACCGCAGGGCAAGGTCAGGGCCGCTGATGCCTGGCTTTTATGGTGAGGTTCATTGTGTTGAGAACCTCACCATCACGTGCTAGAGTCACCCCAGCCTAAAAAGAGGGGAACCACAAGTTATGGCGGCCGAGAATCCGGTGGAGATCAAAACGAGGACCACGCCTCGGCAAATGGCGCTCGCATTGTTCGAAGACATGTTTGACCTCGGCACGTCCATCAACGAGGCGAACCGCGAAATCGGCTATCAGCGCAATAACTTCTTCACGGAAATCGTGAACATGGGGCTAGCGGCGCGACGGTTCCTCGATGCCGCCTACTTCATCGTCGCCCAAGAGCCGGAAGTCCCAGATCAGTACGACGTTGAGCTGAACTACTTCAAATGGCTGATGCGGTACGACAGCCGCAACCTGAAGCATTTGCGCACCATCGCAGACGAAGCGCAGAACGCGAAGGTCCGCGTCACCAACACGCCGTCAGACCGTGAGCCGGCGGAAGATGATATTTGGGTGCAGGTGCAACTGATCGGTATGGTGGCCATGCATCGTGGCCGCATCCGCTTCGACGTGCACCACAGCCTGATCCCCCACATTCGCGACCCACGCAAGTCCCACTGGCTAAGCCTGCGGATTTCGACGGCATTTACGCGCAGCCTGGCGCGCGCCATCTACGACAAGGTCTTGCCGAGCGTGCCGGCAGGGCGCACCGACTGGATCAAGCTGGACGAGATGCGGACCTGGCCAGGGAAGATGGGCGCGAACGCCAGCATCTTCAAATATTTCAAGCGCGACTGGCTTGAGCCAGCGGTCCGGGAAATCAATGAGATCTCGGACATCGAGCTGTCCTACGAAACTCGGACGGAATCGACCTCGTCGAAGAAGGTTGACCGCATCCGCTTCCAACTCCAGCGCAAGGACACGGCCGATGCGGTGATGGCGAGCCTATCTGACGCGAGCCAGATCTACAAGATCCTGAAGGACGAGTTCAACCTGTCCACGCGCCAGTTCACCGAGATCTCCGAGAACCGGGAAGCATGGAATGACGACCGCATCCTGCAAGCGATCGAGTACACGCGGTTCAAGCTCAATCGGGGCCAAGTGAAGAAGAGTCCGTCCGGCTATCTGATGAAGGCGTTGCGCGACAACTGGCGCATGTCCGAAGCTGAGCGGACCATGGTTCAGGTCCAGACGAAGCTGCTCACGGAGGAAACGGAGAAGGAAGCCGTAAAGGCAGCAGTGAAGTCATCCGTTGAGCACAGCGTGGCGTCGCGTGATGAAGAGACGCGTGCACGCATGAATGAAGAATCAGCCCAAGGTCGCGCGCATTTTACGTCGGCTGATACCAAAACTCGCAGGGAGTTTATTCGGGCTTGGCTGGCGTCGCGCGAAGGCAAGCTTGTACTGCGGCGGATGAAGCTGGAGCCTGCATCCGTCTCCGAAGACGTCATCCTGACGACGCCAGATTTGTCCTGGTACTTGGGACAGTTCGTGTTCGGCCGCGTGGCACTCAGTCGCGCATGACACAGCGGATTTCTTCGCGTTGATCGACGCTGTCGCTATCGCAGGTTTTTGATTCCTGCGCTGACTTCCGTAGCATGCCATAACCTGTTCGGGGTGTAGCCAGTTCCTTGGATATGCCGAGGCCAAAGCAATCTAACTCCTGAGATGCGTTCCTGCCGTGCACCAGCCCGCGGATAGTCTCAATAGCCGCTCGCGCCACTACCGACGACGGCTGCCCCGGCTGCGTTAACTGGATGGGGCCGGAAGAGGACCCACACGCTACTCTGTCCATCTCAAAGAGCCAGGCGCGCGCCTGATCGTGCCCCACCGAACTCCGGCGACCGTTGCGGTCAATAAACACGATCGACGCTGAATCGACTTCATAGGTCGACCCATCTGGTGCTGAAACCCGCTTGCCTCGGTATCTCGCCACCAGCTCGGCAATCTGCTGCCGCTCTCGTGTGGCCCGAGCCTCGGCTGCTCGCCCTGCATCTTCACGGAGCTTCCGCGTCCGGACTATATGTCCGTAGTCAACAGGCATCTCGAGGAGCGACTTGAGGTACGCGAACAGTTCTCGTCCCCGGAGCGGCCTGAGCGCATTGCCAGCCGCCGAGACGACGTCTGACAAACGGTGGCCCGTGGTTCTCGCAAGCTTCATCAGTAGGAACAGCGCGGACATCTTTAGGGCTTGGTCGCGTACCAAGGGCGCCAGGTCCATCGGCACCGCGCGACCGTCAATCCGCAAAAAGGATCCCGGCCCCGGATGTTTCTTCGTAGAAGACTGCATGGTCTTGTTTACGCCATTCACCGGTGCGAGACATGTAGAGGCCCCCGACTCATCAGAGCGGGTCGGAACGTGGATAGTGGACTGAACCTGCAGGCTGGTGATTCCAATGCATCGGAGCAACTTTGAGGAGAACCCGATCCGCCCAACGACCTCAAGCTGCGCCCTGGTGCGCCGCTGCCGTTCACGCTTAATAAGCCCGGCATCTTCAAGCGCACCAAGCGCTCGATAGACCGTGGCCTCACTCATCCCGAGGTGTTGCGCAATCGTTGCCTTCTTTATGAAGGCGAGCGCAGACGGATCCTTCTGGTTCAAAGCGAAGCGGACGAGCGTGGCCAGTACCTGACGATTCGTGATGTGCAAAGTCCGAAGTCCATCGGACTCGTAGACCAGCGCGATTGCTCTAAGAATCCGCTCAGGCAGCCGGCCGGCATCGAGCCTTGCTGCATTGGGTTGCAGGCCTTCGGCGGCGACAGGTTTAGGAGCATGCGACGCATCGCCGCACTTTGTTGTTCTTCGGGCAATAGGAAGCCCGTCGAAGCTACATGTCATCTTCGATCAGCGCAAACTTGGAAAGGAGGCATTGACAGCGAAGGCGCGGGCTTCGTACACTCGATCTGTCTTGTAGGTCGAGTCAAAGGGGTTTCGAAGCTCGTGACCTCTTTTGCCTATGCCGATGAAAAACCTGGAGTTGCTGGACTTATACCCTGCAGGTACATAGTTGCAGTGGGGAGCCGCCAGAGACCTAG
>NZ_JALHRY010000043.1:0-6386 GCF_023952485.1 Cupriavidus mimosae | reverse complement strand
CGCCTCTCGCTGCATGTGCCGCCCAAATTGCAAGAGTGAACGACATTCCGAAAGAGTTTACAACCCCACCCGCTATGTCATTGACCGTAAACGACTTTCTGCAGAGCACCAGTGTGTAATGAGGTTGGGTTGGAGGCACTCCCGGAAGACGGAAGCACGAACCCCGCGCGCCCCTTGGCTTACACATAGGCACAACAAGGGTGACGGCAAGAACAATCACTACCACCCCGAGTAACACGTGCTCCATGATGTTGCCATCGATGATCATTCTGACCAACGCATTCAGTTTTTTCAAAAACATCTCGAGTATCAAAAACATCTCGATCGGAATATGCAAAGTACATGCCACGCCCAGTCAGGAGTCGGCCAAAAAAAGCTGCATATTGATAGACATCAACACACAGTGGGGAGGCAACCTGTACACAGGTCGCTATGTCCGATCCTCGGACAACATGGCGCTAGCTAGCCCCAGCGCACTGAATAGCGCAAGACATTTGTAACCTCGTTCCATATACATTCCTGCGGCGGCTTCGCAGGACCGGTTTAGCAGCATGAAACTTCGGCTTCCGATAAAAATCCCGTGTGCCGCTGACTCTCGGGCTATAGGCAAGCAATAGAATTGTCTATTTTTAGATGCGGAACTTTAGTCCGCCCTGCGAGATGGACAATGTTCAGTAGGGGACAAATTGCAACAATTTCAACAGCACTTTGCACCGCGCAGAACGAAAGCAAGGGCCTCCATACCAGCGTGCAGTGTAGTTTTGCTCTAAACCGCTCCCAGGCACAGCGCTTGCACTAATGGTGTTGACTCGGCCGCAATTGGTCCCAGTGCTCACTGTTTTGACAAATGAACAGCAGCGCTAATTGTTGGGCCGCCATGTTCTTTCTTGCCCTCCAGGCCCATGTTTAACTCCTCACCAGACCACACTTTAGTCCCTCTACGTTCTGACCCTGTCCTTTTGGGGGGCGAAGACCGCTCCGGTACAACCTTGCTTAGCATTCTGCTCGACGCGCATCCGGATTTGGTCGTAGGTCCGGAAATCGATTTCACGGAGCCAATCAACCTTGGCTCACATATCCTTGAAGTATGCGCCTTGATGGCGTGTCGGGATCCACGGGTTATCGGTACGACGAAGGAAGCCATCGACCCTGAATGGTTCGAGGGCGTGCACTTCGTCTGGCAGTGTGAACGTTCGGCCTTGGACCGAGACGACGTAAAGACATTGGTGACGCGTGTGATTGCGGAGCGTGGAACCGTCCTGGCTACACTAGAGGATCGCTGTCTGCTTATCGACTCTATCGGCGAGTTCCGGCGACAACAGACCGGGGCGAAGCGATGGGGTCTAAAGCTTCAGCGACGGATCCAGAACCTCTGCAAATATGCCGCCATTTGGCCGCAAGCACATTTTATCCACATCATTCGCGATGGCCGCGACGTGGCAGCATCCCATGAAAAGGTTTCTGGGTGGGACCATCGGACTATCGGCGAGGCGGTCCAAGGCCGGATAAATGTCGTCACCAAGGCACACTTGGGTGCGCCCAGTGGTCGCTATCTCCAAGTGCGATATGAGGATCTGGTCACCGCCCCGCGTGAGACAGCTGCACGGATGCTGGAGTACCTGGGCTTGGGATGGAGTGAGAGGGTTCTGCATCACGCAGAGCACGAGCACGCGCTTTTCGACAAACCCTGGGGCCATCCCTCAGCTGACGCAGCTGCTCAACCCCTATACACCAGATGTATTGGGCGGTACGTGCGCGACCTCACGCCTCAGGAGGTTGAGCAGTTCGAACGCTTAGCAGGAAATTCGTCTACACGCTGTCCGTGCCGACTCTCTCGAGCAGGGAGTGATTCCAGTGGCAACGCAAACGCGACGACAACGCTTGCCCGGCAGCTTCTATCTCTCCTAGGCCAGATGGTTTCCCGCGTCGGCGCCCAAGTGACGCTCATCGCCCTACCTCTGACCGCGATCCAACTACACCAAGCAGGATCACTCGAGACAGGCTTCTTGCTTGCATGTGGACGTGCCCCGTACCTTCCGCTAGGCCCGCTTGCCGGCGTCTTCGCCGATCGATTCTCACATCGAATCCTTCTGATTACGGCAAATTGGATAATGGCGCTAACGTTGGCCACAGTACCTGTATCTGCTTTGCTTATCGGCTACGTCGGCATGCCCCATCTCTACACCGTTGCTACACTGATGGGCGGGCTTACGGTGATTGCCGACGTGGCCTTTTTGGCATGTGTGCCAACTGTCGTGCCGCCCCAACAACTTGTACAGGCTCAGAGCTGGATAGAACTAGGACAATCAGCGGCATTGGTACTTGGTCCTCCGCTCGCAGGCTGGTTGATCTATTCGCTTTCGGCACCTATCGCGATACTGGCAGATGCGGCGTCGTTCCTTCTGGTGACGGCGCTGCTCCCATACGTGATAATAGCGCCGACAACAAGCGCGTCGATGACAAGTGACTACGACACTAGGAGCATCCTTGAACGCGTTCTCTCGGAAGCTGCAGAGGGCGCGCTATTCGTGTTACGTACTCCCAAACTCCGCGCAATCACCTTTGCTACCGGTACTCCCATATTTTGGTACAGTGCCTACTCCGCCGTCTTTCTGCTGTATCTAACCGAGGGCTTAGGGCTGAACGCCACAACGATCGGGACCGTCTCAGGCATCGCTGCAATCGGAAGTGTTATCGGTACTTTGCTTGCACGTCCTTTTGCTCGAACGTTAGGCTTGGGTCGCGTGTTAATAGCAGCGCTCCTCACCAGTGCCGTTGGCGCAATGCTAACCCCGCTGCTCGAAGTGCCAGGATGGCTTGCATTGGGACTGTCGCAATTTGTATTGTGGATCGGCAAGCAGGTCTACAGCGTCCATCAGGCACCAATCCGCTACGCCTTGGCTCCGCCGCAACTGCACGGCCGTGTAAACGCAAGCATCCGGACCATAGTGCGGCCCTTGCTCCAGTCGGAGCCGTGTTAGGCGGCGCCTGTGGAACATGGCTCGGCGCCCGCGCGACGTTACTGCTTAGCGGAGCCCTCATTGCCGGAGCCGCTGGGTGGATCTGGGCATCCCCTCTGCAATCCGTGTGTACACCGCAGTTCGTGGGGGCAGACACTTAAGAACGGCTACCTCCATTACTTCTCGCGGCCAACACAGGCCTCATCACGAAGTTCGCCGACATGCTATCGGTCATCCTATCTCCGGGCCACCTCACCATTTGGCGGCCCTGCGCACCGCATGTGTCCAATCCCAATTGGACAGCCGACGGTCGGCTGCCCTCCTACGTCCAGGAAGCCCACATCACGTATGCACTTGAGACAGCTGGCAACGGTCCCTTGCAGCCGTCTTGGCTGGCCTGCATGTTCGATCTCCCGGGTGAATTCAATGCAGTTGCTTTCACCGAAGCTTTGCGTGCCTGGGTAACCCGCCACGAAGCCCTCCGTAGCCAGTTCATCGTGGCCCTTCCGCTTCCGCCTGGCGAACGATTTATTCGCACGACGCTACCGGCCGATGCCGTGAGAATCCGCCGCAGTGCGGCTGCGGACTTCACAGATGGACGTAAATTGTCACGATATCTGGAGAATCTGTTCGACAGCGAGGTTCTCGCTATAGGCTGGCCTAGCTATCTTTGGGCCACAGTGAGCCGTCCACAAGCAACCACCGTCTATGTCGCCGCAGACCACACCCTAATGGACTGCTACTCCATTCTCCATACTACGTATGAGATTCAACTACTGTATGCGTCAGCACACGCGTCCTCACAGAGGACGGCTGCGTCCATTCTTCCCGAACGGCCGCCAAGCTACTTGGATTTCGCAGAGGCTGAACGGAGCGCCGCCGGTGCGTTGAACGCTGAACACGAATCTATAGCGCGCTGGCGGACCTTTCTCAGCGAGAGCGGCGGCCGGCTACCTCAGTTCCCTGCCTCAGTAAGCGAGGCGACCGAAAGCCCCGCCGATCAGCCAAGCGGATACACAGAACTTCTCAACGCATCTGACGCACTCTCCTTCAGTCGAGTCTGCCGCACACTTGAGGGCAACTCGTTTGCTGGGTTGCTAGCCTGCCTTGCCAAAGCGGGCCAAGAAATCTGCAGTTCGAACGTATTCCGTACCATGGTACCCGTCAATACACAGACGGAGCACTTCCAATTTTCCATAGGATGGTATGTTGGTATGGGGCCCGTGGCCTTCTCCATCAAGCAAACAGACTCTTTCGGTGAGGTGGTGCGTTCGGCCGTAGCAGGGCTAGACGGCTTGAGGAATATCGCGCGAATTCCGCTGCCCCGTGTGGCCGAACTCCTCGGCCAGCCCCTGCGCGACCCTTTCATGGTGTCGTACATGGACCTTCGCCATACGCCTGGTGCGAGCAATTGGAACACCTGGGGAACTGCCGTCTTCCGTAGCCGCTGCACTGATCCTGATGAGGTGTTCTTTTGGTTCATACGCACTCATGATGGCTTCCACGTTAGCTATCGCCACCCGGCCACCAAATTGGCAGGCATTGCCATCCCACACTACGTGGAACGTACCAAAGAATTGCTTAGGTCTGTCGCGCGCAACGGCGACTGGCCCGCGCTAACATCCCTTCCCAAAAAGGACAGAATTGCACATGACAGACATCAAACACATTGCGGCGACCGCATCTCGCGATTACACAAGCTTCGATGTTGTTATCGTAGGCTCAGGCGCTTCAGGCTCAATTGCTGCCCGAACACTTGCGGAAAAAGGTTTCCACGTAGCCCTCCTCGAATATGGAGCCTTGGTATCCCCAGGTGCGCTATACGCCCCCAACCAAGCAACCTATAGTAAGGCACGAACATCTCCACACGGTCGCGCCGATGGAAATCCATGGACAGCATGTGCCGTTGGGGGAGGAATGCAATTTTACAACGCTATCATGTTCAGATACCGTCAAGCAGATCTCTCGGCATCCCAATACCTTAGGACTGACATGGAGATAGATTGGCCCATTTCACTTCTGGACCTCGAACCTTTTTATTCCGAAATCGAAAGTCTCTTAGAGATTAGCGGTACGTACGGATTTCAGCCCTATCCAGCAAGCCAAAGAGGTCTACTTATATCCAATGCGATGCGAGAACTTGGAATCACGCCAAAGAGTGTTCCGCTGGCGATCCGGCCACCCAAAACCACCAATGGATGCATTGAATGCTCCTCTTGCAACCACCTAGTCTGCCCTACGAATGCAAAGGCCAACATCCTAGCTAAGAGTGTTTTAGACGATTCCGCTTTCCCAGGATCGATTTCGGTGCTGTACGGATGCTTTGTCAATTCGATCGAGCTCCGAAGCGACTGCCACGCAGAAGCCCTTGAGTGCTATGTGCCGCTTTCCTCGCAGCGGATTCGTATCCCCGTTAAAGCGGTCATTGTGTGTGCAAATGCAATTCAGTCGGCGGCTTTAATGCTTCGCTCGAAGAGCCGACATGCACCTACAGGCATTGGAAATGATTCTGACCTCGTAGGGCGCGGCCTCTCATTCAAGATAAGCGGGTACTCCGTTGGCTACGTGAAGAATCCAGCCGCGCTTCCTGCGCATTGGGGCCCGCATGCGACTGTGTATACGGACGACTTCTATGAGCACCCTGGCGTGCCATGCAGATTTGGGGGGTTAATCTACGAGGCAAATTTGGATTCGCCAGGGGAAAACATCGGTCGCGTGCGACTTCACTATATCGCTGGTGAGGAACCATGGTCACACAACCGTGTAATGCTTGACAGCGCCATCGACCCACACGGCATTCCTTACATCCGTATAGCGTATAAAAACTCAGAAAATGATAGGGCACGAATCAGTTTTCTCGCCAACCGGGCTGAAGACACTCTCCGCCGCTTAGGCGCATCCTGTATCGAACGAATGCCTTTCTCGCGAGGCAAAGGCAGTTCACATCTACACGGCACCATGCGTGCGGGTTCTTTTCCAAAGACATCAGTCGTGGATCACTGCGGCAAGATTCACGGGCTAACGAACATCTATGTTATGGATGGCTCCGTTATGAATTTCGCCGGAAATAGCCATCCCACGCATACCATAATGGCCAACGCAAAACGAATGGCGCTGTCACTCGCCGAAAAGGAAAACTAAATGTCCTGTTCTGGATCCACTGGCCATTTGGCTGAATGGGAGCGCGAAATCCGCTCTTCCATCATTTTTAAATCCGCCTGGGGCTCGATGGCGGAGGATATCGATGGCAAGATCTATCTTGACATGTCATCTTGCAGCGGCGCCTCACCCTTGGGTAGTAACAACCCTGAATTTAAGGCGAGACTCTCTCAAGCTATGGAGAGCGATGCCGACATTCTTCCATCCCCAGTAAGCGAGCAGCGCCAGATGCTAGCTGCAAGAATCTCAAAGAGATTCGCGACTACA
>NZ_JALHRY010000042.1:0-6574 GCF_023952485.1 Cupriavidus mimosae | reverse complement strand
GGCGGCAGGTGGCGGCCACGCGGCAGGCGATTTCACCGCGGTTGGCGATCAGGATCTTGTTGAACATGCGCCCTCCTTGTTATCCCCTAACCGGGATATTACGGCGGCGCGCCGTCCAGCGGGCACTTTCCTGCGGCGTTGACCCGGGTTACCCAGCGTAGCCCTCGGCGCGGATGTCGAGGCGGGCCAGCAGGGCGCGGTCGCGGTCGGCCTGCGGGTTGCCGGTGGTCAGCAGCTTTTCGCCGTAGAAGATCGAATTGGCCCCGGCCATGAAGCACAGCGCCTGCAGCGCTTCGTCCATGGCCTCGCGGCCGGCGGAGAGGCGCACCATCGCCTGCGGCATGGTGATGCGCGCCACCGCGATGGTGCGGACGAACTCGAACGGGTCCAGCGCCTCGGTGCCGGCCAGCGGCGTGCCCTCGACCTGCACCAGGTTGTTGATCGGCACCGATTCCGGATACGGGTCCATGTTGGCGAGCTGCGCGATCAGGCCGGCGCGCGCCTCGCGCGACTCGCCCATGCCGACGATGCCGCCGCAGCAGACGTTGATGCCGGCGTCGCGCACGTGGCCGATGGTGTCGAGCCGGTCCTGGTAGGTGCGCGTGGTGATGATCTTGCCGTAGAACTCGGGCGAGGTGTCGAGGTTGTGGTTGTAGTAGTCCAGCCCCGCGTCCTTGAGCTGCTGCGCCTGCTCGGCCTTGAGCATGCCCAGCGTGACGCAGGTCTCCAGGCCCATTGCCTTGACTTCGCGCACCATGTCCATCACCGGCTCGAGGTGGCGGTCCTTGGGGCTGCGCCAGGCCGCGCCCATGCAGAAGCGGGTGGCGCCATTGGCCTTGGCCGCGCGCGCGGCGTCCAGCACTTCTTCCAGCGCCATCAGCTTCTCGGCCTTGACGCCGGCATCGTGGTGCGCGCTCTGCGGGCAGTAGCCGCAGTCCTCCTCGCAGCCGCCGGTCTTGATCGACAGCAGCGTCGACAGCTGCACGGTGTTGGCGTCGAAGTGTTCGCGGTGGACCTGCTGGGCGCGGAACAGCAGGTCGTTGAACGGCAGCGCAAACAGCGCGGCAACGTCATCGACGCGCCATTTGGCATCGTCGGGCAAGGCATGCTGGCGCGCGGTCTGGCGCAGCGATTCGGCGGAGATGGTGGTAACGGTGTGGGCTTGGGTCATGATCAATGGAATTTTTGTTCAGGCAGCCAGGCCAGCGGCCTCGGCCTGGTAGCGGGTGGCGGCAGTCAACAGCGGCGCGAGGTCGAGCCGGTCCGCCGCGGAGGCGGGCGCCAGTTGCCAGGGCAGTTCGCCCAGGCAGGGCGCACCGAGCGCTGCATGCAGCGTGGCGATGTTCTCGTCGGCCAGCAGCATGTCCGGGTCGACCCGGTTGGCGATCCAGCCGGCCAGCGGCAGGCCGCGCGCGCGGATGGCTTCGGCGGTCAGCACGGCGTGGTTCAGGCAGCCGAGCCGGATGCCCACCACCATTACCACCGGCACGCTCAGCATCACGGCGAGGTCGGCGGTGTTCCAACGCACCGCGCCGGCATCGAGCGGCACGTTGAAGCCGCCCACGCCCTCCACCACCACGGCGTCGGCCTGGCGGCGCAGCGCGTCGAAGGCATCACGGATGGGTGCGCGCGTGATGCGCACGCCTTCCTGCGCGGCCGCCAGGTGCGGCGAGCACGGCGTGCGCAGCAGGAACGGGCAGGTCTGGCCCAGCGGCACCGCGACCGAACTGGCGGCGCGCAACTGCGCCACGTCGTCGTTATGCCAGTGGCCGTCGCGCCATTCGCTGCCGCTGGCCACCGGCTTCATGCCCGCGGTGCGGTAGCCGGCGGCATGGAGTGCATGCAGCAGCGTGGCGCTGGCGTGGGTCTTGCCGATGCCGGTGTCGGTGCCGGTGACGAAGCAGGCAAAGCGAGCCATGAGAGGCACGGGCGCGCGCGGGTTCATGCCGCCTCCCGCTGCGCCACCGCGGCGCTCAGCGCATTCAGCAGGCGCCGCACATCGGCCTCGGTGTGGGCGGCCGACAGCGTGATGCGCAGCCGTGCCGTGCCTTCAGGCACGGTCGGCGGACGGATCGCGCCGACGCGGATGCCGTCGGCCTCCAGCGTGGCCGACAGCGCCAGCGCGGCACCGTTGTCGCCGACGATCAGCGGCTGCACCGCGGTCTGGCTATCGCCCAGGGTCCAGCCTGCGATCGCGGCCAGCTGGGCCAGCCCCTCGCGCAGCGTGGCGATGCAGCGCGCCAGTTGCGCGCGGCGTTGCCGACCCTCGTCGCCTTCGATGATGGCCAGGCTGGCCAGCAGCGCATGCGCGACCGCGGGCGGCGCGGCCGTGGTGTAGATATACGGCCGCGCGGTGTTGACCAGGTGCTCGATGATGGTCTCGTGCGCGGCGACGAAGGCGCCCGCCACGCCGGCCGCCTTGCCAAGCGTGCCGATGTAGATAAAGAGTTCGGACGACAGTCCAAGCGCTTCCAGCACGCCATGCCCATGCTCGCCGAGCACGCCGAAGCCGTGGGCATCGTCGACGACGATCCAGGCGTCATAACGCTCGGCCAGCGCCAGCAGCCTGCGCAGCGGTGCCACGTTGCCATCCATGCTGAACACGCTGTCGGTGACGATCAGCTTGCGTGCGCTGGTGCTGGCGGCGAGCAGCGCCTCAAGCGCAGTGGTGTCGCAATGCGGGTAGCGCTGCACGTCGGCACGCGCCAGCCGCGCGCCGTCGATCAGCGACGCGTGGTTGAGCGACTCGCAGAACAGCGTCGCGCCGGCGGTTCCGAGCGCGGTCAGCACGGCCATGTTGGCCATGTAGCCGGTGCAGAAGTACAGCGTGCGCGCCTGCGCGATGTACGGCGCGAACCAGCGTGCCAGTTCGGCTTCCAGCTGCGCGTGCGCGTGCGAATGGCCGCTGACCAGGTGCGAGGCGCCGCTGCCGGCACCGTAGCGCTGCGCGCCTTCCACCATCGCGGCGATCACTTGCGGATGGTTGGCCAGCCCGAGGTAATCGTTGCTGCAGAAGGTCAGCAGCGATTCGGCCTCGGTGCCGTCCTCGCCCACGGCCTGGTGCGGCGCGCACGCGGTGTGGGCAATGCGGCGGCGGCGCGTCAGCGCCAGGGCATGGCGCTGTTCGGCGGCCTGCTTCAGTTGTTCAAGCAGCATGGCGCACCTCCTTGCCGGCGGCTTCGGTCACTTGCGCGGACACGTCGTCGAGCGTGGCCAGCATCTGTGCGCCCAGCCAGCGCGCCTGCGCGGCGTCGAAGATGTAGGGGGGCATCACGTAAAGCGTATTGCCGATCGGGCGCACCAGCAGCTCGCGCGCACGCGCGGCATGGTGGAAGCGCGCGGCGAAGTCGGCGCCGGCAACGTCGTCACGGACATCGGCGGCCCAGATCAGGCCACGCTGGCGCACATGGCGCACGCGCGCGTCGGCTGCCAGCGCCGCCATGCCGTCGGCCAGCCACTGCGCGCGCTCGCGGTTGCGCGCCAGCACATCGTCTTGCGTGAACAGGTCCAGCGTGGCCAGCGCCGCGCGGCAGGCGAGCGGGTTGCCGGTGTACGAATGCGAATGCAGGAAGCTGCGCGCGAGCTCGTCGGCGACGAAGGCGCGCTGGATTTCCGGGCGCGACAGCACCAGCGACAGCGGCAGGTAGCCGCCGCTGATGCCCTTGGACAGGCACAGGAAATCGGGCCAGGCATGCGCGGGC
The DNA here is from genome assembly GCF_023952485.1 of Cupriavidus mimosae. Classification (NCBI taxonomy): domain Bacteria; kingdom Pseudomonadati; phylum Pseudomonadota; class Betaproteobacteria; order Burkholderiales; family Burkholderiaceae; genus Cupriavidus; species Cupriavidus mimosae. The sequence goes on along the minus strand of NZ_JALHRY010000042.1, from coordinate 2,873 downwards.
AGCGGCGCCTCGGTGCCGCGCGACTGTTCCCACGCGAAGAAGGTGCCGGTGCGCCCGCAGCCCACCGCGATTTCGTCGGCGATCAGGTGCACGCGGTAACGGTCGCACAGCGCGCGCACGCCATCCAGGTAGGACGGGTCATGCATCGCCATGCCGGCGGCGCCTTGCACCAGCGGCTCGACGATCAGCGCGGCAATGGCGCCGGCGCGCTCGCGCAGCAGCGCCTCCAGCTCCGCCAGCGCGCGCGCCGCCACGTCGGCGGCGGACTCGCCGAACCGGGCCTGCCTCGCATCGGGCGACATCACCACATGGGCGCGGCGGATCAGCGCGTCGTAGGCATCGCGGAAAATCTCCACGTCGGTGACGGCGAGCGCGCCCACGGTTTCACCGTGGTAGCCGTGGCGCAGGCAGACGAACTCGCGCTTGGCCGGCAGGCCGGTGTTGCGCCAGTAGTGGAAGCTCATCTTCAGCGCGATCTCGACCGCCGAGGCGCCGTCCGAGGCGTAGAAGACATGGCCCAGCGCGCCGCCGGTCAGCGCCGACAGGCGCTCGGCCAGCTCCACCGCGGGCGCATGCGTGCAGCCCGCGAGCATCACATGCTCGAGCGTCTCCAGCTGGCTCGCCAGCGCGGCGTTGATGCGCGGGTTGGCATGGCCGAACAGGTTGACCCACCAGGAACTGGTGGCGTCGAAGTAGCGCTGGCCGTCGGCATCGTGCAGCCATGGGCCCGCACCGCGCACGATCGCCAGCGGCACGGCGTCGTCGTCAGGACGAAGGCGCGTGCACGGATGCCAGACGGCGGCGCGGCTGCGCTGGCCCAGTGTGGCCGCGACGCTGCCTGGGGAAAGGGACAGGTGGTCCAAGATAGCCCTCCTTGGTTGGCCGTCCGCGCTGGCGCTGCCGGCAGGGCCGGTCGGCGCGAGGGTCGCGGGCGGATTGGGAGGGTCATGGTAGGGAGGACTTCCGCGGCTTGGCAATGCCGGAGGATTTTTCCCGTTAGCGCAGCTTTGGCAGGATTTGGCGAACGTTAGCAGCAAGAAGCGCTGCGCTTGGGCCTAGCGTGCCGCCATCTCCACGCAATCGCGCGTAGCCTTTATTTGAACTCAAGCCGGCCGCCACGACGGCGTGCGCTTCTCCAGGAACGACTTCACCCCTTCCCGCCCCTCCTCCGATGCCCGGATCTTCGCGATGCGGTCGGCCGTATCCGCCAGCAGGTCGTTGTCGATCATGCGCCCGGCAATGTCCTGCACCAGCCGCTTGCTCTCGCGCACGGCGTTGGGGCTGTTGGCCACCAGCGCGGCGGTCAGTTCGGCGACCTTGGCGTCGAGCGCCTCGGCCGGCACCACCGCGTGCAGCAGGCCCAGGCGCAGCGCCTCCGCCGCGTCGAAGCGCTCGGCGGTGATGAAGTAGCGGCGCGCGGCCTGCTCGCCCATGGCGCGGATCACATACGGGCTGATGGTGGCGGGCAGCAGCCCCAGGCGCGCCTCGGACAGGCAGAAATGTGCATGCTCGGCCGCCACCGCGATATCGCACGCGGCCACCAGGCCCATGCCGCCGGCATAGGTATCGCCCTGGATGCGCGCGATCACCGGGCGCGGGCACGACCAGATAGTGTGCAGCATCTGCGCCAGCGTCAGCGCATCGGCGCGGTTCTGCTCGTCGGAATAGCCGGCCATCTTCTTCATCCAGTTCAGGTCGGCGCCGGCGCAGAACGCCGGGCCGCTGCCGGCCAGCACGATGGCGCGCACCTCGTCCATGTCGCCCAGCGCGCGGAAGGCGCCGGTCAGCTCGGCGATCACGGTCTCGTTGAAGGCGTTGCGCACGTCGGGCCGGTTCAGCGTGACGGTGGCGACGTGGTTGGCGATATTGACGGTCAGGGCAGTGAATTCCATGGTTCGCTCCGTTGGCGGATATGGCGCATATAGCGGATAGGAAAAATGTGGCTCAGGTGTCCGGATCGAAGGGCAGCCCCAGCGAGCGGAAGAACTCGCCCACCTGCGGCAGCCACACCGGGATGCCTTCGCGCGCGCTGAACAGCCGGTGCGAGTCGGCGCCGAACTCGCCCACGTCGACCAGCCGGGCCTGCGCCGCGGGGCCGCTGGCGCGCGCCTTGAAGGCGTTGAACATGCGGCCGGGCAAGGGCACCGGCCAGTAGCTGTCGTTCTCGCCATAGACCCATAGCGAGGGGTAGCGCGCCACGCTGCCATAGGCGGCGAAGGCATCGACCAGGCGCTCTTCCCAGTCGGGGCAGTTCAGGTTGCGCAGCCCGCCGGCAAAGTTGACCACGCCACGCACGCCGGGATAGGCGATGGTGCTGAAGGCCATGGTGGTCAGCCCGCCGTGCGACTGGCCGATCACGACGATGCGCTCCATGTCGACATAGGGCTGCGTCGCCATGTAGTCGAGCGTGGCGACGACGTCGTCGGCCTGCATCATGCCGTTGGTCTCGATGTCGCAGCTGCCGCCGATATAGGCGCCGCCCGAGCGCGCGAAGCCCTGCCGCATCGGCAGCACCACCACGTAGCCGCGGCGCAGGAACTCCACGCTCTGCGCCGGAAAGCGCGCGCGCCCCTGCATGCCGGGCCGGCCCGGCGCCTTGCCGTGGTTGATCACCACCAGCGGGAACGGCCCGGCGCCGGCCGGCCTGAACACTGTGGCTTCCAGATCGATGCGCGACGGGATCGCGGCCTTGGGCAGCATCACAACCTGCTCCTGGAAGCGCACGCGCGCCGCCGACTGGCCGTTGCCGTCCGCCATCTGCGCATGGCCGCACAGCGGTGCCAGCACGGCAAGCGCCGTGGCCAGGGCAAGGCGGTGAAACAGGCGGGCGGTGCGGCGCATCAGGAGTCAGGCAGTATCGGTCTGGCGCGATC
>NZ_JALHRY010000041.1:0-6907 GCF_023952485.1 Cupriavidus mimosae | reverse complement strand
TTAAGAGCTGGTGAAGGCGGGCGACGCCCCCAACTCAGGCCATTGGCGCCCATGGGCCAGTAAAGCTTTTCGGCAATCTTGTAGGCCAGTGCCACCACGACGTCCTTGAGGCGCCGCTGCAGCATGGGCAGTGCCCGTGCCTAAGGATATCTGGTGCGCGTGAGCATCGTTTGTCCTGCGTTGACCACCTGTCGTCGCAGAAGCGTTGCCGCGCGCTTGCTGATGTGCCCAAGCGATACATGACCGCCGTGCCGGTCTGTGCCGGAATAGCCGCAGGCTTGCGGCGAATGCCCTGCCTGTGCGAGTGGCTGGGCAGAGAATGGTGCGACCAAGGCAGTAGCGGTAATAGGGCCCAAGCCGGACATCTGGTCCACAATCTGCGCGGCCGGATCAGACCTTAGCCACTATGTAGGTCACGCGCAACCAGTAGGATCTTCTATTCATCGAATTCGCCAAGCGCACGGACTTGCCGCTCCAGCGCCGTGTCAGCAAGAGCGGTACGACGCGAGCGAACTACGGCCCAGCGCTCTTGGCCCGGAAGGACAGCGTACCGAAGTGCAAGCCTCACCCCAGCAGCCCCGGCATTTGGTTGCTCTGCCGGGTACGCGTACTCTCCTCCACCTTGAGTGTTGGATCCAGTTCTCACTCTGGCACAGCGACGCCGCCGATCAAGCGAGAGCCCCTTTTGCCTTCGAGGCTTTGGCTTAGCGTTAGATGGGCGGTTCATTCCAACTCCCCTCATCCGCCCCGATTTTGAAGAAAACCTGCCGTGCACTATCGAAGCATGCGTCGCTTCGATATCATTTTTTTGCCTCACACGGAAAATGAATAGATGGAAGACAGACTAGCTAGCCGCAACGACTAATGTTCGTCATGATGATGAAAAAATTTCCCATCAGTTTGTCGCGATCGATTGGCCTAATAATTGGGTTACCCCCGGAGAACGGAACAGGCTTACAGCTAATATAGCGGCATGCTTAGTCGGAATATCTGGCTCATTTTGAATTGGTCTATGCCTAACCGCGCATTGGCCTTTGGTTGGTCGTGAAGCTAGGCGTGTCAGCAATGATTTCCTTATACATCTGTACGTCACATCTCAAAATCCTCCTTCGCCAGCCATTGGCTAATGTATCCTCCCAGTGCCTTCAGAAGGGCATCAGAGCACATACCAGCGGAACCGGCTAATGCAGGGCAAAGCACGAGCTGCGTGCCTGTGTCGTCGTAGACATGAAGTATTCGGACCTGGTCCGCCGGCTTCAGAGTGTGCTCTTTATATGAAAGCCCGCGCATACCGAAGGCATGCACATAATCATCTTCATGACGCTCGCCTAGACACACCACCACCTTCGGCTGCTCGCGCCGACGTAACGCCTCGATGAAGCGAAAGCGTCCTCCATCACGGCAAAGAGACATGTAAGCGACTTTCGAAGTGAGTTCAGGTTGCATGCTAAAGCGTCGCCTCCAGCTCTGGCCATCGTCTGTACGAATTGGGAGCGGAAATAGGCTGAGCATGAATTCCCAGCCTTGCGGTCGGTACAGAAGATCTGAAAGATATTTCTTCCAGTCACCACCATCTTCGTCGCCAAACAGCACCATTTGACGAGCAGCTGACATAATACGAGCGATCCGCTGATGTGTCTGCCACCGGACTATCGCCGTTGCATGCTGAGCTCGAAAGGCGGCGTCCCAAGCTGGACATTCAAGCTTCGGCATCAGAGGCGAGACTAGCGATATGCAGCCCCTTCTCGGCGAATAATTGCAAAACCAAACTGCAGCGGACGGGTTTCCTCCTTCCATGCCGAGAAAAGACGCAAAATAGCTGCCTAATTGCTGGCGGGTAAAAGCGTTTGTGGTCATGATTCAGCTTCGTGATGGCCCTGTTAGAGTTTACCATTAGCTTCAAAATGAAAAAATATCGCGTCACCTAAACGATCAACAAAAAAATCGATATTTTTGTTTTCTCCCTTTATCTTACCCTCATTCCCTATGTATAGGCCAATTTCCTACTGCGGGGCCAATTTGCTACTGCATATTTGCGCTGACTTTCTTAGCCGGCGTCCCTGCCTTAGTTGAAACCCAGACACTTTTGGTCTCGAGGAACTCGCGCACAGCTTCGATACCGTTCTCACGGCCAATACCGGATTGCTTCATGCCACCGAAAGGGAGGTTGAAGCTCATCGCGCGATAGGCGTTAATCCACACTGTGCCGACCCTGAGCGCCTTTGAAACACGAAGCGCCTTGGAGATATCAGCTGTCCATACTCCGGCGGCGAGCCCATAAATAACATCATTGGCGATCCTCACTGCGTCCGCTTCGTCATCGAAGCCCATGACCGAGAGCACGGGGCCGAATACCTCTTCTTGCGCGATGCGCATGTCGCTCTTTACGTCGATAAAAACGGTGGGCTGTACAAACTGCCCACCAGAGAGATCCCGCATAGCCTCACCTCCTATTACACAGCGAGCACCTTCTGACTTGGCGATGTCGATGTACCGCAAAACCTTTTTATACTGCTCCGGTGTTGCTAGAGGACCGATGCTATTCTCCGGTGCGTTTGGATCACCGATTCGCGCCAATGCAACCATGCTGACAAGTTGATCGACGAAAAGGTCCTTGATACTATTCTGCACCAGCAAGCGGGACCCTGCCACACAAGCTTGACCGGTCGCTGCAAAGATCCCCGACACAACTCCACTTACTGCCTGTGCGAAGTCGCAGTCTTCGAACACAATATTGGGCGACTTGCCACCTAATTCCATTGAAACCCGTTTCATAGACTTTGCAGCAGCCGCGTATACCTTTGCCCCGGTGGCATCCGATCCAGTAAAACTCACCTTGGCGACGTCAGGATGTTCCACCAACGCAGCCCCGGTCTCCGGACCAAATCCAGTGACAACGTTGAATACTCCACTCGGGAAGCCGGCGTGCTGGGTTAACTCCATGAACTCCAGTGTGCTCGCCGAAGCAAATTCTGATGGCTTCAGGACCACGGTGCAGCCTGCTGCCAAGGCGGGCGCGCATTTCATCGCTACGAAAAGCAAAGGCGAGTTCCAGGCCGTCAAGGCACCGACCACGCCAACTGGCTCGTGGGTCGTAAAAGCAAAGGCATCGGACCTATCCAAAGGAACAACAGCGCCTTCTATCTTGTCAGCTAGGCCGCTGAAGTACCACCACCACTCCGACTGCGACCGAAGCTGGTTCAGCACCTCAGTCATCACCTTGCCATTGTCCCGTACCTCAGTTTCTGCCAGGCGCTGGGCGTTTTCAAGGACCAGATCACCGAGACGTCGCATTAGTTTGCCGCGCGCCGTGGCTGTCATCATCGCCCAAGGTCCCGCCTTCAGGGCACGCGAAGCTGCCGCTACCGCGATATCAACGTCTTCCTTTGTAGCTCTAGGGATGCGTGCCCATACCTCGCCGGTGTACGGGTTGACCGTATCGAACCACTCCAGTCTTACTGGATCGACGTAACGGCCGTCGATGAACAATTTATAGCGTTTCATTTGAATCCAAACTCTCCTTTTTTAATGAGCATTGGGTCGGTATTACATTTCCATTATTCGACAGCGCCTTGCTATGGTCCACAGCACCGCAAGTGCGTCGACTCAATTCTTGCTTTTGCTCGCATTCATGCGTCAAGCACATCACCCGACGCGGATGATTGCCATCGATTGGCGCTTAATGACCTCGTTCCCATCTGCAATTGTTTTCTGGTCGGTGCCGGCGGGAACCTGTTAAACAATGCCCCCAGTCTGCAAAGGCTTTAGGAATCAACACCTCCAACGCCCGAACGGCTGGCAAAGCTTGATCATGGAGCGATCGTAACCCTTTGAGGAAGCTACGTCAGTTCACGGTGTGATCCCGAAGGGTCAGTCCAGTTTCCGACTCAGTCACAAAAGATTTACGGCACCTCCGCCAGCGCTGTCGGACAAAATGTGAGATTTGTCGGGATCGCTCCAGTCAGGCTTACCAGAATCCGTTCCGGCTTTCCTTTGGTGCTAAGTACCGAATGCAGCCTGAAGGGCCCTACGCGCGTCCATAGTGAGGCCATCGGCCCACAAGTCTGCAGAATGCAAGCAAGAAAAGCCACGGCGTGTAAAACATCAACCGCAAACCTCATTGATCAGCGATTCCCTTCAAGATCGTTGCCACACATTTTGTAGGTTCCTTTGCAAGCTCGCTCCAGCGCTTAGCTTCTTCGCTCATGAAGGTGAGCACGAAATTTGCTGAGTGCGTGTCGACAGATAGCCTCAAGCCATGGCGCCACCACCCTTCTACCTAAATAAGAGCGTCATTTTGTTGACACGGCAAGTTTTTTCCGTATGTAATGATGACGACTTGATTCAGTTTAAGGTACCGCCTTTACGAGGTCAACAGCTGTATCTCTCTTTATCCAACGATGCCACGCAAGCCACAAAACACATCAATTTCTGACCAAAATTCTGCGCCCGGAGGTGCCTCAAGTGTGGACCGCGCTTTGTCCTTGCTTGACGTGTTCACACCACAATTTGCTTCGCTCTCACTGACTGAGATAGCGAAACAGACAAGGCTATATAAAAGCACCGTACTGAGGTTGCTAGCCTCCTTGCAACACAAGGACTATGTTCAACGTAAAACAGATGGAACCTACTGCCTCGGCCCACAAATCGCGCGTCTTTATGCAATCTACGCGTCGTCATTTTCGCTCGAAGAAATCGTTATGCCGGCGCTGCGTGAACTCACAGAAAAAACCAAGGAGAGCGCTGCATTTTATGTACGACAAAAGGAGTTCCGTCTCTGCCTCTATCGAGTTGACTCCCCACAGCTGGTTCGCGATCATATACGGGCGGGTGAGATTCTCCCAATTGATCGCGGCGCTGGCGGCCGCGTATTGCTGGCCTATTCCGGTGCGCAAGGGGAAATCTACGATCGGATTCGTAAAGATGGCATTGCTATGCTAGTCGGAGATCGCGTACCGGTGCTCAGCGGCATATCAGCTCCTGTTTTCAATGCTGCAAGAGAACTCGCTGGCGCCGTCACACTTACAATGCCCACGTCTCGCTATTCGGAAACTTTTGCGAAACCCGTACGCGATGTGGCAATGAGTATCTCATCGAGATTGGGCGTCGCCGACTTTAACGAATGATGGCACTGAGTCCCTCACATTCCCTTTTGAGAAAATGCACTGGCGTGCGAAAGAGCCCGTGACCTCTGAGTGTAGCCGATCAGGCGATTCGATACGGAACCTCACCATCACCCATGGAACTGTAGGATCATTGTAATGGCATTCACGCGGAAGCGCGCGCGAGATCCGGCGTTCTGTATGTTTTAAGCATTCAGTTCTTTCGGCGCGATCTGAGCAACTGCTTTCGTGCACGATTGACGTTGCCTTGACGACCAACAACGCCTCGCTCGGGACATTTCGTCCAGGGACTTGGAAAGCGCGCTGAGCGAGAAGCGTGAAAGTCAAATGGGCCACGCCAGCGATGATGATGAAGGCGGGTCATCGACTCGGATTCGATAGGTGTATCGACATACAACTTACGGGCGCCACGGAAATTGCAGTATTTGAGAAGGCAATCAATCAACCGGCTGACGACGGCCCCAACACGGAGGAAGCTCTCATGCAGGGGTATGCGGCATCGATGGATGCCGCCGTATGCTGCGGGTCACTTCATCAGCCGTAGCGCAGTGGTTTTGCTGAAGATCGAGATTCGCGAGCTGCTTAAATTTCGCCACTCAGCCATAGGGACGCCCCGAGAGGCGTTGATCTCTTACGACTGACGCGCCGTCCGTGCAACGGAGTCGCATAGCGAAGTAGCGAGTTGCAAGCGCCACTCAGTACCGGATGCCAACGAAATGACATGGCGGTACAGTCATACGATGGGTGCTGAAATCCACAATAGTTGTTTGTCGAACGGCTCAGGACATGCGTGAAACCAAAGTCTTCCGACGTTCGGCGGGGGGTTAGCATTAGTGCAATGCTCAGGGATTTGTTGCAGAACAGATGACCGAATCTGGGGAGGAACCCTCACTTGACAGAAGCAGAGCCAGCTTGTGCAGGGAAAGCCGAATAGGTTTACTATAGAGGACGATAGAACACCAAATAGCCCCAGTGTTTAACCGCCACACTTGGCGAGGCCGATTTGCAACCTAGGACAGAAGGACGCGATCGCGAGGTCGGTATAATGGCGGCCATGATTGATACCTCCTCCTCTTCCACCCGGTCGCCTGTGGACCCAACAGGCGCGATTTCAGCGCGCGTGCGCATCGAGCGCGAATCGCGAGGCTGGTCAATGGGCGAACTCGCTGAGCGCGCCGGCGTGTCAAAGGCCATGATCAGCAAGATCGAGCGTGGTGAAGCGAGTCCGACCGCAACAGTCCTGGGTCGGCTCTCCGGAGCCTTTGGCCTGCAGCTCTCGATGTTGCTGGCACTGGCCGAACAGTTTGGCAATCGCCTTTGCCGTGCCGCCGATCAGCAAGTCTGGACCGATCCCGAGACTGGCTATACCCGACGCGCGGTGTCGCCGCGCAATGGTGGCATGCTGGAACTCGTGGAAATCATGCTTCCAGCCAATGTTCGGATTTCTTACCCGTCATCGGCCTTCATCTTCCAGCACCAGCAGATCTGGGTACAGCAAGGGACCCTGGTGTTTGAGGAAGGTCAACTGGTACATGAGCTAGAAGTCGGCGACTGTCTGCAACTCGGTCCTCCCGCACCATGCACCTTCATCAATCCTGGCAACAACCCGTGCATCTATCTCGTTGCGTTGGTCAAGCGCTAGGGAAGTGCTTATGTGGACGCCTCCCGGATAGCAAGCTCGATTTGACATGGTGGTCGACAGGTAGAGGCAGCACGCTTATGTCCGGCCCGTTTGTTGCAGGCCTTAAGGCCTGCTGGCCCATATGGAATTCGCTGACGAGGTC
>NZ_JALHRY010000040.1:0-8243 GCF_023952485.1 Cupriavidus mimosae | reverse complement strand
CCTCAAAAGACCGCTTTCTCTCTTTGGAGCACACTATGATCGAATCCCTTAAACAAAGCGGTACGAAACGCACATGGCGTCGCATTCGCGTGAGGGGCAGCTGGCTGCCAGACCATGCCTTTGTGTGGGCGTATTGGAACGGCACCATGTGGAACGGCTTTACTGTCCCGATGTTTACCAGCCAGGACGCCAGCAATCTCTGTGCGGTGATGCCGAGCCTCGTGTACGTTGAGGCTCGCCAAGTCTTTGCTTTTCCTTTGCTGTGCCGTCTTCGCTTGCTGCGCCGCCCAGCCGACCTCGCCGAATACCTGTCGGGGTTTCGAAGCGCTGTGGCTGGATATTGCCGGAACTGTCACGGTCGTCCGGGTCCGCCCAGTCACGATTGCGGAGAGCGGCGGCATGATGTCCGCGAAAGGCCAACACCATTTGTCAAAGCTAAATTGAAATCTATGGTCAGCCCGATCTTTGCAAGGTTGAGGTCGATGATCTGTGGCTTGCCTAAATCTATCCAGAGTCTGCTTGGAGATTGCTCTCCCGCTCCACGATGAAAGTCGCGCCCGGTAGTATTAAAAATGTCCGCACTTTGTGGTAGCTATACAATTTGTCAGGGTGTCCACCGGGCCACTGGGCCGTTGGGTCATCAATGTCAACGTCGCAAAGCCTGAATTAACAAATAATCCTGCGCGGTCAGCCCACCTTCAGCTCGCCGCGGCCACGGGGATTTGGTAATCACTGCGGCGGTACAGCAACGCCCACGCTATGCTTGCAAGCTTATTGGCCAAGGCACACGCGACGACGTTTGGATGGCGCCGTACGAGCATCTTCCGAAGCCAATCCCCAAGCCCATCCGTTCGTCGATGAAGACGTGTCATTACAGAGCATGCGCATTGAATCAGCAGGCAACGTATGCTTTTGTCGCCTCGCTTACTGATACCGAGCAGAGCCGGGCGACCGCCAGTACTGTATTGCCGCGGCACTAGCCTTATCGATGCGGCAATGTCACGCCCGGAGCGAGAATTCTTTGCATCCCCCAGTTCAGCGGCCAACAAGCTGTCGGTAATGGCTCCAATGCCCGGGATGGCAAGCAGGCGCAGAGCGTTGTCGTCTTCCTTAAGCTGCTGCGACAGTTCCGCTTGACCTGGTCGTCAAGGCACTTGAGCGGGACCCAGAAACCAGCGTCGATCATGATCCGGCGCACCGTCTCGGTGGCCAGGTCGATGCCATGGCGCTCGCGCAGCTTCTCGGCGGCGAGCGTCGGGCCGAAGTCGGCGTAGCTGCCGCGAATCAGGCCGCGCACGCGGGACTCCAGCCCCGACGGCAGCTGGCGGTTGCTGTCACGGCCGCGCTTACGCGAGCCCAGGCCACTCGGACCATCCTCGCGGTAGCGCAGCACCAGCCGTTCCACCTGGCGCCGCGACAAGCCGAGCTTCTCGGCGGCGCGCCAGACCGCCAGGCCATGGTCGACCACGGCCTGAATCACCTTGAGCCGATCGAGTTCGCGCATCGTCGTCGTGATGGTCTCGGGCTTGCGCATCGCGGCCTCCAGTCTCGGACAGACGGAAAGCCGCCAGCATGCCAGCCTGGGCAAGGGGGTACGTCATTTCTATTTGGCTCAAATGCGACATTACTATTTGGGGCCAACACGTGCTGTCAAAGCTAAATTGAAATGTCCGGTCTCTGGCTAAGTTGAAATGTCCGGTTGATCGGCTATTGGGGTGAGCGTAGGGCGGTAGTGCTGTCCTGACGTGACTGAGTCCAAGCCGTGCTGCCTGAGCCCTGTTGAACTGCCAGCGCAAGCTGAATCAGTTTTCCGTTCCGTTAAGCGGCCACGGCTGCTCCTGCAGCCTTTGCAACGCTTCCAACATATCGTTCTGGCCGAGCGACCGCTGCGATTTCTTGCCGGGCGGCCGTCCACGCTTGCGCGGAACCCCCTCCGTGCCAGGCACAGAGAGCGAACGCGTGTTATCGCGCTTCTCCTGCACGTATTGCGCCAACTGCAGCACATGTCCCAGGCGCTTGTTGTCCACGATCGCGCCCTGGTCCACTTCCGACAGCCGGTCATAGGTGGTGTAGGGCAGGGCGGCGCCATTAGCCCGCGGCTCGATCCTGCCATCTGGGTAGTGATAGACGTCGATGTAGCAGCCAGCCAGCTTGCGATGCTCCGGCGGGTCCGCCAGCAGGTAGAGCATCTTGTCGTACTGGATCGTCAGGCTCTTGGACACGCAGCGTGGCTCGCGCCACGCGAAGATCAGATCCAGATTCTCGTCCGGTCGCAGCGGTCGATGGGCGTTGTGGTTGTTGCGCGGCACCTTGGCAAAGCGCGCGTTGTAGTCGGCGATGAACTCCGCCATGAAGCCATTGGCCGCCTCCATGGTGCTGATGCCACGCAGGCGCAGCTCCTTGACCAGCCGGTCCTGCAAGGTCAGGTGTGTCCGTTCCACGCGGCCTTTTGCCTGGCTGCTGTTGGCGCAGATGCCTTCGATGTTCAGTTCGAACAAGGCCCGCGCAAACTGCGTATGGCCGTCGCCGCTAGTTGCTCCTTGCTTGTTGACCCGGAAAACGCTGGCCTTGTCACTGTAAAACGCCACCGGCTTGCCGTGGCGCTCCAGGTAGGCGCGGGTCGCCGCGAAGTACGTGAACGTGGCCTCCGAATGGGTAAAGCGCAGCTCCATGATCCGGCTGGTGGCGTCGTCGACATAAACGAGCAGCGTGCAGGCAGGCGCGCGTTCCTCAAACCAGCGGTGATCGCAGCCATCAATCTGAATCAGTTCGCCATAGCAGGCGCGCCGATTACGAGGCTGATAGACCTTGAGCGGGCGCTGTTTGCGCGGTACCCACAGGCCGGCAACCATCATCAGCCGCCGGACCGTTTCCTTCGCCAGAGTGAGCCCGTGTGCTTCGCGCAGCTTCTCGGCCGCCAGGGTCGGGCCGAAGTCGGCATAGTGTTCCCGGATCAGGCCGAGCGCTGCGGCTTCGCGCTCGCCAGACAGACGGTTGTTGCTGGGTCGGCCGCGCTTGCGCGAGACCAGCCCGGCTGGGCCTTCCAGCCGGTAGCGCTCCAGTAACCGCCGCAGCTGCCGGTCAGTGATCTCCAATCGTTCGGCGGCCACGCCAGGCCGCAACTGACCATCCATGACCGCCTGGACGGTCTTGAGCCTGTCAATCTCGCGCATGCTTAGAGACCGTTTCAAAAAGACCCCGAGGGGGCTGTTAACCTTTTCGGCAAGCTGTTAACCTTGGCCATCTGAACGATGGGAACCGAGGGGATGAGCGCGCCGATCATCGATGACGAGCTGTGGGCACTGATCGAACCTTTGCTGCCGCCGCCGAAGCCGCGACGCAAGAAATATCCAGGCCGCCTTCCGGTTTCGGATCGAGCTGCGCTGAACGGCATCTTGTTCGTGTTCAAGACCAGCATACGCTGGTGCGACCTGTCGACCAAGTTGGGATTCGGTTCGGGTCCGACCTGCTGGAGGCGCTTGCGCGACTGGCAGAAGGCTGGCGTGTGGAAGCGATTGCACGAACTATTGCTGGCGAAGCTTCGCGAGGCCCACGAACTCGATTTCTCACGAGTAGCCGTCGATTCATCGTCGGTGCGAGCCGTTGGGGCGGGCGAAAAACTGGCCCGAACCCCACGGATCGCTCGCGACCAGGTTCCAAGCACCACATCCTCGTCGATGCAAATGGCGTCCCAATCAGCGCAATCCTGACCGGGGCGAATCGCAACGACGTCACCCAATTGCTGCCGCTCGTCGACGCGATCCCGCCCATTCGCGGCGTGCGCGGCCGACCGCTTCAGAAGCCAAAAGTCATCTACGCAGACCGAGGCTATGACTCCGAGCCACATCGTCAGCGGCTTCGCGAGCGCGGCATCAAGCCGGTGCTTGCCAAACGCCGGACTGAGCACGGTAGTGGTCTGGGCAAGTTCCGCTGGGTTGTCGAACGTACCCAAGCGTGGCTTCACAACTTTCGTCGTCTTCGCATTCGCTTCGAACGTCGAGCTGACATTCATGAAGCGCTCCTCAAGTTCGGCTGAATTCGATGCACCTGGTATTTCCAGTAGGCGTCCATGGTTGGGCCGAATGAGTCTTTCCCCTTGTCCCAGTGGTGGATTTTGATGCCTTCGTAGGTGTCGTAGGGAAATCCACAAGGAACTGGCACCTTGTTGCGACGCCCAGATCCGGGCCTCGAAATCCAATGGAGTACCCGCCATTCCTTACGCTCCCACTGCTTTGCAGTGCAGCATGACTATATCGCCATGCCCGCTGGCATTACATTTGCACAAGGGAATGCGCTCCGGATCTGCGGCCTTTCGCAACCGGGACTGCAAAGCAAGAAGGACATGACATCCACCAAGGAGAATATCCCATGGCGCTTTTGGAACGCGCAGCGTGGTACGACATTGCCCGCACAACGAACTGGACGCCGACGTACGTCGCCGAGTCCGACCTTTTCCCGGAGGTCATGGCAGGGGCACAGGGCGTGCCCATGGAAGTCTGGGAAACCTATGACGAGCCCTACAAGACATCGTATCCAGAATATGTCCGCATTCAGCGCGACAAGGACGCTGGCGCCTACTCCGTGAAGGCCGCGCTGGAGCGCAGCCGCATGTTCGAGAACGCCGATCCCGGCTGGCTGTCTATCCTGAAGGCACATTACGGCGCCATCGCGCTCGGCGAATACGCAGCGATGAGCGCCGAGGCACGAATGGCCCGCTTCGGCCGCGCGCCAGGGATGCGCAACATGGCGACGTTTGGCATGCTTGACGAGAACCGTCACGGGCAATTGCAACTCTACTTTCCGCACGACTACTGCCCAAAGGATCGTCAGTTTGACTGGGCGCACAAGGCCTATCACACCAACGAATGGGCCGCGATCGCTGCCCGCAGTACCTTCGACGACCTATTCATGTCGCGCAGCGCGATCGAGATCGCCGTGATGCTTACGTTTGCCTTCGAAACCGGTTTCACCAACATGCAGTTCCTCGGGCTGGCGGCCGATGCGGCGGAAGCCGGCGACTTTACGTTCGCCAGCCTCATTTCAAGCATCCAGACGGACGAGTCACGGCACGCGCAGATCGGCGGCCCGGCACTGCAGATCCTGCTGGCCAACGGGCGCAAGGAGCAGGCGCAGCAGCTCGTGGACGTGGCCATTGCACGCGCATGGCGCCTGTTCTCCCTGCTGACCGGCACGTCGATGGACTACGCTACGCCGCTGCAGCATCGCAAGGAGTCATTCAAGGCGTTCGTGACGGAATGGATCGTCGGCCAGTTCGAGCGCACCCTGATAGACCTCGGTCTCGACCTGCCCTGGTACTGGGACCAGATGATCAATGAGTTCGACTACCAGCACCATGCTTACCAGCTGAGCATCTGGTTCTGGAGGCCAACCATCTGGTGGAATCCGGCCGCCGGCATGACGCCGGACTGCCGTGATTGGCTCGAAGAAAAGTATTCCGGCTGGAATGACACGTTTGGCAAGGCCTGGGACGTCATCATCGACAACCTGCTCGCGGGCAGGAAGGAGCTCACCGTCCCCGAGACGTTGCCCATTGTGTGCAACATGAGCCAGTTGCCAATCTGCGCGGTGCCGGGCAGTGGCTGGAACGTCAGGGATTATCCGCTCGAGTACAACGGCCGCACGTACCACTTCAATTCCGAGATCGACCGTTGGGTTTTCCAACAGGACCCCGTGCGTTACCGCGACCACCTGACCCTGGTCGACCGTTTCCTCGCCGGGCACATCCAGCCGCCCGACCTGGGGGGGGCACTCCTGTACATGAACCTCGCCCCCGGCGAGATTGGCGACGACGCACACCATTGCGCATGGGTGGCGGCATACCGCCGCCAGCGCGAACAGAACAAGACCGCCTGATGCGGCCATCAGATGGATAATGACATGGCACTGTTTCCAGTGATTTCGAATTTTCAATACGACTTCGTGCTGCAGCTCGTCGCCGTCGATACGGAGAACTCGATGGACGAGGTAGCGGCGGCCGCCGCGCACCATTCAGTCGGCCGTCGCGTAGCGCCTCAGCCCGGCAAGGTCTTGCGGGTGCGGCGCCAGGGGAGCGACCATTTCTATCCCCGCGACGCCCGGCTCGGCGACACCGATATCAAGCCGATGGAGTCACTCGAATTCATTTTTTGCGATGCATAAGGACACCAAAAATTTCCAGACAGTCTCCACACTCGACGAGCTGTGGGAAGGCGACATGGCCGAGGTCGTGGTGGACAGCCACGTCATCGTACTTGTCCGCCCACGAAGCGGCACGCCACGCGCATTCCAAGGCATCTGCCCGCACCAGGACATTCCGCTCGTAGAGGGAAATTTCGACGGGCGCGTACTGATGTGCCGGGCCCACCAGTGGACATTCGACGCCAACACAGGCAGGGGCATCAACCCCAGTGGATCCCGTCTCGCAGAGTATGCCATCAGGGTAGATGGTGACGACATACTTATCGCTGTCGAAGGCGTCGAACCACTGTTCGCCAATTGCTGATATTGCAAAGGAATCGATCATGAGCAGGGATCACAACACCGCCGAGGCGTACCGAAATAACCGCGTCGGCCCCGTGCTTCGCGCCAGCAGCATCACGTCCGGCGTCATCGAGGCCGCGCGGGAAGACAATCCGGGTAAGGAGATCCGTGTCGACGACAAGCTCGCATACGTGCGCATCGACACCGACGGCGAACTGATCCTGCGCCGAGCTACGCTGGAGGATACGCTGGGCCGCCCGTTCAGGATGTCCGAGCTGGAGGTCAACCTCAGCTCGTTCGCGGGCCGCATCGAGACCACGGACGACTACGTCCTCTTCTATTACAAAAAGACGCTGTAACCGGAGACGAGCATGACTACTCAACCGGACGTCCTCAAGCCGCTAAAGACCTGGAGCCACCTGGCCGCGCGGCGGCGCAAACCAAGCGAGTACGAGATCGTCTCGACGAATCTGCACTACACGACCGACAACCCCCACGCGCCGTTCGAACTCGATCCGAATTTCGAGATGGCGCAGTGGTTCAAGCGTCACCGCAACGCCTCGCCGCTGAAACACGCTGACTGGAACGCCTTTCGGGACCCCGACGAGCTCGTCTACCGCACCTACAACATTCTGCAGGACGGTCAGGAAACCTATGTGTCCGGTCTGCTGGACCAATTTTCCCAGCGCGGCCACGACTCCATGCTGGAGCACTCCTGGGCCGGCACGCTGGCGCGACTGTACACGCCGGCACGTTATCTGTTCCACACACTGCAAATGGGATCGGCCTACGTGACGCAGATGGCCCCCGCCTCCACGATCTCGAACTGCGCCGCCTACCAGACCGCCGACTCGCTGCGTTGGCTCACCCACACCGCGTATCGAACGCGAGAGCTGTCTCAGATCTTCAGCGACGTGGGCTTTGGCACCGACGAGCGCAGATGCTGGGAGCAAGATCCGGCCTGGCAGGGTTGGCGCAAGCTGGCCGAACACGCGCTCGTTGCATGGGACTGGGCAGAGTCCTTCGTCGCCTGCAGTCTAGTATTGAAGCCGGCGATGGAGGAAGTGGTCTTGCGCGGGCTTGGCGAGGCGGCGCGCCACAACGGCGACACCCTGCTCGGCTTGCTGACTGACGCGCAGCTTGCCGACGCCCAGCGGCACCGGCGCTGGGCCGGCGCGCTCGTCCGCATGGCCCTGGAGACCCCAGGCAATCGTGACGTGCTGGCCGGCTCGATTTCCCGGTGGGCGGGGCTCGCGGACGATGCGATTGCGGCCTACGGCGCGGCGTTGCCCGACGCGCCGAACACGAAGGCACGTGCCTGCGCGGCCGTGCGCGATTTCTGGGACATCATCGGCCTGGCGGGCCTGTAACGCAAGAAGTGTCGGGAGATGCGACTCGACAGCCAGCATTGGAGCCCTATGAAATGCCAGATCGATCCGAAGGCGGCGCGACGTTCACCGTAGACGCGGAAGAAGACACTCTGCTGCGCAGCCCCGCGCGCCGGCATGACCTGCCAGCGGCGGTTCGAGGCGCGTCCACTTCTTCTATGGCGCCCGGCGCTCCTATCGACGTCCTGGAGAAACTCGCCGAAGACGAGCGCCTTGCGCGCTGTCGGTGGTACTGTCCGTACCGCAGAGCGCCTGGAAGAGTCCAACGGGTTTTCGAGCGTACGCTGACAGCTCGGCTCGGCAGTTACGACTTCTATATTTGCAGGCCTCCTTGAGCGAAACCGCGCAGGTGCTCCCGATGCACCAGGTGCGGAC
>NZ_JALHRY010000004.1:0-438191 GCF_023952485.1 Cupriavidus mimosae | reverse complement strand
TGGCTTCGGCAGCGAAGCCGGCGCCGGCGCGACGGCCGGCGCGCAAGCCCAGCGCAACGTGAAGTCGGGCTCGGCCGATGACGCCGCCTTCCTGATGGGCAATGCGGAGACGGTCATCATTGTGCCTGGCTACGGCCTGGCGGTCGCGCGCGCCCAGCATGCGCTCAAGGAGTTGACCGAGGCCCTCACGGAAAAGGGCGTAACCGTGAAATACGCGATCCATCCGGTGGCGGGCCGCATGCCGGGCCACATGAACGTGCTGCTGGCCGAGGCCGAGGTGCCGTACGATCAGGTCTTCGAGATGGAAGACATCAACAGCGAGTTCGGCCAGGCCGACGTGGTGCTGGTGCTGGGCGCCAACGACGTGGTCAACCCGGCGGCCAAGACCGACCCCAAGTCGCCGATCGCCGGCATGCCGATCCTGGAGGCGTACAAGGCCAAAACCATCATCGTCAACAAGCGCTCGATGGCCGCCGGCTACGCCGGTCTGGACAACGAGCTGTTCTATATGGACAAGACCATGATGGTGTTCGGCGACGCCAAGAAGGTGGTAGAGGACATGCTCAAGGCCGCCTGAGCCGCAGCATTCGCAGCAATACAGAGGAGACAAGCAAATGAACCAGCAAGGACGCGAGCTCGGCCTGTTTGCCGATCTGGACGGCAAGGTAGCGCTGGTAACCGGGGCCTTTGGCGGCCTGGGCCTGCACTTTGCGCAGACGCTGGCGCGCGCAGGCTGCAAGGTGGCACTGGCTGGCCGGCGCGTGGCCGAAGGCGAGGCCGTGCTGGCCGACCTGCGCAGGCAGGGCGGGCAAGGCTGCGTGGTGCCGCTCGACGTCAGGGATCCGGCATCGGTCGGTGCCGCGTTCGAGGCGGCGCACCAGCAGCTGGGACCGGTCCAGGTAGTCGTCAACAGCGCCGGCATCGCCACCACCGGGCCCGCCATGGAGGTAGAGGAGGGCGCCTGGCAAAGCGTGATCGACACCAACCTGAACGGCGCCTGGCGCGTGGCGCAGTGCGCGGCGCGGATGATGCGCGCAGCCGGCGGCGGCAGCATCGTCAATATCGCGTCGATCCTCGGCCTGCGCGTGGCACAACAGGTGCCCGCATACACCGCCGCGAAGGCAGGCCTGATCCACCTGACGCGCTCGCTGGCGCTGGAATGGGCGCGTTACGGCATCCGCGTCAACGCGCTGGCGCCGGGCTACTTCGAGACCGACATCAACCGCAGCTTCTTCGAGAGCGACAGCGGCCGGGCCATGATCGGGCGCATTCCGCAGCGCCGGCTCGGCCGGCCCGACCAGCTCGATGGCGCGCTGCTGTTGCTGGCCTCGGATGCGTCCGACTACATGACAGGCACGGTCCTGCCGGTTGACGGCGGCCATTCCATCAACTCGCTCTGAGACAAATGCCCATGTTCACTCCCTGTCCCACCGAACGCAGCCGGGCCATCGCCGATCGCGTCGAGTCCTTTGTGCGCAAAGTCGTCGCGCCCTACGAGCGCGACCCCCGTTACGGTGCCCATGGCCCGTCGGCGGACCTGGTCGACGAACTGCGCGCCAAGGCGCGCGAGGCGGGCGTCATGACGCCGCACATCCTCGATGATGGCAGCCACCTGACGCAGCTGGAGACCGCAGCCGTGCTCAAGCGCTCCGGGCTGTCGCCGCTGGGTCCTGTGGCCGTCAATACCATGGCCCCCGACGAGGGCAATATGTTCCTGCTCGGCAAAGTCGCCACCCCGGAACAAAAGCGGCGCTTCCTCGACCAGCTTGTCAGTGGCGCAGCCCGCTCGGCCTTCTTCATGACCGAGCCTGCCGAAGATGGCGGCGCCGGCTCGGATCCGTCAATGCTGCAGACCACCGCGGTGAAGCGAGGCGACGAGTGGGTCATCAACGGGCGCAAGATGTTCATCACTGGCGCGGAAGGTGCTTCGGTCGGCATTGTGATGGCGCGCACGGGCGAGGAGGGTAAGGTCCAGTCCACCATGTTCCTGGTGGACCTGCCCGATCCCGCCATTCGGATCGAGCGTGTGCTGGACACCATCGACAACTCGATGCCCGGCGGGCATGCCTTGATCGTCATCGACAACCTGCGGGTGCCGGCCAGCCAGGTGCTTGGCGAGATCAACGAAGGCTTCCGCTATGCCCAGGTCAGGTTGTCGCCAGCCCGCCTTTCGCATTGCATGCGCTGGCACGGCTGCGCCACGCGTGCGCATGAGATCGCCGCGGCCTACGCGACCACGCGCAAGGCATTTGGCAAGCTGCTGATCGACCATGAAGGCGTAGGATTCATGCTGGCCGAGAACCTGATCGACCTGCAGCAGGCGGCATTGATGATCGACTGGTGCGCCGGCGTGCTCGATGGCGGTGCCGTGGGAACCAACGAGAGCTCGATGACCAAGGTGGCGGTGTCCGAGGCGGTGTTCCGCGTGGCCGACCGTTGCGTGCAGATCATGGGCGGCTCGGGGGTCTCGCGCGACTCCATCGTCGAGCAGGTGTTCCGTGAAGTCCGCGCCTTCCGCATCTACGACGGCCCCACCGAGGTACACAAATGGTCGCTGGCAAAGATGATCAAGCGTAAGACCCTGAGCGGGGAGGCGAGCCATGGCTAGCGCGCAGGCGTTCGCCGGCACAGGGCCGGTGCGCGACCAGCATCGCTTCGAACAGGCTGCGCTGGAGCGCTGGATGGCGCGAAACGTGGCGGGATACGCCGGACCGCTGACGATCGACCAGTTCAAGGGCGGGCAGTCCAATCCTACCTATCGCCTGCGTACGCCCGGGCGCAGCTATGTGCTGCGACGCAAGCCCCCCGGCGAGCTGATCAAAGGCGCCCACGCCGTGGAACGCGAAGCAAGGGTGATGGCGGCGCTGGGCCAGGCGGGCTTTCCGGTACCCCGGATCCACGGGCTTTGCACCGACGACGCGGTGATCGGCAGTTGGTTCTTCGTCATGGATCTCGTTGAGGGCCGGATCTTCTGGGATGCCGGTTTTTCCGATGTGGCGCCGGGCGAACGTGCGGCCTACATGGACGCCATGAACGCAACCCTGGCCAGCCTCCACACCATCGATCCGGCAGCCATCGGCCTGGGTGACTACGGCAAGCCTGGCGGGTACGTAGCCCGTCAGGTCGCGCGCTGGTCGGCGCAGTACCGCAGCGACGAACTGGCCGGCCGGCATCCTGCGATGGACCAACTGGTCGACTGGTTGCCCCGGCATCTGCCCGCCGCCGATGAGGTTGCCATCACCCACGGCGATTTCCGCGCCGACAACCTGATCTTCCATCCCACTGAGCCGCGGGTGCTGGCGGTGCTGGACTGGGAACTGTCGACGCTGGGCGATCCGCTTGCCGACTTTGCCTATCACGCCATGATGTTCCGCATGCCGCCCGATATCCTGGGCGGCATCGCGGGGCGGGACCTGGCGGCGGCGGGATTGCCCGACGAGGCTGCCTATGTCGAAGCCTACTGCCGCCGTACCGGGCGCCAGGGCATTGGCAATCTGGATTTCTACATCGCTTTTAACATGTTCCGCTTTGCAGCGATTCTCCATGGCATCAAGGCCCGCGCCGCACGCGGCACGGCGTCCAGCGCCGACGCGCGTGCCATGGGCGAGCGCTTCGCGCGGGTGGCTGATCTCGCTTGGATGCAGGCGCAGCGGGTTATGGCTTGAGCAGGCGGCGTGAGAGCCTATGGTGGCTGCCGAACGGCTGGCAGCCACCTCCGGAATCTACTTGATTTGACATAACACTTATTATGCGAAAGTCCGCTGTTAGACCCAAATAGTAATGTCGTACTTGAGCCAAATAGAAATGTCGTACCCCCTTGCCAAGGCTGGCATGCTGGCGGCATTCCGTCCATCCGAGACCCCCCATCCTCAAAGACACTACAGCCGAACGATTACCGACTTCAACTGTGTATAGTGCGCAAGCGCCTCCATGCCCTGTTCGCGCCCATAGCCGCTCTGCTTGAAGCCACCGCATGGCGTCTGCACGAAGCCGCCGCTGTACTCGTTCACGACGATCCGGCCGGCGTCAAGGGCAGCGGCGACGCGATGGACGCGGCCGATGTCGCGGCTCCAGATACCGGCAGCCAGTCCATAGTCCGAATCGTTGGCAATGCGGATGGCGTCCGCCTCGTCCTCGAACTGGATGACACAGAGTACGGGTCCAAAGATTTCTTCGCGCGCTATCTCCATGTCATTGGTGACGCCCAGGTAGACGGTCGGCTCGATGAACCAGCCCTCCCCGGTCTGCGGCGCCTGCGCCATGCTGCCGCCAACGGCCGGTACAAGCCCGAGGCGGTGGGCCAGGTCAAAGCTTTGCTGGACCTTGTCAAACTGGGCGCGTGTAGTCATTGGCCCATAGGACGCTTCGGAGTCGGCCCCAACGCGCACGCCGGCGACTGCAGCCAGCAGCTTGTCGACAAAGGCGTCGTGGACCGACGACTGGACCAGCAAGCGCGTGCCTGCCGCGCACCACTGTCCGCCATTCCAGGTGAAGGCCGTAGTGCATCCCTTTGCCGCGGCATCCAGATCGGCGTCCGCGAAAACGATATTGGCCGATTTTCCGCCCAACTCGAGCGTCAGCGGCAGGATGCGGTCAGCGGCGATCCGGCCCAATTCCCGGCCCGCGCGCGTGCTGCCCGTGAATGAAATCTTGCGCACGTCGCGATGTCCGGCCATTGCCGGTCCGAGCGCTGGCCCGGTCCCGACCACGACGTTCAGGACGCCAGGCGGCAATCCGGCCGCTTCAGCCAGCTTCGCAAAGGCAATCAGCGAACCGGAAGTGAATTCCGATGGCTTGGCAACGACCGCGTTGCCAGTGGCAAGCGCGGGCGCGATGGCGCGGGCGGCCTGATGCAAGGGCGCATTCCAGGGGAGGATCACGCCGATCACGCCGAACGGATCGCGTCGTGTGTAGACATGATAGTCCGGTCCGGCGTTGATCACTTCACCGTCCATCGTATTGACGATGCCACCGTAGTACTCGAAGTACTGCGCGATCAGCGCCATCAGTTGCGGCATCTCGCGCCCTGGCTTGCCGGTCTCCGCGCTTTCGATGCCGCCCAGGGTGTCGATGCTGTTGCGCACCGCGCGGCCGATCTCGACCAGGATGCGGCCGCGCTCGGCGGGTCGCATTGCCCGCCAGCAAGGCAGCGCTGCCGTCGCCGCGGCAACGGCAGCGTCGACATCTGGTTCGCCGCTATCCGCCACCTCGGACAGCGCGATGCCAGTGCGCGGGTCTGTCTTCTCGATATACCGGCCGGTCGACGGCGGCACATCGTTTCCACTGATGTAGTTCAGCACTCTGTTCATATGCTTCCTCGATAAAGACTCAGGCGGTTGGTGTTGCGGTCGCTTCAGCGCTGCTCATGGCGGCCCTGGACCTTCCCGATGGTGGCGCCGGCCAGCTTCTCGAGCTGATGGACGACGCGGGTCATGTCGTCGCCCCCGGCACCGTCGGCAACGGCCGTATCAAAGAACTGCTTGACGACGGCGGACGCGAACATCGGCGCGCCTACGGCCTCGGCTTCGCCGAGCGCCAGCCGCAGGTCTTTGCGCATCAGGTCCATGCGAAAGCCGAAGTCGAACTTGCGCGACAGCACCTTGTCGGCAAGCAGGGTCTGGACCGCAAAGCCACGCGCCGTGGCGCTTTTGGAGAGGACTTCGAGGATGGTGTCCGCAGGGATGCCGGCCTTCACACCGAACAGCACGGCCTCGGCCGCCGTCACCAGCGCTGAGCCGGCGATCATGTTGTTGACCAGCTTGAGGGTCTGACCCAGCCCCGGCCGCGCGCCGAGATATGCGATGTCGCCCGCGAATGCCTCGAGCGCCGGCCGCGCAGTGGCGAAGGCGCTGGCATCGCCGGACACCATCACGCTCAGGGAGCCCGACTCAGCGCGTGCCACGCCACCGGCGAGCGGTGCATCCAATGCCTGGATGCCATGCTGCGCCATTGCGGCGGCGAGCCTGCGCGTGACGGTCGGTCCCGTGGTCGAATGGTCGACGAACACTTTCACGGCGCTTGCGCCCGCGACCCCACCTGCACCGGTTGCTACCCCTTCGACGATATCGGGCGTCGGCAAGCAAACCATCACCACCTCGGCGTGGTCGCCAACGTCGCGGGCGCTGACACCGCGCGCAGCGCCGATACGCACCAGTTCATCGACCGCCTGGACATTGCTGTCGAATACCGTCACGGGCAGTCCGTGTTGCACCAGGTGCCGCGCCATGTGCCTTCCCATGGCACCCAGGCCGATAAAACCGAACGTCGTCATGCCGAGTCTCCTTGCCGCTGCGGGGCGGCCCTGTTGTGGTAAATGGCGTGAGGCGCCACCTGTGTGCCACGGATACTAGGGGCCCTGCCGCGCCGCTTCAATCGACATTTCTTACTGGGTCGATTGAGTTTTCCTCAAGCTCGCTTTGCCCGGCTTTGTGGGTTACATCGGTTGCAGAAAACTCAAGCGTCCGCTCAAAAAAAGTCGTTTGAGCCGGTCTCGTCCCGCCACCTACGATGCCCAACGTGCCGGGCTCTGTCGATCCGGACATGCGAATGCGCCAAGCCGCTGGCGGCGCGAGAACCACAACAGATGATTCAAGGAGACGGCATGGAAACGACCCTGCCAGTAGATGTAGTCGAACGCCCGCTTCCCCTCACCCGTGCGCAGAAGAAGGCAATTGCGGCGGCGACACTCGGTACGATCGTGGAATTCGCCGACTGGGTGATCTACGCCACCTTTGCCTCAGTGTTCTCGCGGCACTTCTTTCCCGCCAACAATGAAATGGCGTCGCTGCTGTCCGCGTTCGCCGTGTTCGCGGTCGGCTTCATCATGCGGCCGGTCGGTGGCGCCGTGCTTGGTGCGTACGCCGACCGGCATGGACGCAAGAAAGGCCTGACGCTCTCCGTGGCGCTGATGTCTGGCAGCACCGTGGTGATAGCGCTATGCCCGACCTACGCCACCATAGGCATGACCGCGCCCGTCATTTTGGTGATGGCGCGACTGGTGCAGGGATTCGCGGCCGGGGGCGAATTCGGCTCGGCCTCGACCTATCTCGTCGAGACGGCGGCGCCATCGCGCCGGGCCTTCGCCGGGTCATGGCAGTACTTCGGCATCAATGCCGGCGTGCTGGTGGCAGCCCTGATCGGGTTCATGCTGACGCGCTGGCTCGATACCGAGCAAATGGCGGCGTGGGGCTGGCGGCTCGGATTCGCTGTCGCCGGCCTCATGGGCGTGGTTGCGCTATGGATCCGGGTATCAGTGGCGGAAACCGGGGCCTTTCAGCGCAAGGTCGCTCACCGCGCTGCCGCGCATCCCTCGCTACTGGTCGTCACCAGGCACTGGCGCGCGTCGTTGCGCGTGATCGGAATCGCCATGGCGGGCAACCTGTCGCTCTACCTCTGGCTGGTGTTGTTCCCGACCCTCGCCCATGTACGAACCGGCCTCAGCCTGCAGGACGCCTTCAGTGCCAGCGTGATCTCCATCTTCCTGTCGCTGCTGGCGATCCCGTTGCTTGGCAAGCTGGCCGACAGGATCGGACGCAAGCCTGTGCTGCTGGTATTCGCGGGCGGCTCAGCCCTGTTCGCCTGGCCCGGCTTGCATTTTCTCGCCAACGACTTCTGGCTTGCGACCGCGATCGTCAGCGTGGGGATGCTGCTGTCGTGCGGTTTTTCCGCCACGGCGGCTGCGGTCATGGCGGAGCAGTTTCCGGCCGAGGTGCGCGCAACCGGCGTGGCGCTTCCTTATGCCATTTCGGTGACGATTTTCGGCGGCTCGCTGCCGTACATCATGACATCGATGTCGAATGCGGGCTGGGCCAACTATAGCTGGGCCTATATCGCCGCGGTCTGCGCAGCGGGTTGCCTCGTGTACGCCTTCATGCCGGAGACCAAGGGAAAAACCCTCGACTAACCATGCCGCCCTCGGAAGCGCATCCGGATATGGGTGCGATGGAGCGGCGGCGATGGCGTCAGATGTGGTCGGTGAACGAATCGGGCTCGCCCATGCGCGCACCGTCCGCATAGGGGTCGTACTTGCCGCTGCGGGTGCCATCCGTGTACATATCGAATGTCCTGGCACGCGCACCGTCCGTGAAGACATCCAACTGGCGGGTGGGCGATGCGGAAACCCCTGTGTGGTCCATGCCAGCGACCACAACATCTGCTGCGTGGGCGTAGCCAGGCAGCGCGGATCCAGTGGCCAGTACCATCGAAGCAACAACAGCAGCACGGGTGAGTTCGGAAATCATGATTGGCTCCTGATCTTGGTGAGAGAACGCTCGTTTGCGGCTTCGCTGGTTGGGGTGCGTCGCCGTTGAGTCGAATATAGGAGCCTGCAGTTCATCGCACTAGAGTGAGGAACTGAGATTGAATATCAACTTTCCGTTGTTAATTCAGGAATCGGCATGGCAAGCCGAAGTCAAGCACTTTATCCGGCGTGCCCAGGCGATCCAGCGCCGGGGCCTGAATGAGCCAGCACGCATCCGATGAGACGGCAGACGCTAGGCCTGCCCCGCCCCCGCCCGCAAGTCCGTCATGATCTGCTCGGCAAGGAAATCACAGGGCGGCCGCTTCGACTTCGCGCTGCGGGCGAGGATAAGCTCGAGCGGCGGCAGGTCAGGCAGGCCATGGGCCTGGCCGAGGACAGTCAACTGCGGCGGGATCGCGCAGCGGGCCAGCGCGGCGACGGCCAGGCCGGCTTCGACCATGCTGAGCAGGCCCAGCAGGCTCGGGCTCTCGTAAGAGGTTCGATGCGCGATCCGCGCGCGGTCGAGGCTGCGTATCGCGTTCTCGCGGGCCACGCTGCCCGGCATGAACACGGCGATGGGCAGCGGCCGGTCCTCCCAGACTTGCGGCCCGTTGGTCATGGCGGCCCATGCCATCGGCTCATGGCGAATGAAGTCGCCGGACAGGCCCTTCACGCGCGTGCCGCAGACCAGGTCGACGGTGCCGTCCTTGACCAGTGGCGCGAGCGCGCTGCTAGGCAGGCCGACGACCTGGATCTCCACTTTCGGGTACGTGGTCGAGAATTTCTTCAGCACCGACGGCAGCAGCGATGACGCGTAGTCGTCGGGCACGCCGATCGCCACCTTGCCCGTCACCTCGGGCCGCACCACCGCCGCCCAGGCTTCGTCGCGCAGCGCCAGCATGCGCCGGGCGAAGCCCAGCAGCACTTCGCCCTCGTGCGTCAGCACAATGCTGCGCGGCCGCCGCACGAACAGCGGCCGGCCCAGCGCTTCCTCCAGCGCCTTGATCTGCATGCTGACCGCGGATTGCGAACGGTTCACGGCCTCAGCGGCGCGCGTCATGTTGCCGGTCTCGGCGACGGCGATCACCGTGGCCAGCACATCGTGGTCGAGCATCTTCATGGCTATCAGGAAAACTGAACGCAACAATCAATATTATGCGTTTTTCTTCTGGAAAACGGCGTGCGATATTTGCCGGCAACGAACAAGAACACCTGGACAGCAAACCGGCGCCGCGTCCTCATCGCGGGATTCCGGGATTCGCCCTTCTCGCATGGACAACAACGCCGCTTCGCTACTGGTCGACCACCCGCTACGCGCCTCCCTGGTCGCGGAATTGCATGCCCGCCCTTTTCTCCGGCTCAGCGGCAGCGTGTCACTGACCCACTACGCCATTTACTCGGACGAAGATCCTGCGATCCACGAGTATCTGGTGCGCACCCTGTGTGAACAGACCGGCATGGCGCTCCCGGCGGACGGCGTCACGCACTACGCCATGCAGTCTCCGTTCGGCTGGCATCTGAAGTGGGAGCGTCACACCGAATTCTCCACATTCACGTTCGTCAGTCCGCGCGACGACACCGACTACTTCAACGACCTCGCTATCCACGGCGTTCCGGCGGACTGGCTGACGCTGCTGGCCGGCAAACGCTTCCATGCGGTCAGGATGGAGTTGCTATCTGGCCAGGCGGCGGCAGCCGTGGGCGGTAACCTGCGCGCCTGGCTCGACGGACCGGTTCTGGTCGGCAGCGATGTCCTGGGCGGCGGCAAAGTCTACTGCGACTGGAACGTGCGGGCCGACGGCTATATGCGCATCCTGGCGATCGACGAGGATTTCCGCGAGGAACAGGGCGGCAGGTTGCTGCAACGGCTCTATGAGATCGAGACGTACCGGATGATGGCGTTGCTGGCGTTGCCGGTCGCCCGCCAGCTCGGGCGCGAACTCGACGACATCCACGCATCGCTGCAGGCACTGATGCGGGCCATGGACGCACGTCGCGCCGGTGATGACGATGCCGGACTGCTGGACCGGCTTACCGAACTGGCCGTGCGTGTGGAATCGCTGTCCGGGCACAGCGGGCGCTTCAGCGCATCGCGCGCCTATGAGCGCATCGTGCTGGCGCGCATCCATGAATTGCGCGAACAGCGCATCGAAGGCATGCCGACCATCTCAGAATTCATGGAGCGGCGTTTTGGTCCCGCCATGGAGACGTGCCGCAGCGTCTGGTCGCGCCACGAACAGATCGCGGCACGGGTTGCGCGCGCGGTCGACCTGCTGCGCACCCGCGTCAACCTGGCGCAGGAGCGGGATGTCACCAGACTGCTGGCTGGGCTGGAGCGCACCGCGCGCAACCAGCTGCATCTGCAACATGCCGTCGAGGGGCTGTCCGTTGCGGCGATCTCCTATTACGTTTTGTCGATCGCGGCAGCGGGATTGAAGGCGTTGCATGTCATCAGACTGCCGGTGGATCCCGAACTGGCCGAAGGCCTGTTGATCCTGCCGGTGGTGCTGATTGTGTTCGGCGTCATCAAGCGCAGCCGGAACCGGACATCCCACGACGGCCCTGTCCCGGCGGGCCACGCCTGAGGCATCGCAGACCTGCATTGCATACCATCGAGACGCTTATGAACGCCATCACCACCATTGCCCCGTCTCCAGCATCGTTGCCTGGCGCGGTCCGGCAAACGCCGCTGCCCGGCCCGATTCGCGCGGGCAAGCCAAAGACCCCCACGCAAGTGCTGACGGATAACTCGAACGACCGCCCAGACGTCGCGACGATCGCGGTGCTCGGCTACAACTGAGGCAAGACCACGCCCGCCCGGATCCGGGCGGCCAGCCCCCCCAACTCAAAACCCTGCGGACAGTTCCGTCCCACTACCTCCCTGCCCCATCCTCGCGGCCATCCTGCCAGGTGCTACCATTGCGCGGCATGGTGCACAGAACGACGGCTAGCCAATCCGTCCATCGCCACGGCAATCGCGCAACGCGATGCCATCGAACCTTCCATGGAACTGCGTCAACTCCGCTACTTCACCAAGGTCTGCGAACTCGGCAGCTTCGGCAAGGCAGCGCTGGAACTGGGGCTTGCGACCTCCGCGCTCAGCCAGCAGATCAGCCGGCTCGAAAGCGAACTGTCGACGCGCCTGCTGCAGCGCCAGTCCACCGGCGTGGTGCCAACCGATGCCGGACTTGCCTTCCTGCGGCAGGCCCAGCTGACGCTGCGCCACGCCGACGATGCGGTGCGCGCGGCGCAGCAGGCGCGGCTGTCCGGTCATGTCAGCATCGGCCTGGCTTCGACTACCGCCGCGGTGCTGGGCGTGCCGCTGCTGCGTGCAATGGCTGCGCGCTATCCCGACGTGCGCGTCCATGTGGTCGAGGCGCTGTCCGGGCATCTGAGCGAGATGCTCAATGCGCGGCGGCTGGACCTGGCCATCGTGTTCCGCACCGAGACCGCGCGCCGCTGGAGCGTGACGCCGCTGCTCGATGAAAAGCTTTATGTCCTTGGAGCGGCAGGCTTGCCGGGGCTGCCGGTTAGCGAGCGTGCCCGTCTTGCCCAACTGGGTGAGTTGCCGCTGATCCTGCCGAGCGCCACCCATGGCCTGCGCGCCCTGCTCGATGCGGCCTTTGCGCGGGTGCGCGTGACGCCGAACGTGGTGGCGGAGATCGATGGCCTGTCGATGCTGATGGATGCCGTGCGCGCGGGCCTTGGCGCCACCATCCAGCCGGGCGCGGCCACCTCGCGCCTCAATGATCCGACGCTGGTGCGCTCGCGGGTGGCCGACGCCCAGGTCGGGCGGCACAACCTGCTGGCCAGCCTTTCCGATGATGAGCTGTCGCCTGCGGCGCTGGCGGCGCGGGTCGTTCTGGCCGATACCGCGCGCGGCCTGGTGCGCGACGGCGCGTGGTTCGGTGCCACGTTGCACAAGGATTGAGGCCGGAACGGCGGCGGCGCTGCCACCAGCCTGATCGCCGGCCTCAATCGACCGTGATCTTCCGCTCCCTGACGATCGCGCTCCACTTTGCGCTCTCCTTCTTCATGAACGCGAGCAGTTCGGGCCGCGTGGTCGGCTGCGGGGTCAGGCCATGCTTGGTCAGGGCATCCTTCACGCCGGCGTCGTTCAGCACCTTGACGATCTCCTGGTTCCAGCGATCGAGCACCGGCGCCGGCGTCTTGCCGGGCGCCACGAAGGCATACCAGTTCAGCGCCTCGAAACCGGGGTAGCCGGATTCCGCCACGGTGGGCACGTTGGGCAGGTACGCCGGCCGCACCGGCCCGGTGGTGGCCAGCGGCACCAGCTTGCCGGCCTCGACCTGCGGCATCGCGGTCGGCGGTGCGGCAAAGTACGAGGTCACGCGCTGGCCAAGCAGATCCTGCAGCGCCGGCGCACCGCCCTTGTAGGGAATATGGACCATCTCGATGCCGGCACGCTGGTTGAACAGTTCGCCGGCAAGATGGGAAGCGGAGCCCGCGCCAGTCGACGCGTAGTCCACCGCCCCCGGCTTCTTCTTTGCCAGCGCGACCAGCTCGGCCAGCGTCTTCACGCCGGCGCCCTTGTGCACCACCAGCATATTGGGGAAGTTCACGCCGCCAGAAACTGGAGCGAGGTCCTTGAACGGATCGTAAGGCAGCTTCATCAGGTGCGGCGCGATGGTCAGCGGGCCGATCGAGCCGAACAGCAGCATGCTGCCATCGGCCGGACCGCGCGCCACCAGCTGATGGGCAATATTGCCGCCGGCACCGCCGCGGTTGTCGACGACGACCGGCTGGCCCAGGTTGTCCGCCAGTTTCTTGGCGATCAGCCGCGCGGCCGCATCGGCGGCGCCGCCGGCGGCGAAGCCAACCACCAGCGTGACCGGCTTGCCGCCGGCGATAGGTTGCGCTTGCGCAGAGCCCGATGAGAAGGAAAAGCAGAGCGCGGCCAGCAAGGGTGCGCGCAGGATCAGTCGACGGTCCATTGAATCGGTCTCCGTATTGTCGTTCTGGAAAGGGTCTATGGAAGGGCGTGGGGATTGGCCAAGCCTCGGCCGCTCAGTCCGCCCCGAGCCCGACCGGGTTCGGCCGGCGCTTTTCCACTGCATGGCGCAGCAGCGCGGCACTGCGGAACACACCGTGCGCAAACTTGCCGTAGGGCATGGTGGCGAACAGCGCCATCACCGCGCCCAGGTGCAGGCACAAGAGCATGGCCAGCGCCGGCGTGCCGCGGCCCAGCCACAGCGCCAGGCCGCTGGTGGCGGTCAGGAACAGCAAGGCGATGAAGCCCAGGTCCATCGGCCGCTGGCCGTGAGCGAGGTGCAGGCGGTGACGTTGCAAGTTGAGCCAGCCGAGCCCCGCGCTGCCGATCGCGAGACTGGCGCCGCCGAGGGCACCGAGCACCTTGGGCAGGCTCGGCAACTCGTATGGCGCATGCCAGCCGAGCGCATAGTGATAGATCGTCGCCACGGCGGTGGCGGCAAAGCACAGCACGAAGCCATAGAACGTCAGGTGATGGAAACGCCGGCGCGACAGCGTGAAGGCGTCGTCGGCATTGTTGCAGCCGGCACCGTGGCCGCCGTCGAGGTATTTCAACCGCAGCACCGCGGCTCCCGCCTCTGCCGCCGCCGGTGCGCTCACTGGCGCGCCGCTGGTCGCCGGGGTGACTTCGCGCCAGAACCTGCGCACGCCCATCGCCAGCGCAAGCACGACGAAGCCGAACACTGGTGCAAACATCGACACCAGCAGGTTGTGCGGGAACAGCGCGTAGAAATTGCCGCTGGCGGGACCGCCCCACAGCGTACCGTTGAGCGCCACGGCCAGCAGCAGGAACAGGGTCAGCGCGAGCGCCAGGGCCAGCGACACGGTCAGGCCATTGCGCCGGTACAGCTTGCCCAGCGCTGGTGGCCAGGCATAGTCCTGGTAGGTCTGGCCACGGACCTGCGCCATGGCCACCGGGATATTGACGGCGAACTCGTGCGGCGGCGCGTACTGGCAGGCATGCAGGCATGCGCCGCAGTTGTGGCACAGGTTGGCCATATAGTGCACGTCGGCGCGGCCGAACTCGAGCCGCCGCGTCATCGCGGGGAAGACCGCGCAGAAGCCTTCGCAATAGCGGCAGGCATTGCAGATCTGCAGGATGCGCGCGACTTCGCCTTCGGCAGCCGTCAGCGGCAGGACGGGGTGGATCGGAATCACGCGCCGGTCAGTGCTGCCCACGCCTTGCGCGTCGGCACGAGCCTGATCGACCAGTTCAGCCAGCGATGGCATTGGACTGCTCCATTTCGAAATCGGGATGTCGGAAGCCGCAGGCCCGCGCGGCGCCCACGCCGGCGACGCGGCCAAAGGCCGTGCCGATCGCCATGCCGACGCCGGCGGTATAGCCCTTGCCCAGCACGTTGCCGGCCATCATCTCGCCGGCGACGAACAGGTTCGGGCTGGGCCTGCCATCAAAGTGGACCTGAGCGCTCTCGTTGACCTTGAGGCCCAGGTAAGTGAAGGTCACGCCGGGACGCAGCGCGTAGCCGACGTAGGGCGGCGTGTCGAGCGGCCGCGCCCAGTGCGTCTTGGCCGGCGCGATGCCCGCGGTGGCGCAGTCGTCCAGCATCGTGTGGTCGAAGGTGCCGGGCCGGCAGGCGGCGTTGAAGGCTTCGACGGTCCGCACGAAGGTGGCTTCCGGCAGGCCGAGCTTGCGCGCCAGTTCGCCAAACGTATTGGCGCTGGTGCCAGGGAACACCGGGGGCATGAAGCGGCCGATAGCCTTCTGGTCGATGATCGAGTAGCCGATCTGGCCCGGCTGCTGCGCGACCAGGCGTCCCCAGATGGCGTAGCGCTTGGGCCAGAAGTCCTCGCCCTCGTCGTAGAAGCGCTCGCCGTCGCGATTGACGACCACGCCGAGCGAGACACAGTCGATCCGCGTGCAGATGCCGCCGTCATAGAGCGGAGCGCGCGCGTCGATCGCCACCATATGCGCCTGGGTCGGATCGCCGATCGCATCGGCGCCCGCGTCGATCATATGGCGCAGCAGCACGCCCTGGTTGAAGCGCGTGCCCCGGATCAGGAAGTTGTCGGACGGCCACTCGCCGCGTTCGTTCTGGCCCCAGGCTTCGCGCAGCCAGTCCCGGTTCGACTCGAAGCCGCCGGCGGCCAGCACGCAGGTCCTGGCCTCGATGCGTTCGCCCGCAGCGGTCATGGCCGCGACGAAACGGTCGCCGTCGCGCTCGATCGCAACCACCTCGGTGTCGTAGCGGATCTCGACACCAAGTGCCCCGGCACTGCGGAAATAGGCGTTGACGAGCGCCTTGCCGCCGCCCATGAAGAACGCATTGGTGCGCGCAACATGCAACGCCCCAGACAGCGGCGGCTGGAAATGGACGCCGTGCCGGCGCATCCAGCCCCGGCAGCGCGACGATGCACGGATCGTCATGCGCGCCAGCCGCTCGTTGGTGATGCCACCCGTCACCTTCAGCAGGTCCTGCCAGTATTCTTCTTCCGGGTAGGCGTCGACCAGCACATCCTGCGGCGCATCATGCATGCAGCGCAGGTTGCGGGTGTGCTGCGAATTGCCGCCGCGCCATTCCCGCGGCGAGCCCTCCAGCAGCAGCACCGAGGCACCCGCCTCGCGCGCCATCAACGCGGCGCACAGCGCGGCATTGCCGCCGCCGATCACCAGCACATCTTTCATGGGGGAATCTCCTTGTGGGCTCGACTGTAAGCAAGGCCCGAAGGAGACGAAAGATGGTGGTGATTAAGGCGTGTTCAGTTTTTGTGAAGGGTCGGGGGCAGTCAAACGCCAACAGCAGGGACGGCCGAAACCGTACCCCGCTGCCCTCTTCCTGCCGTAACCCCCTCAGGGCTTGACCGCGATCGCCCCGATCTCGACGGCAACGTCGCGCGGCAGGCGCGCGACCTGGACCGTCGCCCGTGCCGGCGCGACGCCGGTGAAGTAGGTCCCGTAGACCTCGTTCATCTTGCCGAAGTCGTTCAGGTCCTTCATGTAGACGGTGGTGGAGACAACGTCGGCCATGGTCATGCCGTCGGCCGCGAGTACTGCCTTCAGGTTGTCGAGCACCAGCCGGGTCTGGGCTT
This sequence comes from Cupriavidus mimosae, assembly GCF_023952485.1. Taxonomy (NCBI): domain Bacteria; kingdom Pseudomonadati; phylum Pseudomonadota; class Betaproteobacteria; order Burkholderiales; family Burkholderiaceae; genus Cupriavidus; species Cupriavidus mimosae. The sequence continues at coordinate 421,894 of NZ_JALHRY010000004.1, read as the reverse complement.
CGATGGGTGCGTCCTTGAGCAGCTCGCCTGTCTTCGGGTGGATCGGAATCTGCCCGGCAAGATACAGCACGTTGCCGGCGCGGATGGCCTGGGAGTATGGACCGATGGCCTTGGGGGCCTCGGCCGACGCGACGGCGCGCAGCGTGCCGCCGTGCTGGGCGCAGGCCGACAGCGAGGCCACGCCGCAAAGGGCCGCGGCAATCAGGGTGACGGATCGTTTCATGGGCTTGGCTCTTGTCGTGTTGAACGGGACCGGTTACGCCATGGCGCCGGACAGGGTCCACATCGATTCCACCAGCCGGTCGATGTCGTTCGCGTCGTGCCACAGGTGCGTCGAGATGCGGACGCCGTAGTGCTGGGCCGGCGCGCCGATCACGTCGAAATTCACTGAACGGATCACGAAACCCGGCGCAAAATCGCTCAGCATGCGGTTCACGAACAGCGTGGTCTTTTGCTGGTTCATGACATCGTCGCGATTGCGGAACGGGTTGAAGCAGGTCAGCGCGGACAGCAGCTTCGGATCGTCCTTGGGCGAATACAGCGACTCGACGCCCCAGCGCTCGACGATCTTTTCCTTCAGGTACGACGACAGCGTCAGGTCGTAGGTCTCGATCTTCTTCCGGCCGATGGTGTCCCACATCTCGCAGGCGCGCGCCAGTGCGCGGAACATCGGCACGTGCAGGCTGCCGCAGGACGTCACCGTGGCGGCGATGTCGTAGGTGCCGCGCGCCTGCCTGACGTAGGAGCTGGTATGGATCGGATACCACTCCGGCAGCGGCAGCGGATTGGACGGGCGCATCTTGTTGCGGATCACCAGGATGCCGGTGGAACCGGGGCCGCACTGCCACTTGTGGCCGGCGCCGGACATGAAGTCCATGCCCAGCGCGCCGTAGTCGTACGCCATCATGCCAGGCAGGTGGGCACCGTCGACGATGCTGATCAGGCCATGGGTCTTCACCACCTGCATCAGGTCGGCGATCGGCAGCATGGTGCCAGTCTTGTAGGTGGGCGACGACCACATCATCGCGCGTACCCGCTTGCCCTGCCCCTTGAGCGCGCGGATGCGTTCGTCGAACAGCTGGACATAGGTGCTGGCGGTCTGGTTGTTGCCAACCGGCAGTGCAATGGTCGAGACCTCGATGCCGTAGCGGTCCACCGCAATGTTCAGCGGGGTCAGGCCGCCGCCGTGTTCGTGGTTGGTGGTGACCACCACATCGCCCGGCTCCCACTTGATACCGAGGATCGCATGGCACATGCCCGACGAGGTATTGCCGGAGAATGCCACTTCATCGCCATCGACGCCGAAGCCCTTGGCCACCGCGGCGCGCAGGTCGGCCAGGTTGCCGTAGCCGCTCGATGAATCGGCGGCCTTGGCGAGGTTTTCCTGGCCGAAGACATCGAGCACTACCTTGGGCATCGAGCCGCCGGTGCCGATGTTCATGTAGACCTTCTCGGGCTTGAGCACGAACATGCCCTGCACCTCGGTCCAGAAGGCTTCGTCCTGTGCCAGCTGCGAGCGCAGGTCCGACGATGCCGCCGCGGCGTCGTCCGAGCAGGCGCTGATCAGCGGCGCCAGCGCCAGCGAGCCGGCGCCGTAGGCCAGCATGCGCAGGAATTCGCGCCGCTTTGGCGTCCAGGTCGCCTGGTCTTCCGGATGCGGTGGCGTCGCGACAGCCGCTCTCTGCTTTTGCTTCAGCTCGTCCATGGTGCTCTCCCGTTGTGTCCTACGATCGGCGCATCGGCCCTTCTGCGGGCCCTGCATGCCTGGCGCCTGTTCTGGAAAAAAGTCTACGCAAACAACGGCCGCGACAGCAGCACGACTTTCCCCTACGCAGTAATACAGAGAGCGCATGCCGCGCCCCAATGATGGTGCGCACCACCGCCCTGCCGCGGTGCAACCGCACCAGGCATGGACACATCGCACGGGCAAGGGGCAATCAGCAATCCGCGGCCAGGGCCGCGTCGGCCAGCTGGATCGCGTGCAGGTCGGAGAAGTGGACCGCGTACTTCACCAGCTCGGCGCGGCCGCCAACCTGGAGTTTGCGGCGCAGGTGCAGCCGGTGCGTTTCGACGGTGCGCACCGAGGTGCCTAGCCGCTCGGCGATCTCCTTGTTGGAGCGGCCCTCGGCCAGCAGCTTCAGCACCGTGGCTTCCTTCGGCGTCAGCGCGCGGCGCGAAGACGGCGGGGGCTGGTCGGTCTGCAGGAAGGCCTGTAGTTCGGCGTTGAGGTAGGTACCGCCGGCCGCGACCGTGCGGATCGCGGTCACCAGCTCGTGCGCGGGCGCTTCCTTGAGGACGTAGGCGGCGACGCCCAGGGCAAAGGCGCGCCGCACGTATTCGGGGTCCTTATGCATCGACAGCGCGATCACGCGCACCGACGGAAAGCGCTCGGCAAAGCGCGTGGCAAGCTGCAGGCCGTTGGCATCGGGCATGTGGATGTCCGACACCACCAGGTCCGGGTCGTGCTGACCGGCCAGGATGATGGCCTCGTCCACGCTCGCTGCCTGGCCCACCACCGTCATTTCCCCGGTAGCTTCCAGGCGCAGGCGGACGCCGTCCAGCACGAACGGATGGTCATCGACCAGCAGCACACGAAGGTTTGGGGTCATGCGGCAGGCCTCCTAGCCGGGGAATGATGGCCCAGGCCTCGTCCGGGCCGGGTCCTGGTCTGTGTTTCGGGCGCCGGCGCGGGCAGGCGCAGGCGGGCCTCGACGCGCGTGCCGCCGGGGCCGGTGTGCACGGCGAAATCGCTGCCTTCCAGGCTTTCGATGCGCTCGCGCATATTGCGCAGGCCGATGCCGCCATTGCCGTCGGCGCGGACCTTGTTCAGGGCGAAGCCGCGGCCGTTGTCCTCGATCGTCAGCGCCACGTGATGGCCGCTGCCGGCCAGCGTGACCTGGACCCAGCCGGCCTGCGCGTGCGTGAGGGCGTTGTTCAAGGCCTCTTGCGCGACCCGGAACAGCGCGGTGCGCTGGGCCTGCGACAGCGTGGGGATGGTCCCCTGCTCGCTGAAGCGCACCTCCACGGCACGCTGCGGGTGCAGTTGCTCGACCAGCATGCGCAGCGCGGCGGCCAGCCCCAGGTCGCTCAGCAAGGCCGGATGCAGCCCGTGCGAGACCCGCCGGATCTCGACCAGGGCTTCCTGCAGCCGGCCCAGGCCTTGTGCCAGCAGTGCCTGCGGCGCGTGGCGACGCGCTGGCGGACGCTCCTTGTCCGGGTCGGTTCCGGGCTCCTGCTCGAGATGTACCTGGGCGGTTTCGAGCAGGTACTTGGACGACACCAGCACCTGCACCACGCCGTCATGCAGTTCGCGTGCCACGCGGGCGCGTTCCTCTTCCTGCGAGCTCACCACGCGGCGCGCCAGGCGCCGCAGCTTCTCGCCCGAGATGCGCGAGTTGCGCAGGTTCCAGGCCAGTCCGGCCAGGCTGATCAGCATGACCGAGCCGATCGCGAAGGCGGTGAGGCGTATCTGCGTATCGCGCAGCGTGCGCGCGGCGTTGGCATCGAACGCGGCCAGTTCGCGCTCGATGTCGTCCACATAGAGACCGGCGCCGATGACCCACCCCCATTTGTCGGCGGTCCTCACATACGACATCTTGGGTGCCTCGGTGCGGGACGACGGCTTGATCCAGTTGTATCGGACAATGCCGCCGCCGGCTTGCGCCTGCCTGATCAGCATCCTCGCCTGGTCGCTGCCGGTATCGGCCGGGTCGCAGAAATCGACCCCGTCAATGCCCATGCTGCCGGGATTCAGCAGCACGTTGCCAAGGCGGTCGTAGACGAAGAAGTAGCCGTCATTGCCGAAATGCATGCGCGAAAGCGCGGCAAGCACCTGTTGCTGCAGCGCGGCCTCCTCGCCGCTGCCCTGGGCGATGCGAACCAGCGTCGCGTGACCGAGTTCGACGTAGTGGCGCAGCTCCTTTTCCTTGCTGGCCACGTAGACGGCCTGGACCTGTTTGCGGTCCTGGCGGGAATGGCTGACCATCTGGTACGAGACCATCCAGGTCACCAGCAGAAACACCACCAGCATGAAGGCCGCCGACAAGGCGACCGTTCTCATGCGGATCGTCATGCTTTGCACGCGCGGGGGCAATTGGATCATCGCGGGGCCCAGGGGAGCCGGTCATACTCGGGCTGGCGGGCCGACTGCAAGGCCGCCGACGAAAACACCGAGGCGGCGTTGGCGAGAATGCCGACGCCGCCACGACAAATCGATTCCTCCCAGTTCGATTTATCGAAACCGTGCTGTGCGCGCGTTTTGGTCCGGGATTTTGGTCCCGCGTTATGTTGCCGCGCTTTGCCAGCCGGTTTCCCGACCCCTGCTGCAGCCGGCGAACCAAGGGCTCAACCGATATGCATGAGGAAACCTATGTCGTTTTGTGGCAAAAAGCAAGCAGCGTGCCGGAACCGGCAACGCATTATGCAAGCGCGCCGGAACGTCGATTGGGGCGATTACCGATAACAATGCAGACATGGGGTGCAGGCGCGCCAGTCAATGCACCAGAAATATGTGCTGGCGTACTAAACCGCGCCCGGAAAGCTGCCAAAGTCCAAACCTGGCGAATCTTTGCGCCCCACGATTTTCCTTTGCGCCGCATAGAGACTGATGCCTGGGAAACGCTTGCCATCGCACCACACTGCCATGCGTCGGGCCGTGAACCTGACGCGGGCTGGCTGCGCCGTGGTGCTGGCGCTGGCGGGCTGCGAACGCGACGCGGAGCGCCGCACCACGGCGCCGGTGCCGTCGGGCACCGCATCGGTGGCGGTGGCCGCCAAGCCGGTGCCCGCGCAAGTGCCCGCGGAACGCCCGCCCCCCGCACCGGCAGTACCGGCAGCTCCGCCGCGGCCATGGTTCGACGACATCCTCGACGCCGACGGCAAGCTGGTGCGGGAAGCCTATCTGGCCATCGCCTCCGATTACAGCAGCGACGAGGCCATCGCCTATCGTTACGGCCCGGCCAATACCCGGCCGGTGGCGACCGCGCCAACCCACTGGCAGCCGGGCGACAAGACCTTCTACCCGCACGGCAATGCCTGCTATCAGAAGGAGTTTCCCAAGTCCGAGCTCGATCACAACCTGAAGATCATCTATCAGCTGGGCCAGCTGGACTGCTCCCGCAACGATTACGGCAGCAATATGGGGGATGTCATTTATCGCGCCGACGCGGCGTCGGACCCTGGCGTCACCTCGCTGCTGACGCTGGCGCTGAGTGCCGGGACGGTTGCCGAGAAACCGCAGCTGCCCTGGGTTTACGGGCATGTCGCGACCGACCCCCAGTTGAACAACCATATCGCGGCCAACGGCGGCGAATTGCCCAGGCGCCCGATTGCCATGGGCCGCTGCAGCGAACACGATTGCGCCCAGGCTTTGATCGCATTCCAGAACGGGCTGATTGCCTCGGTCGGCAGCAATACTGCATCGCACTCGGCGGCGGTGAAATTGCCTGCGGGCAAGGTGCCCACGGCGATCGCGATCACGACCAATTCGGAATTCGCGCTGGTGACGGTCTGGGATACCGTCAGCTTCAAGGGCCAGGTGGCGGTGCTGGCGCTGGGCAGCCTGGCCGATGGCAGCAAGGTGGGCGGGCCCTATGATCCCAGCGCGGGCTCGTGGCCAGGCCTTTACCCCGGCCTGCGCAATATGTCCAACTTTGTCTTTATCAAGCTGCTGGGCTTTATCGACTTGCCCGGGATGTTGGCGCCGACGGATGTATCGGCGGTCACGGATTTTGGCGTGATGCAGGATAACAGCACGCAGGGCTGGCTGATCGACCCGGTCGGCCGCCGCGGCGCCAGCCGGACCAAGACTGAGGTAAACCCGGCCACCAGCAGCGTCAACCAGAAGAGCTTCACGCGCACGGGCATCAACGGCAAGCTGGTGTCCCGGGCCGGCGTGGCGGCGGTGATTTCGAAGTCCGAGAAAAAGGTAATCTTCCTCGACCTGAAGCCGCTGTTCGACAAGGTCAACCGGGCCTACTTCGAAGGCAGCCATGCCGCGCTGCAAGCGACGCTGGCCAACACCGGCCTGGGCGATACCCAGTGGCCGCCGGTATTTGCCGTGGACAATTACGCGCCGACCATCGTCAAGTCGGTCCGCCTGCCGCAAAAGCCTACGGCCGTCAGGATCTCGATCCTGCCGATTCCGGGCCGCGCCTGGGTCGCCACGGAAGAAGGCAAGATCCGCGCGTTCTCCGTGGCGGGCCTGCAGTCCGGCCGCAACCCGGACCCCCGGCTGATCGAGGAGATGCTCAGCGTGCAGGTCGGCAAGAATCCCACCAGCATGAAGCACCATGTCAACGTGGGACTGGGCAATTCCAACACCAGGCTGTGGGTGGTCTCGCGTGGCGCGCAGAAGATCCAGCTGGTCGACATGGTGGGCCTGACCGTGGAGAAGACGCTGCAGGATTCGCGCATCGTCGACCCCATCACGGTGGACGAGACCCAGCAGAACCCGCTGCTGACCAGCGTGATCACCATTGCGGATTACACCGGCAGGCAGGTGATGAACTACCGCTACGCGCCGATTGCGCTGCAAGGCGGCAATACGCCGCTGCATATCGGCGTCGGCAAGTCGGGCAATGCGCCGTTCGAGTTCGGCGGCGCCTATGATTTGCCCGGCAAGCCGTTCGATTTCACGCAGAGCAACGTGCCGTGAGGATCCTGCGCCGTGCTGCTCCGCCGCTTGCGACCGCGCTCACGGCGCGCTGACCAGTACCGCGCTGGCCGGGTCCGGCGGCGCGCTGCCCTCCATCACCACCAGCTGCACCGGTGATGGCGCCTGCGGCGACAGCGTCGGCACGACCTCCCGCAGCGGCCCGATCGCGGTGCCGTTGGCCATGCCGGCCGGGTTGGTCCTGAAGCTTGCCACCGGCGTCTTCTGCCCGCCCACATAGACGCTGTATTGGGTTTCCGGCTTCAGCTTGAACAGCGAGACCTCGAGCGCGTCGACCACGCCCAGGTTGCGCGCCACGACAAAGCCTTTGGCGTCGCCGCCGCGGACCGGCTTGAGCGCAACGTTGAGCGGCTCGGTGTTCGCTCTGGGCACCAGGTTGCCGGTGCCGGCGCCGCCTGGCACCGCGTTGCTGACATAGACCAGCGCCTGCGGCGCCTGGCCCACCGGCACGCGCGCGATCACGCGGTTATCCGCGGTGTCGATCACGTCCACCGCGTCCCCGTTCTCCAGGCCGACATAAACGCGCGAGCCGTCGTCGGCGGACCAGATGCCATGCGGCAGCGCGCCGACCGGAATGGTTGCGACCAGCGTGGGGGTGGCGTCGGTAGTGAACACCTTCACCACGTTCTCGCCACCGACCGTGACGTAGGCAAACGTGCCGCGCGCGGTGCGGGCAAAGGCCAGGTGGTTGGTGATGAAGCCGGTATCGAACACGCCCTTCACGGCGAGCTTCTCGGTATCGATGCGCGTGACCTTGCCCACGTCCTTGTGCGTCATCCAGACTTCCTTGAAGTCGGGCGTGAACTGCAGGAACGGCGAGAACGGGCTGGCCACGTCCAGCCGCTTCACCACCTTGCGGGCCCTGACGTCGATCACGTCGACCACCGGATTGAAACTGGACACGACGAAGGCGAGCTTGCCCGCCGGGTGGAACAGCACCATGCCCGGTCCCGCCGTGGTCTGGATGCGGCGGGTTTCACGGAACGTGGCGGGATCGATGACCGAGATGTAGTCCTCGCCGCGCACCACCACCCATACCTCCTTGCCGTCGGCGGTAAAGAAGCCCTCGTGCGGCGAGCGGCCGATATAGGCGATGCCCTTGACCCGATTGGTGGCGGTATCGATGAACGCGACCGAGTTGGAGCCATTGGAGATCGCGACCAGGGTCCGGTGGTCCGGGGAAAAACCCAGGCCGTGTACGTTGAGCTCGCCCTTGTACAGCGGCGACAACACGTCGGGCCGTGCATTGCCCAGCCGGATCTGACCCAGCAGCCGGTTGGCGACGGGGTCGATCACCGACACGGTGTTGCTGTTCTGGTCCGCGGTGTAGACGCGGTCCTGCGGTTGTGGGGCGGCGCCGGCCAGTGGTGCGCCGAGGGAAAGGGCCAGGGCGACAAGCGTGTTCTTCTTCATGGCGATAAGGAGGCTGGATGCGGTTGGCATGAGGCGCGCGACAGGCATGGGCCGGTCAACGCGGCGGCGTGGATTGGGAGGGCTGGGGCTGGTGGCGCTGCAGCCACGCCTGCATCAGCCGTATCTCGTTCTGCTGCTCGGTGATGATGCCCTGCGCAAGGTTGCGCAGCGCCGGATCCTTGCCGTACAGCAGCAGCGCCTTGGCCATGTCGATCGCGCCCTGGTGGTGCGGGATCATCATGGCGACGAAGTCATGGTCGGGGATGCCGTTGGTGGGGGCATGCGTCATGCCGTGGTGCATCACGCCCATGGCGTCATCGATCAGGCCGGCATAGGGCTTGGCGGTACTGGCGACGAAGGGCGGCGGCGCCGCCTGGCCCGGGTGCTGGTGCGCGTCCTGGGCCGGCGCGGCCAGGCTTGCGGCCAACAGGCACAGTGCCGCCAGCGCGCGTGCCGCGGTGCCGGCGCCATGGCGTGGGGATCTCTGTTGCATCGCAGGGTCTCCGGTTGGCCCGGCCAAGGTGTGCCCGGACCGGGATAGTTTCCTGCGTATACACGCGAGGCGCCAGGACTATTCCGTCGCCGGTGAAAAATTCTGGCTCTTCAAAGTTCTGCAGCGCTGAATTGCGTTGTCGCTGGCGATCCCTCTGGCTTTTCTGGCCCGCGTGTTTGCTCCCCTCTCCCGCTTGCGGGAGAGGGGCGGGGGTGAGGGTCGGCGCCTCCACGAAGTCAATCGCACCAGACATCGCTTCAAGGCTTGCCCTCCCCCGGCGCATGTCCGTCCAGATACTGCAGCACCTTGAACGCCGCCTTCACCCGCTCCGCGACCGGGTAGTTCTTGTTCGCCAGCATCACGATGCCGATGCGCTGCGACGGCACGTAGGCGACATAGGCGCCGAAGCCATTGGTCGAGCCCGTCTTGTTGACCAGCATGCCGCTGCGCGCCGCCTGCGGCGGCTCCAGCCGCACCACCGGGTTGGCCTCGAACACCACCTGCGGCGAGCTGCCCGCCAGCACGCTGTCGCGCTGCGCCGGCCAGGGGTACATTTCCCACGCCAGCCCCTGCACCATGTCGCCGACCTTGAAATAGCCGGTGCGGGTCGTGGCCAGCGCGCGCCGCATGGTGTCGTCCAGCCCGCTGCTGTCGATGTTGGCCATGACGAAGCGCATCATGTCGGCCGCCGTGGTCTTCACGCCGTAGGCCTCGGCATCCAGCACGCCCGGCGTCACGCGGACCGGCTTGCCGTCCTTCGCGTAGCCATAGGCATAATCGCGCATGCGCGTCTTCGGCACCGTGATGTAGGTGCTGCGCAGACCCAGCGCGGGAAACAGGGTCTTCTCCATCAGCGCGTCGAAGGGCTGCCCCATGCTGCGCGCGGCCAGATAGCCGAACAGTCCGATGCTCGGATTCGAGTATTGCCGGTGGGTCCCGGCGGCATAGCGGGGGTGCCAGTTGCGGAAATAGTCGACCATCTTGCCGGTATCGGTGACGCCCTCCGGAAACTGCAGCGGCAGCCCGCCGGCCGCATACGTGCCCAGGTCCAGCAGGCTGGTTGCGCCCACGCTGCCGCCCGCGAGTTGCGGCAGGTATTTCGCGGCAGGGTCGGTCAGCGACAGGTCGCCCCGTGCCTGCGCATACGCGCCCAGCGTCGCGGTGAAGGTCTTGCTGACCGAGCCGATCTCGAACAGCGTATCGGCGTCGACCTTGCGGCCGCCGGCTTTCGCCGCGACGCCGTAGTGGAATTCATACTGCTTGCCGCCGGCCGTGACGGCCACGGCCATGCCCGGCACATCGTGCGCCTGCATCACCGGCCGGATCGCCGCGTCGACGATGCGCTCGAGCGTGGCCGCATCGACTTCGGCGGCATGGGCCGTGGCACCGCAAAGCAGCGCCGCGGCGGCGGCAATGCCCCGCATTGCCCTTTCTAGCGTTTTGTTCATATCAGACCGTCGGGATCATGGTGTGCCGGCAACCCGGCGCGGCCGGCAAGGGGAAATAAGCAAGACTTTACCGGCTCGCCGGCCTGGCCCGCCGAAACCGGTGTCCGATGACCCGGATCGTTGCGCCGGTCATCGTTCTGTCATCCACCCCCGCCAGAATGCGCAGGTCATTCAAGTCAGGGGAGTCGACATGACGCACGCAATTGAAGTCCGCGGCTTGAGCAAATCGTTCCGTGCGGACCGCAAGGCGCTTGACGATGTCACGCTGCAGATCGCACCGGGCGAGATGGTCGCGCTGCTGGGCGCGTCCGGATCCGGCAAGTCTACGCTGCTGCGCCACGTGGCCGGATTCGTCACCGGCGACGCCGGCGCCGGCGAGATCCTGGTCAACGGCCGCCACGTGCAGCGCAGCGGCCGCCTGGCCGGCAACGTACGCCAGGTGCGGCGCGAGATCGGATTCGTGTTCCAGCAGTTCAACCTGGTGGGACGCCTGCCGGTTATCACCAATGTTCTGGTCGGCATGCTGGCGCGCGTACCCAGGTGGCGCGGCTTGCTGCGCCTGTTCAGGGCCGGCGAAATCCGCAGCGGGCTCGATGCGCTTGCGCAGGTTGGTATAGACGACTATGCCTTTCAACGCGCCTCGACGCTGTCGGGTGGCCAGCAGCAGCGCGCCGCGATTGCGCGCACGCTGGTGCAGAACGCCAGCGTGATCCTGGCCGACGAGCCGATCGCCTCGCTCGATCCGGAATCCTCGCGCCGCGTGATGTCGCTGCTCAGGCAGATCAACCGCACCCGCAAGGTGGCGGTGGTGGTGTCGCTGCACCAGGTGGACGTGGCCATGCGCTACTGCCCGCGCGTGGTCGCGCTGCGCCATGGCAAGTTGGTCTATGACGGCCCCTCGGCCGCGCTGACGCCGGCCATGCTGCGCGACCTTTACGGCACCGAAGCCGGCGAACTGCTGCGCGATGCCGCGCCCGAAGACGACGAAAGCGCCGCGCCCATGCCGGCCCCGGCGCTGGTCACGATGAACCTGGCTGCCGCCTGAGCGGTTGCCCGCAGACCCATTCAACCCAAAAGCGCTTTCCACCGGAGTTGCCCATGCTTCGCAGAACCTTCATCGCCGTGGTGGCCTCTGCCGCGGTTGCCCTGCCCACCCTGCCCGCCTTTGCCCAGGAGGCCAGGAGCCTGAACATCGGCTTTATCTCGACCGAATCGTCGTCGAACCTGAAGAGCGCCTGGCAGCCGCTGATCGACGACCTGAGCAAGACCCTGGGCGTGCCGGTGAAGCCGTTCTTTGCCTCGGACTATGCCGGCATCATCGAAGGCATGCGCTTCAACAAGGTGCAGATCGCCTGGTTTGGCAACAAGTCGGCCATGGAAGCCGTGGACCGCGCCAGCGGCGAGGTCTTCGCGTCGGTGATCGACAAGGACGGCAACCCGGGCTACTGGTCGGTGCTGGTGGTCAACAAGGATAGCGACCTGAAGAGTGTCGAGGACGTGATCAAGCGCGGCAAGGACCTGACCTACGGCGCCGGCGACCCCAACTCCACCTCGGGCACGGCGGTGCCGGGCTTCTACCTGTGGAGCGCCAACAAGGTCGAGCCGAAGACGCTGTTCAAGGCCGTGCGCATCGGCAACCATGAAACCAACCTGCTGTCGGTGCTGAACAAGCAGGTGGACGCGGCCGTCAACAACACCGAGAACATGGAGCGCTACCGCATCAACACGGGCAAGAACGCCTATGACCAGGTGCGCGTGCTGTGGAAGTCGCCGCTGATCCCGGCCGACCCGATGGTCTACCGCAAGGACCTGGCGCCCGAACTGAAGAAGAAGATCCAGACCTTCTTCGTCAACTACGGCAAGGGCACCGACGCGGCGCGCGAGAAGCAGGTGCTGGCAACCCTGACCTACCAGGGCTTCCGCGCCTCGAGCGATGCGCAACTGGTGCCGATCCGCCAGATCGAGCTGGCGCGCGAAAAGGCCAAGATCGAATCCGACACCACGCTGGCCGCCGCCGACAAGGAAAAGCGCTTGTCCGACGTGACCCGCCGCCTGGCAGAGCTGGACAAGGCCGCCGGCAGCACCAGCAGCAGCACGCAGTAACCAGCCCGCTGTTCCTCACGCTGTTCGACTTGTCCCACCGAGGCCGGTGGCCCGTCGCCGCCTGCCTCGCCCCGATTTCATTTCTCCGCTGTATCCGGACCGCTCCATGACCGTCACCGCCACGCCCGGCCTGCCTCCCACGCCCCGAAGCCATGTGCGCCCGCCGCGCACGCCCCTTGCCGTGCCGCTGACCTGGGCGGTGCTGCTGGCGATGCTGGCCCTGTCGTGGCAAGGCGCCGACATGCGCCCGCTCGACCTGCTGCGCGATTCCGACAACATGGCCAGGTTCGCGGCGGATTTCTTCCCGCCCGATTTCCGCGACTGGCGCCACTACCTGGACGAGATGCTGGTCACCGTGCAGATCGCGCTATGGGGCACGGCACTAGCCGTGGTGATGGCGGTGCCGCTGGGGCTGCTGTGCGCGGCCAACATCGTGCCGGCCTGGGTCTACCAGCCCGCGCGCCGCGTCATGGACGCGTGCCGCGCCATCAATGAAATGGTGTTCGCCATGCTGTTTATCGTCGCTGTCGGGCTGGGCCCGTTCGCCGGCGTGCTGGCGATCTGGATCCACACCACCGGCGTGCTGGCCAAGCTGTTTGCCGAAGCGGTCGAAGCCATCGACCCGCGCCCGGTCGAAGGCGTGCGTGCCACCGGCGCCGGCCCGGTCGAGGAAATCGTCTATGGCGTGATTCCGCAGGTGCTGCCGCTGTGGCTGTCGTTCGCGCTGTACCGCTTCGAATCCAACGTGCGCTCGGCGTCAGTGGTGGGCATCGTCGGCGCCGGCGGCATCGGCACCGTGCTGTGGGAAATCATCCGCAGTTTCCAGTATGGGCAGACCTGTGCCGTGATGATCATCATCATCGTGTTCGTCTCGGCCATCGACATCCTGTCCGCCCAGATCCGCAAGGTGCTGGTCTGAACGCCATGCCGACCACCGAAGTCTCTCTCGCGCTGCGCGAAGTGCGCGGCTCCGACGCGGAGCTGCTGCACCTGTCCGCGCTGCTGGCCGCGATGGACGGCGAGGCGCCGCTGCCGCTCGCTACCATGCGCGAGCGCTATGCCACCATGCGCCGCTATCCGGACTACCGTTGCTACATGATGGTGGGTACGGATGAGGTGCCGCTGGGCACCTTCAGCTTGCTGGTGTTTCCTGTGATGGTCCACGACGGGCGCCCCGAGGCCATCGTCGAGGCCGTGGTGGTGGCGCCGGCCGCGCGCGGCATGGGCATCGGCAAGGCCATGATGCGCGAGGCGATGCGGCTGGCGCGGGAAGCCGGCGCGGCCAAGCTGGCGCTGTCATCCAATGCGCGACGCCTGCGCGCCCACCAGTTCTATCGCCAGCTCGGCTTTACCGAGCATGGCATCAGCTTCAGCATCGGGCTCTGAACTCAGGCCCGCAGTGCCGCTGGAGGTGCAGCGCCCACCAGTTGCGCCAGGGCCGCCACCGCGGTATCCAGCCCACCGCTGTTGTCGATCTCGACCAGCCGGCATCCTGGCGGCACGGCGAATGCCTGCCGTGCGCGGGCCAGCCGTTTTGCAATCGCCTCTTCCGCCTCGCGTCCGCGCAGGCGCAGCCGCGCGGCCAGCACTTCCGGCCGCACCCGTACGTGCACCGCGCATAGCTTCGGGTAGCGTGCCACCGCTTGCGGCAGGTACTCGCGCGAGCCGTTGACGATGACCGTCAGCCCGCGCGCCAGCCACTGCTCGATCTCGATGCCGATGCCGTAGTGCAGGCCGTGGCTATGCCAGTCCAGCGCCAGGCAGCCCAGCGCGCGGCGGCGGTGGAACTCTTCGGGCGTCAGCGCCACCGAGGCCTCGTTGGCGTCGGCGGCGCGGGTGATGTAGCGATGCGCGATGATAATGCGGTGGTCCGTCCCCAGGCGCTCGCGCAGCGCGCGCAGCAGCGAGTCCTTGCCGCTGCCGGACGGGCCCATCAGGTAGAACAGGCCGTGTCCGTCGGCCACGGTTGCCGCGCTCATGCGCCCAGATACGCCGCGCCGGCGCCGTCCGCGGTGCTGCCGTCGAAGCCGTAATGGCGGGCGACCACAAAGTCCTCCCCCTGGGCCGGCTGCACGAACACGCTGATGCGGTCTACATGCATCGGCGCTTGCAGCAGCTTGCCGCTGGCCGCCTCGAGCTGCGCCATCGCGGCGCGCTGGCCGGCAGCATCGAGCATGCCGGTCAGGGTGATATGGAACACGAAGGTGCCGAACACATAGGGGTAGCCCCATGCGTCGAGCATGCGGCGCTCTTCTGCGCTCAGCTGGTCCGCGGTGCGCCTGGCCAGTTCCTGTGCCGAAGGCGGCGCGCGCAAGGGGTCGAAGGCCAGCACGCAGGCATCGGCCAGTGCCTGCATCGGCGGCGAGCCGCCAGCGGCGAGCGTCCATGCGACAAAACCACGCAGCGCGCACAAGGCCAGCGCTGCGTCGAACGGCGCCTGCCGGCGCGCAAGATCGCGGGCGGCGGCATCGAGCATCGCCCCGTTGGCGCCGTCGGCAAGCCGGAACGGCGGCTTCAGGGTGGCGTGCAGGCCGTAATGTGCCGGCGCCCTGGTCCAGTCCGCCGGCGCGGCGGGCATGTCGGGGGGCGGCGGCAGCGTGGCCCCGGTGTCGGCGTCGCGGCCCAGCCAGTGGCTGCCGAAGGTGCGCAGCGGGCCGGATGGCGACAGGTAGATGGCGTAGCGGTACGCGGCTTGAGTCATGCGGCAAGGTTACCAGCGGCATCACGCGCGCGCAGGCGCATACTGCCCTGGTTTGGTGGGGTTGACCGCAGACAGTAGCGCAGGCAGGTGACAGCCGGATGTCTAGACCAATCCCGCGCGGCAGCGTCAGTCACGGTCGGACACCGTCAGCTGCACCCAGTCGCCGGCGAAGCGCACCACGCTGTACTGCACCGGGTTGCCGTCGATATCGACGTTCAGCGCCTCGACCTGCAGCACCGGGCGCGACTTGGGCTGGTTCAGCATCCGCGCCACCGGCGCGCTCGGCATCGCCGCGGTAATGCGCGACCACTTGCGGGTGTAATCGGCAATGCCAAAATGCGCCAGTGCGCGCGACACGGACTGCCTGGCGCGCAGCACTTCGTCGATGCCGGGAAAGCGCTTGAGGTCGAAGTAGTGCTCGGCCACGTCGATGGTGCGTGCCTCGGCCTTGCCGATCATCTGCGCATGGAGCAGCTCCGCGGTGCGCGCCAGCCCGAGCTGTTTGGCCACCTCCGGCGCGCGCACCACCTGGCTGGCGACGACTTCGGTATGGCCGCGCACGCCTTGCGCCGCCAGGTTCTGCGAGAAGCGCGTGCGGCGCCCGATGGCGTAGTCGATGGCGTGCTCCTGCACGAAGGTGCCGCGTCCTTGCTCGATCCGCACCAGCCCGCTCAGTTCCAGCTCGCCCATGGCGCGGCGGATGGTATGGCGGTTCACGGCGAAGCGGTTGGCGAGCTCCGGCTCCGGTGGCAATTGCTCGCCCGGCAGGTACAGCTTCTTGCGGATGTCCTCCGCCAGCGCCTCGCCAATCTGGCGCCACACCGCGACGCCCGAACCCCGTTCCACTTCCCGATCAGACATCGTGCGCTGTCCTCTTGTCATCAAGCGTTAACCCATCTCGTGCGATTGTGCCCCAGCCATGCCGCGCTGGCAGCGTGCCCGAGCAATCCCCTGCCCCGTCATGAAACGTTCATTTGCCTGTGGTCTAGTGGCTGCGAGTTCCGGCAACGACATCTAAACGTATAGACGTATAGGGGTGATGATGCAAAGCGAAACCGCGCGTCCCGATGTGCCCGCCGCCCATGGCGCCCGCGCCGCCTGGATGCGGATCCTGGCCACTGCGCCGACCGATGCGCTCGACGGCGCCTACCAACGGCTTGCGCAAGCGCAGGCCCTGCCCGCCTACCGGTTGCTGCGCAAGCCCGAGCCCGGCATGGCGATGGTGCGGGGCCGCGCGGGCGGCACCGGCGCCCAGTTCAACCTTGGGGAAATCACGGTAACGCGCTGCGCGGTGGTGCTGGAGGATGGCGCCCCCGACGCTGCTGCCGGCGTCGCCTATGTCCAGGGGCGCAGCGTGCGCCATGCCGAGCAGGCCGCGGTGCTGGATGCGCTGCTGCAGCGTCCGGCCTGGCACCAGCGCGTGCAGGCGCTGGTGCTCGCGCCGCTGGCCGACGCCCACGCGAGCCGCGCAGCGCAGGCGGCAGCCACGGCCGCGCAGACGCGCGTCGAGTTCTTCACCATGGTCCGCGGAGAAGACTGAGATGCCCGCCGCTCAACCCATGCTGTCCGCGCCGGCCGCCGCGCTGCTGCCCGGCTTCAACGATCCGGTCGACGACGCCCAGCAGGTGTTCCGCGCCGCGCTGCAGGCGTTTTCACATCCGGGCCAGCTGCAGACGCTGCCGGCCCGCAGCGGCTTGCCCGAGGGACTGTCGCCGGCGCTGGCCGCGCTGCTGCTGACGCTGGCCGATGCCGATACGCCGGTCTGGCTGCCTGCCGCCGTGCCGGCCGCGGCGCGTGCCTTCCTGCGCTTTCACTGCGGCTGCCGGCTGACGGAAGCGCCCGCCGCCGCGGCCTTTGTCTGCGTGCCGGCCGGCCATGCCATGCCGGCGCTCACGGACTGCGCGCAGGGCGACCCGGCCTTCCCGGACCGCTCGGCCACGCTGCTGGTGGAAGTGGCCTCGCTCACCGACGGCGAAGCCCTGACGCTGCGCGGCCCCGGCATCGAGCACACGCAAGCGCTGCGTGTTGCCGGCCTGCCGGCGGGCTTTCGCGCGGCCTGGCGCGCCAACAACGCCGGCTTCCCGCTCGGCGTGGACCTGCTGCTGTGCAGCGGCGACCGGTTCTGCGCGCTGACGCGCACCACCATCGTGGAGGACTGACATGTACGTAGCTGTCAAAGGGGGTGAGCGCGCCATCCTCAATTCTTACCGGATGCTCGACGCCTATCGCCGCGGCGACACCGCGGTGCCGGAACTGACGCTGGCACAGATCCGCGAGCAGATGCCGCTGGCTGTGTCGCGCGTGATGGCCGAGGGCTCGCTGTACGACCCGCACCTGGCGGCGCTGGCGCTCAAGCAGGCCGCCGGCGACCAGATCGAGGCGATCTTCCTGCTGCGCGCGTACCGCACCACGCTGGCGCGCTTCGGCTATACGCAGCCGCTCGATACCGGCGCGATGCGCCTGCAGCGCCGGATCTCGTCGACCTTCAAGGACGTGCCGGGCGGCCAGGTGCTGGGGCCCACCTATGACTACACGCAGCGGCTGCTGGATTTCTCGCTCGAAACCGGCCGCGCGCCGCAGCCTTTGCCCGCTGATCAGGAACCGCTCGCCGCCGCGATGCCGCGCGTGACCAGCCTGCTGGAAGCGGACGACCTGGTCGAAGCCGACGCGATTCCCGCCGGCGACCCCACGCCGCCCGACCTGACGCGCGAGCCGCTGACCTTCCCCGCCGGCCGCGCCGCGCGCCTGCAGAACCTGGCGCGCGCCGACGAGGGCTTCCTGCTGTCGATGGGCTACTCGACCCAGCGCGGCTACGGCAACTCGCACCCGTTCGCGGCCGAGATCCGCTACGGCACCGCCGAGGTGGAGCTGTTCGTCGAAGAGCTCGGCTTTGCCGTCACCATCGGCGTGATCGAGCTGACCGAATGCCAGATGGTGAGCCAGTTCGCCGGCAATGCCGACGAGGCGCCGCGCTTTACGCGCGGCTACGGGCTGGTGTTCGGCTACAACGAGCGCAAGGCCATGTCGATGGCCCTGGCCGACCGCGCCATGCGCGCCGAAGCGCTCGGCGAGGCCGCCGACGCGCCCGCCAACGATATCGAGTTCATGCTGTACCACAGCGACAACGTCGAGGCTTCTGGCTTCGTGCAGCACCTGAAGCTGCCGCACTATGTGGACTTCCAGGCCAACCTGGAACTGCTGCGCCGGCTGCGCGCGGAGCCGGCCGACGCGCCGCACAGCGCCGTGCCCGCGGCGGTCGCGCCACCATCGCCGCCACCATCGCAGCCACAGCCGCAAGAGGAGACGCTGGCATGAGCGCCGCCGACACCACCATGGCCGCGGGCATCGCCCGCGACGAGCACTACAACTTCGGCTATCTCGACGAATCGACCAAGCGCATGCTGCGCCGCGCATTGCTGAAGGCGGTGGCGATTCCCGGCTACCAGGTGCCGTTCGGCAGCCGCGAGATGCCCTTGCCGTATGGCTGGGGCACCGGCGGCATCCAGGTGACGGCCGCCATCATCGGCAAGGACGACGTGCTCAAGGTGATCGACCAGGGCTCGGACGACACCACCAACGCCATCAATATCCGCCGCTTCTTCGCCCGCGTCACCGGCGTGCCGACCACCGAGCGCACCACCGCGGCCAGCATCGTCCAGACCCGCCACCGGATTCCCGAAACGCCGCTGCGCGCGGGGCAGACCGTGGTGTTCCAGGTGCCGATTCCCGAGCCGCTGCGCTGGCTGGAGCCCAGCGAAGGCGAGACCCGCACCATGCACGCGCTGGCGGAATACGGCGCGATGCACGTCAAGCTGTACGAGGACATCGCCCGCCACGGCCACATCGCCACCACCTACGACTACCCCGTGATCGTCAACCAGCGCTACATGATGCGGCCCTCGCCCATCCCCAAGTTCGACAACCCCAAGCTGGACCGCAGCCCGGCGCTGATGCTGTTCGGCGCGGGCCGCGAAAAGCGCGTCTACGCGGTGCCGCCCTACACCGCGGTCAAGAGCCTGGACTTTGCCGACCACCCCTTCACGGTGGAGTCATGGTCCAACTGCTGCGCGCAGTGCGGCGCCACCGACAGCTACCTGGACGAGATCATCACCGACGATGCCGGCACGCGCCGCTTCGTGTGCTCGGATACCGAGTACTGCGCCGGGCGCCAGGCCGCGCAAGCCGTCGACACCGCGGCCGGAGGCGCGCAATGAGCCCCGTCCCGCTGCTGTCGGTGCGCAACCTGACGCGCACCTGGGACGGCCTGCACGGCTGCCATGATGTCAGCTTCGACCTCTATCCTGGCGAAGTGCTGTGCGTGGTGGGCGAGTCGGGCTCCGGCAAGAGCACGCTGCTGCAGGCGCTGTCGATGCAGGCGCCGGCGCAGCGCGGCACGGTCAGCTACGCCATGCGCGAGTCCGGCCTGACCGACCTGGCCACGCTGTCCAGCGCACGCCTGCGGCTGCTGGCGCGCACCGACTGGGGCTTCGTGCGCCAGCACGCCCGCGATGGCCTGCGCATGCAGGTCAGCGCCGGCGCCAATATCGCCGAACGGCTGATGGCCGTGGGCCAGCGCCACTACGGCAACCTGCGCGAAGTCGCCGGCAACTGGCTGGAGAAGATGGAGATCGACCTGGCGCGGCTGGACGACGTGCCCGGCACGTTTTCCGGAGGCATGCAGCAGCGCCTGCAGATCGCGCGCAACCTGGTCACGCATCCGCGCCTGGTGTTCATGGACGAGCCCACGGCGTCGCTCGACGTGTCGGTGCAGGCGCGGCTGCTGGACCTGCTGCGCCGCCTGGTGGCCGACCTGGACCTGGCCGCGGTGCTGGTCACCCACGACCTGGCGGTGGCCAGGTTGCTGGCGCACCGCACCCTGGTGATGCAGGGCGGGCGCGTAGTCGAGCAGGGCCTGACCGACCAGATCCTCGACGACCCCCAGCATCCGTACACGCAGTTGCTGGTTTCTTCCATTTTGCAGGGCTGAGCACGATGCACGCAGGACAACCACAGAAGCTGGTCGAGGTGCGCGGCCTCGGCAAGATGTTTACGTTGCACAACCAGGGCGGCATCCGTCTGCCGGTGTTGCGCGCGATCGATTTCGATGCCGCGCGCGGTGAATGCCTGGTCCTGTCGGGGCAGTCCGGCACCGGCAAAAGCACGCTGCTGCGCTGCCTGTACGGCAACTACCTGGCCACCGAGGGCAGCATCCGGCTGCGCGATACCAGCACCGACGGCGCGCCGTGGGTGGAGCTGGGCGATGCCACCGAACAGCGCGTGCTGCAGCTGCGCCGCGACGTGATCGGCTATGTCAGCCAGTTCCTGCGAGCGATCCCGCGCGTGGGCGCGCTCGACGTGGTGGCCGATCCGCTGCGGCAGCGCGGCGCCGGCGAGGACGAGGCGCGCGCACGCGCGGCCGAACTGCTGGCGCGGCTGAACCTGCCGCGCCGGTTGTGGGATCTGCCGCCCGCCACCTTCTCGGGCGGCGAGCAGCAGCGCGTCAATATCGCGCGCGGCCTGATCGGCGGCCATCCGATCCTGCTGCTGGACGAGCCCACCGCCTCGCTGGACCCCGACAACCGCGCCGTGGTGGTCGCGCTGATCCGATCAGCGCTGGCCGAGGGCCGCGCGCTGATCGGCATTTTCCACGACGAAGCCGTGCGCGACGCCGTGGCCACGCGCCTGCTGCCGCTGCACCCTGCTACCGCCCTCGCCTGAACCGAACCGCCCCGAACGGAGCCAGACATGCCTGCGACCTACCTGACCCACGCCACCCTGGTGCTGCCCGACCGCGTGCTGCACGACAGCGCGCTGCTGATCGAGGATGGCCGCATCGCCGCGATCGAGCCGGCACCCGCGGCCGTGCCCGCGCACGCCACCGTGGTCGGACTGCATGGCCACACCGTGATGCCCGGCCTGGTGGACGTGCATTGCGACGCGATCGAGAAAGAGGTGGAGCCACGCGCCAGCGTGCTGTTCCCGCTGGATTTCGCCGTGGCGCAGGTCGACCGCCGCAACGCCGCGGCCGGCATCACCACGCCCTATCACGCGCTGTCGTTCGCCGGCAACCAGTTCGGCGTGCGCAACGTCGACACCGCGGCCACGGTGGTGCGCACGATCGCCGCCTACCGTCAGCACAGCCTAGTCGACAACCGCATCCACTGCCGCTACGAGGTCACCGACGCCGGCGCCGTGCCGGTGCTGGAAGCGCTGATGGCAGAAGGCGTGATCGACCTGCTCTCGGTGATGGACCACTCGCCCGGCCAGGGCCAGTTCAAGACCCTGGACGCCTATCTGGCCTACATGATGGGCAACCACGGCATGAGCCGCGACGCGGCCGCCGATGCCGCCCGTCAGAAGGCCGCCGCGCTGGAGGGCGCGCACGAGCGCGTCAACCGGCTGGTGGCGGCGGCCCACGCGCTGGGCATTCCCACCGCCAGCCACGACGACGATTCGCCGCAGCGCATCGCCGCCATGCACGCGCTGGGCGTGCGCATGAGCGAGTTCCCGATCAACCTGGAGACCGCGCAGGCCGCCTGCGCCCGTGCGCTGCCGACCATCCTGGGCGCGCCCAACGTGCTGCGCGGCAAGAGCCAGAGCGGATCGATGCGCGCCATCGATGCGATCCGGGCGGGCGCCGGCACCATCCTGTGCTCGGACTACCAGCCCTCCACCCTGATCGCCGCCGCGTATGCCGCCGGACGCCAGGCCGGGCTGCCGCTGAACCAGGCGCTGGCGCTGGTCACCGCCCACCCCGCCGATGCCTGCCAGCTGGACGACCGCGGCCGCCTGGCGCCGGGCCTGCGTGCCGACGTGATCGCGGTTTCCGAGGTGGCGGGCCAGCCGATGGTCACGCACACCTGGTCGGGCGGCCGGCTGGTGTTTGCGGCGGGGTATCCGTCGTTGCGGCCCGCCGGGGACGCGGCCAGGCCGCGCCGGCCCGGTGCCGCGCGAGAGTACTCGACCGTCTGACGGCTCAGCCCTGCGGGTTGAATCCCAGCGCCGCGCTGACCGCGCGCGCCTCGCGCCGCACGGCGCTGCCGATGGGCCCGTCGATGGCGGGGTCGAAGCCGCCGGTGGCGCCCAGCGCGGTGAGCACCGCGCAGACCCGGCCGGTGTAGTCGCGCACCGGCGCGGCCACCGCGCTGATGCCGGTCAGGTTGGTGTCGCGCACCCAGGCGCAGTCGTCGGACTGCACCGCGCGGCGCAATGCGCCGATGGGGTCGCCGGCATCGAGCTGCGCCAGCCGTGCCGGGCTGGCGGCCGCCAGCTCTTCCCTGGCCTGCGCCAGGACTCCCTTTTCATCGAGCAAGCCCAGGAACACGCGCCCGGTGGCGGACCACAGCAGCGGCATCACCGAGCCCGCGCGCACGTTCACCGTCACCGGCAGGCCCGGTTCCTCGAAACGCATGATGGTCGGGCCCTTGTTGCCCATCACCGCGATGAAGCAGGTCACCTCCAGGGTTTCGCGCAGGCGCACCAGCGAGGCCTCGGCCAGACGGATCGGATCGGCCTGGCGCATTGCGGCCATGCCGATCTGCAGCGCCTCGAAGCCAAGGTGGTACTGCTGCGTGCCCGGCTCCTGCGCCACCAGGTCTTCTTCCAGCAGACTGACCAGGTAGCGGTGCACCTTGGCCGGGCTTTCGTCGATATGCGCTGCCAGCGCGGTCAGGCTGGCACGCCCGCCCAGGCGCGCCAGGCCTTTCAGTACGGCCATGCCGGTGACGGCCGACTGCACGCGCTGGCGTCGTTCCCGGGTGCGGGTCGTGCCGGCTTCAATGGCGGTTTCAGGTGCGGATGCAGGAGCTTTGGATCGGGGCATGGCGGGACGGAGCTACGCGACGTATGCGGGTCTTCACGGCGACAGCGGACGATGCCACACCGTGGCGGCGGGCGGTTCAAGGTTAACCCGCATTCAATCGTTACGCAATGCGTATATGATTTACGCAAAATAGAAAACACCGGGCCAGGATCCGGTCCATCCTTCAGGAGACAAAAACCATGCCCCGCCCCCGCCTTGCCATTGCCGTGCGTCTCGCCATCGGTGCGCTGACCTTGCCGATGCTGGCCGCGAGCCCTGCCCACGCCGCCGACCCCTATCCCGCCAAGCCGATTCGCTGGATCGTCCCGTACGCCGCGGGCGGCGGTTCCGACTTCCTCGCGCGCACCATCGGCCAGGGGCTGTCGGCCAAGGTCGGGCAACCGGTGGTGGTAGACAACAAGCCTGGCGGCAATACCGCCATCGGCGCCACCGAGACCGCGCGCGCGGCGGCCGACGGCTATACCGTGCTGTCGGCCGACAACGGCACGCTGGTGTTCAATCCCGTGCTGTACAAGTCGCTGTCCTACCATCCCGCCAAGGACCTCGCCCCCGTGACGCTGCTGGGCCGCTTCCCGATGATCCTGGTGGTGGGCGCCGCCAGCCCCGCCAAGAGCGCCAAGGATTTCATCGCGCAGGCCAAGGCCACGCAGGGCGGCATCAACTACGGCTCGGCCGGCGCGGGCAGCCCGCACCACCTGGCGATGGAACTGCTGAAGGTGGAGGCCGGCCTGTCGATGACGCATGCCCCGTACCGCGGCGCCGCGCCGGCGCTATCCGACGTGGCCGCCGGCCAGGTCGCCGCGATGATGGTGGACTACGCCGCCGGCGCCGGCTTCATCAAGGGCGGCAAGGTGCGCCCGCTGGCCGTGGCCAATGCCACCCGCCTGCCGCAGCTGCCCGACGTGCCGACCTTTGCCGAGCTGGGCTACGCGCGCGTCGAAGCCGCCGCGCTGGTAGGCATGGTGGTGCCGGCCGGCACCCCGCCGGAGGTGATCAACACGCTCAACAAGGACGTGGTCGCGGCCATCCGCGAGCCGGCGGTCAACAAGCGGCTGGTGGACTTTGGCGTCGAGCCCGTGGGCAACACGCCGGCACAATTCAGCGAACTGCTGCGCAGCGAGTCCGGGCGCTGGAGCAAGCTGATCCGCGACCTGAAGATCACGCTGGACAACTGAATCCGGCCGCAACACCGATTGGCCGTCCGGCGCGCCCGGGCGGCAGCGCTTTTTGCCAGGCATCGATGCCTGCCAGGAGTACGTAGCATGACCCTCCCCTCTCCCGGCGCCGCGCGCGGCTGCCCGATCGACCACAACACCCTCACCGCACCCAACGGCTGCCCGGTCAGCCACAATGCGGCGCAGTTCGACCCCTTCGGCGACGGCTACCAGCAGGACCCGCCCGCATACGTGCGCTGGTCGCGCGAGCAGGAGCCGGTGTTCTACAGCCCGCAGCTGGGCTACTGGGTGGTCACGCGCTACGACGACATCAAGGCGATCTTCCGCGACAACCTGACCTTCAGCCCGTCGATCGCGCTGGAGAAGATCACCCCCACCGGCGACGAGGCCAACGCCGTGCTGGCCAGCTACGGCTACGCCATGAACCGCACCCTGGTGAACGAGGACGAGCCCGCCCACATGCCGCGCCGGCGCGCGCTGATGGCCCCGTTCACGCCGGCCGAGCTGGCGCACCACGAGCCGCTGGTGCGGCGCCTCTCGCGCGAGTATGTCGACCGCTTTATCGACGACGGCCGCGCCGACCTGGTCGACCAGATGCTGTGGGAAGTGCCGCTGACGGTGGCGCTGCATTTCCTGGGCGTTCCCGAAGAGGACATGGACCTGTTGCGCCAGTACTCGATTGCCCATACCGTCAACACCTGGGGCCGGCCGAAGCCGGAAGAACAGGTGGCGGTGGCGCACGCGGTCGGCAACTTCTGGCAGCTGGCCGGCCGCATCCTCGACAAGATGCGCGAAGACCCGTCCGGCCCCGGCTGGATGCAGTACGGCCTGCGCAAGCAGCGCGAACTGCCCGAGGTAGTGACCGACTCCTACCTGCATTCGATGATGATGGCCGGCATCGTCGCCGCACACGAGACCACCGCCAACGCCTCGGCCAACGCCATCAAGCTGTTGCTGCAGCATCCGCACGCCTGGCGCGAGCTCTGCGAAGACCCGGCGCTGATTCCCAATGCGGTCGAAGAATGCCTGCGCCACAACGGCTCCGTGGCGGCGTGGCGACGGCTGGTCACGCGCGACACCGAGGTGGGCGGCATCCGCCTGCCGGCGGGCAGCAAGCTGCTGATCGTGACCTCGTCGGCCAACCATGACGAGCGCCATTTCGCCGATGCCGACCTGTTCGACATCCGCCGCGACAACGCCAGCGAGCAGCTGACCTTCGGCTACGGCTCGCACCAGTGCATGGGCAAGAATCTGGCGCGCATGGAAATGCAGGTCTTCCTGGAAGAGCTGACGCGTCGGCTGCCGCATATGCGCCTGGCCGAGCAGACCTTCACCTATGTGCCCAACACTTCGTTCCGCGGCCCGGAGCACTTGCTGGTGGAATGGGATCCCGCGCACAACCCCGAGCGCCGCGACCCCGCCCTGCTGGCGGTGCGCCAGCCGGTGCGCATCGGCGAGCCGTCGGCGCATACCATCGCCCGCACGGTGGTGGTCGAGCGCGCCACGCCCGCCGCCGACGACGTGCTCCGGCTGCGGCTGGTGGCGCCCGATGGCAAGCCGCTGCCGCGCTGGGCGCCGGGCTCGCATATCGACGTGGAATGCGGCGACACCGGGCTGTCGCGCCAGTATTCGCTGTGCGGCGATCCGGACGATGCGGCGGCGCTGGAGATCGCGGTGCTGCGCGATCCCGCCAGCCGCGGCGGCTCTGCCTGGCTCCATGGCAGCGTCAGGGCCGGCGACCGCCTGCGCATCCGCGGCCCACGCAACCATTTCCGCTTCGACGAGCAGTGCCGGCGGGCCATCTTCATTGCCGGCGGCATCGGCGTCACACCCGTGAGCGCGATGGCGCGGCGCGCCCGCGCGCTTGGCATCGACTACACCTTCCATTACTGCGGGCGCTCGCGCCGGGCCATGGCCATGCTGGACGAATTGCAGGCGCTGCACGGCGCGCGGCTGCATGTCCACGCCAGCGACGAAGGCCGGCGCGCCGACTTGGGCAAGCTGCTGGGGCAGCCTGACGCGGACACCCAGATCTATGCCTGCGGCCCGCAGCGCCTGCTGGATGCGCTTGCCGAACGCTGCGCGGCGTGGCCGGCGGACGCGCTGCGCGTGGAGCATTTCGTCTCGAGGCTGGGCACGCTGGATGCGTCGAAGGAGCAGCCCTTTACCGTGGAGCTGAAGGACTCCGGCCTGGTGCTGGAAGTGCCGGCGGGACAGACTCTGCTGGGCGCGCTGCGCGGCGCCAATATCGACGTGCAGAGCGACTGCGAGGAAGGCCTGTGCGGCTCATGCGAGGTGCGCGTGCTGGCCGGCCAGGTCGACCACCGCGACGTGGTGCTGACGCGCGCCGAGCGTGACGCCAACCAGCGCATGATGGCGTGCTGCTCGCGCGCCTGCGGTGGCGGCCGGCTGGTGCTGGAGCTCTGAGCGCGTGGGCACGGCAAGCGCGCTGTTGCAACGTAGGACAAAGCCTGACAACGGCCGCAAGGACACAGGACTAAAGTAGCAGCGCAACCGCCGCCCCCGTTCTGTCTGCCTCATGCCCCTTGACCCCGCCGCCGTCCACGCCGTTCCCGATCCTGCTCTCTGCCGCTGGCGCCGCACCGCCGTCCACCTGTCGTTGCTGGCTGCGACACTTGCGCTTTCCGCCACACCAGCCGCCGCGCGAGCCGCGACCGTGGCCGCGCCGCCGCTGTCGGAGCTCGCCACGCTGCTGCTGGGCACCGTGCGCGGCAAGCCGACCGGCATGCACGGGGTCACGCGCCTGACCACCGGCGACGCCGACCGGCAACTGCGCCTGGCCTGCCAGGAGCTGATGCGCGCGGGCCCGATCGACCTCGACGACACCACGCGCTTCGACGGCTGCGTGGCGCGGCCCGGCAAGATCGTCGACTTCCACCTGAAGGTCTCCGGCGTGGATGCCGGCCGCGACGACACCCGTGCCTTCATGGCCACGGCCAAGCCGATCCTCGAGCGCGGCATCTGCCGCAACCCGGATGTGCCGGTGCTGGGCAAGCTGGGAATCCGGCTGCGCTATCACTATGCGGTCGGACAAAAGCCGCTGGTCCTGCTCGACATCCCGCCCGAGCAGTGCCGCGTCAGGTGAGGCGACGGACTCAGGCCGTGCGCCCGTTCCCCAGCACCTCTTCGCAGACCGCCAGCCACGCGCGGGCGGCGTGCGACAGGTAGCGCCCCGGCGACCAGATATGGGCCATGGTCCAGTCCACCGCGGGTTCGGTGAGGCGCGCCATGGCCAGCGTGTCCTGCGCCTGCAGGCGCTCGGCCAGCGGCTGGGGCAGGAAGGTGGTGCCCAGCCCCGCTGCCGCCATCGACGCCAGGAAGTCCCAGTGCCCGCTGCGCGCGACCACGCGCGGTTCGATCCGGGCCTCCACGAAGGCCTGCCGTAGCTTGCGCGTCAGCGAAAAATCCTCGGTCAGCATCACCAGCGGCTCGTCGCGCAGCGCCGCCAGCGACACGGTGCGCCCGCGCGCCCAGGCCGCCTTGCGCGGCCCCACCGCCCAGATCGGATAGCGGCCGAACTGGCGCGTTTCCAGCGACAGGCCGCTGTCGCCCGGCAGCACGGTGGCGCCCACCTCGAGCTCGCCGCTGGCCACCAGTTGCTCCACCACCTGCCCGCCGTGCTCGTCCAGCGTCAGTGACAGGTTGGGATAGCGCTGCCGGAACGCGCTGACCGCGGGCGAGAAAAACAGGTTCACCATCGGCGGGATGCCGACCGTCAACTGCCCCCGCCCCAGCGACGACAGGTCGGCGACCTCCAGCGTCAGCCGGTGCACCACGCCCAGCGCCTCCTGGCCGCGCTCGTAGACCACCCGGCCGACGTCGGTCAGGCGCACGCTCTTGCCTTCGCGGATCAATAGCGGCTGGCCAACTTCATCCTCGAGCTGGCGGACCATCTTGCTGATGGTGGACTGGGTCACGAACAGCGACGAAGCGGCCTGGGTAAAGCTGCGCAGCCGCGCGGTCTCGACGAAATAGCGCAGCGCGCGGATATCGATGGGCATGTTGGCGTGGAGGGCGGATGTGCCGATCCATGAATAACGCGAATGGAAAAGCCAATATTAAATCATGAATGGAATGTGAAAGGTGCGGCTACACTTCGCTCCCAACATGTCGCCCCCGCCCGAACCGCGCCCCCAATGAAGCGCGGAACGGCAGGCGGCGGCAAGCGCCCCCAACCTTCCCTTCAAGACCCCGCTCCATGGCTAGCTGGCCGAATGCACGACAGTGGCTGTTCTCGCTGAAGGCATTCGCCGCCGCCATGCTCGCGCTCTACATTGCGTTGGCGCTGGGCCTGGCGCGGCCGTACTGGGCCATGGCGACGGTGTACTTCGTCTCGCATCCGCTCACCGGCGCGACCCGCTCCAAGGCCGCGTATCGCGTCGCCGGCACGGTGCTGGGCGCCACCGCGGCGGTGGCGACGGTGCCGCAACTGGTCAACATGCCGATCATGCTGATGGGCGCGATCGCGCTGTGGATCAGCGTGCTGGTGTACCTGTCGCTGCTGCAGCGCACGCCGCGCAGCTACGTGTACCTGCTGGCGGCCTACACGCTGCCGATCGTGGCCTTGCCGGCAGTCAGCCAGCCGGCGCAGATCTTCGACATCGCCGTGGCACGGATCGAGGAAATCGTGATCGGCATCGTCTGCGCCGGGCTGGTGGGCTCGGTGGTGTTTCCGGCCAAGGTCGCGCCCGCGCTGCGCGCGCGTGCCGCCACGTGGCTGTCCGATGCCGCGGCCTGGGCCTCGGACATCCTTGCTGGCAGTCCTCGCGCAGATCACAGCCGCCACCGGCTTGCCGCCGACATCCTGCAGCTGGACCAGCTGATCAGCCAGCTGGCCTATGACACCGAAGGCGGCGACACGCTGCGCCACGCGCGCGCGCTGCGCCGGCGCATGACCATGCTGATGCCGGTGCTGTCGTCGCTGGAGAGCGTGCTGCAAGCGCTGCGCTGCCATGCCGGCGGCATTCCTGCGGAACTGCGCGAGGCGCTGGCGGCAACGGCAGCATGGCTTGCCGGCGATGCTGCCACGGGGCCTGCCGCTGCGCCCGAAGGCTGGCGGATGCTCTCCGGACATGACGCGAGCGGCTGGCATGCTCGCCTTGCCGCCACGGCGGCCGACCAGCTGCAGCGCCTGTGCGCCCTGTACGGCGAATGCCGCGCCCTGCAGCAAGGCATCGGCGACCACCGCGCCGGCACGCCACTGCCACGTGGCGAATCCGCTGCGGAAGCTGCCGGCCATCACCATGATCACGGCATGCTGCTGTTCGGCGCGGTGTCCAGCGGACTCGCGGTGTTCTGCGCCGGGCTGATGTGGATCTTCTCGGGCTGGGAGGACGGCGCCGGGGCGGTGGTGGTGGCTTCGATCGCGTGCTGTTTCTTTGCCGCGGTCGACGAGCCGCGGCGCATGGCCCGGGCCTTCGTGCGCTGGAGCGCGATCTGCCTGCTGATTTCGTCCGGCTACCTGTTCCTGGTGGTGCCGCATGCGCACACCTTCGAAGCGCTGGCCGCGCTGCTGGCCTTGCCCTATCTCGGCATCGGCCTGCTGATCTCGCGGCCGGGGTTCCAGCTGATCGCGATGCTGCTATCGGTCAACACCGCCGCGTTCGCCAACGTGCAGGGCGTGTTCGACGCGGATTTCCTCGCCATCTTCAATACCTGCCTGGCCAGCGCGGCGGCCATGGTGTTCGCGCCGCTGTGGTCGGTGGCGGCACGCCCGTTTGGCGCGCGCGCGGCGGCACGGCGGCTGGTGCGCGCCAGCTGGAGTGACCTGGCGCGGGCCGCCACGCTGCGCGCCACCGACGGCGATGCGCGGCTGGGGGCGCGCATGCTGGACCGGCTGGGCCAACTGGTGCCGCGCCTGGGCGCCGCCGGCGATCCCTTGTCCGCTGACGGCTTTCATGCGCTGCAGGTCGGCTATTGCGCGCTGGCGCTGCACAAGGCGCTGCCGGACTTGCCGCCGCCGGCGCGCAAGCCGGTGCGACGCGTGCTGGCCGCGGTGGCGCGGCATTTCCGTGCGCAACTGCGCGCGGGCCGGCGCGTACCGGTAGCGGCGGGCCTGGCCGCCGCCGTGGGCGAAGCCATGGCCGCGGTGGCGGCCGGCGGCCGCGCCCAGCGCGACACGCTGGGCGCGCTGGTGGTGCTGCAAATCACGCTGCTTCCGCTTGCGGCCATGTCCCCGTCCCGCTGATCCCCGCCCTCTGCGCTCCGCCTCATGCTTAGTCAAATCGACCTCTACGGCGTGTTCGTGCCCGGCGTGCTGGTGCTGGCCGTACTGGCCTTTGCGGTGGCCACGGCGATCCGCATGGTGCTGGCCGGGCTGGGTTGCTACCGGCACATCTGGCACCGCTCGCTGTTCAACCTTTTCCTCTATGTGATCGTCCTGGGCGCCGTGGCCGCGGTGTTTGCCGCGGTGCCCGGACTGCCGTCATGACCTTCCGACTCCGCTCCCTGCTTCCCGTGCTGCCGACGCTGCTGGCCGCCATCGCCGCGCTGCTGGTGCTGCGCCACCTGTGGGACTACTACACCGCTGCGCCCTGGACCCGCGACGGCCACGTGCGTGCCGACATCGTCCAGGTGGCGCCCGACGTCTCGGGGCTGGTCACGCGCGTGCTTGCGCGCGACAACCAGTACGTTCAGGCCGGCGAAGTCCTGTTCGAGATCGACCGCGACCGCTACGCGCTCGCCCTGGAACAGGCGCTGGCGACGCTGGCGACCCAGCGTGCCGCGCTCGCGCAGGCGCGGCGCGAAGCCGCGCGCAACCGCAGCCTGGACGGCGTGGTTGCCGCCGAAGTCGCCGAGCAAGGGCGCGCGCGCGTGGAGCAAGGCCAGGCCGCGCTGGCCCAGGCCGAAGCCGCACTGCGGCTGGCCCGGCTGAACCTGCAACGCACCAGCGTGCGCAGCCCGGTGGCGGGTTACTTGAACGACCGGCTGCCGCGGCTGGGCGACTACGTGTCCACCGGACGACCGGTGCTGTCGATGGTCGATGCCGGCTCCTTCCACGTCGAAGGCTATTTCGAGGAAACCAGGCTGCACCGCATCCACATCGGCAGCCCGGTCGACGTGCATATCATGGGCGAGCCCCGCCACTTGCGCGGCCACGTCCAGAGCATCGCCGCCGGCATCGAGGACCGCGACCGCAGCGCGGGTTCCAACCTGCTGCCCAACGTCAACCCCACCTTCAACTGGGTGCGGCTGGCGCAGCGCGTACCGGTGCGCATCGTGCTGGAAGACGTGCCTGCCGACGTGCGGCTGGTGTCGGGGCGCACCGCCACCGTGGCGGTGCGCGAGCCGGCCGCAGACCAGGGCGCCGCGCGCCGCCGGGGGCCGCGATCGTGAGGCCGCGCCGCGCCTGGGCGGCATGTCTGTGCGCATGCCTGAGTGCCTGCACGACGGTGGGACCGGACTATCGCCTGCCCGATGACGCGGCGATACGCGCGACCGCGGCCAATGGCCCGTTGCAAGGTGCACAAGCACCGGACGTGGCGATCGCGCCCGTGCCCGACGACTGGTGGCGCCTCTATGACGACGAACGCCTCGACCGGCTGGTGACGAAGGCACTGGCGGCGAACACTGACCTCCGCGCCGCCAGCGCCAACCTGCGTCGCGCGCTTGCGCTGCTGCACGAAGTAGAAGCCGAAAACCTGCCCCAGGGCAGCGCCGGCGCCGGCGTGTCGCGCGCGCAGCTGTCGGGGGAGAGTTTTTTGCAGCAGGCCCAGCCACCGGTGTTCAACCTGGGCGACGTGGACCTGGGCGCGTCCTACCTGATCGACTTCTTCGGCCAGCTGGCGCGCGCCGACGAGGCCGCGCTCGCCGGCGCCCAGGCCAGCGAGGCGACGCTGGACATGGTGCGCGTCACCGTCGCTGCGCAGACCGTGCGCGCCTACGTGCAAGGTTGCGCCGCGACGCATGACCTGCACGCCGCCACGCAGCAGCTGGCGGTGCAGCAGCGCACGCTGGACGCCACCCGCCGCCTGCTCGCCGCGGGCCGCGCCGGGCCCGCCGAGGTGGCGCGCGAACTTGCCCGCAGCGAAGCGCTGCGCGCGGCGCTGCCGCCGCTGCAAGCCGCACGCAGCGCCGCGCGCTACCGGCTGGCGCTGTTGCTGGGCCAACCGCCAGGCGCGCTGCTGGAGGCCGAGGCAGCCTGCGATGCCGAGCCCGCGCTGCGCGCGCCGCTGCCGGTCGGCGATGGCGCCGCGCTGCTGCGACGGCGCCCCGACGTGCGCCAGGCCGAACGCGAACTCGCCGCCGCCACCGCGCGCATCGGCGTGGCCACGGCGGACCTGTACCCGTCGATCCGCATCGGCGCCAGCGCCGGACTGACCGGCGTGCTGAGCCATCTTGGCAGCGGACCCACGGCGCGCTGGAGCGTGGGGCCGCTGCTGAGCTGGAGCTGGCCCACCAATGGCGTGCGGCATCGCATCCGCGGCCTGGAAGCCGCCGCGGATGCCGCCCTGGCGCGCTTCGACGGCGTGGTGCTGCGCGCGCTGCAGGAAACCGAGACCGCGCTGTCGGCCTACACGCGCGAACTGGAACGCCACGCGGCCTTGCATGCCGCCGGCGAACACGCCGCGCAAGCCGCCCGGCAGCAGCGCCGGCTCTGGGAGGCGGGGCGCCTGCCCTATCTGGCGCATCTCGATGCCGAGCGCGACCTCGCCGCCGCGCAGGCAGCGCTGGCAGCGTCCGCGGGCCAGGTTGCCGCGCGGCAGGTCGACCTGTTCCTGGCCCTCGGGGGCGGCTGGCAGAGCGCGCGCAAGATGGCTGCCGTGCCCGCATCGATCGATGAAAAAAACGACTGAAATCCGGAAAGTTAAATCATCACGGGAATAGCCAGGCGTGGCTACACTTGGTTCCGTGCCGGGCAAACTACCAGGCGCGGCACCGCCCACAAGGCGAATCCGGACGGCGCAGGCAGCAAACCCGCCAGCCTGCGCGGCCCCTTGCGGGCCAGCCGTCCCCTTACCCCAAAAAACAGCAGACATGCATAAAAACGCTCTCAAAGCCCTTCTTGCCACGACTCTCTCCCTCGCAGCAATCAGCGCCGCCACCCCCGCCATGGCACAAGGCCTGAACGATCGCGGCGTTGCCGGTGACCGCCACGGCTACGCCCTGCACAACGGCAAGCGCGATCCGTTCACTGACGGCGCGCGGGTCAACGACAAGCGCGACCCCTTCACCGATGGCGCGCGCGTCAACGACCAGCGTGACCCCTTCACCGACGGCGCCAACCGCGCCACCGGCCTGGAAGTTGCTGGCCTCGAAGTTGCAGGCCTGGATCGCAGCGGTGTCTCCGCGGCGCCGGCCCATCGCGGCGCGCGCGCTGCCGCCGCGGCCTGATCTGGCGGCGACACCACG
Organism: Cupriavidus mimosae; assembly: GCF_023952485.1. Classification (NCBI taxonomy): domain Bacteria; kingdom Pseudomonadati; phylum Pseudomonadota; class Betaproteobacteria; order Burkholderiales; family Burkholderiaceae; genus Cupriavidus; species Cupriavidus mimosae. The sequence continues at coordinate 388,694 of NZ_JALHRY010000004.1, read as the reverse complement.
CTGCGTGCTACTGATACGCGCGCTCCGGTGCTAGATTGAGAAGGCGTGCCGCCGCCCGGCGTCGGCGCGCCTGACAAGCCACCCCACCAGACGCGAGGAGCCGCGCATGTCCCTTCCCCACCTAGCTTCCGGACAGATCGCCAGCGTGCTGCCCCTGGGCGTGCGGCTGGACCAGACCGCCACCCAGGCCCTGTTCAAGGAAGGCCCCCTCGAAGTGATGCGGCTGGTGCTGAAGGCCGGCAAGCATGTGCCCCCGCATGCCGTGGACGGACCGATGACCGTGCAATGCCTGGAGGGCGAGGTCCGCGTGCGCGTGGACGGCAGCGAACGCCAGCTGCGCCAGGGCGACCTGCTGTACCTTGGGCCTTGCGTGCGCTACGACGTGACGGCGGTGTCGGATGCCTCGGTGCTGGTGACGATGGTGTTGCCGGCCAGCCTCTGAGCCTTTTCTAAGCCTCTACTGGCTGCCAGCGCGCGCTCGCCGCCACGAAGGCGTCGATCAGCGCCGCGACCGGCGCGCGGCGCAGCGCCGATTCACGCACCAGCACACCAACCTCGCGATAGAGCGGCCCGCCCGGAAGCGGCACCTGCACCACGCCGGCCGCCTCGCGCAGCGGCACCAGCTCGGCCGGAATGATGGCGCAGCCCAAGCCCGCCGCCACCATCTGCAGGATCACCGCCGGCTCGTCCAGCTCCATCCCTTCCCTGACCCAGAACCGCTGCCGCTTCAGATAGCGGTCCACCAGCTGGCCGCCGGTGCTGTGGCGGTTGTAGCGGATAAACGGCAGCGCCTCCACCAGCGCCCGCAGTTCCCGCGGCGCGCCGGCCGGCCCGATGCCGACGAAGCGCTCGCGCACCAGCGGCACCCACTTCAGGTCGGGCGGCAAACCCAGGCGCGGCCGGATCAGCACGGCCACATCGAGTTCGCGCGCATCGACCTGCGTCAGCAGCTGGGTCGACATGCCGGGCACCACGTTGACGTGCGAGTCCGGGAAGCGCTGGCGGAAGTGCCGCATTGCCTCGGCCAGCAAGGTGGCCTGCACCGTGGACACCGCGCCCAGCTCGACCGGCGCGGCCTCGGCGGGCGGGCCGGCGCGGTCCTTCATCGCGGCATAGAGCTCGACAAAGCGGCGCGCCTCCGGCAGCAACCGGTGCCCGGCTTCGCTGAGCGCGACCGACTTGCCGGTGCGCTCGAACAGGCGGCAATCCAGTTCCTCTTCAAGGCGCCGGATCTGCGTGCTGACGGCCGACTGGGTCAGCGCCAGCCGCGCCGCCGCGGCGGAAAACGAGCCGGTTTCGGCAGCCGTCAGGAAGGTCTGGAAGTAGCGGATCATCTATCGAAATCTTTGATGCTCAGGGCAAAAATGATTCGCTTCATATTACGGGTTGTGCTGATTACAATCAACGCGCGGGCCGATCCCGGCGCGCCAGAACCTTTCCCTCGCAAAGCCCCCATGAGCCTGACTTCCCCGATCCCCTTGTTTCACCTGGCGTTTCCCGTGCGCGACCTGGCCGAGGCGCGGCGTTTCTATGGCGGGTTGCTGGGCTGCCCCGAAGGCCGCAGTTCCGAGGCGTGGGTGGATTTCAATTTCTATGGCCACCAGGTGGTGGCGCACCTGTCGCCCGAGGAATGCGGCCATCGCGCCACCAGCGCCGTCGATGGCGACGACGTGCCGGTGCGCCATTTCGGCGCGATCCTGCCGATGGACCAATGGGAGGCGCTGGCCGAACGCCTGCGCGCGGCCGGCACCCGGTTCGTGATCGAACCGCATGTGCGCTTCAAGGGCCAGGTCGGCGAACAGGCGACCATGTTCTTCCTGGACCCGTCGGGCAACGCGCTCGAATTCAAGGCCTTTGGCGACCTGAGCCAGGTGTTCGCGAAGTAAGCCGATCCGGCGCGCGGCGGTCAGGCAATGCGGCGCATCGCCTCGCGGATCGGCTCGGCCTCGCTCGGGCGGACCAGCCTGGCCACTTCCTGGCCGTCGCGCAGGAACACCAGCGTCGGCCACAGCTTGATGCGGAACGACCGGCCCAGCGGGCGTCCGCTGCCGTCTTCGATCTTCAGGTGGCGCAGGTCCGGATGCACGGAAAAAGCCTCGGCCAAGGCCGGCTGGGCCCGCTGGCAGTAGCCGCACCACGGTGCGCCGAACTCCAGCACGGTGGCGCCGGACAGCGTGTCGACTTCGGTGCGGGTCGGCTCGGTGGCGGCGTAATGTTGGGTCATCGGCATGGTGTTTCCTTTCGGTTGGCGCGTGACGGTGTGCCTGCCAGATTCGTTCCAGGCCAGTTCCAGGCCGACCTGAGGCGGAACTACGGCGCCAGCATGCCGCATCCGCGACGCCAGCGTGTAATTTCTACGCCGCCGGCGCGATTTCCCACCATGATGGCAGCAATTCCCGCACCTCCGCCGCGGCAAAGCGGTCATCGATCAGATACAGCACGCCCTGGTCCTGCTGCGTGCGAATCACCCGGCCGGCGGCCTGCACCACCTTGCGCAGACCGGGATACAGGTAGGCATAGGCGTAGCCCCGGCCGAACGCCTGCTCCATGCGCGCGCGGAACTGCTCGTTGACGGCGTTGAACTGCGGCAGCCCCAGCGTTGCGACGAAGGCGCCGATCAGGCGCTCGCCCGGCAGGTCCACGCCCTCGGCAAAGGCGCCGCCGAGCACCGCAAAGCCAATCCCCTCGCCGTCTTCCGTAAAGGCCGCCAGGAACGCCGCCTGCGCGGCTTCATCCATGCCACGCGCCTGGACCCAATGCGGGATGTCCGGGTGCGACCCGGCGAAGCCGGCGACGGCCTGCTGCAGGTATTCGTGGCTGCTGAAGAAGGCCAGGTAGTTGCCCCGGCGCGCGCGGAACTGGTCCGCCATCAGCGCCACGATGGCCGGCAGCGACTGCTCGCGCCGCGCATAGCGGGTGGAGATGCGCGAGGCAATCCGCACCGACAGCTGCTCGGCGCGGAACGGCGATGGCACTTGCACGCGCGCGCAATCGGCCGGCAGGCCCAGCGTGTCGAGGTAATAGTCCGCGGGATCGAGGGTCGCGGAAAACAGCGTGACCGAATGCGCGGCGGCAAGGCGCGGGCGCAGGAACGGGGCCGGGATGACGTTGCGCAGGCAAAGCCGGGCGTGGTGGCCACGGCGGCGCGGCGCGCGCTGGATATCGAACAGCGAATGCGCATCGAGCTGTTCGGCAAGGCGGGCGAAATGCAGCGCATCAAAGTAAAAGCGCTGCAGCGCCGGATCGTGTGCGCCCGGATACTCGGTCATATAGGCCAGCGCCGCGGCACAGCATTCGTCCAGCGCACGGCGAAAGGCCGCGGGCACTTCCGGCAGGACCTCGTAGGCATCGTCACCCTGGCGCGCGAGTATGCTCCACTGCCGCGCCAGCCGTGCCAGCGGCCGGGATAGCGGCGCCGGCGCGCCGCGGCGCAGCTCGCGCAGCGCTTGCGGGTCCAGCTCCGCCGTGTACATCGCGCGGCCGCGCTCGACCAGGTTGTGGGCCTCGTCCACCAGCACGCTGGCGCGCCAGCCATTGGCCACGGTCAGCGCATACAGCATCGCGCTGCGGTCGAAGTAGTAGTTGTAGTCGGCCACCACCACGTCGCTCCAGCGCACCAGCTCCTGTGCCAGGTAATAAGGGCAGATGGCATGTTCGCGCGCCAGTTCGCGTACCGCGGCGCGGTCGCGCACCGGTACGGCGCGGGCCGCTTCGCGCGCGGCCGGCAGGCGGTCATAGAAGCCGCGCGCCAGCGGACACGATTCGCCATGGCAGGCCAGTTCCGGATGCTCGCAGGCCTTGTCGCGCGCAGTCAGTTCGAGCACGCGCAGCGGCTGCGCGCCATGGCCGCGCAGGGCCGCGGCGGCGTGCAGCGCCACCCCGCGCCCGGTGGAACGCGCAGACAGGAAGAACACCTTGTCGAGGCGCTGGCCCGGCATGGCCTTGAGCACCGGGAACAGCGTCCCGACCGACTTGCCGATGCCGGTGGGCGCCTGCGCCAGCAGGTGGCGGCCGGCGCGGTTGGCGTTGTAGACCGCCTGCGCCAGTTCGCGCTGGCCCGGGCGAAAGCCCTGGTGCGGGAACGCCAGCTGCGCCAACGCGGCATCGCGCGACTGCCGGTGCGCCAGCTCGGCCTGGGCCCAGTGCAGGAAACGCTCGCAGGACTGGACAAAGAACGCCTCGAGCGCCGGCGCGTCGAAATGCGCCACCACCGGGTGCTCGCGCTGGCTGACGATGTCGAAATAGACTACCGCGATCTCCAGCCCGGGCAGCCCCAGCTTGCGGCACAGCAGGCAGCCATAGATCCTGGCCTGGGCCCAGTGCAGGTGGCGGTGGTTGTCCGGCACGGCGGCATCGCCGCGGACCGTCTTGATTTCCTCGAGCCGGTTGGCAGCCGGATCGTAGCCGTCGGCACGGCCGCGGACGTGAAGCGGACCGAAATCCGCGGACAGTGCCACTTCCACCTGATAGCCCGCGCCGCGACGGCCGGTCACCACGCCATGGCCCGCCACCCCCTCCTGCGCCGACGGCGTAGGCACGAAACGCAGGTCCAGGTCACCCGCCTTGGCGGTGAACTCGCACAGCGCGCGCACGGCGACGACGTACGCCGGCTGCGTCGGCGCAGTGGGCGGTGCGGGCGGTGCGGGCGTGACGGGAGGGGGCGCGGTGACGGCAGACACAGACAATGGGCACAGCGAAAACTGTACAAATATACAGTAGTGGCTGGCCGAGGAACGCCCTTACCGCTCAACGGGCATAAAGAAAGAGCAAATCGTTATTTCCATGTGCCCCACGCGCCGCTCTATATTGTCCGGCTGACATAACAAGCGCCTGCCTGCCCGGCGGCGGACCACCGGAGCCCGACCTTGACCTGCGGCATCACCCTTGGCGACACCCTGACCTGGCCCGCGCGCAACCTGCCGCACAAGACCGCGCTGGTCAGCGGCATCGGCGCCGGACGGCGCGCGTGGACGTATGCCCAGCTGGATGCCGAGGTCAACCGCCACGCGCACGGCTTGCAGTCGCTCGGCATCGGCAAGGGCGACGTGGTGGCGGCCTTCCTCTACAACACGCCGGCCTTTGTCTTTACGCTGCTGGCCACGGCGCGCCTGGGCGCGGTCTTCAACCCGGTCAACTACCGCCTGGCGGCGCAGGAGCTGGCCTACATCCTGAACGATGGCGGCGCCAGGGCGCTGCTGTTCGAACGCGAAGGCGCGGCCGTCGTGGAAAAAGCCGCCGAACTGGCGCCCGGGACCACGTTGCGCCTCTATGCCGACGCCGACGCGGCGCCCGCTTGCGCCACGCACCGGCTCGACAGGCTGGCGGCAGGTCAGCCCGACACGCCGCCGACGGTGACGGTCGACGAGAACGCCCCCTGCATCCTGATGTACACCAGCGGCACCACCGGCCGGCCCAAGGGCGTCATGCACACCCATCGCAGCAAGCTGCAGCACAACGCGATGATGCACCAGGCCATGATGCTGTCGCGCGAGGACGTGGGCCTGTCGATCGCGCCGCTGAACCACACCGCCGAGCTGCACACCAGCTTCCTGCCGCGCCTGCAGGTCGGCGCCACCCAGGTGCTGCAGCGCCGCTTCGACGCGGGCGAGGCGTGGCAGCTGGTCGAAGCCGAGGGCGTCACGCACTTCTTCGCCGCGCCGACCATGGTCGGCATGCTGCTCGACCATCCGGACGCCGGTACCCGCGACCTGTCCTCGCTGCGGCTGGTAGAGTACGGCGGCGCGTCGATGGCGCCGCACCTGATCCGCGAATGGGACCGCAAGGTCGGCGCCGGGCTGGTGCAGGTCTACGGCACCACGGAAATGGGTCCGTGCATGTCGGTGCTCTACCCGCACGAACAACTGAGCCGCGCCGGCTCGGCCGGGCTGCCCGCGCTGGGCCACCAGCTGGTAGTGGCAAGGCTGCGCGAGGACGGCGCGCCGACCGACCCGTCGCAGCCGTGCGCGCCGGGCGAAGTCGGCGAAGTGCTGGTGCGCGGCCCGTGCATGATGCAGGGCTACCTGAACCGCCCGGACGCCAACGCGCGCGCAATGGCGCACGGCTGGTACCACACCGGCGATCTCGGCAGCCTGGACGCCGACGGCTACCTGTGGATCCGCGACCGCATCGACTACATGATCAATTCCGGCGCCGAGAACGTCTATCCGCGCGAGGTGGAAGACGCCCTGATCGAACATCCAGGCGTGTTCGAAGTCGCGGTACTGGGCGAGCCAGATCCCGCCTGGGGCCAGGTGGTCGGCGCCTACGTGGTGGCGCGCGGCGAGGCCGCGCCGAGCGCGGAACAGCTCGATGCCTTCCTGCTGCAAGGCGACCGGCTCGCTGCGTACAAGCGCCCACGCCGCTACCATTTCGTCGAGGCACTGCCCAAGACCACCAGCGGCAAGATCCAGAAACACCTGCTGCGCGCTGGCGGCGCGGCGTGATCCTGCCTCAGGCCAGGCGTGCGTCGTACTGCCAGCGGCGCACCTTGGTATAGGCCAGCCGGCCGGCATCCGCGTGCAAGGGATTGACCAGCACGTTGTGCTCTTCGGGAATCACGATGGAAGGCACCAGCAGCAAGGCGCTCGTGCCCGCGTGGATCCACGCCTCGCCGGTATCGAGGCTGGTCTTGCCGGCGGGAATGGCATCCCAGCCGACCGGCGCGCTGGCAGCCGTCAAGCGCCCTGCCGCGGCCCACAAGTCGTCGGGAATATCGATGCGGACCAGGTAGCGGTTCAACGGCAGGCCGGCCGAGCCCAGGTGAACCAGCGTTTCCAGGCACGCCAGCGCAATGCTCGAGGCCGCGTAAATCAGGGACGTGCCCTGCCGGTTCCAGCGCCCTCCGCTCGCCTTGGCGCCGGCGCCGCTGGCATCGTCCGCGGTATAGAGGGGCGTGTCGGTCGCGATGCGCCACGCCGGCGTCAAGCGTAGGCCCCGCTCTGCATCCTGGCCACCAGCTCGGAGACGATGCGCTGGCCCGCGACGGTATCCATCAGCGCGGCGGGGCGTTGGCCGCCCAGCGCCGGCGACGGCTGCTCCAGCCACTGCGCCACCCACTGCGCCGCATTGAAGCCGCGCGCATCGCCCGAGCTTTCCACCAGCGCCTGTACCTGGCCCACCAGCCGCACCATGCCGAGCACGCGCTCGCTCTGCTCGCTCGACAGGTTCTGGTGGGCGCGCGCCTTGCGGTCGACGGTGGCACGCGGCAAATCCAGCGTCTTGATCAGCTGTTCCTTGCTCGTGCCCATCGATTCGGCCAGCCGGTTGAGATCGGAAGCCGGCACGCCCTCGCGGATGGCTTGGATCACCGACATGGCGCCTTCGGTCGACAGCGTGGCCTCGTAGACCGCCAGGTAGCTATTGACGCCGAGTTCGCGGGCGGCGCGGCGTTGGTGTGCGAGCGGATAATGGCCTTCAGGCGTGAGCATGCGCGGCATGGCGGGCCTCATCAAATGAGCATTCAGTATAGCTCAATTGATTCCCCGCCAGCATCCCTTGCGCTGCGCTTCTTGCTGGAAGGCACGGTCGGCCTACAACCCCCGGCCGCGCCGTCGTCCCTTGCCGACGGACAGCGCGATGCGGGCCGGACGGCTCCGCCGGGGCGGCGTTGCCACAGCCGTGGGTTCGGCAGGCACCGCGCCAGCCTGCTCCCGGTACTCCGCCAGCAGGCTTTCCCGCTGACGTACCCGTTCTTCGAGCACCGCAATCGCCTGGCCAAGCCGGGTCATTTCGCTGCCCTGGCGCGACGCCGCCTCCGCGGCCCGGCTCAAGCGCTCGACCGCCGCCTTGCGTTCGGCCTCGAGCAGCTTTTGCGCTTCCCTGGCAGCCACGCGCGCCGCATCCAGTTCCAGCGCCATGCGGCGCTCGTTGGCGGCGGTGCGCTGCATCAGCGTTTCGCGCTCCTGGTCCCAGGCTGCGCGCTGGGCGTCGAAATCGTTCTGCATCGCATGGCGCGCGGCCAGCGCCGAGGCATGCTCGGCGCGCAGCGCTTCGGCCTGTTGCTGCCACGCGGCCGCGGCCGTTTCGGCGCGCGCCGCGCGCTCCGCTGCCTCGTCGCGCGCCCGTGTCAGTTGTGACATGGCAGCCTCGGCGCCGTCGAGCCGCGCCTGCATGACCTGGCGCTCCTGCTCCAGCGCTTCACGCTCCTGCTGCAAAGCCGCGGTGGCCGCCGCCAGTGCGGCTTCCCTCTGCGCCAGCGCGGCCTCGGCCGTGGTCCTGGCGCTCTGCAGCGCCGCTTCCCACAGGTAACGCGCGGCTTCGGTGACCGGCTCCGGGCAGCCTGGCGCCGGCGCAAAGCCTTGCGGATCCTGGATCCGCCCGCCCAGCGCCGCAAACCATGTATCGAGGTGCGGGCTGACCGTGTTCGGCGAGCCCCGGCCCAGATGCAGGCGGATGCGTTCGATGGTTGGCCGCTGGCCGGCCTTGAGCAGGCTGTCGGCGGCTTGCCAGACGTCGTCGCGGGTGATGCCTCGGCTGCGGAGCGTTTCCATGATGGGATCTCGGTCGAATTCCTGAAAAGCCACAAATAAGGTTCGATAATGGATGCTTATCGGCTTTTATTCGTTATTTATGTATGATATATTACAGCATACATCATATTTAATATGATCAAAATCCAAGCCGCCCACGAGGCCTATTTCCCACCGATTCCCTCCGATGTCGACTTACCGGCTCCGCTCCGCACGTCCCAACTGGATCCTCTCGCCGAGCAGGCGGCCAACGCGTTGCGCCAGGAAGGCGAATCCCGAAACACGGTGGCAAGCTACCGGTCCGCATTGCGCTACTGGTCTGCCTGGTATGCCCTGCGCTACCGGCAGGCAGTGCGGCTACCGCTCGCGCCCGCTGTCGTTGTCCAGTTCATCGTCGACCACGCCACGCGCCAGACGCCGCAGGGCCCTGTCTGCGAGATGCCGGCCGCGATCGACCAGGCGCTGGTCGCTGACGGATGCAAGGCACGACCCGGCCCGCCCGCGCTGTCCACGCTGACCCACCGGCTCGCGGTCATCGCCAAGGCCCACCAGCTGCAAGGCCTGCCCAACCCGTGCGCCGATGCCGGCGTGCGCGAACTGATGGCCAGCACCCGGCGCGCCTACGCGCGCCGCGGCCACCGCCAGACCCGCAAGGCCGCCTTGACCCGCGCGCCGCTGCTGCGCCTGCTCGATACCTGCGACGGCTCGCTGGCCGGGTTGCGCGACCGCGCGCTGCTGCTGTTCGCGTGGGCCAGCGGCGGGCGTCGCCGCTCCGAAGTCGCGCGCGCCACCATGGACCACCTGACGCGTGTGGGGCCCGGCGACTTTGTCTATGTGCTGGGCTGGTCGAAGACCAACCAGTCAGGCAGCGAGCACGCCGATACCCCCAAGCCAGTCACCGGCGCCGCCGGGCAGGCGCTCGAGGCATGGCTGGCCGCAGCGGGGATCGAACACGGCCCGCTGTTTCGCCGCATCCGCCGCGGTGGACATGTGGGAGAAGGCTTGTCGGATGCGGCGGTCAGCCGCATCGTCAAGGCCCGTTGCGCGCTGGCCGGGCTGGATGGCGACTATTCCGCGCATTCGCTGCGCTCGGGCTTTGTCACGGAAGCGGCGGCGCAGCAAGTGCCGCTGGCTGAAACCATGGCCATGACCGGACATGCCAGCGTATCGACGGTGGTCCGTTATTTCCGCGCTGCGGATGCACGGCGCTCGCGCGCGGCCGATCTCCTGGCACCGGATGCCACCGACAGCCCCTGAGCGACTCGCCATGTCCGCCAACCATGCGCCGCGGCCGGCGCAAATACGGGTATTTCGCTAGCCGGCGCCTCTGGCTCGCCCCGCGGGGCCTGCCTATACTGGCAGGCGCGCGGGACAGTGCCGGCACAGGCCGGACGCCGCGCACGGAACATCCGGCAGACAGTCACCGCCGCGCAAGCGCTGGCGGTACAGGCGCGCGACGACGCGCCGCTGCCCGGACCCGATCAAGTAGAAACGCGGAGATGGGCATGCCCAACGAACAATTCCTCGCCACGCAGGAAACGCGCCGCTCCGGGCTGAAGGCCCTGCGCGCAGCCCTGCTGCAGGTTCACAAGGAAGTCATCGGCTATGACCGGGCCCAGTATGAACGCCTGAACGGTCCGATTCCGGCCGGCCTGTTTGTACAGCTGGTGACTGAAGACAACTACTTCCGCTGGCTCGACCCGCTGTCGCGCCTGATCATCGAGATCGACGAAGAGCTGGAAGCCAAGGAACACCACGACGACACCTGCCGTGCCGTCGGGCGCGCCGCCGAAAAACTCTTCAGCGACGGGGCGGAGCCCGCGTTCCGCAAGCGCTACCAGGAAGCGCTGCAGGACGAGTCCGGCGTCATCGTGGCGCACGGGCGGCTGATGTCCGTGATCGGGCAACTGCGCCAACTGCCCTAGTGCCCGCGTCCGGACGCCTTGGTCCGGGACGCCTTATTTCCCCTGCACTTTACTTGCCCGGCTTCGACTTGCCGGGCCGACGCGTCACGTCGGTGTCGACCGCGACCGGGTCGCTGGCGGGGAAGGTATCCTTCAGCGCCTCATCCAGTTCGCGCTCGATCAGTTCGTCGCTGGATGGCTGCTGCGCTGGCTTCGGCGGTTGGGGCTGGTGCTTCTTAGCTGGCTTGCTCATGGCGATAAGGCTCCGTTGGCGACCATGAGCCGATGGTAATCCTGGCGGCACGGCATTGCCATGCAGACGCCCACCGCTCAGTGGCCTCTGCCGCCACCTCCTCTGCCACCCCCGCGCCCACCGCCATGCCAGCCACCCTGCCCGTGGTGGTGGCCATGGCCATGCCAGTGATGGCCACCGTGTCCGCCGCCGCCATAGATGAAGGCGAAGCTGCCATAGGCCGGCCATGGACGGTAGTACGGATAGCCGTATGCCGGATAGGCGGGATAGGCCGGGTAGGTCTGGTAGTACGGCGTCGACACCGTGTAGGCGGGATATCCCGGATACGGGTCGCCGGCATACGGGTACGCCACGCACCCTGCGAGCGCGGTCGCGACGAGGATCACTCCGATTCCGTATTGCATGATGCTCCCCCAGCGTCAGCGTTAAGCCTGCCAAACCTGCCAGGCACGGAAGTTAGACCGCGCGGCCGGCGCTGCATTCCGGTGAGCCGCTTCGGCCTGGCGCGCAAGGCTAAGCCGTGGGCGTGCGGGTGCCTATATCGGGACAAAACAAAGACATATTTAAGAAGTGTCCGATATTCAGATGAGAAACAACGGAATACATTGTTCTTGCACCCGACCCTGGGTGCCCGACAGAGCCAGGTTGCCCCCCTTCCTGGCTCCTTACGTTGCCACGATGGTCCCCGCCATCGTGGCATTTTTTTATGCCGCGACTTATGCCGCGATGTATGCCGCGGTCAGGGGCTACAGACCCTTCTCGACCATCTCGAGCACGCGCTGGCCCAGGATCTCCGCCTGTTCGCTGGCGCGGCTGCGCAGCGGGCCGTCGATCAGCAGGATCGCCAGGCCGTGCACGGCCGACCACGCCAGGTATTCGGCGCCCGGCCGGCGCTCGGCCGGCAGCACGCCGGCCTCCACCAGTTGATCCAGCGCCGCGCCCAGCAACTGGAACGGATTCAGACCGCTGTTGCCCGCCTTGGCCGGGTCGGCGTCGTCCTCGACTTCGTCCGGCACCGAGAATGCGGTGCGGAACAGGCCGGTTTCCGTGAGGGCAAAACGGAGGTAGCCCGTGCCGACCGCGCGCAGGCAGGCGCGCGCATGCGCGGCGGCGCCGCGCCCCGGGCGCAGCCCGCCGATCTCGGCCTCCATGGCGATCGCCAGCGCAGACAGGGCCGAGGCGCGCACCGCCTGCAGCAAGTCTTGCCTGCTGGCGAAATGGCGGTACGCGGCATTGGGCACCACGCCGGCGCGCCGCGTCGCCTCGCGCAGCACGATGGCGTCAGGCCCGCCCTCGCGTGCCAGGTCAATGCCGGCATCGAGCAGCGCGCGGCGCAGGTCGCCATGGCGGTAGGTCGCCCGTGCGGGCGGTGCGGAGGCTTCCCGGTTCATGCGGGCCTCCCGGAAAACGAATGACAGTTCATGATGTGCAGAGTCTTATAGTGAACAGTGTACACAATCAAACTGTCACAAGCTTGTTGCATCGACGATAACAGTGGCGCTGGCTGGCCGCGGCTCAGAGGATTGGCGCGAACAGCGTCGCCACGTGCATCGCCACGCGCAGCGGAGCCGGCGCGGCAAGGAACTCGTCCAGCCCGACCCGACGGGCCTGCGCGAAATCGGCCTCGAGCATTGCCGCCACCTGCGCCGCAAAGCCCTCGTCGGCAGTCATCACCATCAGCTCGAAATTGAGCCGGAACGAGCGGTTGTCGAGGTTGGCGGTGCCGATGGCGGCGGCCTCGTCGTCGATCAGGATCACCTTCTGGTGCAGGAAGCCGGGCTGGTAGCGATAGACCTTGATACCCGCAGCAATGGCCTTGTGGGCGTAGAGCGTGGAGGCGGCATAGACCACCAGGTGGTCCGGCCGCGCCGGGATCAGGATGCGCACATCCACGCCGCGCAGCACCGCCAGCCGCAGCACCGCGAACACGGCCTCGTCCGGAACGAAATACGGCGACGTGATCCACAGCCGGTGGCGCGCGGACTGGATCGCCTCGACAAAAAACAGCGAGCAGGTTTCCTGCGCATCGGCCGGCCCCGACGGCACCACCTGGCAGGTCATGCTCCCGCCCGCCTCCGACGGCGGCATCAGCAGATGCGGCACCTCGCGCGCGGCCCAGTACCAGTCTTCGGCAAAGGCCATCTGCAAGTCCAGCACGGCGCTGCCGCGCAGCGCGATATGGGTGTCGCGCCAGGGCGCCAGCGGCGGACGCTGGCCCAGGTATTCGACCCCGACATTGTGGCCGCCGATGAATGCTTCGCAGCCGTCCACGACCACCAGCTTGCGGTGGTTGCGGAAATTGAGCTGGAACCGGTTGACGAAACCGCGATGCGTGGAGAACGCCCTCGCCTCGACCCCGGCATCGAGCAGCGTGCGCACGTAGCGGCGCGACATCGCGTGGCAGCCGATGCGGTCGAACAGGAAGTACACCTTGACGCCAGCCTGCGCGCGCTCGCACATCAGCGCCTGCAGGCGCCGGCCGAGCGCATCGTCGTGGACGATGAAAAACTGCACGATCAACACCTGCCGGGCGCGCGCCATTGCCGCGAAGATCGCCTCGAAGGTCTGCTCGCCGTCGATGAGCAGGCGCACATCGTTATTGGCCAGGCAGGGCATGCCGGTCAGGCGCGGCAGCGCGCGCATGCAGGCCTGCACCGGCGCGTGGACCACGCAGGCGCTGCGCGCCTCGCGCTCGCGCGGGGTCATGCCGTGGCGGATTTCGCGCAGACGGTCGTCGTTGAAGCGGCGCGCGTCGACATAGCCGGCAAAGGTGCTGCGCCCGAAGATCAGGTAAGGCACCAGGGTGAAGTACGGCATCATCAGCAGCGAGCCGGCCCAGGCAATCGCGCCCGGCGCGGTGCGCACCGTCATGACGGCATGCAGCGCGGCCACCACGCCTACGACGTGAAAGGCCAGCACGATGATGGCGATGACACTCGGGCTCTGCAGCATCGGTGGGCTTGTGTCCGCTGACCGGGTCGCGATGCGCGCTATTTTGGCACAGCACGGTCCGGATGTTGGCGCCCCGCCGTGCGCGGCCAGCCGCAGCTGCCTTCTTTTTTGGCACGCCGATGGCATCACGGTGCCAGGCCGCTGTCAGGGCAGCATGCCCCCCCTTTGTCCACAGGAGCTGTGGACAACTTTCGGTAGCGCCCGGCAGCTGCCGCACCCTCGTGACAGACCCAGCTTCGATCACGGCTAACCGCGAGAATCGGCAGATATTTCAGCAATGTCTGATTGTTTTTCGGACCGCACTTTTAATACGCTTTCTGGCTAGGCAACGCGGTGCCATCGAGGTGTCGTGGCCAGGGCTGTCCGACCGCGGCCCCGGCGTTCATTGCCGGCTTTCGCCTTACGGTTCGTATCCTGCCCTGTGGTCCGCTCCGATGAATATTGCGCTGCTCATGGGCTTTTCGCCCCAACTCCGTACCATGGCCGAACTGCTGGAGGGCGCCGGCTTCCGCTGCAGCGTGTTCGAGACCGGCCGCGAGCTGATCCACCGCGTCAGCCAGGAGCGGTACGACATGCTGCTGATCGACGATGCCCTGGCCGACCTGCCGGCGCTGGAAGTGGTGCGCGCGGTGCGCAGCGCGCGCTCGCGCGATGTGCCGATCATCCTGCTGGCCGCCGACAACAGCGAAGACAAGCTGGTCGATGCGCTCGATGCGGGCGCCGACGACTACGTTTGCCGCCCGCTCAATGCGCGCGTGCTGATGGCGCGCATTACGGCATTGCGCCGGCGCGTAACCGGCGAACGGGTGCGCCAGGGCCTGGTGGTGCAGGCCGGCCCCTACCAGCTCAACAGCATAGGGCGCTTCGCCACGCTGCACGGCGAGCGCATCGCCATGACGCCGAAGGAATTCGACCTGGCCATGATGCTGTTTTCGAACGTCGGCCGCGTGCTCGCCGCAGAGCGCATCCAGCAGGCGATCTGGCGGCATGAACTGCCACCGCTGTCGCGGGCGCTGGCGGGCCTGATCTCGCGGCTGCGCAAGACCCTGCGCATCGGCGTGGCCAACGGCATTGTCATCACGGTGGTCTACGCGCACGGCTACCGGCTCGACGTGCTCGAAGAAAGCATCGCGCCCAGGCTGCCGAAGCCGCCGACGCGGACCACCATGTCCGGCCCCTCGGGCAACTGAGCCGCGGCGCTACGCCGGCAGCGTCTGCGCCAAGGCCATGAAGTCGAGCACGGCCATGCCGTCGGCGGAGCGCTTGGCCTCGCGCTTGGCCGCTGCCGCCGCGGCGCCGATCTGCTGGCTGCCCAGGCGCTGCAGGCCGGCCACACCCTCGCCGCTGACGCACACCACGCCCACCGCCATCGATACCGGAGGAAAGAACACCGGCCGCCCGTGCCGGTCTTCGCCGTGCATGCCGCCGGCGGCGCGGTCGGGCGGCGCATACATGGCGCGCGCGGCATCGTTGAAGCGCAGGATCGCGGCCCGCATGCGCTCGGCCCAGTCGGCGCTCTGGTACAGCACCAGGAAATCGTCGCCGCCTACGTGGCCCAAAAAGTCGCGGGCCGGGTCGCACGCCTCGGCCAGGATCGCGGCCGCGCCCTTGAGCATCTCGTCGCCTTTCCAGTAGCCATACTTGTCGTTGAACGGCTTGAAGTGGTTCAGGTCGACGTAGCAGGCATGGAACTCGCTGGCGGCCTCGATCAGGCGCTCGATATGCTGGTTCAGCGGGATATTGCCCGGCAGGAAGGTCAGCGGATTGGCGTAGCGCGCCGCTTCCATGCGCACCTCGGTAATCGCCCGGATCAGGTCGGCGCCGGTGCCCAGCCCGATATAGCGCCCCTGGTCGGTGATCACGAAGCCATCGGCGAGCGAGCGCGTGTTCTCGCCCGACAGGATCTGCGCCATGTCCTCCAGGCTGGCACGCTGGTCGAAGCAGGCCGGATCGCGGCTGGCCATGGCGATGCAGGCCTTCTTGCCATAGAGCTCGCGATGGAACGGCGCCGCGTAGCGGTCGATAAACGCCTGGCGGCCAATGATGGCCAGTGGCCGCCCTTCGTCATTGACCACCGCCACGGCCTGCAGCTCGGGCTGGTCCTGGAAGGTGCGCAGCACCGCATCGTTGCTGGCCGAGGGCGATACCGTCGGCGCCGGCCGCAGCAGCCGTCCCGCGGTGATGCCGGACCAGCCCGAGCGCACCATCTGCGGAAATACGGCAATGCGGCGCGACGCCAGCGCCTGCCGTACATGCAGTGCGGCCTGTGCCGCCGGTTGCGCCACCGGCCGTCCCACGTAATAGCCCTGGGCGCCGGTCACGCCCAGATCGCGCACCACGGCCAGTTCGTCTTCGTCTTCAATGCCTTCGGCGATCACGCGCCCGCCAAAGGCACTCATCATGCGCAGCAGCGCGCGCAAAATTTCCAGCCGGCGCGAGCACGACGCGATGCCGCGCACCAGCGACTTGTCGATCTTGACGAAATGCGGCGACAGGTGCGCGAGCAAGTCCAGGTTGGCGTGCCCGGTGCCGAAATCGTCCAGCGCGTACTGCATGCCGAGCTCGCGCAACACCGCCATGGCCACGCCAAAGCTGGCGGCGTCGCCAATCGGGGTTTGTTCGGTAACCTCGATCACCAGCCGCGACGGTGCGATGCCGGCTTCGAGCAGGGCCGCCATCAGCCGCCCCCGGTCCGCCAGCAGGTGGCGCAAGGTCTGCGGGCTGAAATTGAGGAAGAGCTTGCCGGGCAGGTCGAAACCGCGCCAGGCAACCAGCGCGGTTCGCGCCGCTTCCACTTCCAGCGCGATGGTGGCGGGAACGCCCTGCGCCAGCCGGAACAGCGCCTCCGGGGCCGCCCACGGCGAGCCCACGGGCCCGCGGAGCAGTGCTTCGTAGCCGAGGATGGCGCCGCTGTCCGCCTGCACGATCGGCTGGAACACGGCGTGCAGCGGCGGCAGGCGCGCCGGCGCAAGCGCGGTCCCGCCCAGGGCGAAGCTGGCAGCGGCGGAGGCGGGGTGGTGCTGGGGCGTGGCGACAGTCAGGCCATTCATAGGGAGCAAGCGGGGGGTGGTGCGGCAGCGGTCAGGCCGCGGCGCGGTCCACATTGCATGACACTCACATGACAGCGCGATGACAGTCCATAGCGTAAGGATGTCACGTTGGCGTCACGTTGATCGACGACGATCCCGATTCGCCGCGGCGACCGTCCCGTACCGAGGACGGCGCGCGCGGCGAAATCGGGTCAAGCCCGGGCTGCGCAGGCTGGTCAGGCCGGTGCGCCCGTCTGGAGTCATCTCCGTGTTGCAAGTTTTCAAGACATCCCTGCCCGGCCAGCGTCGGGCAGTCGCCCCCGCGCGCTGGCTGGCACGGCTGGGCCGCCTGCCGCTGGTGGCGCGCCTGTGCGCTGCCTTTGCCCTGGTCTACCTGTTCGGCGCCGCGGTCGGCCTGACGGGAATCGCCAATCTGGTCTCGATCAAGGCGCGCACCGATACCCTGTACCAGCACGACATGCATGGCGCCATCTCCGCGGAGCGGGCGCAATCGGCGCTGGCCGCGCTCGGGCGCGCGCAACTGGCGCTGACCATGGCCACCAGCAGCACCGAGCGCGACGGCGCCGCCGACGAGATTGCAGCGGCGCTGGCGCAACTCGATGCGGCACTGGCCGGCGTGGAGCGGGCTGCCCCTGCCCAGGCGGCGCCTCTGCTGCGCGAACGCCAGCGCGCCAGCGAGCTGGCCCAGGCCTACGTGGCGTTGCTGCGCAAGCAGCCGCTGGATCCGCTGCAGTTCGACAGCGCGGTCTCGGTCGACGGCCATTTCGTCACCGGGCAGCTGCAGCGGCTCAGCAGCCAGGTCGAGGCCGTACGCCGCCAGCAAGAGCAGCAGGCCGCCGCCACCGTTGCCAGCGTCGCCGCCAGCCAGCTGCGCGCGCAGGCCTGGATGGCGACCCTGCTCGGCGCCAGCCTGCTCGCTGCCGTCGCGCTGGCGTGGATTGCCGCGCGCAGCCTGCGCGCCGAACTGGGCGGCGAGCCGCGCGATGCCGCCGACATCGCCCGCCGCATTGCCGCCGGCGACCTGACCGCCCCGATCGCGCTGCGCCGTTCGGACCACAGCAGCATGCTGCACCATGTGGCCAGCATGCGCGACCAACTTGCCGGCGTGCTGGCGCGGATCCAGGCCAGCGCCCACGAGGTCAGCGCGGCCAGCCAGCAGATCGCTGCGGGCAACCAGGCGCTGTCGGCACGTACCGAGCAACAGGCCAGCGCGCTCGACGCCACCACCGACAGCATGCAGGCGCTGGCGGCGCACGTCGCCGCCGCGCACGCGCAGGCCACCGAATCGAGCGAGATGGCCAGCGCCGCCCGCGCCGCCACCGACGACGGCGCGGCCGTGGTGCAGCGCATGCGCGGCGCCATGGACGCCCTGCACGGCCATTCGCGCCATATCGCCGAGATTGTCGGCGTGATCGAAAGCATCGCGTTCCAGACCAATATCCTGGCGCTGAACGCCGCCGTGGAAGCGGCGCGTGCGGGCCCGGCTGGGCGCGGTTTTGCCGTGGTGGCGCAGGAAGTGCGCGCGCTGGCACAGCGCAGCGCCGAGGCGGCGCGCGAGATCGGCGGCATCGTCGGCAATGCCACGCACGAGATCCAGCAAGGCGCCAGCCTGAGCGGCAGTGTGGTGGCGGCAATGGACCGCATTGCCGTCACGGTGGGCCACAGCCATGCGCTGGCCGAGGGGTTGCGCACGCTCGCGGACGAGCAGGCCGACCGCGTGCGGGGCGCCGGTCAGGCGGCGGCGCAACTGCGCCAGACGGCCCAGCAGAATGCTGCGCTGGTCGACGAACTGGCGGGCCAGGCGGCGCGGCTCGACCATCAGGCCGCCGCGCTGGCCAGCGACGTGGCGCGCTTTCGCTTCCGGCAGCCGTGACCGGGCAATCGCGGCAAAGATGTGTCGGGTCGAAACATTTGTCATGACGACGTAACCGGCATTTACGTCTTCCGCGACAAAGTTACAGATATGTTGCAACTGAACCAGCACTGGTAACGTGACAGCCCGGTTGCGGCGAGTAATCTTGCTTCACACCAACTGAACTGGCACCCGCACAGGAAACCATGGCTGAACGACTGATCATGCTGGACGTACCCGGCGTCCTGTACTCCGACCGCTCCCGCGCCCGCCTCGGCGGCCTTCCGGATTCGGGCACGCCGCGCGACGTCAGGTTTTTCGACCCGGTCGCGCTTGGCTTCGTGCGCAGGCTGTTCGGCGTGGCCGGCGCCCGTGTGGTGGTATCCGATGCCTGGCGCCGGGGCACGCCGGCTGCCATCCTGCAACAGCTGGACCTGCAGGTCGAAGCCATGACGCCGCCGGTCGCGGGCGGCCACGGTGCCGAGATCGAAGCGTTTTTCGCCCAGGGCGCGTGCCCGGTGCATTACGTGATCCTGTCCTGCGCCACGGCCGAGTCGATGCCCGAGGCGCTGCGCGAGCATCTGGTCACGGTCGACCCGAGCGTGGGCCTGACCCTGGAGAACTTCCAGCTGGCGCTGGATATCCTGGGCGTGGCCTGCCCGTCGACGGTGATGCCGGCGCCCAAGCTGGATGCGGGCCTCAAGGCAAAGCTGGCGCAGCTGCAGCAACTGGCACGGGACAACCCCGCGCGCTTCGGCGGCGCGCTGGCACCGGCACGCGAAGTGACGGCCGTCCACGCCTGAGCTGCCGCTGCCATGCAGTCCCCGACGGGGCGCCCACGGGCGCTCCGTTTTGCATCCGACGATCGTGAACGCGCGATACAAAGAGGCCGGGCTTCGTCGCTCCGGCGTATGCCCGTCGCAGTGATCCCGTATCATGCTCGCTGTCGCCGGCGCCATGCCGGAGCTTTGTGCCAGGACCCGCCATGCCTCACCTCGTCATCGAACTGACTGAAAACACCCGCCTGAACTGCTCGCAGGAAGAACTGCTGGATGAGGCCAATGCCGCCCTGCTGGCTTCCGGCCAGTTCCAGGAGGCGGATATCAAGTCGCGTTGCATCACGCTGTCGACCTACCGCCAGGGCATCGATGCCGTCGAGCGGGCCTTTGTCCATGCGCGCCTGTCGATCCTGGACGGGCGCGATACCGCCGTGCGCCAGGCGCTGGCGCAGGCCGTCTGCGATGTGATTGCCGAGGCCGTGCGCTCGGGCGGCGGCACCGGCCAGAACGTGCAGGTGTCGGTGGAAGTCTGCGAGATGGCGCGCGCCACCTACGCCAAGCAGTTGGTGGCCTGATCCGCCGCGCCGTCGGGCGGCCGCCCAATAAAAAACCCGCGGCCGTTGCGGCCGCGGGCGGAAGCTTCAGGAAGACTCCGGAAGCTCTGTCATGGGGAGCGCCCCCGCACCCATGACGTAGTCGATTCTAGGTGGGCGACACGGCCCCCGACTTGACCTGGATTAAACGCTGCCGGATTGGTGCCGGCGGCCATAAAAAAAAAGGAGCCGGCAGCGGCTCCTTTTCTTTCTGGACAACTGGGGCAGATCAGGCTGCGGCGTCCTTCAGCTTCTTCAGCGGACGGACCTTGACCTTGACGCTGGCCGGCTTGGCCGGGAACCAGCGCTCTTCACCGGTGAACGGGTCCTTGCCGAAGCGCTTCTTCTTGGCCGGCACTTGCTGCGCCGTGACCTTCAGCAGGCCGGGCAGGGTGAACTCGCCAGCGCCCTTCTTGTTCAGCGCGCCGACGATGGTGTTTTCCAGGTGGGCCAGCACCGTCTTCACGGTCTTGGCTTCCAGTTCCGTCTGGGCTACCAGGTGAGCGACCAGGCTCGACTTGTTGAAGGTGTCCTTCAGCGGGCGCGCCACGGGCGCAGCTGCGGGAGCAGCCTTCTTGGCCGGCGCGGCCTTCTTGGCGGCAGCCTTCACGGGTGCCTTGGTTGCCGCAGCCTTCTTGGCGGCGGGCTTGGTTGCAGTCTTCGCGGTCGGTTTCGCTTTGGTCGCCATATCGATATTCGTAAGTTGAACAGATGGATGCCGGCAGGTGTTATGCATTGCTACTGAGCGTTGCGCAATCGCCTGATCGACGCCCACTGAATCATAGCGGAAAGTGCCGTAAGTCAAGGGGTTTTCATGCATGCGACACGCAAAACCCGGTGAAAACCCCGGGTTTTGTCGCGGCTTTGCCTCAGTGCGAGCGCGAAAACGGCCTACGTCCCCCCGTTTTGGCGTGCGCGGCCGCGGCGCGTAGCCTCGCACGCAATGCCGCGCGCGCGTCTGCACGCTACCGTTCGCGTTCGCGTGGAGCGTTCCGTTCAGCCCGCATTCAGCTGTTTTGATGCAAACTCCGAGCCATGACCCCTTGTTTCCAGGCCCTTATGCGTCCGCGCGCGCTGGTGGCCGCCGCGCTGCTGGCACTGGCGGCGGTCCCCGCCGCGCACGCCGACAAGGATGCCGATCGCGCCCGCGCCGCGGTGCAGTCCGGCGAAATCCTGCCGTTGTCGCGCATCCTCGAGACCGTCTCGCGCCAGTACAGCGGCGACGTCATCGGGGTCGAACTCGATCACGACGATGGCATCTGGCAGTACGAGGTCAAGCTGCTGCTGCCCGGCGGCTCGGTGGCCAAGCTCGAATACGATGCGCGCACCGCCGCCCTGCTCAAGGCCAAGGGGCGAGGGCTGGAAGGCGCGCGCCGCAAACCCTGACCCGGCAACGACAACCATGCGCATCCTGCTGGTCGAAGATGAAACCGCCCTTGCCGCGCAGGTCCGTGCCAGCCTGGCCGACGCCGGCTATGCCGTCGACACGGCTGCCGATGGCCTGGACGCCTGGCACCTGGGCGCCGAAGAACCTTACGACGCGGTCATCCTTGACCTCGGCCTGCCGCGGCTGGACGGACTCTCGGTGCTGCGCCGCTGGCGCACCGCGCAGGTCAACGCGCCGGTGCTGATCCTGACCGCGCGCGACAGCTGGACCGAGAAGGTCGAAGGCATCGATGCCGGCGCCGACGACTACCTGGCCAAGCCTTTCCGCATGGAAGAGCTGCTGGCGCGCATCCGGGCGCTGATCCGGCGCGCGCACGGCATGCCCGCGCCGGAACTGCAGTGCGGCCCGGTGCGGATGAATCCCCGCGCTGGCACGGTCAGCGTGGACGGCGCCCCGGTGGTGCTGACCGCCCATGAATTCCGCGTGCTGGACTACCTGATGCACCACCCCGGCGCGATCGTCAGCAAGACCGCGCTGACCGAACACATCTACGCGCAGGACTTCGACCGCGACAGCAATACCATCGAGGTCTTTGTCGGGCGCCTGCGGCGCAAGCTCGGCGTGGATGTCATTGAAACCGTGCGCGGCCAGGGCTATCGGCTGCGCCCGCCGTCGCAGGCGCGCGCCTAGATGCCGGTGCGCCTGCGTCGCTCGCTTGCGCTGCGCCTGCTGGTGGTGGCGGCGATCTGGCTGGCCGCGGCGCTGGGGGTCAGCGGCTGGCTGCTGTCGGCCCTGTTCGAGCGCCACGTCAACCAGACCTATGTGCGCCAGCTCGAGCACCAGCTCGCCAGCCTGGCCGCGGCGCTGGACTGGAGCACCGAGGGCAAGCTGGTCCTGCACCGCAGTCCCGCCGATCCCCGCTACGAACTGCCCTATTCCGGCGCCTACTGGCAGGCGCGGGCCCCCGGCGCGCTGCTGCGCTCGCGCTCGCTGTGGGATACGGAGATGCCGGCGACAGCGCTGCGCCGTATTTCCGATGCGTCCGATACGTCCGATACGTCCGATGCCTCGGACGCCTCGGCTGGAATCGCCGAGGTGCGCTCCGGTCCGAACCACCAATCGCTGCTGGTGGTGTCGCGGCAACTGGTGCTGGCGTCGGCCGATACTCCGGTGGAAATCTCGGTGGCGCTGGACCGCACCGAACTGCGCGCCGCGCGCCGCAGTTTCAACCAGACGCTGGCCTGGTCACTGACGGCGCTGGGGCTGGGCCTGATGCTCGCGGTGGCGGCGCAGGTGCGCTTCGGCCTGGCGCCGCTGGCACGGCTGCGGCGTGCGCTCGGCACCATGCAGGCACGGCGCGAGGCGCGCCTGGTCGGCGCCTGGCCCGCCGAGGTCGAACCGCTGGTGACCGAAATCAATGCCCTGCTGGCGCGCAATGCGCAGGCGCTGGAGCGCTCGCGCCGCCAGGCCGCCGACCTGGCGCATGCGGTCAAGACCCCGCTGGCGGTGCTGGCCAACGAAGCCGCGGCATTACCTGGTGCCGCGGCGCTGGCCGTCTCGGGCCAGGTCGAAGCGATGCGGCGCCAGGTGGACCGGCACCTCGCGCGCGCCCGTGCCGCCGGCGCGGCCGCGGCCCGCGGCGAGCGCATCGACGCCGCCCCCGCGTTGCGCGAGCTCGCGTGTGCACTGGCGCGGCTGCATCGTGAACGGGCCCTGGAACTGACCGTCGACGGTGGCGGGCATTTCGCCGGCGACCGTCAGGACCTGGTCGAAATGCTGGGCAACCTGCTCGACAACGCCTGCCAATGGGCGCGCACGCGCGTGCGCGTCACGCTGCGGGACGACGCTGGCGTGCTGGAAATCCTGGTCGAGGACGATGGCGCAGGCATGCCGCCCGAGGCGCAGGCGCTGGCGACCGCACGCTTTGGCCGGCTCGACGAGGCCGCCGCCGGCAGCGGCCTGGGCCTGGCCATCGTTACGGAAATCGCCGCCTTGTATGACGGCAGCCTGGCGCTGGCATCGAGTCCGCTGGGCGGCCTGGCGGCCTGTCTGCGGCTGCCGGCGGGGCAAGCCTGATCAGTGCGCGCGGGCGGCCATGGCATCGCGCGTATCGCGCGCCAGGCCCAGCGCAAAGGCCGTCTCGGCGACCAGGAACAGCGGCCCGATCAGCAGCCCGACCAGGTCGTCGACAAAGGCCGGCTTGCGCCCTTCGTAATAGTGGCCGATGAACTGGATCACCCAACCCACCACGAACAGGCCGACGCCGAGCGCGAGCCACCAGCTCGTCGGCATCGCCGCGATCTGCGCGCCAGCGTAGAGGAACACCGCGAGGATCAGCGCCATCGCCACGCCAAAGGCCAGCGACAGGCGCAGGTAGAACAGGCACGACAGGATATAAAGCAGCATGGCCGGCGTCAGCACGGCGCTGCCATCGCCCAGTGCCAGCGCCGGCCGCGCCAGCAGCGTGGTCACGGCCAGCACGATCATCGGGATGCCGATGAAATGCGTGAATACATTGCGCGGGTCGCGGTGGTAGGCGGCGTAGTTGGCGAGATGTTCGATCAGGGTTTTCACGGGGCGTCTCCTGGACTGCGCTGTGGTGCGCGCGCGGCGGGCGCGAGGTGGATTTATAGTAATGGGCGCGCACCGGCCGGTCTGTCAGGTTTTTGACATTCCACCAGGTGCCCGGACATGGAGACCGGCATGCGGCTGGCGCGCCCGCCACACCCCGCTCTGCTCGCCCCACACGACCTCAAGATGCAGCCTCCAGACATAACGTCCAGCCCGATGTTGCCATGCAGCGACCCGCTCGCCGCGGTGCGCGCGGGCGCGTGGTTCAGCCAGTTGCCGCCGGCGCTGCGGCAAGCGCTGCTGGACGACGGCAGCCTGCGCCGGCTGGTCGCCGGCGAGACCCTGTTTGCGCGCGGTGACCGCTTCGATGGCCTGTATTGTGTCGCCAGCGGCACCATGCAGATCCACGCCAGCGGCGTATCGGGCAAGGCAGCGGTGCTGGGCCTGCTCGAACCCGGCACCTGGTTCGGCGAAATCTGCCTGTTCGACGGCCTGCCGCGCACCCATGACGCGCGTGCGGCCAGCGCCGCCACGCTGTGGCATGTGCCGCGCGCCGCCCTGGCGCAGCGCCTCGCGCAGCAGCCGGCATGGTGGCAGGCATTCGGGCAACTGCTGGCGGCCAAGACCCGCGAGGCCTTCCACTACGTCGAGGAAGCGCAGCTGCTGCCGCCGCCGGCACGCGTCGCGCGCCGGCTGGCGGCAATCGCGCATGGCTATGGCAACCTGCCGGACGGCAGTGCCGCGCGGCGCGTGCGCATTGCGCAAGAACAGCTGGCGCAGATGCTGGGCTTGTCCCGCCAGACCGTGAACCACGCCCTGCGCGAGCTGGAGGCGCACGGCCTGCTGCGTCTTCAATATGGCGGCATCGAACTGCTCGACCTGGCCGCGCTGGAAACGCTCAACTGATTGCACCCTACCGGAGCCGCACACACCATGACTACCCTGGACGCCGCCCAACTGGACGCCTGGCTGGTGCGCCTCGGCATCGCCGCGCCACCCTCGCCGACGCTGCAAGCGCTGGACGCGGTACTGGCCGCGCACCTGGCCAGCATTCCGTTCGAGAACGTCGACCCGCTGCTGCGCCGCCCGGTGCGCATCGACCTCGATGCCGTGTTCGACAAGCTGGTCAGGCGTCGGCGCGGCGGCTACTGCTTTGAACTCAATACGCTGCTCAGCGCCGGGCTGGGCGCGCTGGGCTACGAGGTGACGCCGCTGGCCGCGCGCGTGCGCTGGGGCGTGCCGGACGACGTGCCGACCATGACCTCGCACATGCTGCTGCGCGTGGAGGTAGCGCACCGCAGCTATCTGGTCGATGTCGGCTTCGGCGGTCCCACGCCGTTCCGTGCGATGCCGCTGTCCGAACCGGCCGAGGATGGCTTTCCCTACCGGCTCGCGCCCTCCCCCGCGCAAGCCGGCACCAGCGCATTCCACAGCTACGACCTGCAGGCACGCGGCGATGCGGGCTGGATCCCGGTCTACCGCTTCGACCTGACGCCGCAGCCGCCGATCGATTTCGAGGCACGCAACTGGTATGTCTCGACGCACCCGGACAGCGTCTTCCTGCAGCGCCTGATGGCCGCGCGCACCGATGGTGGCACGCGCGTGACGCTGGCCAACGGCGAACTGGCCGAGCGCGCCCCGGACGGCAGCGTGCGCCGCACGCACCTGCAGCATGCCGACGCCGTGGTGCAAACCCTGTCGGAGCGCTTCGGCATCGTGCTGGACGACGCGCTGCGCCAGGGCCTGATGGCGGCGCTGCCTGACTTGCTGGCGCCTGCGACCACATCCGCCGGCGGCTGAATGGTAGCGGCTGCGCACTGCAGCATCGGGCTCCATGCACCGCGCGCATTGCCGGCAGAAAGAATGCTGATAAGGCCTGTAACCGCCACCCGGCGCTGTGGACGCGGCCATGGCCGCGCCACATAATGTCCCGGCGATGCTGCCTGCGGGCGCGTCCGCAGGACAACAGCGCGGCACCCCGCCGCCAGCACAAGCCGGCCAGCATCGCTGACGCCGGCGCAGCCATACAGGAGACTCCATGTCATTGTTCGATCTGACGGGCAAGGTTGCCATCGTCACGGGCTCTTCGCGCGGCATCGGCCGCGCCATCGCCGAGCAGATGGCCGTACAGGGCGCCAAGGTCGTGATTTCCTCGCGCAAGGCCGAGGCCTGCCAGGAAGTGGTGGATGCCATCAACGCCCGCCATGGTGCCGGCACCGCGATCGCAGTCCCGGCCAACATCTCTTCGAAGGACGACCTGCAGCGCCTGGTCGACGAGACCAACCGCGCCTTCGGCAAGATCAACGTGCTGGTCTGCAATGCCGCCTCCAACCCGTACTACGGGCCGATGAGCGGCGTCTCCGACGACCAGTTCCGCAAGGTGCTGGACAACAACGTCATCTCCAACCACTGGCTGATCCAGATGGTGGCGCCGCAGATGATCGACCGCAAGGAGGGCTCGATCATCATCGTGTCGTCGATCGGCGGCCTGCGCGGCTCGCCCACCATCGGCGTCTACAACATTTCCAAGGCCGCCGACTTCCAGCTGGCGCGCAACCTCGCGGTCGAGTTCGGGCCGCACAATGTGCGTGTGAATTGCATCGCGCCGGGGCTGATCAAGACCGACTTCGCGCGCGCGCTGTGGGAAGATCCCGAGCGCTACAAGCAGTCCACCCAGGGCGCCCCGCTGCGCCGCATCGGCGAGCCCATCGAGATCGCCGGCGCCGCAGTGTTCCTGGCCTCCGCGGCTAGCACCTTCATGACCGGCCAGGCCATGGTGGTGGACGGCGGCGTGACCATCTGAGCCTCAGACGCGAGCGTTGCCAGGCGGCCGGCGCTGATTGCGCTGGCCGCTTTCCTGCATTTCCCTCAACCTGCAGTGCAGTTCCGGGAGGCAGTCCATGTCGAGCAATCCGCAGTGGGCCGGCACCTGGCCGGTCATGTCGCTGGCCGAGGCGCACGCCCGCCTGACCGCGCCGGGCGCGCCATTCGAAACCGAGACGCGCGTGATCCGCGGCATCCCCACCACGGTCTGGAAGAACGCGCCGCCCACGCTGCGCGAGCTGCTGCTGGCCACGCGCGCGTTTGCCGAGCGCACCTTCGTGGTGTACGAGGACGAGCGCGTCACCTACGATGCGTTCCTGCGCGCCGCCATCGCCATGGCCCACGCGCTGGTGCGCGACGGCGTGCGCAAGGGCGACCGCGTGGCGCTGGCCATGCGCAACCTGCCCGAATGGCCGGTGGCCTTCTACGGCGCGCTGCTGACCGGCGCCATCGTGACCCCGCTCAACGCGTGGTGGACCGGGCAGGAGCTGGAATATGGCCTGGCCGATTCCGGCAGCCGCATCGCCATCGTCGATGCCGAGCGGCTCGATCGCATCCTCGAACACCTGCCCGGCTGCCCGGCGCTGGAACGCATCTACGTCTCGCGCGCGGGCGCCGCGCCGGCCGAGCCGCGCGTGACGGCGCTGGAAAGCGTGATCGGCGCTTCGGCGAGCTGGGCGGCGCTGCCGGAGCAAGCGCCGCCTGCGGTCGACATCGACCCCGACGACGACGCCACCATCTTCTACACCTCCGGCACCACCGGCAAGCCGAAGGGTGCACTGGGCACGCATCGCAATTCCACCTCGGTGGCGGTGGCCGGCGGCTTCAGCCCGCTGCGCAACCTGCTGCGCCGCGGCGAGCCGATCCCAGCGCCGGATCCGGCCGCGCCGCAGAAATCGATGCTGCTGGCGGTGCCGTTCTTCCACGTCACCGGCTGCATGGCGGTGCTCAACGGCGCCATCGCCACCGGCGGCAAGATCGTGCTGCTGCACCGCTGGGACGCGCTGCGTGGCATGGAACTGATCGAGCGCGAGCGCTGCACTGCGGCCGGTGGCGTCCCCACTATCGCATGGCAGATCCTTGAGCATCCCGAGCGCGGCCGCTTCGACCTCTCGTCGCTCGAAAACATCAACTACGGCGGCGCGCCGGCTTCGCCGGAGCTGGTCCGACGCATTCGCGAAGTCTTCCCCATGGCCGCGCCGGGCATAGGCTGGGGCATGACCGAAACCTCGTCGACCTTCACCAGCCACAGTGCCGAAGAGTACGTGATGCGCCCGGACAGCAGCGGCCCGGCGTTGCCGATCGGCGAGATGAAGGTAGTCGACGGCCGCGGCCAGGCGCTGCCGCCTGGTGAAACCGGCGAGCTGATGGCGCGCGGCGCCAATGTCGTGCGCGGCTACTGGAACAAGCCCGAGGCCACCGCCCAGACCTTTGTCGATGGCTGGCTGCGCACCGGCGACATTGCCCGGCTGGACCATGAGGGCTACGTCTACATCGTCGACCGGATGAAGGACATGCTGATCCGCGGCGGCGAGAACATCTACTGCATCGAAGTGGAAAGCGCACTTTACGAGCATCCCGCGGTCATGGATGCGTCGGTGGTCGGGCTGCCGCACCGGACCCTGGGCGAGGAGCCGGCCGCCGTGGTCAGCCTGAAGCCGGGCATGCAGGCGAGCGAAGCCGAGCTGCAGGATTTCGTGCGCGAGCGGCTGGCAGCGTTCAAGGTGCCGGTGCGTATCCTGATTTACCACGAGATGCTGCCGCGCAATGCCAATGGCAAGATCATGAAATCGAACCTGCGCAAGCTGTTCGACGCCGCGTAAGCCGAAGCGGCACGACCGCATCGATCCGATCCCTCACCAGGAAGACAAATTGACGGAACAAGGCAAGCCGGATTCCTCCCTCTCCCAACCCCTGCGGGCGCTTGGCGCGGCAGCGCTCGCCGCGCTGCTGGCCGGCTGCGCCGCCGGCGGCACCAACCTGTCAGCCGTGCCCGAGCTGCGCCCCGGCGTGCCGGCCGGCTATCTTGCCGCCGATGCGCGCCCCGACAGCCTGAAGCTGCTGTCGGCGCCGCCGGTGCAGGGTTCGGCCGCGCTGGCGCTGGACGAGGACGCCGCGCGCCAGGCTGGTCCGCTGCGCGGTTCGCCACGCTGGCAACTGGCGTCCGACGATGCCGTGCTGACGTTCCCGCAGGCCGCCAAAACCTTCTCCTGCGCGCTGGGCGTGCCCGTCGGCGAGAAAGACACGCCTTACCTGAACATGCTGCTGCGCCGCAGCCTGGTCGATGCCGGCCTGTCCACGTACAAGGCCAAGGACCATTACAAGCGCACCCGCCCGTTCGTGGCCACCAAGACCCCGATGTGCACGCAGGCCGAAGCCGCCAAGCTGGAGAAGGATGGTTCCTACCCGTCCGGCCACAGCGCCATCGGCTGGGCCTGGGCGCTGATCCTGACCGAGATCGAGCCGGCGCGCGCCAATGAACTGCTGGCGCGCGGCCAGGCCTTCGGGCAAAGCCGCGTGGTCTGCAACGTGCACTGGCAGAGCGATGTCAACGCGGGCCGCACCATGGCGGCGGCGACGGTGGCGCGGCTGCATGCCGACCCCACTTTCCGCGCCGACCTGGAACGGGCGCGCAGTGAAGTGGCTGCCGCGCGCGCAGCCGGCACGCGGCCATCGCGCGACTGCCTGGCGGAATCCGCGGTGCTGGCCCGCTGATCACGGGCGCCCCCGGCCGACGCGCTTATTTCACCGGAATCACCGTGCCGGCCGGCACCGGCACGGCGGTCACGCTGTTCTGCGGGCTGCCGCTGACGATGCGGTCCGAATACGTCAGGTAGACCAGCGTATTGCGCTTGCGGTCGACCGCGCGCACCACGTGCAGCGCCTTGAACAGGATCGACATGCGCTCGGAGAAAACATTGTCCTGCTGCTTGATCGGCGCCTTGAAGCCGATCGGACCCACCTGCCGGCACGCGATCGAGGCCTCGGGCGGGTCTTCCGCCATGCCGAGCTGGCCCTTGATGCCGCCGGTGCGGGCACGCGACACGTAGCAGGTGACGCCGTCCACCTGCGGGTCGTCATAGGCTTCGATCACGACCTTGTCGGAGCCGGTCATGCGGAAATTGGTGCTGACGCTGCCGATCTCCTCGGCACTGGCCCCCGCGGCTGCGCCGGCGCAGGCGGCGGCGAGCAGGAGGCGAACGAGTGGGTGGCGGGATTCCATGGCTGTATCGCGCATCGGCACTCAGTTCACCGACGACTTGATGTCGCCGTGGCGCTTTTCCATCTCCTGGCGCAGCGCGCGGCGCTGCTGCGCGGCGGCAAAGCGCTGGCGCTCGACCTCGTCGCGCGGCTCCAGCGGCGGCACCTCGGCGGGGGTGCCGTTGTCGTCCACCGCCACCATGGTGAAATAGCAGCTGTTGGTATGGCGCACCAGCTTGCTGCGGATGTTCTCGGTCACCACCTTGATGCCGATCTCCATCGAGCTGCGGCCGGTGTAGTTGACCGATGCCAGGAAGGTCACCAGCTCGCCCACGTGGATGGGCTGGCGGAACACCACCTGGTCTACCGACAGCGTGACCACGTAGCGGCCGGCATAGCGGCTGGCGCAGGCATACGCCACCATGTCCAGGTACTTGAGGATGGTGCCGCCGTGGACGTTGCCAGAGAAATTGGCCATGTCCGGCGTCATCAGCACGGTCATGGAAAGCTGGTGGGACAGGTCATTCATGATGCGGGATACGAAGATTGCGGGGGCGGGATTGCCGGCTGCGGGCGCCGGCAGTTTAACCCGGATCGCCGCGCCGGTGCCCGCGGCATGGCGCCGGCCCCTGCCCCGCCTGACCCGGCACATAAAAAAAAGCGGCCTGCCAGGCCGCTTCTTTCGCTATGGACGCAAACTGCTTACTTTTTCTTGTTCACGGCGTCCTTGAAACCCTGGCCTGCCGAGAACTTGAC
Source organism: Cupriavidus mimosae (assembly GCF_023952485.1). Classification (NCBI taxonomy): domain Bacteria; kingdom Pseudomonadati; phylum Pseudomonadota; class Betaproteobacteria; order Burkholderiales; family Burkholderiaceae; genus Cupriavidus; species Cupriavidus mimosae. The sequence goes on along the minus strand of NZ_JALHRY010000004.1, from coordinate 358,105 downwards.
CGTCTTGGCGGCCGGAATCTTGATGGTTTCGCCGGTGCGCGGATTGCGGCCGGTACGGGCTGCGCGCTTGCCGGCGCTGAAGCTGCCAAAACCCACCAGCGTTACAGAATCGCCCTTTGCCACTGCCTTCTTGATACTGTCCAGCGCTGCGTTGAGCGCACGCTCGGCGGCGGCATTGCTCAATTCTGCTTCCGCGGCGATGGCCGATACCAGTTCACCTTTATTCATGGCTGATTTCCCTTGTTGGTCGTCGTCACCGATGTGCGTGCCTCGCGGCAGGCCATCGATCGGCGCAGTCTAATCTGCCCTTCGCGCGTTGAGCAATCCCCAGTGGCACCAATGCGACAAAAAAACCCGCAAATCCTTGCTTGAGGCCGGTTAGCGGGCAATTTCCCCTGTTGTTTGCACTTGCCGGCCGCCGCTTTTTGCCGGGCCCGAGCGGCCGCCTGGAATCGCACCCCCAAAACTACTCAGCATAGGACAGATTCCCCCAAATGGGGCGACGCACCACAACGGGTCGCGCAATGCCCCCTTGGCTGCTCCATTCTGGCGCAGCCTGGTCCAGCCGCTGGCAACAGGCCGGTGTCGCCTTGCCCACGGGATGGGACCGCGTGCGGCATGCCGGTGCGGTTTCTTACCCTGGACGGTGCACGCGGCACCAGGATGCAGCGGTCTCTGGAACGCTTTTTGCATACTGGTGCGCCCATTTTGAGCATGAGGTCACTATGGACAACTGGAAGACCGGCACCGACGCGCTCTTCATCTTGCTTGGCGCCATCATGGTGCTGGCCATGCACGCCGGCTTTGCCTTCCTCGAACTCGGCACGGTACGCAAGAAGAACCAGGTCAATGCGCTGGTAAAGATTCTGGTGGATTTCGCGGTCTCCACCATCGCCTATTTCTTTATCGGCTACACCATCGCGTATGGGGTGCAGTTCTTTTCCGGCGCTGCAACGCTGGCCCAGAAGAACGGTTATGAACTGGTCAAGTTCTTTTTCCTGGCAACCTTTGCAGCGGCCATTCCGGCGATTATCTCCGGCGGTATTGCCGAGCGCTCGCGTTTCAATCCGCAACTGGTCGCCACCTTCGTGCTGGTGGGCTTTGTCTACCCGTTTTTCGAGGGCATGGTGTGGAATCAGCGCTACGGCGTGCAGGACTGGATCGCGCGCGTGGCCGGCGCGCCCTTCCACGACTTTGCCGGTTCGGTGGTGGTGCACGCGCTGGGCGGGTGGATTGCGCTGCCGGCGGTGCTGCTGCTGGGCGCGCGCCGTGGGCGCTACCAGAAGGATGGCCGCATCAGCGCGCATCCGCCCTCGAACATCCCGTTCCTGGCGCTGGGCGCCTGGATTCTTGCGGTGGGCTGGTTCGGCTTCAACGTGATGAGCGCGCAGACCGTCGACAAGATCAGCGGCCTGGTAGCGATCAATTCGCTGATGGCGATGGCCGGCGGCACGCTGGCCGCCTGGCTGGCCGGGCGCAACGATCCGGGCTTCGTCTACAACGGGCCGCTGGCCGGCCTGGTGGCGGTCTGCGCAGGCTCGGACCTGATGCATCCGCTCGGGGCGCTGGTCACCGGTGCCGTGGCCGGCGCGCTGTTCGTCTATATGTTCACGCTGGCGCAAAACAAATGGCATATCGATGATGTGCTCGGCGTGTGGCCGCTGCACGGGCTGTGCGGCGCCTGGGGCGGCATCGCCGCCGGCATCTTCGGGGCGAAGGCGCTGGGCGGCCTTGGCGGGGTGTCGCTCGGCGCGCAGTTGCTCGGCACCTTGCTTGGCATCGTGGTGGCGCTGGCCGGCGGCACGCTGGTCTATGGCACGCTGAAGCGGCTGGTGGGCATCCGCCTCGACGCCGAAGGCGAGTTCAACGGCGCCGACCTGACGCTGCACCGGATTTCCGCCACCGCCGAGCGCGAAACCAACTGGTAATAGCCGCCAGCGCATTTCCGATATAAACGGAGGAGCCGCGCCACGCGCCTTGTCTTAACAATTATTTGCTTGCACTTCCGCGCACGGCCTCTCAATAATTGCCGTGCCCGGGAATTGCGCGCAACGCGCAGGGGCTCGCACGCCGCAGCCGGCTGGTTCGGGTGATGTTGGGTCGGCGGCTGGCCGGTTATACCAACACGAAAGGAATACGCCGATGGACGCCTCTACCTTCGACAACCTCAAGACCCTGGTGGTCTCGTACGCCACCGAATTCGGCGTCAAGATCCTCGCGGCCCTCGCCTTCTGGGTCATTGGCCGCTGGCTGATCCACTTTGTCGTGCGCCTGGTGCAGAACGCGCTCGGCAAGCAGAAGGTCGATCCGACGCTGCTGCGCTATGTCGGCTCCATCGTCACCGTGACGCTGAACGTGGTGCTGGTGATAGGCATCCTCGGCTACTTCGGCATCCAGACCACCACCTTCGCCGCGCTGATTGCCGCCGCCGGCGTGGCCATCGGCATGGCCTGGTCGGGGCTGATGGCCAACTTCGCCGCCGGCGCCTTCCTGGTGGTACTGCGGCCGTTCAAGGTAGGCGACTTCGTCACCATTGGCGGCGTGACCGGGACCGTGCGCGAGATCGGCCTGTTCGCAACCACGCTGGACACGCCAGACAATGTGCAGACGGTGATCGGCAACAACAAGATCTTCAGCGACACCATCCAGAACTTCACCGCCAATGCGTTCCGGCGCGTGGAACTGAAAGCGCAGCTGGCAGGCAGCACCGACGTGGCCGAGGCGGTGGCGCTGCTGAAGACCCGCATTGCCGAGATCCCCAACGTGCTGGCTGAGCCGCCGGTCGACGTCGAAATCCTGGAATTCACGCTGGTCGGTCCGGTGCTGGCGGTGCGGCCCTATTGCCATAACGACCATTACTGGCAAGTCTATTTCGACACCAACCGCGTCATCCGCGAGTGCTTCGGCCAGGCCGGCTACGCCGCGCCGATGCCGGCCCACATGGTGGTGGTGCAACAGGCCGGGGTGCCGCATGCCGCCGCGGAGCAAGCCGCGGCGCAGCAGGCCGCCTGAACTGGCGCGGCGGCGGTTTCAGCGGGTGCCCGGGCGCGTGCGAGCGCCCGAGCGCCCGTAATGGCGCATCAGCACCGCGCCGGCGCCGCAGGCCGCCATCACCACGCCCAGCGGCAGCGCGCTGCCGTCGCGCCACACGCTGACCGCGGCGCCGCCGAGCGTGCCGAGCGAAAACTGCAGCGTGCCCATCAGCGCCGAAGCCGTGCCGGCGCGATGCCCTTGGTGCGCCAGCGCCAGCGCCGAAGCGTTCGGCGAGACGCAGCCCAGCGCACCGATAAACACGAAGAACCCGCCCAGCAGCACCGGCAGCACCGCCATCCCCGCCAGCGCGGCCAGCGCCAGCACCAGCCCCGCCGCCAGCGCCGCCAGCAGCGTGGCCCCCAGCACCTGGTCGAGCGAACGCCCGCGCACCAGCCGGGCATTGAGCTGCGACATCGTGATCAGCCCGAGCGCATTGGCGCCGAACACAAAGCCGTAGTGCGACGGCGCGATGCCGTGCAGTTCGATCAGCACAAAGGGCGAGCCCGAGATATACGCAAACATGCCCGCCGAGCCGAAGCCGGCCGACAGCGAATAACCCAGGAATTCCCGATCGCGCAGCAGTTCCGCGTAGCTGCGGGCGACGGTGCCGAGCCGCAGCGGCGCTACATGGCCGCGGTCCAGCGATTCCTCCATGCGCAGGTGGACCAGCAGCAGGATCAGCAGGCCGGCCCCCGCCAGCACCCAGAAGATGGCGCGCCAGCCCGATACGGTCAGCACCGCGCCGCCGACGATCGGTGCCAGGATCGGCGCAACCCCCATCACCAGCATCAGCGAGGAAAACGCCCGCGCCGATTCATGCGCCTCGAGCCGGTCGCGGATCACCGCCCGGGCCATCACCATGCCGGCGCAGCCCCCCAGCGCCTGCAGGAAACGCCATAGCATCAGCGATTCCACGTTGCGCGCCAGCGCGCAGCCCACCGCGGCAATGACGTAAAGACATAGCCCGACATAGAGCGGCGGCTTGCGCCCGAAGCGGTCGCTGAAGGGACCATAGAAGGCCTGTCCGATCGCCAGCCCGACCAGGAAGGTGCCCAGCGTCAGCTGGACCTGCCCGATGTCGACGCCAAGGTCGCCCGCGAGCGTTGGGAAACTCGGCAGGTACATGTCGATCGACAGCGGCGCGATCGCCATCAGCGAGCCGCAGATCAGCAGCCAGGCAGGGAAACGCGGCGTCGGCGCGGCGCTTTGTGAATGAGGCATGGAGGACAGTATCCGAGGGCGATGGCGCTGCCGTGCGGCACGGGCAGCCCAGGGGAAAGACGCAATTGTTGCACAACATAACCAATGCAGCCGCGCAGGCGGCGACGTTGGCATGCGTCGGTTGGCGCAGAAATGCCGGCCTGCGAGGTCGCCATCGCCGGAGTCGGGTTCGGCAAAGCTGGCAAACCTCGCAGGATTGGTGAATAGTGGTAACACGCCCTGGTGTTCATGGGCATGGCATGGCGGCAATGCTACGACGCTGGCGGGGCGCGACTTTCATGCGCGCCGGGGTGGAGGGTACAATGCCAGCCTGTCGGCGTAAGACTCGCCGTCGGCCTCGCAGAGAGGGACGACAGTACAGGTCCCCGCAACATTAGCCTGCATGAGAACACGACAAACGCCGCTTTCCGCTTCGCTAGGCACTGCCGCTTTCGTGGTCGTGCTGCTGCTGCCGCTGCCCCGGACGGGCAAGGCGGCGCCGGCGCAGTTGCGCAGTGCCAGCGTCCCGTTGCTGGTGCCCGCGGCCGATGAAGCCGACCCGGTGGCGCGCATGCTCAAGGGCGCGGCCACCGGCCAGAACACCGGCGCCGCCGGCGTGCCCGAACTGCTGCGCAACGCCACCCGCCCCGACAACGTGCTGGCGCGCGCCTGCCGCCAGCTCAACGATGCCCTGCCGATCGAGATCGACGGCGAGACCCGCCTGCGCCGCTGCCAGTCGGTTCCGGGCAAACACGTGCTGTTCCAGCTGGAACTGACCAACTACCGCGGGCCGATGCTGGACCTGGCCAGCTTCGAGGTCAACTACGCCGCGCCGCTGCAGCGCAATATCTGCGCCAACCGCGATGTCGAGATCCTGACCAAGCTCGGCGTCAGCATGCTGTTCCGCTACATGACCCGCAAGGACCGTGGCGAGCGCCGCATCGGCGACGTCTATATCAACGGCCCGATCTGCAGCGCCGCGTTGCGCTGACCTGCGCGCCGGTGCCAACAAAAACGGCCCGCTGGTGCGGGCCGTTTTTTGTTTCACGCAACGCGCCTTAGGCGGCGCGCGGGCGCAGCGGCACCACGTTGGCGGCGCGCCGCACCAGCATGCGGGTGTCCTTCCAGCCGGCGTCGGCCAGCGGCGAGCCCCACACCAGTTCATGCAAGCGCGCCAGCGCGAACGGGTTGCCCAGCAGCACGTGCTTCTGCGCCGGCGTGAGCGCGCGCGGGCCGTGCGTCAGCGCATGCTCGACCAGGCTCTCGTGGCGCTTGCGCGCCGATTCCGGCTGCACCACGCGCGGCGTCGCGGTGGCGCACATCAGCGCGTTGGTGACCGGATCCACCACGGCGTCGACGAAGTTGGGCGTTTCGGCGGCATTTTCGACATGCTGCTGGGTTTCGACGATCTCGCGCGGCACCAGCGTCTCCTCCGGGATCATGAACAGCCCCGCGTTGCGCGAAGCGCGGCCCAGCGAGACCCGCGACAGCATCACCGACAGCGGGATCGACAGCGCCAGCGAGCCGACGATCGGCAGCAGCCACAGCACATAGGACGGGTTCAGCCAGTACACCAGCCCGCCCCACGCCAGCCCCAGCGCGGTATGCCAGCCGTGGCGGCGGAAGGCTTCGCCCCAGGTGGTCTGGGCGTCTTCACGCGGCGGCGATTTCCACGAGATGCCCCAGCCGCTGTACGCCGCGACCACGAACTTGGTATGGAACAGCATGCGCGTGGGCGCCAGCAGCGCCGACAGCAATACCTCGATCAGCATGCTGGCAAAGAGTTGCACCGCGCCGCCGTAGCGCCGCGCTTGCTTCATCAGCAGCGCCACGCTGGCGAGCTTGGGCAGGAACAGCAGCGTGGCCGTGGCCGAGAACAGCGCCAGCGCCTTTTCCGGATGCCATTCGGGCCAGGTCGGGAACAGCTGGTACTGCTGCGTGAAGTATTCCGGCGGCACCAGCGCGTGCTTGGCCAGCATTGCCGTCGACAGCAGCAGGAACAGCAACCACAGCGGCGCCGACAGGTACGCCATGATCCCGGTCAGGAACACCGCGCGGTGCACCACGTGGAAGCCCTGCTTGAGCCACAGCCGGAAGTTCATCAGGTTGCCCTGGCACCAGCGGCGGTCGCGCTTGACCTCGTCCAGCAGGTTGGGCGGCAGTTCTTCGTACGAGCCCTCGAGGTCGTAGGCGATCCACACGCCCCAGCCGGCACGGCGCATCAGCGCGGCCTCGACAAAGTCGTGCGACAGGATCTCGCCCGACAGCGGTCCGCGGCCGGGCAGCGGCGCCAGCGCGCAGTGTTCGATGAACGGCTTGACGCGGATGATGGCGTTGTGGCCCCAGTAGTGCGACTCGCCCAGCTGCCAGTAGTGCAGCCCGGCGGTGAACAGCGGCCCGTATACGCGGGTGGCGAACTGCTGCACGCGCGCATACAGCGTTTCGCGGCCCACCGCGAGCGGCGCGGTCTGGATGATGCCGGCGCCGGGGTTGGCTTCCATCAGCCGCACCAGCGTGGCCAGGCAGTCGCCGCTCATCACGCTGTCGGCGTCGAGCACCACCATGTAGCGGTACTTGCTGCCCCAGCGGCGGCAGAAATCGGCCACGTTGCCGGTCTTGCGCTTCACCCGATGACGGCGCCAGCGATAAAAGATGCGGCCGAAGCCGCCGACGGCCCGGCACAGTTCCATCCAGGCATCGTGCTCGGCGGTGCGCAAGTCCGGATTGCCGCTGTCCGACAGCACGATGAAATCGAAGTTGGACAGGTGCGGCGTGCGCGACAGCGATTCATAGGTGGCGCGCAAGCCCGCGAAGACGCGCGTCACGTCTTCATTGCAGATCGGCATGATGATCGCGGTGCGGGCCTCGGCCGCGATCGGCGCGTCGGGCCGGTCCGGCACCGCCGAGCGCGAGATCAGATGCTTGTCGCCGCCCTTGGCCAGCACCAGGAAGCCCATCATCGCGGTCCAGAAGCCGGCCGACACCCACGAGAACAGGATGGCGAACAGCACCAGGATGGCAATCTCGAGCGGATCGGCACCGTGGTACGGCAGCACGTTGGTCATGAAGTACGTGGCCAGCACGGTCTGGAGCGCGACCAGCGCCAGCAGCACCCAGCGCCGGTGCGAGCCGGCGGGGTGCCATTTGCCTTCGGCATCGGGCCCGTCGTGCAGGGTGTCCCAGGTTTCGGGCACCGCCGGGCGGCCCAGCATGCGGCGCCACGTGTTGCGCAGCCAGCCGGTGACGATATGCGGCGGCCACTGGCGCGGCACCATCGAGCTGCGCTCGGGCGCGGGGCCGGTGTCGGCCTTCACGGTGCCGTCTTCGCGCCGGCGCAGCAGCGGCGCGCCGCCGACCTGCGGATTGCCGTAGGCCATGGCGAAACGACGCTGCACCGAGGCGTAGGCGCTGCTGCCGTGCGCCGGCGGCGCTTCCTTGCCGGCCAGGCGCGACTGCAGGCGCGTGATCGCTTCCTGCGCGTCGCGGCCATCGGCCGTGACCGGGATCACCGGCGTCACCGAAGCCAGCGGCGTGGCGGGTGCCGCCGCGGCGGCCATGCCGGCGCTGTCGGCCAGCAGTTCGCTGCGCACTTCAGGCGATACGGGCAGGCGATCGAGATAGCGCTCGCATGCCGCCGCCTGGGCCGGTCGCTGCTTTAGGCGGGGGGTAAGATGTAGCTCCACGTCTCGGACAGGGTTGTATTGCCGTTGCGAAGATAGCCGCGCAACTCTACCGGCTTGGTTTCGTCCTTGCGGCGCATCAGCATGGTCATGCGCCAGCCGCCGGTCGCGTCATTGCGCTGCACCGACGTCTTCAACAGCTCGCCGTTGGCATCGGCCGAAACCACCGGGTCGATGCGCACGTCCGCCGGCAGCCTGCGGAAGGCCGGGCCTTCGAAGTCCACCACCAGCGAAAAGCTCGTATCCTCCTTGCTGCGGGTCTGGCCCTGGCCCAGGCGGGTCTGGGTCACCCACGACAGCGGCGGCTCTTGTTCGCCGTCCTTCTGCCACAGCAGGCGGTATTCATAATCGAAGGCCTGCTTCGGCCTGGGCGGGTTGTCGGGCACCCAGTACGCGACGATGTTGTCGTTGGTCTCGTCCGGCGTCGGGATCTGCACCAGTTCCACCCGGCCCGAGCCCCAGTTGCCACGCGGCTGCACCCAGCCGCTGGGCCGGCGCTCATACCACGCGCCGATCTCCTGGTAGCTGTTGAAGCTGCGGTCGCGCTGCATCAGCCCGAAGCCCTGCGGATTGGTCGCGGCAAACGACGTCACCAGCAGCCGCTTGGGATTGACCAGCGGACGCCAGACCCACTCGCCGGTGCCGAGGTGGATCGACAGGCCGTCCGAGTCATGCACCTCCGGCCGGAAATCCTGCGCCGGCGCCGGCTGATTCTCGCCGAACAAATACATGCTGGTCAGCGGCGCCAGGCCAAGCTTGGTCACGTTCTCGCGCAGGTAGAGGCGCGACTTGACCTCCATCGCGGTCTCCGCGCCGGGCTTGATGGTGAAGCGGTACGCCCCGCTCATGCGGCGCGAATCCATCAGCGCATAGATGGTGATTTCCCTGGCATTGGCGCCTGGGCGTTCGATCCAGTATTCGACGAAACGCGGGAATTCCTCGCCCGAGTTGAGCGCGGTATCCACCGCCAGGCCGCGCGCCGAGAGCCCGTACCACTGGTCCTTGCCGAGCGCGCGGAAGTAGCTGGCGCCCAGGAACGACGCCAGTTCGTCCTTGCGCTTGCCCTGGTTCAGCGGATACAGGATGCGGAAGCCGGCGTAGCCCAGCCCTTTCAGCTTGGCGGCATCGACCTTGTGCGGGCCGTAGTTGAACGCGGAGGGGTCGAAGCGGAATTCGCGCACGCTGTTGCCCACCACTTCATGGATGCGCACGGGCTGATCGAACACCATGCCCTCGTGGAAGAACGACAGCTCGAACGGCGAACGCGTGCCGCGCCAGGCGAAGCGCTCGGGCTTGTACTCGATCTCGCGGTAGCGCTCGTAGGTCAGCTCGCGCAACTCGCGCGGCAGGTTCTGTGCCGGCGCCTTGTAAGGCGACGCCGCCAGCTGACGCGCGCGCGCGGCGACGGTGTCGAAGTCGAACGCATGGGCCGCCATCGCACACAGCGCCAGCGCCCCGCCACCGAGCCAGGCCGCGATCCGTGTCCCGGCGCGCGCAGCGCGGACGGCGCGGCAGCGGGCCCCCGGCCCGGCGGCGGGCAAGGTAAACGGTACGGCTATTCGTGGCGTGGCGATCTGTGACATGTATGCCAGGGTGAGCGGTTGAATCGGAGTGGCCGGCATCGGCGGCCTGAACGATGAAGGACACGGCAAGAGATAAGCCCGGCGCCGAGTGGCGAGGCCCTGACGCGGGGCAGGTTGCCCGCGGGGCACCGTGTCCGGGTTGTTGCGATGCGCAATAAACCATAGCAATTCGAGACGCGAAAGTCACGTTTCGATCACGCAAGGTTTGAAACAAAATGTTGGCCACGTAGCCCGAAAGCCGCTCCACGCATGGCTTTGCGGGCGATCAGGTCACATCGCCGCGAGCCTCGGCACGGTCAGCCCCGATCGGCGGCCCCGGTCGCGCACCGATGCGGGCCGGAACGTGTCCGGCCCGTTTAATACACTGTTACTTTTTGGCGCCTTCGCTGTAGGGATCAAACTTGCCGCTCTTGGCGCCTTCGGAATAGGGATCGAACTTGCCGCTGTTCATGCCGCCCTGGCTGAACGAGTCGAACGATTTCTGCGCGCCACCCTGGATCGGTTCCATCTGGTCGGGCCTGGCGCCCGGGTTCAGCGCGGTCACGTTGTCGCTTTTTGCGCCGTCGGTGTACGGGCTGAACTTGTCCTGCTTCGCCCCGTCGGTGTAGGGATTGAACTTGTCCTGCTTGGCACCGTCGGTGTACGGACTGAACTGGTCGGCCTTGCCCGCGGTCTGGGCGTGCACCGTGCCGAAGGCGCAGGCGACGGCCAGGCCGATTGTGAGATAGCGCAGCGTCATGGGATCTCCTTTCGCAGGACTGGACGCCCGTCGTGCAGCGGCACGATGGGACAGAAATCAACGCTAGGTCAGGGGCACGCAGGTGTCAACCGCGGCCCGGTGGCGGCGATTGGCGAGGCGCATCGGCAAGCGCGGTCACCGCCGCGCATTGCGCTTACAATGCCACTCGAACGCCACCATGTAGCTACAAGGAACCGTCATGCTGACTCGGCAAACCTCACTCTCCGGCAGCCTCGCCCGCCCCGCCCTGCGTGCCGCACTTGCGGGCGCGCTGGGGGCCGTGCTGCTCTGCGCCGCGCCGGCGCATGCGTACTTCGACAACTACCTGAGCGGCACCATCATCGGCACGCTCAATGACAAGGAAGGCGCGTCGCTGGCCAAGTCGGTGCGCACTGCGCTGAACGATACGGCCGATGGCCAGTCGGTGGCGTGGACCTTTCCGGCCGCGGGACGGCGTCAGCAGATCGACGGCACCATCACCCCGGTCGAGAGCAAGACCGACAAGGGCCAGCCGTGCCGGCGCCTGAAGTCAGACCTCAAGCGCGGCAGTGCCGAAGAGCACTGGAGCGGCTGGTTCTGCAAGCAGTCCAACGGACAATGGAAGTCGCGCCACGTGGGCGAATAAGCCAGGCTGCAGCAGGCTGTGCCTGCGCGGCTCCGGCCTAGCGGCACAGCTTGCGCAGCAGTTCCCCGGCGATGGTGCCGGGGCCGGCCACCTGGAAGGTGCCGGATCGCGGCGCGCGGATGGTATAGAGCGATTCCCCGCGCGCAAAGCGCTTGCTGTAAAGGGTCTGCTCGACCACGGCAAACATCGACGTGGCACAGTTCAGCACCATGCGCTTGAGCGAGGAACGGATCGGTTCGCCGCTGGCGGTGCGAATCACGCCCGACGGCGAGTTGCGCATCACCACCACGCCAACCTGCGTGCCCTGGCGGCGCACCGCCGACTGATCGAAATAGGAAATCACGCCGTTGGCGCCCATCAGCGGCAACCAGCGCTGCGGATCGGGCGCGCCGGGATCGGGCGCGGCCACCAGGCGGCAACCTTCCCTGGGCGTCGAACGGAACACGGTACCGGTGCCAGCGACCTGGCACTCGTAGAGGCCGGCGGCAGCGGCCGGGCGGGACACAGAGGCGGGCGCTACGTCAGCGCCCGGCGCGGCGCCGTCATCGGCGTGCGCCTGCGCCAGGGCCAGGCCGAACACGCAGCCGGCCAGCGCGGCTGCGTGTCGAAACATGCGGAACATCATGGAATTACCCTCATGTAGACGGGAAAAAGCGATGCGCATTGTCGCACAGGATGCATGCATTGCGGCGCGCGGGCACGCCCTGATCCATGCATCCCGGAATCAATCGTCAGCCGTGCAGGCGCCGCCAGGCGACCAGGTCTTCGATGGTCAGCACCGGCAAGCGGTACATCCCGGCAAAGGCCAGCGCTTGCGCACGCCGCGCCATGGTGCCATCCGGATTCATCAGCTCGCACAGCACCGCGGCGGGCGACAGCCCCGCCATGCGCGCGAGGTCGACTGAACCTTCGGTATGGCCGCGGCGCTCGAGCACGCCGCCATCGCGCGCCACCAGTGGGAACACGTGGCCGGGGCTGACCACGGCATCGGTGCCGGCATCCTCGGCAATCGCCGCGCGGATGGTGGTGATCCGGTCGGCCGCGCTGACCCCCGTGCTGACGCCCTCGCGGGCCTCGATCGACACGGTGAAGGCGGTGCCGTACTGGCTGCGGTTGTGCTCGACCATCGGCCGCAGGCCCAGGCGGCGCACCTTGTCCGTCGGCAGGCACAGGCATACGATGCCGCTGCATTCACGGATCATCATGGCCATGTTGGCCTGGGTCAGGCGCTCGGCGGCAAGGATCAGGTCGGCCTCGTTCTCGCGGTCGTCGTCATCGAGCAGCACTACGGGCCGGCCCTCGCGCATGGCCTCGAGGGCCTGCTCGATGCGCAACTCCAGCGCGCGCGGGTCGGCGCCAGTCATCGTATCGACAGTGGCACTGGGGTTGGCATCCGCGGACAGCGCGGGGGCAATGGCTTCGGTGGAAAAGCTGGACATGAAACGCTCCTGGTTCAGCATCAATGGGCGTTCCAGGGGAAGGGTCAACGGAACTGCAAGGTCCGCACGCCAAACTGCGGGCACGCGCGCAAACCGCCGCGCCCTGCGCGCGCAAGGCTCGGCAAACCACGGGGCCAGGCAGGCGCCAGGCCACGCAGGCAAGCTCCGTCCATCTTCTTTCATCCGGACTATGACCGTCGGCCCTGGCTTCTCACCAGGTCTGCTGACCTCGCACGGGAATGCGAGCGCTCGCGGGCTCGCCGGACACGCGCTGCGCGTCGCGGCATACCGCCGGTGGGGACTTCCACCCCGCCCTGAAGACGTAACGTAACCGGGCCGGCCAGGCGGCCGGCACCGGCCCGCGCATGTTAGCACGATTGTCCTTTGTCACTGCGCGCCGCGCCCCGAGCCCGTATCCCGCTGCGGACAACGCCGTTGCGCCGGCCACCTTCGGCCTCGGCAACGTGCCTTCCCGTGTACTACAAATAGGGTAAGGAGGCAGCGCCGGGGAGCTGCAAGCGCCGGTTTTCCCATGGCTTGCCTGACAACAACGCAGCATCTTTTCAGCGTGCTTCCCATGCGCCGACCAGACCAAGAAGCCAGACAAGACAGCCATGCGAGTTGCATCCCCCTCCTTCCGACTTGCTCCGTGCGGCGCTGGCAACGGCCGCGCCGCGCCGCCATGGCGGCGCTGCTTGCACTGGCCGGCCTGAGCACAGCCGCGCGCGCGGCGCCTGCCATCCAGCTCGGCTATGGCTTCGACGACAGCCATCACGTGCAAAAGGCGGAGATCGCCATGCTGTGGGATTCGGGCCTGGCGTGGGGCAACCCGCAGGGCTGGCAGGTGGACCTGCAATGGGAGGTCAACGTGGCGCGCTGGCTCAGCGACAGCAACAACAATCCGAACGATCTGTGGGAGTTTGGCGCGTCACCGGTAGCGCGGATCGCCTGGTGGCGCCACACCTGGGTGCCGTTCCTGGAGTTGTCGGTGGGCGCGCGGCTGCTGAGCGGCACGCGCACCTCCGACGATCACGTGATCTCCAGCGCGTTCCAGTTCTCGGAATACGCCGGCCTTGGCGTGATGCTAGGCAAGGACCGCAACTTTGCCGCGGGCTACCGCATCCAGCATCTGTCCAATGGTGGCATCAAGGAGCCCAACCCTGGCACCACTTTCCACGTCATCTACCTGCGCTACCGCTTCTGACCGGCCGGTCGTGCGCCCCGCCCTGCGTTTCAAACAGGACTCGCGTGGCGTCGTCGGCCGGGAAGAAGCATTCGATGCGCAGTTCCTGCAGCGTGACGTCCTGCGGAATGCCGAGCGTGGTCAGGGTCGAGAACAACGACGCGCGGAACGCCCCCGCGTGCAGCACCACCGGCAACAACGGCGGAGGCGGGCCGTCGCTGCCGTCATCCTCGGGCAGCAGCACGCCGCCCGGGCCGACCATGTCCGGATGCCAGTCGGCGATGCGCGCGAACAGAGCGCGCGCGGTCTGGTCGTGCGCCTGCACCTGCAGCTCCTGCCAGACACGACGCAACAGGTAGCGGCCGACCTGGCGCGCGTTTTCGATCACCGGCCACAGGCCGTCGGGGTCGAACACCGTCAGCATCAGGTTGATCCGGTGCGGAGCGTCGGCAAGCGAAGCCGGCGGGCGGCCGCCGAGCAAGGTGTCGAACATGCGGCGGTAGGCGGCATTGGCGTCGACCAGGTTCCAGAAGCGGTCCAGTACCACGGCCGGGTACGGCTCCTGCTTGGCCAGGATCAGGGCGATCGCCTGCTGCACCATCTGCAACGGCGGCGCGCTCAGCGCATGTTCGCTGTAGGCCGGGGCGAAACCGCTCGCCAGCAGCAGCCGGTTGCGCTGGCGCAGCGGCACGCCGAGGCGCTCGGCCAGCGCCAGCACCATCTCGCGGCTGGGACGGGCACGCCCGGACTCGAGGAAGGAGATGTGGCGCTGCGAGACCCCGGCGGCCAGCGACAGCGCCAGCTGGCTGTAGCCGCGCTTGCCGCGCCAGTAGCGCAACAGTCCGGGGAAGTCGAGAGTGGCCTCGGAGGCAGGGGTGAGCGTTTCCATGCGGGCTATTACAGCATGGCGGCGGCCTTGCAGCGAATACCTTGCAGGTAATCGCGGCGATTCATTGACGTACTCGATGGCCGGAAAGGTGCCACTGTGTGCGGCGCGGGCAGCACAGCGACGATGTTGTGTAACAGGCGAATGGTATGCTTGATCTTTTCAGACACCTGGCGCGCGGAGGGCGCGCACCCTGATGGAAATTGCCATATTACTGGCGCTGATTCTGCTGAACGGCCTGTTTGCGATGTCCGAGATTGCACTCGTTACAGCCCGCAAGGCACGCCTGCAACGCCAGATCGAGAACGGCGACCGCGGCGCCATTGCCGCGGCCAAGCTGGGCGAGGACCCGACCCGTTTCCTCTCCACCGTGCAGATCGGCATCACCTCGATCGGCGTGCTCAATGGCGTGGTCGGCGAATCGACGCTGGCGCAGCCGCTGGGCGTGTGGCTGCAGGGTTTCGGCGTCTCGCAAAGCACCGCCGGCTATGTAGCCACCGCGATCGTGGTGGCCGGCCTGACCTATTTTTCCATCGTGCTGGGCGAACTGGTGCCCAAGCGCCTGGGCCAGATGGCGCCCGAGGCCATCGCGCGACTGGTGGCGCGGCCGATCGGCTGGCTGGCGGTGGCCTCGACTCCCTTCGTCAAGCTGTTGTCGAGCTCCACGCGGCTGGTGCTGCGACTGCTCGGCACCCAGGTGGACCGCGGCCCCGGCGTGACCGAGGAAGAAATCCATGCGCTGCTGGTAGAAGGCTCCGAAGCCGGGGTGATCGAGCAGCATGAGCACACCATGGTGCGCAATGTGTTCCGGCTGGATGACCGCCAGCTGGCGTCACTGATGGTGCCGCGCGGCGACGTGGTCTACCTGGATGTGGAAGCCACCATGGACGAGAACCTGCGCCGCATCGAGGAATCCGATCACTCGCGCTTCCCGGTGGTGCGTGGCGGCATGCACGACATCATCGGCGTGGTCAGCGCGCGCCAGTTGCTGGCGCGCCGGCTGCGCGGCGAGGAAGCCGACCTGCAGGCGGCGGTCCAGCCCGCGGTGTTCGTGCCGGAAAGCGTGACCGGCATGGAGCTGCTGGAAAACTTCCGCGCCTCCGGCGGGCAGATCGCCTTTGTCATCGACGAATACGGCGAGGTGCTGGGCCTGGTGACGCTGCAGGACCTGATCGAGGCCATCACCGGCGAATTCAAGGCCGAGGCCGCCGGCGAGCAATGGGCGGTACAGCGCGACGACGGCTCGTGGCTGCTCGACGGCCTGATCCCGATCCCCGAGCTGAAAGACCGCATCGGCCTGCGCCAGGTGCCCGAAGAAGAAAAGGAGCGCTACCACACGCTGTCCGGCATGCTGCTGTTGCTGCTGGGGCGCCTGCCCCAGATTGCCGACACGGTGCAATGGGGGGACTGGCGCTTCGAGATCGTCGACATGGACGGCAAGCGCATCGACAAGGTGCTGGCCGAGCGCCTGCCGCCGCAGGAAGGGCCCGAGGAAGAAACTACCGGCTGAGTCCCGCAGGCCGACACCACCGGCCACGCCGCGGCGTCAATCGTATCTTCGCTGGATGGATGGCGCGGCATTGATCCAAATCAAATGAAGTTGCGGCCGAATCACATTGGCGCAATCGGCAACGCCCCTCCCCCTTCCCCTCGCTTATGATCGGGCTTCGCGGCCCCGGCCGGCCGCGGCACGCATGGCTGCACCCTGGCGACGACTGCGACCGCAGCGGGCCGGCGGCCTGCCGAAGAACCATTTCAGACACGGGGAGACGCGTGCGCCGCAAGCCATGTCCGGCGGCCCGCCAGATCATGCATGGATCCTGATGCCGACGACCTCGTCGAAAGCGCTGCCAGTGGCGGCAGTGGCGCGATGCAACCGTCCGCGCTGGTAGGCGCGCTGGCCGCGCGCCGCGCCCAGGCCGGTCCGCCGGCGGCGATCCTGGCCATCCGCCTGGACCGCTTTGCCAACGCTTGTGAAACCCTCGGGACTGGCCGCTGCGCCAGGCTGCGCAGCATCGTGCAGGCGCGCATTGCCTGCCTGCTGCCGCCGGCCGTGTTCATGCACTGGATGGCCGCGGCCGACCTGGTGGTCATCACCGCGCTGCCCGCGGGCGTGCCCGACCCTGGCCAGGTGGCCAGCCGCGTGGCCGACGACCTGTCCCGGCCTTTTGCGCTGGACGGCTTCGAGCTGCATCTGTCATGCAGCATCGGCGTGGCTAACGACCATGCCGACATTCCGGCCGAGCGCAGCCTGCAGCAGGCATTCGACGCCATGCTGCGGGTCAACCGCCAGGGCGGCGCCGGCCTCGCGCGCGCCGACAAGCCGCTGTCCCCGCCCGCGGCCCCGTTGCTGGCGGCGCTGCCCGACGCACTGCAGCGCGGCGAGCTGAGCCTGCAACTGCAACCGCGCGCCGAGCTTGCCGGCGCCGCCGTCAACGGCTACACGGTGCGGCTGCGCTGGCAGCATCCGGTGCTCGGCCGCGTCGCGCCGCAGGACTTCCTGCCCGGCGTCGAAGCACTCGGGCTGGTCGGCCGCATCGGCAACTGGCTGCTGGAAAGCGTGCTGCCGCTGGTCCGTGCCGCCGAGACCATCGCCCCGCTGCAGTTCACCCTGCTGGCCTCGAGCGCCCAACTGCATCGCCCGCAAATGGTCGAAGCCCTGGCGCAGGCGCTCAATGCGGGCGGCATCACGCCAGAACACTTGTGCATCGAACTGCCGGCCAGCACCGTGCCGACCGACGCCGAACTGATCGACCGCTTTGCCGCGCTGCGCCGGCGCGGGCTGCAGCTGGCGCTGGGAGATTTCGACGACAGCCCGGCCTCCCGCGCGGCGCTGGCGGCGCTGCATCCGGACGCCGTCACGCTGGACGCAAGGGGCCTGGGCCATGCGCGCGAGGCCCGCCGCCGTGCCGACAGCCTGCGCGAAGCCTGCCGCGCGGCGCGGCGCGCCGGCGCCTCGGTCTGCGCCAAGGGCATCGAAACCCGCCAGCAGCTGGAAGCGGTGCGCGCCTGGGGCTGCCACAGCGTGCAGGGCTACCTGCTGGCGCAGCCGTTTCCGGCCGTCTGGCTGCTGCAGACCCATGCGGCGATGCAGCAGCGCGCCCGCGCCTTGCTGGCGCCGCCGGACTGACCAGCAGCCCCGTGCGTGGGGTTGCACGATTTACAAATTGCGACATACCGGCTATCAAAGCCGCGCGCAGCAGCGGTAAAATCTGCGTCAATCCCAAACTCGGAGAATCGCTCGATTCTCAGCCCTATCGAAAGGAGCCCGGCGTGAAGAAAGGTTGGATCTGGTGCGTTTTGTTTGCCACTCTGTTGGCCGGTTGCAACACGATGGCGGGGCTCGGCCAGGACATTCAGCGTGGCGGCCAGAAGCTGGAAAGCTCGGCAGACCGCCACAAGTAAGCCGGCCAGGCTGCATCGACAGCAAAACGGCACGCCCGATGGCGTGCCGTTTTGCTTTGCAGTTTTGCTTTGCTGCGCGCCGGCTCAGGGCTTGTTGCGCAGGGCCCTGGCCTGTTCCGCCAGCGCGCGGATGCGGCCCCAGTCGCCACCGGCAACGGCATCCTTGGGCACCACCCACGACCCGCCCACGCACACCACGTTTGGCAGCGCCAGGTAGGACGGCGCCAGCGCGGCATCGATGCCGCCGGTCGGGCAGAAGCGCAGTTGCGGCAGCGGCCCGCCCAGCGACTTCAGCATCGGTACCCCGCCCGCGGCCTGCGCGGGGAAGAACTTGAGGAAGGTGAAGCCGGCTTCCAGCGCCGCCATGGCCTCGCTGGCGGTGGCAACGCCCGGCAGCAGCGAAATCCCCGCGCCTCGCGCGCCCGCGGCCAGCGTTGGCGTCAGGCCCGGCGAGACCGCAAACTGTGCGCCCGCGTCGCGCACCGCGTGCAGTTGCTCGACGTTCAGCACCGTGCCGGCGCCTACGCAGGCTTGCGGCAGCGCCGCGGCGACGGCCCGGATCGCCTCCAGCGCCACCGGGGTGCGCAGCGTGATCTCCAGCAGCGGCAAGCCACCGGTCACCAGCGCCTCGCTGACATGCAGGGCCTCGTCGACCGAGTGGAATTCCAGCACCGGGATCACCGGCACGTCGGCAAGGCGTTGAAGCAGCGGGGAAGTCTGGTTTGACATGGCGATCTCGCGGTAGGTAGGTTCAGGAAAACATCAGGGTCGGGCAGCGGCTCAGGCGATCACCGATACCGACTGCGCCAGCCGCGCCAGCACGGTCTGCGCATCGGGAATCGGCGCCACCGCGCCATAGCCGGTGGTCGACAGCGCTGCCGCCACGTTGGCATAGCGCGCGGCCTCGAACGGATCGGCGCCCGCCGCCAGCCGCGCGACGAAGCTGCCGCCGAAGCAGTCGCCCGCGCCCGTGGCATCGACCGGCTTGACCGGATAGGCGGGCACCAGGCTGCGGGAGTCGGGCGTGGCGATGTACGAACCCTCCTCGCCCAGCTTCAGCGCGACCAGGCCGATGCCGCAACCGAGCAGGTAGTCGGCGATGGCGTCGCGGTCGTCCAGCCCCGTCAGCACGGTGATGTCGTCCCAGCTGGGCAGGCATACGTCGGTCATCCGGAACGCTTCGCGCATGATGCCGCGCGCGCGCGCCAGCGACCACAGGCGCAGCCGCAGGTTGGTGTCCAGCGTGACCTTGGTGCCGGCCTTGCGCGCATGCTCCATCGCATCCAGGCCGGCATCGCACGCACTGGTGCTGATGGCGAGGCTGATGCCGGACAGATGCAGGTAGCGCGCCGCGGCGATGGCGCCGAGCGGCAGCTGTTCATGCTGGTAGCGACTCGCGGCCGAGCCTTCGCGCAGGTAGTCGAAGCGATGGCCGTGGCTGTCGTGCGAGACAAAGTAGACACCGGTGGGAGCACTGGCGTCGACGTGCACATGCCGCGTGTCGACCCGCTCCTGCGTCCATAATGCGCGCAGGCGTTCGCCGAAGGTATCGGCTCCGACCGCGCAGATATAGCCGGTGCTCGCGCCCTGGCGCGCAGCGGCAATGCAGAAGTTGGAGGTATCGCCGCCAAAGCCCTGCAGGTAGCGCGACGGATCGTCCGGCTGCTGGTTGAATTCGACCAGCGGCTCGCCATAGGCCAGGATGTCGATGCTCATGGGGCCGTTTGCCTCAGAAAAAGGTTTGGACGATGTCGATCACGCGCAGGTCGCGATCCAGCACCGGGATATGGCGCCACTTGTCGAAGGTCAGGCACGGGTGCGAGATATCGAAGGCGATCATGTCGCCGACCTGGATGTCGTCGCCCGGCCGGACCTGCAGGTAGGCATGCTGGTCCATCATGCCGGTGACCTCCCAATGCGCGGGCACGTCCACCGGCGCCTCTTCACCGGGACGGTAGCGGCGCGCCGGGATCGGCATGCCGGCGTCGAAGGCGGCATCGCGCTTGCCCATGCCGATGATGACGCGGTCGGGTTCCGGAATCGACTGGACATAGGCCCACAGCTGCAGCGCCGGCAGCAAACCCTCGCGCATTTTCTGCGCGACCGGGTTGCTCGCCAGGATGCGCTGCTGCGCGGCGCGGTAGATGCCCACATCGTGCGTCAGGTAGCAGCCGGGGCGCAGCACGATGTCGATCGGCGCGCCGATGTCGGTGCGTGCGAATTCCTCGGCCACCACGTCGTACCAGGCCGAGCCCGCGCCCGACATCACCACCGGGCTGCGGCCGAAGCGGCCTTGCGCGGCCAGTTGCTTCGTCACCGCGACGGTGCGCTGGAGGAACTTGCGGATATCGGCTTCTTCCTTGAGCACGCCCTCGTAGATTTCCACGCCGGCCAGCGATAACGCGTCGGGCCAGCGCGCCAGCGCGTCGAGCACGGCTTGCTGCTGCGCGTCGTCGCGCACCCCGGTGCGCCCGCCTTCGACGCCCAGCTCGAGCAGCACCTGCAGCGTCTGTCCACGCTGACTGAAGAACTTGCCCAGTTGGTCGACCAACTCGGCCGAATCCACCAGCGCGAAGAATTCAAAGTCGGGATCGCGCAGCAGGTCCGCGATGATTTCCATATTGCGGCGGCCGACCAGCTGGTTGGCCATCAGCACGCGCTTGACGCCGTGCGCATGCGCCGCCGCGGTCTGGTGCGCGGTGGCCAGGGTGATGCCCCACGCGCCGGCGCCGAGTTGCCGGGCAAACAGTTTGGGCGCCATGGTGGTCTTGCCGTGCGGCGCCAGCTGCACGCCGTACTCGTTCATGAAGCGGCGCATCCACTCCAGGTTGTGCGAGAGCCGGTCTTCATAGAGCACTGCGGCCGGCAGGCTCAGTTCTTCCTGCAACAGGTTCCAGCCGGTCTGGCCGGCCGCATCCGGGGCGATCGGTCCCTCCATCCGGCCCAGCGCCTTGTTGAGCGGATCGATCACACCAGCCTGATACTTTATTTCACGCATGCCTGTCATCACCCTGAAAAAATCTGATTGACGTAATGATAGCCCTGAAAATAAGATATTTCATCCCTGTTATAAAGTAACAAACGGGCTGCGGCCGCAACCGTGCGCTGCCGGGAGGGGCTCTCACCATCAGGTACCAGTCACTGTTATAGCCCCTGCCCGCGCTGACTGCAGATTTCGTCACATAACGATTCGAAGCCGCTTCGCCACTTCGCCCCCATTACCGAACATGACCGCGCCCTTCGACATCCTGACCCGCATCGCCGAGCGCGGGCCCGCCCTGCGGCTGGCCGAGCAGAAGGTGGCGCAGGTGGTGCTGGAAGATTTAGCCGGCGCGGCGGCGGCGAGCATCAACGAGCTGGCCCGCCAGGCCGGCGTCAGCGAGGCCAGCGTGACGCGCTTTGCCAAGGCCATCGGCTGCCGCGACGTGCGCGACCTGAAGCTGCGCCTGGCCCAGGCGGCGGCGGTGGGCGCGCGCTTCCTGCAGCCCGGCAACGTTCCCGCCGCTGAAGCCGCGCCTGCCACGCTTGCCGACAGCATCCATGCCGACATCCTGGCCGCGCTGGACGCTAACCGCGGCCTGCTCGATACGCAGCGCATCGAGCAGGCCGCGCGCCTGTTGCTGGGCGCACGCATGGTCTACGCTTTTGGCATGGGCGGGGGCTCGTCGTTCCTGGCCGATGAGGCGCGCCACCGCCTGGCGCGGCTGGGCCTGCCGGTGGCCAGCTACCAGGATGCGCTGCTGCAGAAGATGGTGGCGGCCACGCTGGACCGCGATGACGTGGTGCTGGCCTTCTCGGCCAGCGGCCGCGTGCCGGAGATGCTGGCCAGCTGCGATATCGCGCGCGAGTACGGCGCCCGCCTGGTGGCCGTGACCGCGCTGGGATCGCCGCTGGCCGCGCGCGCCGACGTGCTGCTGCCGGTGCGCACGCTGGAGACGGATTTCATTTTCAAGCCATCGGCCTCGCGCTACGCCATGCTGATGGTGCTGGACGTGCTGGCCACGCAGTGCGCACTGTTGCAGCCGGACCAGAGCAAGGAGCGCCTGCGCCGGCTCAAGTACGTGCTCGACAGCCATCGCGGCGACAGCGGCCCCGGCAAGGGCCCCGACAGCCGCCAGCCGCTGGGAGACTGACCATGCCACACCTGTTCGATACCCTGATCCGCTGCGTCACGCTGATCGACGGCTCCGGCGCGGCCGCGCGCCTGGCCGACGTGGCCTTGCGCGATGGCCGCATCGCCCGCATCGATGCCCCCGGCGCGATCGACCCCGATGCGGCCGCGCACGTGGTCGAAGGCGATGGCCTGGTGCTCGCACCCGGCTTTATCGACGTGCATACGCATGACGACACCAACGTGGTGCGCCAGCCGGAGATGACGCCCAAGCTGTCGCAGGGGGTGACCACGGTGGTGGTCGGCAATTGCGGCATCAGCGCCGCGCCGGTCACGCTGGCAGGCGATCCGCCCGACCCGATGAACCTGCTCGGCCATGCCGATGCCTTCCGCTATCCGGACTTCAAGGCCTATGTCGATGCGGTCGAGGCCGCGCAGCCCGCGGTCAATGTCGCCGCGCTGGTCGGCCATACCGCGCTGCGCAGCAACCATATGGACCGCTTCGACCGCGCCGCCACGCCGCAGGAAATCGAGGCGATGCGCGCGCAGCTGGAAGAAGCGCTGCGGCACGGCGCGCTGGGCCTGTCGACCGGCCTGGCCTATGCCAACGCCTTCAGCGCGCCGACCGAGGAAGTGCTGGCGCTGGCCGAACCGCTGGCCAAGGCTGGCGCGCTCTACGCCACGCACTTGCGCAGCGAGTTCGCCGAGATCCTCGAGGCCATGGACGAGGCCTTCCGCATCGGCCGCCATGCGCGCGTACCGGTGGTGATCTCGCACCTGAAATGCGCCGGCGTGGCCAACTGGGGCCGCAGCACCGAAGTGCTGGACGCGCTCGACGGCGCGCAGCGCTGGCAGCCGGTAGGCTGCGACTGCTACCCCTACACCGCCAGCTCGTCCACGCTGGACCTGAAACAAGTCACCGGCGACTTCGACATCATGGTGACCTGGTCCGAAGGCGCGCCGGAGATGGGCGGACGCCTGCTCGCCGACATCGCCGCCGAATGGCAGGTCGACCTGCACGAAGCCGCGCGCAGGCTGATGCCCGCCGGCGCGGTCTACCACTGCATGGAAGACGCCGACGTCGACCGCATCCTGAGCCATCCGGCCACGGTGGTCGGTTCGGACGGGCTGCCCAACGACCCGCTGCCGCACCCGCGCCTGTGGGGCGCGTTCCCGCGCGTGCTGGGCCACTATGCGCGCGACCGCGAGCTGTTCCCGCTGACCGTGGCCGTCAACAAGATGACCGGCATGTCGGCCGAGCGCTTCGGCCTGCACCAGCGCGGCTTCGTGCGCGAAGGCTATTGGGCCGACCTGGTGCTGTTCGACGCCGCCACCATCCGCGACGCCGCCAGCTTTACCGATCCCATGCAACCGGCCGAGGGCATTGCCTCGGTCTGGGTCAACGGCGAGCTGTCATGGCAGCAGCGCCAGGGCACCGGCGTGCGCGCCGGCCGGTTCCTGCCCCGCGGTGCGGACTGACCCGCACGCACCGCCGCTTCCCACCCCTATCCAACTCACTCCAGGAGTATCCATGGACATCAAACGATTCGGCGTCGAAGGCGGCACCGGTACCGGCGGCCAGCACATGCCCTTTGCCCGCGCGGTCGCGGCCGATGGCTGGCTCTACGTCTCCGGCCAGGTGCCGATGGTCAACGGCGAGGTCATCGACGGCGGCATCGTGCCCCAGACCCACCAGGCCATCAAGAACGTGCTGGCGATCCTGGCCGAGGCCGGTTACGGCCCCGAGCATGTCGTGCGCTGCGGCGTATGGCTGGACGACACCCGCGACTTCGCCTCGTTCAACAAGATCTTCAAGGAATACTTCGGCGCCAACCCGCCCGCGCGCGCCTGCGTGCAGTCGAGCATGGTGGTCGACTGCAAGGTCGAGGTCGACTGCATCGCCTACAAGAAGCCGGCAGCCTGAGCCGGCTGCCTGCCTGATTCACTGCTTCGCCACTGTTTGCTCCCCTCTCCCGCACGCGGGAGAGGAGCCGGGGGAGAGGGCCGGCGCCATCACAAGGTGAGTCGCCAAAGTGCTTGCCACGCATGTCCTCTTCCCCACCGACTCTCCCGCACTGGGAGAGAAACAAGAAAGCCAAACCTCTGCTGCCGCCACAAGCGGCTCTTTTCCACGCAAGGAGACAATATGGGTGCCGTCACCGGAACCACGCTCTTGGTGTATGCGCTGATCGCAGTGATCGCACTGGTGGTGCTGATCGCGCGCTACAAGCTCAACCCCTTCATTACCCTGGTGGTCGTCTCGGTGCTGCTCGGCTTTGCCGTGGGCATGCCGATGAGCGAGATCGTCAAGTCCTTTGAAGCCGGTGTCGGCGGCACCCTCGGCCATATCGCGCTGGTGGTGGGACTGGGCACCATGCTCGGCAAGATGATGGCCGAGTCCGGCGGCGCCGAGCGCATCGCCAACACGCTAATCGATTTCTTCGGCGCGAAGAACGTGCATTGGGCCATGGCCACCATCGCGTTCATCGTCGGCCTGCCGGTGTTCTTCGAAGTGGGTTTCGTGCTGCTGGTGCCGATCGCCTTCAACGTCGCCAAGCGCACCGGGACGTCGATGGTGCTGGTCGGCATCCCGATGGTGGCAGGACTGTCGGTGGTGCACGGCCTGATCCCGCCGCATCCGGCAGCGCTGCTGGCGGTGACCGCATACGGCGCAGATATCGGCAAGACCATCATGTACGCGCTGATCGTGGGCATTCCCACCGCGGCGCTGGCAGGCCCGCTGTTCGCCCGGCTGATGGACCGCTACGTCAAGCTGCCCGAATACAACCCGCTGGCCGAGCAGTTCACCGAAGAGGATGAGCGCGTCAAGGAATCGCACGAGCTGCCGGGCTTTGGCATCACGGTGTTCACCATCCTGTTGCCGGTGGTGCTGATGCTGATCGGCAGCTGGGCCGACCTGTTCACCACGCCCAAGACCTTCGCCAACGATTTCCTGAAGCTGATCGGCAACTCGGTGATGGCGCTGCTGATCGCCGCGCTGGTGAGCTTCTACACCTTCGGCAAGGCGCGCGGCTTTAATCGCGAGACCATCCTCAAGTTCACCAACGAGTGCGTGGCGCCCACCGCCATCATCACGCTGGTGGTCGGTGCCGGCGGCGGCTTCGGCCGCATCCTGCGCGACTCGGGCATCTCCACCGCGATCGTCGACGTCGCCACCGGCGCCAATGTCTCGGTGCTGGTGCTGGGCTGGCTGGTTGCGGTGATGATCCGCATCGCCACGGGCTCGGCGACCGTTGCCATGACCACCGCAGCGGGCATCGTCGCGCCGATTGCCGCCAGCGTGCCCGGCACCCGCCCGGAACTGCTGGTGCTGACCACCGGCGCCGGCTCGCTGATCCTGTCGCACGTGAACGACGGCGGCTTCTGGCTGGTCAAGGAGTACTTCAACATGACCGTGGCCCAGACCTTCAAGACCTGGTCGGTCTGCGAAACCATCATCTCGGTGGTCGCGCTGCTGCTAACGCTGGGCCTTGCCACGCTGATCTGACGACGGACCGTGACCGGGGGCCACGCCGCGGAGGCTCCGGCACCAGGCCTGCCCGGCCCGGAATGCGACATCTCTCATCGACGCCCTGGTACCGGCAGCCAATACTGCAAGCGTGTCGGCAGCATCCGGACCGCGAGCGATTGCGGCCTTGCCCTGATTCCGTTTTTGATGCATATTGTCATCAAACCTGATTCAAGGAGCCTGCGATGCGCACGACTGTCACGATCGATGACGCTCTGTATGAACAAGCACTGGAGATGGCGGACCCCGGCATGGACAAGGCAGACCTGTTTCGCGAGGCAATCAAGACATTCGTTCGGGTGCAGGCCGCCAAGCGCCTCGCGGCCCTCGGCGGCGCAGCGCCCGGCATGCAGGACGTACCGCGCCGCAATCCCGAACCCGACGTCAAATGAACGTGCTCGTCGACACCTCGGTGTGGGTGGGCCATTTCCGGCAGCGCAATGACGCCCTCATCCGCCTCATGGAGGCGGACCAGGTGCTGACCCATCCCCTGGTTGTGGCCGAACTGGCCTGCGGCACGCCACCGGCGCCGCGGGCGCAGACGCTCGGCGACATCGGGTTGCTGCAGGCCGCCAGGCAGGCAACGCTGGGAGAAGTCATCGCGCTGGTGGAGCGCGAGCAACTGTATGGGCTGGGCTGCGGCCTGGTGGATGTCACCTTGCTGGCTTCGACCCTGATCACCCCCGGTGCCCGCCTCTGGACGCTGGACCAGCGCCTGAGCGCCTTGTCCGTCCGGTTTGGCGTGGGATATCGTCCTCGCCTGCACTAGGGATTGCGCCGCGCACGCAACGGTTTACACGGCCGGGCTCAACGCCTAAGGTCAACCAGTCAGTGACTCGCCGGGAACCCCCATGTCGATCGACCGTCGCTCATTCCTCGGCCTGGCCGCCGGACTGGCCGCCACCGGGATCGGTCCAGCGCCGCCGGCCCATGCCGCCACCGTTGCGGCGCCCCTGCGCCGCACCATTCCCGGCACCACCGAAGCCCTGCCCGTGATCGGCATGGGCACCGCCGACACCTTCGACGTCGGCACCGGCCCCGATGAGCGCAAGCCCCTGGCGGAGGTCATGGGTCTGTTGCTGCAGACCGAAGGCTCGGTGATCGACACCGCGCCCAGCTACGGCAGCGCCGAAGCCGTGACCGGCGATCTGCTGCGCGCGGCCAATGCGCGCAACCGGGTCTTCCTCGCCACCAAGATCTCGGCCCGTTCCGGCACGCCGGCGCAGGCGCAATGGGAACGGTCGCTGGCCGACCTGCAGGTCGACAAGGTCGACCTGCTGCAGATCCACAACCTGATCGACTGGCAGGGCAACCTGCGCTGGCTGCGCCAGCTGAAGGAACAGGGCCGCATCCGCTACCTGGGCATCACCCATTACCGCGACGACGCCCACGAGGCGCTGGAGAGGATCGTGCGCGCCGAGCGTGTGGATTTCGTCCAGATCAACTACTCCGTGGGCGAGCGCAATGCCGAGCGCACGCTGCTACCGCTGTGCGAGGCGCGCGGCGTGGCGGTGCTGGTCAACCGGCCATTCCAGGACGGCCGCCTGTTCCGCGTGGTCAAGGACCGCGCGCTGCCGCCATGGGCCGGCGACATTGACTGCGGCTCATGGGGCCAGCTGTTCCTCAAATTCGTCGTCAGCCATCCGGCCGTGACCGCCGCGATCCCGGCCACCTCCAAGCCGCGCAACATGGCCGACAACCTCGGCGCCGCGCTCGGCCGCATGCCCGATCCCGGCCAGCGCGAGCGCATCGCGGCGCTGCTGCGCTGAGCCGCCCCGCCGTGGATAAGCCCGCTCGCGACGCATCCACCGGTGGCCTGGCCCGCCTGCGGCACGGCTTCGGCGTGCGCAGCGGCGAAGGCGGCGCCGTGGTGGCCGGCTTCCTGTTCTTCTTCTGCCTGTTCGCCAGCTACTTCATGCTGCGTCCGGTGCGCGAAACCATGGGCATCGCCGGCGGCGTAAAAAACCTGCAATGGCTGTTCACCGCCACCTTTGTCGTAATGCTGGTAGCGATCCCGCTCTACGGCGCGGTCTGCGCCTGGCTGCCGCGGCGCCGCTTCGTGCCCTGGGTCTATGCCTTCTTCATTGCCAACCTGCTGGCCTTTGCGATGGCCACGCGCGTCCTGCCCGACAACGTCTGGCTGGCGCGCGTGTTCTACGTGTGGCTATCCGTGTTCAACCTGTTCGTGGTGTCGGTGGCCTGGAGCCTGATGGCCGATGTGTTCCGGCCCGAGCAGGCGCGCCGCCTGTTCGCACTGCTGGCCGCCGGCGCCAGCGCGGGCGGACTGGCCGGGCCGGTGCTGGGCGGCTGGCTGGTGTCCCACATCGGCCTGACCGGCCTGATGCTGCTGTCGGCCGCCCTGCTGGCCGCCACGCTGCCAGGCGTGGGCTGGCTGTTCGGCTGGCGCCGCCGTGCCGGCGCCGGCGTAGAGCCGCCGGACCAGGCTGTTGCCCGCGCGGAGCAGGATCCGGCCGATCCGATCGGCGGCGGGTTGCTGGCCGGGCTTTCGTTGCTGCTGCGCTCGCGCTATCTGCTCGGCATCGCCCTGTTCGTGATTCTGCTGGCCACCGCCAGCACCTTCCTCTACTTCGAGCAGGCCCGGCTGGTCGCCGAGGCCTTCCCCGAGCGCACCCGCCAGACCCAGGTGTTCAGCGCGCTGGATGCCGTGGTGCAGGCGCTGACCATCCTGGTACAGCTGTTCTTCACCGGCCGCATGGCGCGCCGCTATGGCGTCACGGTGCTGCTGACCGCGGTGCCGCTGGCCGTTGCCGCTGGCTTCGTCGTGCTGGCGCTGCTGCCCACCTTCGGCGTGCTGGCCGGCGTCATGATCCTGCGGCGCGTCGGTGAATACGCGCTGCTGCGCCCGGGCCGCGAGATGCTGTTCACCGTGGTCGATGCCGAGACCAAGTACAAGGCCAAGAACGTCATCGACACCGCCGTCTACCGCGCGGGCGATGCGGTCAGCGCCTGGGTCAAGACCGCGATCGATGCACTGTCCGGTCATCCGGCGACGGTGGCATTGGCGGGCGCGTTGCTCGCGGTGGGCTGGGCGGGCCTCGGCTGGTGGCTGGGGCGACGGCATGCGGGCCAGCTTGAGCCGGCAGATGCCAGCCGTGGCCATGCGGCGCGCAATGTGCCGGCACGCTAGCCTCACCATCAAGGGTTTTCCCGGTTGACGCCCCCCCCTGCGAAGTCATACATTGGCCTCGCAGATCCAGATAGAGACCATCTGTAAGATGGTCTCTTCGCGCCTTGCGGTTGCCGCGGCCTCTTACAGAACAAGTAAAAGGAGACCGCCGTGCAATCCTCTGCGATCAAGCTTCGTGGCATCGATGATGTCATTGCCTACATCGATTCCTGCCCCGGGATACGCGGCAGGGCCGGTGTGATCTGGTGGCTCGCCCTGGGCGGGCTGTTCCTCGACGCATTTTCCAATTCCGCGCTGAGCGCGGGCCTCGGGCCGATGACGCGCGACCTCCAGCTCGCGCCCGCCAGGGTTGCGCTGCTGACGTCGTTTGCATCGTGGGTGGCCATTGCCTTCAATCCGATCGGCGGCTGGATGGCCGACCGCTGGGGCCGTGTCCGTCCGCTGATCCTGGCCAAGATCCTGGCGGTGGCCGGCGCGCTGCTGGTGGTGTTTGCGCCCGGATTCGAGGTGATCCTGGCCGGGCGCTTCTTTGTCGGCGCGGCCTATGGCATCGACTTTGCCATCGCCATGGCCGTGCTGGCGGAGTTCACGCCGGTAAAGCTCAAGAGCCGGCTGAACACATGGCAGGGCATGTGGTACACGGCCGTCTGCGCCAACCTGCTGCTGGCGCTGCTGTTCTACTCGTGGGACGTCGGCGATGCGATCTGGCGTTACTCGGTCGCCGCCACAGCGGTGTTCGGTGTTGCCATCCTGCTGCTGCAGGCCTTGTTCCTGGTCGAAAGCCCGACCTGGCTGGCGCGCAAGGAGCGGCTCGAGGCCGCCGCCACCGCCATGACGCGCATCTACGGGCGCGCCTTCGTTGCCGCGCCGCCGGCGGAGCGGATCCGCGTCCTCAACCAGGCGCGCCGCGGCCTGGCCAACGTGCTGCTGATCTTCCGCGGCACCTATCTGCCGCGCACCGTTCTCGCGGCCGCCGTGCAGATCGGGCAGTCGATCCAGTATTTCGCGATCGGCTGGTACCTGCCGCTGATCAGCGCCGCGCTGTTCGGCAAGGACTTCGTCTACGCGACCATCGGCGCGCTGGTGTTCAACGTATGCGGCATTGTCGGCGGCTTCCTGTCGCCGCTGGTCGGCCGCACGCTGGGCCTGCGCCGCGCCTCGGCATTCGGCTTCGCGGCGGTGTTCGCCATGCTGCTGATCCTGGGGCTGTTCAACGGCAAGATGC
Source organism: Cupriavidus mimosae (assembly GCF_023952485.1). Taxonomy (NCBI): domain Bacteria; kingdom Pseudomonadati; phylum Pseudomonadota; class Betaproteobacteria; order Burkholderiales; family Burkholderiaceae; genus Cupriavidus; species Cupriavidus mimosae. Next base: position 328,319 of record NZ_JALHRY010000004.1, on the reverse strand, counting down.
CGATGTGGGTGGCCGTGGTGGTGCCGTCGCTGTTCATCCTGTTCCACTCTGCCGGGCCCGGCGCCAATGGCAAGAGCCTGTCGTCGCTGTCGTTCCGCAGCGAACTGCGCGCGGGCGCCAACGGCATCATCGGCGCGCTTGGCGCCATCGGCGCGGCGCTGGGCCTGCTGGTGTTCCCGCTATTCCGCGCGCAGTACGGGCTGGAAACCACTTTCCTGATCCTGTCCGTGGTGCCGCTGCTGGCCAGCCTGGTCTGCTTTTCGATCCGCTGGGACCCGACCCGTACCACGATCCATCCCGACAACGAAGCGGATGCGCCGCAGTTCAAGGGCGATATCGCCGACGCGTCCGCCCTGATGCATCCCGTCATCGAAAAGGCCCGGCCATGACCCAGCGCAGCGACGTCATCCTTGCGATCGATGAAGGCACCTCGGGCACGCGGGCCGCGGTGGTGTCTGCCGACGGCCATGTGCAGTGCCTTCATTACGCCACGCTCGAGATCCACAGTCCGTGCCCCGGCGTGGTGGAGCAGGACGCCAACGCCTTGCTCGAGCGCACCCTGGCAGTTTGCCGCGCCACGCTGTTGCAGGCGGCCGGCGAAAACCTGAACGTCGTCGCCCTCGCCGTCGCCACCCAACGCGCCACCGCGGTGCTGTGGGATACCGGCACCGGGCGCGCGCTGGTACCCGCGATGGTGTGGCAGGACACGCGCTATGCGGCGGAACTCAACCAACTTGCGCCGGCATGGGACCCGATCCTGCGCCAGACCGTCGGTCGCCCGACCGGCGTTCGCTCGCCATACCTGTGGGCCGCACGGCACCTGCGCGACACACCTGGGGTAGCCGAAGCGTTCCGTGCGGGCAGGCTCGCCTTCGGCACCATCGACACCTGGCTGCTTTGGCACTTGTCGACAGCGCGCGCGTGCCTGACCACGCCGACCAATGCCACGTCATGCAATGCCTACGTGCTGACGGGACACCGCTACCAGCTGGACTGGGTCGATGCGCTCGGCTTCCCGCGCGAACTGCTGCCGGAACTGCGCCAGGACGCGGACGATTTCGGTCGCACCCGGCCCGAGGTGCTCGGCATCAACGTGCCGATCCTGGCTTGTGCCGGTGACCAGCTCGCCGGCGCCATCGGCCTGGGATGCCTCGATCCCGGGCAGGCGATGTGCCTGCATGGCACCGGCAGCTTCGTCGACCTGATCGTCGGTCCGCAGCTGCCCGCACGCACCGGCATGTCGGACGGCACCCTGACCATGACGGCGCGCCGGCAACAGGGCATATCGCATTTCTCGGTCGAGACCTTCGTCGCGACCACCGGCTCGGCACTCGACTGGTTCTGCGGCAAGCTGGGCTGGTTCGACAACGCCAGGCAGATCAGCGCGCTCGCCGGCACGGTGGCGTCGGCGCGCGGCGTGACCTTTATCCCGGCGCTGACCGGCCTGCGCGTGCCGCGCATGCAGCCCGAGGCGCGCGCAGCGCTGAGCGGCATCTCGATGGCAACGACGCGCGCCGAGATGGCCTTTGCCATCCTGGAAGGCATTGCGCAGTCCGTCGCCTCATGCATCGACGCCAACCAGGACATTGCCGGCGTGCCGGTGTCGGCGCTGGTGGTTGGCGGCGGCTTGTCCGGCAGCGACGCGCTGCTGCAGATGCAGGCCGACCTCAGCGGCATTCCCGTCCAGCGCATGAAAGAAACTGACCGCGCCACCCTGCGCGGCATCGCCTGCCTTGCCGGCGCTTCGGGCCTGTTGTGGGACTCGATGCAGCAGGCGCGCGCGACTACCACGCCCGAGGCGGTATTCGAGCCGGCAATCAGCGCCGATCAGCGTGCCCAGCGGCGCGCGCACTGGCAGGCACGCGTGGCCTCCGAACTCGACCATGCCGATGCGCTCGCGGCCAGGCCGGCCGCGATGCGCACCCAGACCCATTAACCAGGAGCAACCACAGACATGGTGATTTTTCCCTCCCGCAGCGCGAACCGCGAGCGTGCCGCCATGACCGGCACGGAGCCGTTGCGGCTGGTACGCGCAGACCTGCTCGACCGCCTGGGCACGGATGCATTCGACATCCTCGTGGTCGGGGGCGGCGTCACCGGCGCCTACGCCGCGCTCGATGCCAGCCTGCGCGGCTATCGCGTGGCGCTGGTCGAAAAGAGCGACTTCGCCGCGGGGACCTCGTCCAAGTCGTCGAAGATGGTGCACGGCGGCCTGCGCTATATCGAACAGGGCAACCTTGGCCTGGTGCGCCATTCGCTGCTCGAGCGCCAGCGCCTGCGCCGCAACGCGCGCCACCTGGTGCAACGGCTGCCGTTTCTGTTCCCGGTGATGGAGCGCAACGGCGTCTTCGACAAGCGCTTGGCCAAGGCCTTCGAGAGCCTGCTGTGGACCTATGACTTGGCCGGCGGATGGCGCGAGGGCATCCTGCACCAGAAGCTGACCAAGGCGGAGGTGCTGTCCCACTGCCCGACCTTCAACGAGGAACACCTGACCGGCGGCTACCTTTACTTCGACGCGCGCGTCGACGATGCCCGCCTGACGCTGAACCTGGCGCGTACCGCGGCGTTCCACGGCGCGGCCGTGCTCAACCATGCCACCGTCACCGCGATCACGCGCAACGGGCACGGCAAGGCGGATGGCGCCATCGTCCATGCCGGCGAGCGCGAGATCCGCGTGCGCGCGGGCGTGGTCATCATGGCCACCGGGGTCTGGCTGCGCGACTGGACCGGCCGCAATCCGGGCGAAGCCAGGACGCTGCATATACGCCCGGCCAAGGGCGTCCACATTGCCATCCCGTGGCTGAAGATCCGCAACGACTGCACCGTGACGATCCCGGTACCGGGCCGCAGCCGCCGCGCCACCATCACGCGCTGGGGCAATGTGTCCTACCTCGGGACCACCGACGAAGACTATGACGGCGACCTCGACAACGTGCTGTGCACGCGCCAGGAACTGGATTTCCTGCTCGAGGGCGCGCGCTCCGCGCTCAAGGTCGACCTCTCGCCGCAGGACGTGGTGGGCAGTATCGCCGGGTGCCGCCCGCTGGTGGCTCCGCCCGGCGGCAAGACCCTGGAAATCCGGCGCGACCATGAAATCCATACCGCGCACGACGGGCTCGTGACCATTGTCGGCGGCAAGCTCACCACCTCGCGCCACATGGCCGAACAAACCATCGACGCGGCGCAGAAGGTGATCGGCAAACGCGGCAAGTGCCGGACCCGATCGGCCTATCTGCTCGGCGCGGCCGGCTATGATCCGCAGGCGATCGTCGCGTCCGGCGGCATGGCCGCGCACCTGGGCGAGCGCTATGGCACCGAAGCCCGCTTCGTCAGCGACATCCTGCAGGCCGATCCCGCCCTCGCCAGGCCGATCGTCGAGGGCCTGCCCTATACCGAAGCCGAGATCGTCTATGCCGCGCGCCACGAGCTGGCCGGCACGGTCGACGACGTCCTGTCACGACGCATCCGCGCGCGCCTGATGGCGCGCGATGCCTCCGCCCGCGCCGCGGCACGGGTGGGCCAGATCCTTCAGGCCGAACTGGGCCTGTCCGAAGCCGCCGTGGCGCAGCAGGTCAGCCAATACCTCGCCGCCGTCGCGCACGAAAAATCCGTCCTCATGGGAGACTCAGCATGATCAGCAAAGAAGCCATCAAACGCGGCTACAACCGCGGCCACTACGTCATCGGCGCCCATACCCCGCCCGGGTACGCGGCGAATATCCGCGACACCCCGGACGCGCCCGGCCTGCAGCGCGATGCGGTCGTGGTCAGCGCCGCAGATCTCGTGGCCCTGCGCGAGGTGGCCGACGAAGTGCTGACCGCAACCGCCGACGTGGTGGCATGGACCCGTGACTGGTGGGCCGGCTCCATGATCACCGAGACCGCCGGCAAGCCCCCCACGCCGCGCGCTGTCATCGTGCGCGTGTCCTCCGTCGAACAGGTGCAGGCCGTCATGCGCATCGCCAGCGCGGGCGCCATTCCGGTCACCGTCTCGGCCGGACGCAGCAACGTGACCGGGGCTGCCTTGCCCGTGCGCGGCGGCATCGTGCTCGACGTGTGCGCGCTCAACCGCCTGATCGGGATCGACAAGGAGAGCCAGATCGTCGAGGTCGAAGCCGGCATGTTCGGCGACATCTTCGAGCAGACCGTGCAGCGCGAATTCGGCATGACCATGGGCCACTGGCCGTCGTCGTACGCGATCAGCACGGTTGGCGGATGGGTGGCCTGCCGCGGCGCCGGGCAGCTGTCCACGCGCTACGGCAAGATCGAAGACATGGTGTTCGGCATGGACGTGGTGCTGGCCGACGGCAGCCTGGTCACCGTGGGCGGCTACTCGCGCGCGGCCGTGGGCCCGGACCTGCAGCAGCTGTTCATCGGCTCCGAGGGCATGCTGGGCGTAATCGTGCGCGTGCGCCTGAAGCTGCATCGCCTGCCAGACTACGGGCGCGCCATCGCCTATGGCTTCAGCAGCTTCGCGATCGGCCTGGATGCCTGCCGCGAGATCATGCAGCGCGGCGCCAACCCCGCCGCGCTCCGCCTGTATGACGCGCTCGAAAGCGGGGTCCAGTTCGGCCTGCCCGACACCAATGTGCTGCTGGTCGCCGACGAGGGTGCGCGCGAGATGGTCGATGCCGTGATGACCATCAGCGAACGCGTGTGCCGGGAACTGGGCGAGGAACTCGACAGCGCCGCCATCTTCGAGCGCTGGCTCGACACGCGCTACCTGACCGGCAAGAGTGCCGAGGGCTTCAAGCGCAGCCCAGGCTTTGTCGCCGACACGCTGGAAATGTGCGGACCCTGGCGCGACCTGGCTGCGATCTACGCCGACGTGGTCAAGGCAATCAATGCCGTGCCGGGCACACTGGCCGGCTCCGCGCACCAGTCGCATGCCTACGTCGACGGTGCCTGCCTGTACTTCTCCTTGCGCGGCGAGGTGGCGGTGGAGGACCGTCAGAAGTGGTATCGCCAGGCGTGGGATGCCGCCAATGCGGTGCTGATCCAATACAATGCGGCACTGAGCCACCACCACGGGATCGGGCTGCTACGTGCACCCTACATGGCGTCGTCGCTGGACACGGCGCTCCCGCTGCTGGCGGCGGTCAAGCAGGCACTTGACCCGCAGCATCTCCTGAACCCCGGCAAGCTGGGTCTCGGCGACCGGCTCGCCAATGAAGCAAAGTAATCCGCATGGACAGGTCCCTCGGTGCGCGCCTGACGCGGCATCCCGTCATCGGCACGCTCTACGGTGTCGACCAGATCGACGCCATCCTCGCAAGCGTCGCCGAAGTCTGCATCGTCGCCAACGTCGAATTGCGCAAGCTGCAGCGCGTGATCGCGACGCTGGCCGGCGCCGGCAAGTATGTCATCGTCAATATCGACAGCTGCGAGGGCCTGTCGCAGGACAAGGGCGGCGTCGAATACCTTGCCGACATCGGGGTGACCAGCCTGGTCTCCACACGCGTGGCCACCATCCAGCGCGCCAATCGCGCCGGCATGGTGACGATGCAGAAGGTCTTCGTCACCGACCGTTCCACCTGGCCGCGCAGCGTCAAGGCGCTCGAGCAGAGCGACCCGAACCTGGTGCAGCTGATGCCGGCACCGATGCTGTCGCACCTGCCGCAAGCGGACCGCAAGGCGCTGCCGCCGATCGTGACCTCGGGCTTTGTCTGCAACCGCGACGATATCCGCGACGCGCTTGCACATGGCGCCGTCGCGGTCTCGACCAGCGACCGCAAGCTGTGGAGCCTGGACGCGAAGGCGCTCAAGCCGTGAAAGCCCCGTCGCAGCTCCCGGCCCCGGCGGGGCTTCGCTGACCGCTGATCGGCCAAAGCTGCCCTGCCACCGCTGGAAGATCGTATAGTCATGTCCTCGGCCAGGGCTTGCCGGCTTGCGCTGCGTTCGACGCCGCGCCGCCCCGCAAGCCGCCCCATATTCCTGATCCCGGAGGACCTCCCCATGAAAACCAAAGCCGCCATCGCCTGGAAAGCCGGCGCCCCTCTGACCATCGAAGACGTCGACCTTGACGGCCCGCGCGCCGGCGAAGTGCTGGTGGAAGTGAAGGCCACCGGCATCTGCCACACCGATTACTACACGCTGTCCGGGGCCGACCCGGAAGGCATTTTCCCGGCGATCCTGGGCCATGAGGGTGCCGGCATCGTCACCGATGTCGGCCCAGGCGTGACCTCGCTCAAGCCCGGCGACCACGTAATTCCCCTGTACACGCCGGAATGCCGCCAGTGCAAGTTCTGCCTGTCGCGCAAGACCAACCTGTGCCAGGCCATCCGCGCCACCCAGGGCAAGGGCCTGATGCCGGACGGCACCTCGCGCTTCTCGATCGACGGCAAGCCCATCTTCCACTACATGGGCACCTCCACCTTCGCCAACCACATCGTGGTGCCGGAGATCGCGCTGGCGAAGATCCGCCCGGATGCGCCCTTCGACAAGGTCTGCTACATCGGCTGCGGCGTCACCACCGGCGTGGGCGCGGTGCTGTTCACCGCCAAGGTCGAGGCCGGCGCCAACGTGGTCGTGTTTGGCCTGGGCGGCATCGGCCTGAACGTGATCCAGGCGGCGAAGATGGTGGGCGCCGACAAGATCATCGGCGTCGACCTGAATCCGGCGCGCGAGGCGATGGCGCGCAAGTTCGGCATGACCCACTTCATCAACCCCAAGGATGTCGACAACGTGGTCGACCACATCATCCAGCTCACCGACGGCGGCGCGGACTACTCGTTCGAATGCATCGGCAACACGCAGGTCATGCGCCAGGCGCTGGAGTGCTGCCACAAGGGCTGGGGCAAGTCGATCATCATCGGCGTGGCCGAGGCCGGCGCGGAGATCTCGACGCGTCCGTTCCAGCTGGTGACGGGGCGCGAGTGGAAAGGCTCCGCCTTCGGCGGCGCGCGCGGCCGCACCGACGTGCCGAAGATCGTCGACTGGTACATGGAAGGCAAGCTCAATATCGACGACCTGATCACGCACACGCTGCCGCTGGAGCGCATCAACGAGGGCTTCGACCTGATGAAGCGCGGCGAGTCGATCCGTTCCGTGGTGCTGTACTGAGGGCGGCCCCAACATGGAACTGATCTCGCAACACGGCTGCCACGGCGGGGCGCAGCGTTTCTATCGCCATGACTCGGTGGCGGTCGGGCTGCCGATGCGTTTCTCGGTCTACCTGCCGCCGCAGGCGCAGGCCGGCGCACGGGTGCCGGTGCTGTTCTACCTGGCCGGCCTGACCTGCACCGAAGAGACCTTCATGATCAAGGCCGGCGCGCAGCGGTTTGCCGCCGAGCACGGCCTGATGCTGGTGGCACCGGATACCAGCCCGCGCGGCGCGGGCCTGCCGGGCGAAGCGGATGCCTGGGACTTCGGCGTGGGGGCGGGTTTCTATGTCGATGCCACCGAGGCGCCGTGGCACAAGCACTGGCGCATGGAAAGCTACGTCGCCGAAGAACTGTTCGAACTGGTAACCAGCGCGTTGCCGGGCGATGCCGCGCGCGTCGGCATCTTCGGGCATTCGATGGGCGGGCACGGTGCGCTGGTGCTGGCGCAGCGCCATCCCCAGCGCTTCCGCTCGGTCTCGGCGTTCGCGCCGATCGCCGCGCCGTCGCGCTGCCCGTGGGGCGAAAAGGCCTTTACCGGCTACCTCGGCAGCGACCGCGCCGCCTGGGCGCAGTATGACGCGAGCGAGCTGATGGCACGCCAGCCGGGTGCGCCGTTCCCGGCCGGCATCCTCGTCGACCAGGGCCTGGACGACCAGTTCCTGCAGAGCCAGCTGCATCCGGATGCATTCGCCGCGGCCTGCCAGGCCGTGGGCCAGCCGCTGACGCTGCGCCGGCACAGCGGCTACGACCACGGCTACTACTTCATCACCAGCTTTATCGCCGACCACATCCGGCACCACGCCACGCAGCTGTAGCCGCGCACTCAGCCTTCCGCGACGCGGCGGTAGGCTCCCGGGCGCGATCCGGTCCAGCGCCGGAAGGCCCGGTGGAACGCGCCGGGCTCGGCAAAGCCGAGTTCGGCCGCGATATCGGCGACCGGGCGACCGGAATGGCTGAGCGCCTCGATCGCCAGGTCGCGCCGCAGCGCATCCTTCAGGTCCTGGTAGCTCACGCCCTCCTCCATCAGCCGGCGCCGCAATGACGATGCCGACAGGTTCAGGCTGACGGCCAGGTCTTCGAAGGTCGGCCATTGATCCGGACGCTGGTTGCGCAGCAGGCGGCGCACGCGCGCCCCCATGCTGCTGCGGTCCGAATACTTGACCACCACGTTGTGCGGCGCATCGCGCAGGAACGCCTTCAGGCTGCGCTCGTCCTGGCGCACCGGCTGGTCCAGCAGCGCCGCGTCGAACACCAGCGCCGTAGCCGGCTGCGCGAAGGCCAGCTGGCGCGAATACATGACGCGATACTCCGCGCTGTACTGCGGTTCGGCATAGGCGAACGCCGCCAGCCGCACCGGCACGCGCCGCCGCAGCAGCCAGCTCATCAGGCCATGCAGCATGATCAGCATGGTCTCCTGCGCAAACACGCCGGGCTGCCGCCCCAGGTGCGCGCCCGGCGCGGTCAGCACCAGCGCGGCCTCGTCGCCATGGCGCTCCAGCCGCACGCCGATATCGTCGAGCAGCAGCCGGAAGTACCGCGTGATGCGCTCCAGCGCCTGCGCCAGCGTGCGGCTGCCCGCCACCGCATGGCACAGCATGGCAAAGCTGCCGCACTTCATGCTGCGCGAATCCTGGCCGAAGAACTCGTCATCCAGCGCCGCCGCCACCGCCAGCCACAGCTCGCTGTAGCTGGCAGCCGAAACCCGCGCCTGCGGCACCGTCAGCAGCGCCGGCGCAATCCCGGCGCTGCGCAGCACCGGATCGGGGTCGATGCCGCGCGCGCGCAGCCCCGCAATGGCGTGGTGGACGAAACAGATGGCGACACTGCCTTTTTCCATGGCGCTGGCGGGTGGCAAACGAGTTCACGAAGATTGGCGGATTTTGGCATAGGAGCCGGCCCCGGGCGTTCCTACACTGCCCCCAGGTCAAACGCCGAGCGCGCATTCTGCCTGAGTTGCAGCGCGGCTCCAAACGCCAACCCAATCTGCCATGCACAGCGACTACACCGAAGAGCAAACCATGATCCGCGACAGCGCGCGCGCCTTTGCCACCGAGCGGCTGGCCGGCGGCGCCGCGCAATGGGACCGCGACGGCCGCCTTCCCGACGAGATCGTCGCCGAAATGGGCGCGCTGGGATTGCTGGGCATGATCGTGCCCGAGGAATGGGGCGGCACCTATACCGATTACGTCGCCTACGCGCTCGCCATCGAAGAGATTGCCGCCGGCTGCGCCGCCTGCGCGACCATGATGAGCGTGCACAACTCGGTCGGCTGCGGGCCGATCCTGCACTACGGCACCGATGCGCAGAAAGAGCGCTACCTGGCACGGCTGGCCAGCGGCGAGCTGATCGGCGCGTTCTGCCTGACCGAACCGCAGGCCGGCTCCGAGGCGCACAACCTGCGCACCCGCGCCCGCTTCACCGACAACGGCTGGGTGCTCAACGGCAGCAAGCAGTTCGTCACCAACGGCCAGCGCGCGGGCGTGGCGGTGGTGTTTGCCGCCACCGAACCGGAACGCGGCAAGAAAGGCATCTCGGCATTCCTGGTGCCCACCGACACGCCAGGTTTTATCGTCCACGCCCCGGAAAAGAAGCTGGGCATCCGTGCCTCGGACACCTGCGCCATCACGCTGGAAGACTGCGTGGTCCCGCACGACGCGCTGCTGGGCGAGCCCGGCGAGGGCCTGCGCATTGCGCTGTCCAACCTGGAGGGCGGACGCATCGGCATCGCCGCACAGGCAATCGGCATCGCCCGCTCGGCCTTCGAGGCCGCATGCCGCTACGCGTCCGAGCGCATCCAGTTCGGCCGGGCGCTGCGCGAGCATCCTCCCATCGCCAACATGCTGGCCGACATGGCCACCGAACTGAATGCCGCGCGGCTGCTGGTGCATCGCGCCGCGCGCATGCGCAGCGAGGGGGTGCCGTGCCTTTCCGAAGCCTCGCAGGCCAAGCTGTATGCGTCGGAACTGGCCGAGCGCGTGTGCTCCAAGGCGCTGCAGATCCACGGCGGCTATGGCTACCTTGAAGACTATCCGGTCGAGCGCCATTACCGCGACGCCCGCATTACCCAGATCTACGAAGGCACCAGCGAGATCCAGCGCATGCTGATCGCGCGCAGCCTCTGACCCTCTTCCCTTGCACAACAACATCCTCCGGAGACAACCATGACTGCCGTGCCCAACACCGCCACTGCCGCGCCGACCGTTCCGCTGCTGATCAACGGCGAATGGGTGGACTCGTCCGCCACTGAATTCCGCAACGTGGTCAACCCCGCGACGCAGGAAGTGCTGGCGCGCGTGCCGCTTGCCACCGCCAGCGAAGTCGCGGCAGCCGTGGGCGCCGCGCACCGCGCCTTTGCCACCTGGCGCCACACCCCGATCGGCGCGCGGCTGCGCATCATGCTGCGCTTCCAGGCGCTGATCCGCGAGCACAGCAAGCGCATCGCCGCGATCCTGACCGCCGAGCAAGGCAAGACCCTGGCCGATGCCGAAGGCGACATCTTCCGCGGGCTGGAGGTGGTCGAGCACGCCTGCTCCATCGGCACGCTGCAGCAAGGCGGCTTCGCCGAGAACGTCGCCGCCACCGTCGACACCTACACGCTGCAGCAGCCGATCGGCGTCTGCGCCGGCATCACCCCGTTCAACTTCCCGGCGATGATCCCGCTGTGGATGTTCCCGATGGCGATCGTGTGCGGCAATACCTTCGTGCTCAAGCCGTCCGAGCAGGATCCGCTGTCGACCATGGAGCTGGTCAAGCTGGCGCTGGAAGCCGGCGTGCCGCCGGGCGTGCTGAACGTCGTCCACGGCGCCAAGGACGTGGTCGACGCGCTGTGCACGCACCCGGACATCAAGGCGGTGTCGTTCGTCGGTTCCACCGCCGTCGGCACCCACGTCTACAACCTCGCCGGCGCGCACGGCAAGCGCGTGCAGTCGATGATGGGCGCCAAGAACCACGCGGTGGTGCTGCCCGACGCGCACAAGGAACAGACCCTGAATGCCCTGGCGGGCGCCGGCTTCGGCGCGGCCGGCCAGCGCTGCATGGCCACGTCCGTGGTGGTGCTGGTGGGCGCGGCGCGTGACTGGGTGCCCGACCTGGTAGCGCGCGCCAAGTCGCTCAAGGTCGGCGCCGGCGCCGAGCCGAGCACCGATGTCGGTCCGGTGGTTTCGGTCGCGGCCAAAGAGCGCATTCTCGGCCTGATCGCCGCCGGCGAGCGCGAAGGCGCCACGCTGGTGCTGGACGGTCGCGGCGTGGAAGTCCCGGGATATCCGCAGGGCAACTTCATCGGCCCGACCATCTTCACCGACGTGAAGACCGACATGTCGATCTACACCGAAGAGATCTTCGGACCCGTGCTGGTGGTGATCAGCGTCGACACGCTGGACGACGCCATCGCGCTGGTCAACCGCAACCCGTTCGGCAACGGCACCGGTGTGTTCACGCAGAGCGGCGCCGCGGCGCGCAAGTTCCAGAGCGAGATCGACGTCGGCCAGGTTGGCATCAACATCCCCATCCCGGTGCCGGTGCCCTATTTCAGCTTCACGGGCTCGCGCGGCTCCAAGCTGGGCGACCTGGGGCCGTACGGCAAGCAGGTGGTGCAGTTCTACACGCAGACCAAGACGGTGACGGCGCGCTGGTTTGACGACGCCACGGTGAATGATGGGGTGAATACGACGATCAGCCTGAAGTAAGGGTTCATCGCCGCAGCGCTCTCCATCCCGCCGGTTGGCTCCCCTCTCCCGCTTGCGGGAGAGGGGTTGGGGGAGAGGGCAGGCGCTGGCAGTACTGCCACAACAACACACCGCTGCATGCGAATGCCAGATGGCATTGGACTGCAGCAGTAGCCACTTGATCCTCCCGCCCTCACCCCCGCCCCTCTCCCGCAAGCGGGAGAGGGGAGAAAACACGCGGGACGCGAACAACCGTAGCAAGGAGACACCCATGCATATCGCCTTCATCGGCCTGGGCAACATGGGCGCGCCCATGGCGCGCAACCTGCTCAAGGCCGGTCACACGCTGACCGTATTCGACCTGAACGCCGCCGCGGTGGCATCGCTGTGCGCCGAGGGCGCGGGCAGCGCCGACTCGGCGCGCAAGGCGGTGGCCGAGGCGGAATTCGTCATCACCATGCTGCCGGCGGCCGCCCATGTACGCAGCGCCTACCTTGGCGAAGACGGCGTGCTCGCCGGCGTGCGGCCCGGCGTGCCGCTGGTCGACTCCAGCACCATCGACCCCGCCACCGTGCGTGAACTGGCCGCCGCGGCCGAGGCCCACGGCAATGCGCTGGCCGATGCGCCGGTGTCCGGCGGCACCGTCGGCGCGCAGGCCGGCACGCTGACCTTCATGGTCGGCGCCAGCGAAGCGCTGTTCGCGCAGGTGCGCCCCGTGCTGGCCGGCATGGGCCGCAACCTGGTCCACTGCGGCGGCACCGGCACCGGCCAGGTCGCCAAGATCTGCAATAACCTGATCCTGGGCATCTCCATGATCGGCGTCTCCGAAGCGATGGCGCTGGGTGTCAAGCTCGGCATCGATGCCAATGTGCTGGCGGGCATCGTCAATACCTCCACCGGCCGCTGCTGGGCTTCCGATACCTGCAACCCATGGCCCGGCGTGATCGAAACCGCGCCGGCCGGCCGCGGCTACAGCGGCGGCTTTGGCGCCGACCTGATGCTCAAGGACCTGGGCCTGGCCAATGACGCTGCGCGCAGCGTGAAGCAGCCGCTGTTCCTGGGCGCGCTGGCGCAGCAGGTCTACCAGGCCGTGAGCCACGCCGGCGACGGCCATCTCGACTTCTCCGGCGTGATCCGCCAGTACCTGTCCGCCGCGGACAAGGAGCACCAGCAATGATCGAGTTTGCCCTGCACGGCCACGTCGCCACGCTGACGCTGAGCCGCCCGCCCGCCAACGCGTTCACCGCCGAAGGCCTGCAACAGTTGCGCGAGCTGGTGGCACGGATCGATGGCAACCCGGAAGTCCGCGCCGTGGTCATCACCGGAGCCGGCGAAAAATTCTTCAGCGCCGGCGCCGACCTGAACGGCTTTGCCGAAGGCGACCGCGCCCACGCGCGCGTGATGGCGCAGCAGTTCGGCAGCGCCTTCGAAGCGCTGCAGAATGCGCGTCCGGTGGTGATTGCCGCGATCAACGGCTATGCCATGGGCGGCGGGCTGGAATGCGCGCTGGCCTGCGATATCCGCATTGCCGAGGAGCAGGCGCAGATGGCGCTGCCCGAAGCCGCCGTGGGGCTGCTGCCGTGCGGCTGCGGCACGCAGACGCTGCCGTGGCTGGTGGGCGAAGGCTGGGCCAAGCGCATGATCCTGACCAACGAGCGCGTCGACGCGGCCACCGCGCTGCGCATCGGGCTGGTGGAGGAAGTCGTGCCGCGCGGCCAGGCCCTTGCCACCGCGCTGGCAATGGCCGAACGCGCCGGCAAGGTCAGCCCGCGTGCCGCCGCGCACAGCAAGCGGCTGGTACACCTGGCGCACCAGGGCGTGCCGCGCCAGGCCGCGCTGGCGCTGGAGCGCGAGCGCTTTGTCGACCTCTTCGACGATGCCGACCAGCGCGAAGGCGTCAACGCCTTCCTCGAGAAACGCGCGCCGCAATGGCGCAACGCCTAGGAGCGCGCCATGCGCCTGACCGAAGAAACCAAGGCCGCCAACCTGGATGTGGCTGAGCCGGAGGTGCTGTTCCAGGTAGTCAACGGCGTCGGCATCGCCACGCTGAACCGGCCGCGCCAGCTCAATGCCTTGTCGTACCCGATGATCGTTGCGCTGGGTGCGCAGGTCGATGCCTGGGCCGACGATGATGCCATCCGAGCGGTGGTGCTGCGGGGCGCGGGCCCAAAGGCCTTCTGCGCCGGCGGCGATATCCGCGCGCTGACCGACAGCTACCGCGACGGCACGCCGCTGCACCGGCGCTTCTTTATCGACGAATACACGCTGGACTACCGCCTGCACCGCTATCCCAAGCCGCTGGTGGCGATGATGGATGGCATCGTCATGGGCGGCGGCATGGGCCTGGCACAGGCCGCGCACCTGCGCCTGGTGACCGAGCGCTCGCGCGTGGCCATGCCCGAGACCGGCATCGGCCTGGTGCCGGATGTGGGGGCCAGCCACTTCCTGTCGAAGCTGCCGCTGCCGCTGGCGCTCTATCTGGGCCTGACCGGCGTGAGCATCGGCGCGGCCGACGCCTTGCTGTGCGGACTGGCCGATGCGGCGGTGGACAGCGCCACGCTGGCCGGGCTGGAGCAAACCCTTGCCGGCATCGAGTGGGGCCATGACACGCTCGCGGACCTGCGCCGTGCGCTGGTGCGCGAGCCCGTTGCCAGCGCCGCCGACGCTCCGCTGCTGCAAGTGCTGCCGGCCCTGCTGCAGCATTTCGCGGGACACGCCACGCTGCCGGAGATCCTGGCCGGCCTGGCTTGCCAGGACGACCCCGCCTACACCGCATGGGCCACCCGTACCATCGACGTGCTGCGCACCCGGTCGCCGCTGTCCGCGTGCGCCACGCGCGAGCTGCTGCTGCGCGGGCGCAGGATGGACCTGGCCGACTGCTTCCGCATGGAACTGGCGGTGGTGGTCAACACCTTCGCGCAAGGCGATTTCGTCGAGGGTGTACGCGCGCTGATCGTCGACAAGGACAACGCCCCGCGCTGGCGCGTCACCAGCTATGACGCGGTGGACGATGCCCAGGTCCAGGCGCTGTTGCGCCCGTGGTGGGCGCCGGGCGAGCAGCCGCTGGCCCTGCACCGCTGAGCGGATGCGCTGCCGTGAGCCTCGACGCGCTGCTGGCGCGCAGCCCCTGGGCCGCGGCACTGACACCGGAGCAACGCGACCGCGTGCGCGCCGAGGTGCGCGAGCGCGCGGTGCCGCAAGGCGCTTATGTCATTCGCAAGGGCGACCGGGCCGACAGCTGGCTGGGCGTCGCCGAAGGCCTGGTCAAGGTGCATTGCGCCTCGCCGTCCGGCAAGCGTGCCACGCTCACTGGCGTGCCGGCCGGCGGCTGGCTCGGCGAAGGTTCCCTGCTCAAGCGCGAGGCGCTGCGCTATGACGTGGTGGCGCTGCGCGACTCACGCATCGCCTGCATGCCCGGTGCCACGTTCCGCTGGTTGCAGGAAACCAGCCTGCCCTTCAACCGCTACCTGCTCGACCAGCTCAACGAACGGCTCGGCCTGTTTATCGCCACCGTCGAGCATGAACGGCTGCATGGCATCGAGGGCCGCGTCGCGCGGGCGCTGGCGACGCTGTTCAACCCGGTGCTGTGCCCGGGTCTGGGTCCGGCGCTGCACCTGACGCAGGAGGAAGTGGGACTGCTGGCGGGGATTTCGCGCCAGCGTGCCAATGCCGCGCTCAAGGTGCTGGAGGGCGAAGGCTTGCTGGCGGTCGAGCACGGCGCCGTGCGTGTGCTCGACCTGGACGCGCTGCGTCGCTACTGAGAGCGGCGCCGAATCACGGCTGCGCCGCCGAAGCCGGCTTTACCAGCCCGTCCGCCCGGAACATCGCCTTGATGCCGCGCACCGCCTGCCGGATGCGCGATTCATTTTCGATCAGGGCAAAGCGCACGTACTCGTCGCCATAGTCGCCAAAACCGATGCCCGGCGACACCGATACCTTGGCCTTGGCCAGCAACTGCTTCGAGAACTCCAGCGAGCCCAGCGCGCGGTACGGCTCGGGAATCCGCGCCCAGATATACATCGAGGCCTTCGGGATCTCCACCGGCCAGCCGGCCTCGATCAGCCCGCGCGCCAGCACGTCGCGGCGCGACTGGTATTGCGCGGCGATGTCGCTGACGCATTGCTGGTCGCCTTCGAGCGCGGCAATGGCCGCGATCTGCAGCGGCGTGAAGGTGCCGTAGTCGTGATAGCTCTTGATGCGCGTCAGCGCCGCCACCAGGTCCGGGTTGCCGACCATGAAGCCCACGCGCCACCCCGCCATGTTGTAGCTCTTGGACAGCGTGAAGAACTCCACCGCAATGTCCTTGGCGCCCGGCACCTGCATGATCGACGGGGCCTTCCAGCCATCGAAGACAATGTCGGCGTAGGCCAGGTCGTGCACCACGAAGATATCGTGCTTGCGCGCCAGCGCGATCACCCGCTCGAAGAAGTCCAGCTCCACGCATTGCGCCGTCGGGTTGGACGGGAATCCCAGCACGATCATCTTGGGCTTGGGATAGCTGCCGCGGATGGCGCGCTCCAGCTCGGCAAAGAAGTCGATGCCAGGCACCAGCGGCACCGAGCGGATATCGGCCCCGGCAATCACCGCGCCGTAGATGTGGATCGGATAGCTGGGATCGGGCACCAACACGGTGTCGCCGCGATCCAGCGTGGCCAGCATCAGGTGCGCGAGGCCTTCCTTGGAGCCGATGGTGACGATGGCCTCGGTATCCGCATCGATGTCGACGTCATAGCGCTGGCGATACCAGTGCGAGATCGCGCGGCGCAGCCGGGGAATGCCCTTGGATGCCGAATAGCCGTGCGTATCGGGTCGCTGCGCCGCTTCGGTGAGCTTGGCCACGATATGCGCCGGCGTGGCGCCATCGGGATTGCCCATGCTCATGTCGATGATGTCCTCGCCACGGCGGCGTGCGGCCATCTTCAGCTCGGCGGTGATATTGAAAACGTACGGGGGAAGGCGATCGATGCGCGCAAAGCGGCGCTTGCCGGAGGAAGCGGCAGTCATGAGGGAGTCCTTTACGTAAGCGCCCGGAACCGTCCGAGCGACGTCGGCAAACTTTGTCTCGTCTGCCGGGGACTCATGTTAGCGGGGATGCAAAGATTGCACAACGGCCATGTGCAGATTGCCTAGAGCCTGCCGCCCGGCAGACCGGTCGGCCGGTTCGCGGGCAGATGGCGCACGATGCAGTCCAGCGCGGGGGAATCGGAGCGCCCACCCAGCGCCGCACTGACCGAATCGCGGTACTGCTGCGCGGAGATGCGCTGGTAGTACAGGCGCGAGGTCTGGTCCAGCCAGTAGACGTAGTCGTCGTCGCTGCGACTGCCGCTGGTGCGCAGCCACTCGCTGATATTGTTCGTCCCGACGATCATGTTCGGGCACGCGGTCTTCAGCGAATCGAGATAAGCATTGAAGTCGGTGGCCTGGCGGTTGCGCACGGCGTCCGGCGCACAGGCGGCGAGCAGCGCTATGGATGCCGCGGCGGCGCCAGCAGCGCGCAACGGTTTGGATGCAGTCAGCACGGCAGTCCCCTCAGGCAGTAGCGATGCGTGCCATCTTATGGCAACACATCGCCCGCGTACACCGTGCCGCCCGCGTTGCTCAGTCGTCCAGCGTCTCGTGCACCGCCGCGTCGCCGCGCTTCCAGTAGGCCGATACGCGGATGCGCTTCTTGTCGATGCCACGCTCCGTGACCAGGTACTGGCGTACCGCCTTCATCGCCGCACCTTCACCGGCAGCCCACACATAGCCCTCGCCGTGCGGCAGCGCCAGCTTGCGCAGCGCGCCTTCCAGCAGGCTGCCTTCCGGCGCATCGCCACGATGCAGCCAGTGCACGTCCGCCTTGGCGGCGCTCGGCAGCGGGATCTGCGCGGCGGCATCGCCCACTTCCACCACCACGATGGCATGGGTGCCGGCGCCCAGCTCTTCCAGCCTTCGCGCAATCGCGGGCAGCGCCGTATCGTCGCCGACCAGCAGGTGCCAGTCGAACCCCGTCGGCACCACAAACGAGCCACGCGGCCCGCCGACGCCCAGGTACTGGCCCGGCCGCGCCTGTGCCGCCCACGTCGACGCGGGGCCATCGCCATGCAGCACGAATTCCAGGTCCAGCTCCTGCTTCAAGGCATCGTAGCGGCGCGGCGTATAGTCGCGTGCCGCCGGGCGCGGCTGGCCCTCGGGGAACGCGATGCCGTCCGCGGTGACCTGCGGCAGCACCGGCTTGTCATCGCCGGCAGCCGGGAAAAACACCTTGACGTGATCGTCGAACGACGCCGAGACAAAGTCCTGCAGGTCGGCGCCGCCCAGCGTCACGCGCAGCAGTTGCGGCGACACCGGCGTGGTGCGCAGCACCTGCAGCAAGCGCATCTTCAGCGGATGGCGCACGCGCTCGACGCTCAGGTTGCGTGCGGGTTCAGTAGCGTTTGTCGTCATATCGGAATTCCTTGTCTGCGCGCCCTGCGCCTGGCGGGCACGATTGCCGAAGGCCGATGCCAGGGTCAGCGCCATGGTTCAGGCCTGCGGGCCCGCTTCGATCTCTGCCGCCGCGCGCGCCAGGATCGCGGCAATGCGGCGCTGCTCGTCGGCTCCCGCTTCACTGCGCATCACCAGCGCCTGCTTCAGCGCGGCACGTGCCTGCATCAACTCGGGCAGCCAGCCGCCCTGCTCCGGCTCAGGCTGCTGCTCGCCCCGCATCGCCCGGCGCATCCACTCCATCTTGCGCGCCACATGGCGCAGCCGCGCCACCATCACGTCGACCCGCTCACGGTTGGCCGCCAGGTGCGCCTTGCCGGTCTCCGACAACTGGTAGCGCTTCTTGTTGCCTTCGGTGTCGACAGTGGCATAGCCGACTTCTTCCAGGTACGTCAGCGCAGGATAGACCACGCCGGGGCTGGGCTTGTAGAAGCCGTTGGTGCGTGTTTCCAGCGCCTTGATCAGTTCGTAGCCATGGCTGGGCTTTTCTTCCAGCAGCGACAGCAGCAGCAACTGCAGGGCGTCGGCGCTGAACTTGCGGCCGCGGCGCCAGCCTTCCTCGTCGAAGCCGCCGGGGCCGCCAGGACCGAAAGCGCCATCGTCGCGACCGCCCCAGAAACTGCCGTGGCCGCGGCCCATGGCGTGATGACCCACGTGCGGAGCCAGGCGCATCATGAGATGGCAGGCCCGGCCCAGGAAGTCTGGATAGGGACCGACGCCGTGGTGGTGCGGGGGATGGTGATGCATGAGGCTCTCCTTTATGTCGCTAGACATATCTTACGATATATATCGTACGATCTAAAGTCAAGGCTGACCGATTCCGATCAAGCCCTGTCACCCCCGCAGCGGGGCGCAGCGACCCCAGGCCGTCGAGCGTATCGCTCAGGCGACCAGCAGCAGGGCCAGCACGTTCACGGCCGAGGCGATATCCCAGTTACGACCGCTAAAGGCATCCGCTGCTATCAGCCCCATGGCGATTAACAGTCGGACCAGTTTTTTCCTCGGCAGGTCTTTGCGCCAATGCCAAGCTAGCGGCACGAGCATGTCGTCCGCATAAAAAGACGAGTTGATCTGCGACACACGCACCAAGTAGTTGCGAAAGCGCGTATAGAGGCGCATGTCGACTGCGCCAGGATCGTTCCAGAAGGCATTCAGCGTCCCCTGGTAGGTCAGACCCGGCTTGGCATAGAAGCAGCGGCCGAGCGCAATGACGGGAACACGGTGGAACAAGGCCTGCAGACCTGTCGTCGAGTTCACCGTCACGACACCCATGCATCGGTGCAGCAGCGACGGCAGGTGGGCATCGTGGACATAGACAATACGGCTGCGCACACCAAAGCGTTCAGCGCATGTCGCAATCAGGGCGCTGTAGTCGGTATGTCCGCGATCCATCGGATGGTGCTTGAACACCAGCACGCTCTCCGCCGGCGCATGTTCGGCGAATGAATACGCGGTCCATTCGATGAAGTCCTCGATCCGGCTCCAGGGGCTGTGCACCTGGATTTGGCTATCGTTGTAGACCTGCAGTGGAACCAGGAAGAAATGCGGATGGTCGCTCGCCAGCAACTGCGCACGCAGCGATCGTTCTTGCCAGCGATAAACCAGCTTGCGGTATGCCGCCCGCATCCACGGCACCAGTTCATGCATGCCAAACGGCTTGTGATGCTGATAATGCGGATAGCGACGCGTACCCGCCATGCCGGCGGCAAAGTACCAAAACGAGTACAGCGCCATCTTGCGGAACGAATGCCGGAACTTGCGAGGTTTCGCCGGCACCTTGACCGCCGGAATTTCGGCAATGGCAAGCGGCGCAAGGGGGGAATCCGCATTCACGCCGCCGCATTCCAGCGTGATGTAATCCGGACGCACGTAACCCTCCTCGAACGCCCAGAATGCAACGCCTAGCTGCTCGGCCACCCTCGCAGCAATGCGGTGGTGACGACGGCTGGTGCCGAATACCGCGATCACCTCGATCTGGCGCTGTGCGACCAGGCTGCGCAGCATGGATTCCCATTGCACCATCGGCTGCACGAACCGGACAATGTCTCCGCGGCGATAAAAGAAGTCGTCGCCGCCATTGAAATTGATTTTGGTGACCTGGCAGCCCTTGGCTGCCAGCAGGTCGCGCAGGCGCGAGAAGAACGGGCCGTTTGGGCCTTGTAGCAACAGAATGCGCCGATGCCTGGCAATCTGGTCCAGGGATGCCGGTTCCATTGCGACAGGTACGGCAAGATCCTGCGGCGCGGCAGCCCCGGTCCCCGGCGACAAGCCGGGCAGGCCGATGCTTCCCGATGGCTCCCTGAACGACAACATTGCGGCGACCCTCTTGCTGCTTTCGTATTCCGTGATTTGAGATTCTTTCTTTGTGGTGCAGTCGTTTATTGTTCTGACGCAGCATTCCTTCGATGCGCCGCACTTCGCTGTGGCTCAGCGGGGGTGGCATTTTCGGACGCTCGGGGCCGGTAGCTGCCCAGCCGCACAGCGGCGTCACGCCAGCGCATCCACGGACGCAGCAGCAACTGGACCAAATAGCGTCGGAAGCCCGCGGGACGGGCAGGCGCCTCGTTGCGCCAGGACAGGATGTGATCCACTGCAATTTCCGGGGTCGCAAAGCCGTTCCTACCATCACGCAAGACATAACGGGGATACAGAATCAGCGCGCCCGCGACCATCATGTCGAGCGAAAGGCGGCGACGCCGGCGTGGAAGTTCGCAGCGATCGTCCGTGAGACCCCAGCCGGCATAGAACGGCGCACCATGTGCCGTGACCGGTTTGCCACGCAGCAGGGCCTCGAACCCGGCTAGGGACGTCAGCACATGGACGCCATCGACAGCGTCGATGACGCGGTCCATCGGACAGTTCGGCACCACTTCGTCGCATAGAGCGGCAAGCGCCCTCTCCTCGTCACGATTTCCACGCAAGCCACTCATGACATCGGGATGGGGCTTGTATATCAGGTACGCGTCCGGTTCCTCGGCACGCACCGCCGCAAGCAGCGCGCGGTTTGTGCGGATGGCGGGTGCCCCCAAATGCAGCGAGGCATCAGCCTCCACCTGGCCAACCACTAGCATCACCCGGCCAACGCCCGCGGGCCGGCTCCAGCTGCCTGAGCCCACGTTGTACTTGGTCAGGCCGCCGTGAATGATCGATGCGCGCAATCGCGCCGCGCGCGCGAGCATTCCGGCATCGAAATCGAAATTGGCCAGCAATCGTTCGAGGTCGGACTCGCGTGTCGCGTCGTAATAGATGCCTGACCGATCAAACACCCACGACAACGGGCGGGCCAGTTGCGCGCCAAGACCGACAGACCGCAGGAAGCCATCTTCCACCGTGATCACTGCGAGATCGGCGCGCACCGTCGCATCGACACACTGGCCCCAGCGCAGCAGCGTCGCACCTTGCGGCACCGTGCGCAGGTTGCGATGAAAGGTGACTGCGTGGCCTTGGAGGAAATCCTTCAGGATCTTGCGCTTCCACCTGGAAAAGCCTATCGCATGCAAGTACCGCGGAAACTGCTGGCACAGCCGTCGTTGCAGCGCCAGGTATTCGATGGCGTCCTCCACCTCGCAGCGCTCGCCCGTATGCGGCTGGACATAGCGAGCGTATCGGACCAGCGCGGCAAATGCCAGTTGCTCCAAAGAGACGGGATGGCGCCTCCTGGGAGCAGGCAAGGCGTCAATCGTCAGACCCCAGCCGGCATAAAATGGCATGCCAAAGGTGTGAACCGTCTTGCCGTGCAGCAGCGCCTCGAAGCCGACCTGCGAGGTGACCGCGAAGACCGCGAACGCGCTGCGGATCAGCGGCACCACGTGCACATCGCCCTGCAGCCGCTCCACCCGCGCCTCACGGCCTTGGTCCAGTATCTGGCCAAGATAGCCCCGCTTGCGTCCCAGCGCGACTTCGGGATGCTCCTTCACCACGATCCTGCAATTCGGGTAGGTTTTCAACGCAGACTCAAGCATGCGACGGAAACTTTCACTGTCTGCCTGGCCGAACTGTACCGAAGCATCGTTCTCGGTCTGGTCGACGACCAGCACGTAAGGCTGTGCCGGCAGCGCTGACGGGGCCTGCGCATGGTTGTATTTGGAGATGCCGGCGCTGCGCCACCGTTCGATCAGTTGCCGCGCCCTTGGCTGCTCTGCCGGCAGCAGCGGCATGCCGATCATGGCCTCCAGCCCGGAAGGTTGCGAGGCATCGTAATAGATGCCGCGATCATCGACCACAAGCGAGCAGGTCGGGGAGGACGCTCCGGGCCGGAGCGAGCGCAGGAAACCGTCCTCGAGACACAGGAAGCGATCGATGCCGCGCGATTGCGCGAATGCCTGCGCCCTGCGGGCGCTGGGCCGCCGCCCCCAGGCGGCAACGCCGGACAAGGCTACCGCGGCGCCTCGCCACGGATGCACCGGGGCCACTGGTGCGCCCAGGAAGGCGGCCAGGTGTTCAATACGGCGAATGCCGTGGGAAAGAACGCCGATAGCGCCCTCAGACGGCCGGCTCATCACTTCCCAGATCGTGGATTTGCAGAATGCCGACGACCCGGTCCGCATTATCCTTCACCACCAGTGCGCCAATCCTGGCGGCATGGATCCGCGCTTCCGCATCGGCGAAGCGTTCGCCCTGCGATACGGTCTTGGGATCGGTGGACATGATGTGCCTGGCCATGATCGCCTTGTAGTCGCGGTCGGAGTCGAACGCGCGGCGCACGTCGCCGTCTGTGATAACACCCTGCAGGTGCTCGCCCTCCATCACCAGCGCCATGCCAAGGCGGCCACGGTTGATCACATGCACCACGTCTCGGAACGATGCGTCCGGACGACACACTGGCAGGTGTTCCTTGTGCATGACATCCGCCACCCGGGTCAGCAGCTTCCGACCGAGGCTGCCGCCTGGATGGAATCGCGCGAAATCTTCCGGCTGGAAGTGCCGCTTTGCCGAAAGCACCACGGCGAGGGCATCGCCCATTACCAGCGTCGCGGTGGTCGAACTGGTCGGCGCCAGGTTGTTGTTGCACGCCTCGCGCTCGACCGAAATGTCCAGCACCACATCCGCGTGCCGCGCCAGCGTCGAATGCACTTTCCCTGTCATCGCGATAACCGGATTGCTCTGATGGTCGAGAAACGGCAGGATGCGGATCAGTTCTTCCGTTTCTCCACTGTTGGAGATCATCAGCACTACATCGATGGGTTTGATCATGCCGAGGTCGCCATGGAAGGCCTCTCCCGGATGCACGAAAAATGCCGGCGTACCGGTCGACGCCATGGTCGCGGCAATCTTCTTGCCAATCAGTCCAGACTTCCCCATGCCGACCACCACCACCCGGCCGCGTGCCTGCAGGACGGTCTCGACTGCCTTCTCGAATCCGGCATCGAAGCGGCTGGACATTCGGTCCAACGCCTGGATCTCGGTGGCAACGACATTGCGTGCCAGGGCAATGATTTCAGTCATCGTTCTCTCGCGTTCTCACTTGTTATACGTGCCAGTACTGGGTCACGCGCACATATTCTTCGCACGCACGAAGTGGCAGGTCCCGCGACTCCAGGACCTTGACGCCGCCGAACAGCACAAAAGGAAGCGCATGACCGATAGGAACGATATCAATCAAATTATCAACCTAACAATGGCCGGCACCAGTTAATACCGGATCTCAATTTTCTAGCCGGCGCCCCGCCAATCACGAGTCCCGACTCGTGGAATTTTTCGGTCACCACTGACCGTATTGAGACAACGCTGTTGCGGCCGATATGGGCTCCCTTCAAGATCGTGGCATGCGCACCGATCCACACATGGTCCGCAATCACAATATCTGCGGCCGGATTAACTCTCTGGGCGGTCGCGACATCAATGATGGCATGGGAATCGGTGGTTCTGACCTCAAGATTCCATGCCAGCATGCAATCGCGGCCGACTGATATGGCGGTACCTTCGCCACAGATGAAGTTGCAACCGCCAATGGTCGTGCCGGCGCCTATCACAAGGGAATTGTGGTCCACCAGTTTCATTATCACGGAAGCGGTGATCCTACAACTGTCCCCGATTTCCACAAAATTGCCATTGCTCAATAGCTGCATCCTGACGTTGACGAGTGCAGCACCCTTGCCAATGACGATTTTGTTGTTGCTTCCCGTGATCACAATTTCGCTATTCGTGCACGGTCCCGCCTCGGACAAGTCCACTACATTATCGGCACCGCCATCTTTCAGCTCTACTCCGTCCATGACTCACCCCGGGCTATTTGACGATCACGCGGTTGCCGATCGCCCTGAATACCGCGAGCCTGGAATCGCGAAAAAACATGACCGGATTACTCATCAGCTTCTTCGCTTTCCTTTGCCACGCCGGTTTCTGGGTCGCCGGCGCCCGCTTTGCATCAGCGCGGACTGGCTTGGGCGCCTGCGCCGGCGCTTGCTTCGGCGCCTCCGCTCGCACCGGCACAGGCTTCGCGCCCATTTCCTTACCCGCTGTGACTGCGGCAGGCGCCTTCACCGCAGTCGTGGCCCGAGCGGAGGCAGCGCGATAGCGATCAAACAAGACCGAGTCGGATGAGACCTCTACCGCTTCCCGCAGACTTCTGTTCATTTCGGGACGCCCAGGAAAACGAATCTTGTAGAAATCGATCGCGGTGGTAGCCGTCATGAACGAGCCGTCATGCCATTTCACCTTCCTGGTTTTGAACTTGCCGAATGAGTAAAAATCATTAATCAAATAGCTAAGGAACCGTAATGATTTCTCAAAATCCGGCTTGCAACCATTCAATACAGCAACCGCGTCGGATTCATCGCTGACTTGATAAGTGAGGCCGTGGGCGCCATAGAACGCCTGACCACAATGGAGAACCAGCTTGCCAAACGCGAGTCCGAGCACCCCGACACCGGAGTTCACTGCAATCATCGCATCGCTCAAATCCAGCAGATCTTTAGTGTTGTATTGATCTACGTTGATGGCACCGGGAATGTCCACAACGTCCGTCTCTAACGGGTGCTGCTTCACCAGCAATTCCCAATCCTGTCGCAAGGCAAAAGGCAGCCTCGCAAGCAAGCGAAGGAAATTCTCATAGCTCCCCATCGGACCCATGAAGTTTTCAATCACGGTGTCAGTTGGACGTTGAAGAAAAGCCACTAATACCCTCTTGCCGCGCCCGATATTCAGCTTCTTGCGCAGAGATCCGGCGCCTAGCCTGGGCGATTGAGCCTCGAGCGTTTCGTCGTCGCTAATGACACGTTGGATATACAGCAGGGTGGCGGCCCTTTTTTCATTGGAAAGCTCCTTGTCCCATCTTTCTGGCGCATAACTGGAACTGTCCGCATTGAACCCGCACGGATCGAAGAATACTGAATCCGGCAACGCTCCGCGCTCAACCACCAGGAAAGGAAATCGGTTTGTTCGCACCAGGTCATAGAGGACCCTCATCCGGGGATTGGCATACGGGTTGTGAAAGACCACGCGGTCGAACCCGGACTCCCTGAGGAACTCCATGAAGGTCTCGGCAGGCAGATGGTCCTCATCGATATGAACGATCTCGCCAAGAAACGGGGCAACCCAGCGATTGGTTACCCATGGATTGTTTCTCAGTACCAGCGATTTCCCGCTGCCATGCAGGGGTAGCGGATCTGGCTCAAGTTCCTTGTCCCTGAAGTCCGCCAGCTTCTTCTCGAATAGTTGACGGTTCCTGGCTTTCGCGGCCATGTAGTCGCTTTTATGCTCCACCGGATGCCAAGCATGAAACAGGACCATTCCTTTCTGAAAGGTCATATCGCCAAACAGCCGATAAATGCTCTTCCAACCTTTGTATTCGACGATGGACTGAAAATTGCGATAGTCGAGAGCGAACTCGGAAGGCAATGGGAACTTCTTTCTTCGCCGAATGGCCCGGCACGCGTACTCGAGATCCTCATAGCCCCAGCCATTGAAATCCGGATCGTTGCCGCCGGTAGCGAGAAAGTAATCGCGTCGCCAAACGGTAACAGACGTTCCGGTCGAAAATTTTTCGATAGCCGCCTGGTCGTTCTGCAACAGCAGTTGAATATATTTCTGCCGTCGCAACCCGGGGGCCATCCGGCGGAAATCTTGCGTTGCACCCTCGGTCAGGTAAATCACGCCGAACATCAGGAAGTTGTCGGCCGATTCATCGAGCCCGTTGACGACAGCTTCCGCCAATACATCGCGATAGAAGCCGACATACGGCATGAGATCCACATCCTGAAACATGATGTAGTCGGATAGTCCGCACTGAGCCGCCGCGTTTCTCGTACGGCCTATCGAAAATGGGAGATGCTCTGTTTTCAACCGATGGTAGCCATAGCCAAGCTTTCTGCATTCAGCCTCGAGCCGACCGGCAAGATCCAGCGGAGAACCGTCGTCAACAACCAGAATCTCGACCCCATCGGGCAAATCGGCATCCATCCTCGCGAACGTCAGCCGATCGAGCAGATCTGAACGTTCGCTTGCCCAGCGGACCGGAATGGCAACGGTGAGTTTCTTTTCACTGATATGCATTGTTATAGCCCCAGCACAACCTTCGCACTAATCGCAATCTGATAAAGAATCTTAAACACATCCTTAGCAAACTGCCGCGTCTTGAAGTCAACCTTCGGCAACACCATAATCTCGTCGCCCGCCTTCACCGCATCATCCTTCTTGCCATCCGAGAAACTCCCGTCCCGATGCGCAATGATGATTCGCGACGTATCCGCGTTTTGCGAGAAACCGCCCGCCTGCTGGATAAAGTCATCCAGGTCCAGACTCTTGTCATAGGCAACGGCATTGGGGAACAGCACTTCCCCGCTGACAAGCACCAGCCCATCCTTGACGGGAATACGCAGGATGTCCCCGTTTTCCAGCAGCAGATCATTTCGGGTGGTCGATTTCGCGATCAGCGTCTGCCCTGTAGGCTCGATCTTCTTGGCGCGTTCGACCCACTGCAGCACTAGCGCAGCTTCTTCCTTGCGCAATTGGGCTTCTTCGGCCGTACCGGAGCGCGCGGTGAGCACACTCGATTCCAGGCTCTTGAGCGTGGTGCCCAGCAGCGTCTTCTGGCGCGCCTTCACGCTCTGCCGGAAGAGCTGGATGCTTTCGCTGTCAGACTCCTGTGTGAAATGCACCTGGCTGAGCAGCTGACCCATGCGGCTGCCATACGGCAGCACGTATTCCTGCGGGCCGGTGTGCTCGCCTTCGACGCGGACGGTGATGGTGCCGGGCCGCTTGTCGGCGGTGAATTCGATTTCGTCGCCGTTGCGCAGGTCGATCTGGTTGCCCTGCGAGATCGGGAAGTATTCGACGTTGCGCACCGTGCCGGTATTGCGCACCACGCGGACGTTCGTGGCTTCGGGCAGCGGTTTGGCCAGGTGCACGATCTGGTCGAGCCGGGCCTGTTCGCCGAGGAATTCGAAGCGCTTGGCGTTTTCGGCCAGGCCGCTGACCTTGACGGTCTTCTTGCGCGACTGGACGAAGATGACGTCGCCGTTGTTCAACTGCCGCGAGGTCAGGTCGCCCTTGAGCAGGAAGTCATAGAGATTGACGACTTCCAGCGTCTGGTTGCCGCGCTTGATCGCAACGTCCAGGAAGGAGCCGCGGTCAGGATCGATGCCGCCGGCCTGGTCGAGGTAGCGCAGCACGCTGTCGCTGGAGGTGCCGTCGTACATGCCGGGGCGGCGGACCGCGCCGGTAACGTAGACGCGCACCGGCTGCGCGGCCAGCAGGCTGGCGTAGATCGACACCTTGCTCGCGAACACGCGTCGCAGTGCGTTGCCGACGGCGGTCTGCAGATTGCCGTTGGTGATGCCCTGCACGCGGAACGGCCCGATTTCCGGCAAAACAATGTTGCCGCCGGCGTCAACGGTCAGCACGGTATCGACGTTGTATCCGTTCCAGATGCGCAGCTGGATGCGGTCACCGACGGAGATGACATGGCTGGGATTGAAGACGGAAGCGCTGTCGCGGCTGAAGGCGCCGGTGAACAGCTGCGCGCCAAAGGCGTCGCTGGCCATGTTGGCGGTGTAGTCGTTGTTCTGCGGCGCGCTGTCTGGCAGCGGCGTGTCGGCACGTGCCGGGATGGTGGCAATACCGCCGATCGCGCCGGGATTGCCGACCACTGCACCACTGGGCGTGGTAGCGCCCTGCGCAGCCAGCGCGGCGTATTCAATCGGGCCGACGGCCGACGACTGCGGCAGGCGCATGCCACCCTGGGCATGCGCGCCGTGCGCGCCGGCCAGACTGGCCGCGGCTACCGCGATAGCAAGGATTCTTCGAAGCATGGATTAGTCTCGGTGGTCGCGGATAATGGCGCTGAGCAGTTGCACGACGCCTGCCAGCATCAGCGTCATCAGGACGAACACCACGATGTTGTAGATTCGCCGGGGCTGGAGCGGATACTCCGGCCGGGTCGGGCTTTGCACGACCGCTACGTTCTTGAGCTTGCGCGTGGCCTCTATGCGCGCCTTTTCCAGTGCGCCGATCGCGGTCTTGTAGATGTCGAAGGCAAACTCAGCGGCGGCCTGCAGGCGGTCGTGTTCTTCCACCACTCGGTTCAGGCCGCGACCCTTGGTCGAGACCATGCGGCCGCGTTGCTCCGCCATCTGGCGCTCGACTGCGGCGATCTGCGCATCGATTTGCTGGATTGCCGGCGACTGCGGCGTAAAGACGTCCTTGAGCGAGTTGCGCTTGACGTGCAGTTCGGCCAGGGTGGCCTCGGCGTTGGCGACCACGGTGGACAGACTTTCCACCTCGCCGCGCGGCGACACCAGGCCGTTGGCGTTCTGGTAGGCCACCAGCGCCTGGCGGGCTGCCTTCAGCCGCTCGCCCTGGTCATGTACCTGCTTCTCGATATAGACGACCTGCTCGCTGGCGATGCGATGCGTCATCTCGTTCATGAAGCGTTCGCCGTCGGCGACCAACTCCTGCGCGATGGCATGCGCCATCTCGGAGGTGTAGCCCTGCACCCGGATCACGAGGACGCGCGCGAAGTCATCGTATTCGACGCTGACGCGTTTCAGGTAGTAATCATGAAAGCGCTCCAGCGAAGCATCCTCGAACCACAAGCGCGACAGCGGATCGCGGCCGCTGTCGGCGTAGTGCTTGCGCAGCCCCAGCTTGGCGTCCAGCTTCTTGAGCATGTCGGCCGACAGCAGGTACTCGCGCAGCAGCAGCAAGTCCTGTGGAGCGGTATTGCCGACCAGCAACGACGTGAAATCCGCGGCGCTGGCACCCACACCGTCGCTGCGCTCCACCACCACGCGGGCTTCGGACACATACAGGTCGGACGCGATCACGCTCCAGTACACAACGGCAAGCAGGCAGGCCGCCACGGCTACCTGCCAGATCCGGTTCAGGGTGTTCACTCGTGTCAGTCGCCCGATCTGCCCTGCGGCGCCCGACGTAATCGTCTTCATCATGCTGGAATGCTGTCCCTGTACGCGTGCAGGGCCTCTTCAACGGAATCGAACCAGTGCGCCTGGCCCTGATGCAGCCAGACTGCCGACTGGCAGAAATTTTTGAGGGTGGATTCGCTGTGCGAGACCATCACCAGGCCTGCACGGCCTGCCAGGTCTTCGAAGGCTTTCTGCGACTTGCGCTTGAACGCGGCGTCGCCGACGGCCGTCAGTTCATCTACCAGGTAAGTATCGAAATCGAAGGCGAGCGACATGGCGAATGCCAGCCGCGAGCGCATGCCCGACGAATAGGTCTTGACGGGATCCTCGAAGGCGTCGTGCAGCTCCGAGAACTCGCGCACAAATTCGAGCTTCTCCGCAAGCGCGCCGTGGATGCCGTGGATGCGGCAGACGAACTTGGTGTTCTGGCGCCCGCTCAGCGAGCCCTGGAATCCGCCGCTCAGGCCCAGAGGCCACGACACGCGGCAATTGCGGACGATGCTGCCCCGGTTGGGCTGGTCGATGCCGCCCACCAGCCGCAGCAGGGTCGACTTTCCCGCGCCGTTCGCGCCGATCAGCGCCACCCGGCTCTTCTGTGGAATCCGGAGCGTCACGCCCTGCAGCACCCACTTCGAGCCGTGGGTGGTGCGGTAGCGCTTGTGAACATCGGTGATCTCGATCATTGCGCGGTCAGCCGGGTTGCGTACCGCATGTGCATGGCCAGGCCAAGGAACACCGTGGCCAGCGCGCAGAAGGCCAGGTAGCCCAGGCTGATATGCGCTTCGCCGTGGTAGGCGGCAAACCAGCCGCTGCGCATGGCTTCAAGGCCGTGCGTGATCGGGTTGACCAGCACCACTTGGCGCATCGCCCGCGGCATGCTCGAGACCGAATACATGACCGCGGAAAGAAAGTAGAGCGGCGTGAAGACGATGCGTATGAGCTTGCCCAGGCCCGGCAGCAGCGTGCCGATGACGGAGAACATCAAGCCCAGGCCCAGCCCGAACGCCCACAGCAGGAACGCCGACCACATGACAAGCAGTGGATCTGCGGGTCGAACATCGATATCACGCAGCGCGAGGGCGGCCAGCAGCACGGCCCCGACAATGACATACAAGAAGGCCTCGACCGTGGCGCGTACCAGCACCGTGTCGACCGGCTGTACCTGCCGGTACGAGAACAAGGCCTGGTTGGCGTTGATGGCTTCCATGCCCCGTTGCGCGATATTGCGCACCAGGAAGAAGCCCCACACCCCGACGAGGATGAACATTTCGATGTTCGCATCCCGCCTGACCTGGTGTCTGACCACGCCGAAAACCACCATCAGGAAAATGATGTGTGTCGCCGGCTCAAGCAGGATCCAGATCCAGGCCGCGCGCGGTGCGGCCACACGGGCACTTGCCTCGCGAAGGAACAGTGCTTGCCAGACGGACAGTGCGATGGAGACGTCCGACCGGACTGGAGTCCGGTTCATTGCGGGACGACATTGCGGCGAGGAATACCACAGCGGCCGCAGATCCCCATGGTGACGTCCTTATGAGAGCCACGTGGGGCAATAGCAATGCCATGGATGAACGTGATCTGGGCAATGTCCACGGCGCAACCAAGGATATCGGGGGTACAGCGAAGCGATCGAATTGCCATGCGGCCATCCGCCACGCGCGTGTCACTGTTGCCGTCTATTGCGCTCATTGTTGGATTGTCGTGCAGGAGGTGAAGGCCGCTCGCCATTTTTGCGAAGCATTTATATTAGCGCGCCATAGTAAGCGGCACGAACACCGCTCACAATATCCAACACAAAAATCAGAATTGCCTTAAAAACTCAGTTGCATTCCCAGCACAATCGCGGCATCGGAGTCGCGGGAACGAAGGCATTTCACGCATTCCAGTGAACCAAAGTCCCCTAGTTCTTCCTCGCTTTGAATGCAAAAGGGAAAATCAAATGGCGGAAAAAATGCTTTGCTTTGCGCCGCCTCAAGGTTTTTTAAAATACTTCAAGCGCTTATAGAATCCCGGCCTGTCACGCCTTGCCCTCGAGGTATTCCCCTACCCCGCCAAGGTGAATATCACCCCCAGCATCCGCCGTTTTCGCAGAGTGGCCGACCGCATCCATGCGGATCGTTCCCGCACATCAATCGAATCGCGCCATGGGTTGCACCCTCCGCCTGGGGCGGCGCAGGGCATGTAGGATCAGGTTGGGGAGCTTCTGGACTCGCCGCTATGAGGTCAAGCCATCCGGTACCAATAGCATCCGTCTGCCCCAACCTCCCGCACCGCCTCCCCCCGCGCCAGCAAGTAGTTCAGATGCGCAACACTCTCCCCCGTCGCCATCCCCAGCAGCCCGCCACTCCCCGTAATCGGCCGCGAGAACAATTCCCCAAACACATCCACCGCCCGCCTGGGTTCAGCCAGCGCGCCGCGCAGGCGGTCCAGCGCCTGCATCTGGCTGGCGCGCAGATAGTCGATCCGCGCATGCAGGCCGCGGAACGGCTCGTTGTGCGCCGGCAGCACCAGCACGTCGTCCGGCACGGCGGCGCGGACTTTGTCGAGCGAGGCTAGCCAGTCGGCCATCGGGTCGGCGTCGGGTTCGGTGGGGAACACGGATACATTGGACGAGATGCGCGGCAGCACCTGGTCGCCCGATACCAGCAGCTTCAGCGCCGGGCAGTACAGGCAGGCATGTTCGGGGGAATGGCCGGTGCCGACGATGACCTGCCAGTCGTGTGCGCCGATGCGGACGGTATCGCCGTCGGACAGCCGGCGGAAGCTTTCCGGCAAGGCGTGCACGTATTTGCCGAAGCCGCCGAAGCGGGTGCGGTACACCTCGATCGCCTCCTCGTCCCAGCCGGCCTTGCGATAGAACGCGATGGCGTCGTCAGGCGCGGCGCGGCCGGTATCGGCGGCCAGCACGCGGCACATCAGGTATTCGAGCCGCGTCATCCACAGCTGGCAGTCGAACTTGCCGGTCAGCCAGCCGGCCATGCCAATGTGGTCGGGATGCATATGGGTGACGAACAGGCGGGTCAACCCGCCGTCTAGCGCGCCGCCTTCGGCGAACAGCGCGCGCCAGGCCTGAGCGGTTTCCGGGGTCTGCAGGCCGGCATCGACCGCTGCCCAGCCACTGCCGTCGCGGATCGCCCACAGGTTGATATGGTTCAGGCCGAGCGGCATCGGCATGCGCAGCCACAGTACGCCGGGTGCGACTTCACGCGCACGGCCGGGTTCGGGGGCGTCGCCGCAGGGGTAGTCGAGTTCGGGCTTTTCGAGGGAGATGGGGGCAGCTGCGAGCGCGATGTCGGGGGATTGGGCGGTCATCGGTGTCTGGGCCGGTGGGCCGGCCGTGCTGTGCGCCGTGGCCGTGGGCTGCGATGCCCCGGCCCGGCGGCGTTCTGGATAGCTGACACCTTAGCCCAGATGGGCGATTCCTGCTACGCGCGCCCTGCCCCGCTTTGCACCGCTGGCCACGCCAGTAAGCTAGCGCCCCGGGGCCGGCAGCACCTTGCCCGGGTTGAGCAGGTTCAGCGGATCCAGTGCCTGCTTCACTTGCCACATCAGTTCCAGTTCCACCTGCGACTTGTAGCGCGTCAGGTCGTCGCGCTTGGCCACGCCGATGCCATGCTCGGCGGAGATCGAGCCGTTTTCCGCGTGGGCCATGCCGTCAACCAGCGCGGAGACCGGTTCATACCATTGCGCCAGGAAGTCCCGCGCGGGCTGCTCCTTGGGCCGCAGCGGATTGAAGTGGACGTTGCCGTCGCCCATGTGGCCGTAGATCACCATGCGCGCATCGGGCACCAGTTCCCGCACCCGTGCCGACGCCTCTTCCACGAACGCGGCGATGCGCGACAGCGGCACCGAGACATCGCACTTGATGCTGCCGCCGGTGCGGGTCTGGGCGTCGGAAATCTCTTCCCGGATGCGCCAGAAGGTCTGCGCGTCGGACAGGCTGGCAGCCACGGCGGCGTCCAGCACCAGGGCCTGGCTGAAGCCCGATTCGAGGATCTCCATCAGCGTGGCGTTGAGGCTTTCGGCGTCGCTGCCTGAGGTCAGCTCGACCAGCACCATCCAGTCGTGCCGGTCCTGCAGTGGCGAGGCGACGTTGCCGAGGTATTCCAGCACCAGCTCCAGCGCCGGGCGGGAGACCAGTTCGAACGCGGTCACGGCCTGGCCGGACAGGCACTTCGCCTCACCGAGCAAGGCGACGGCAGCGGCGGGATCCGGCACCGCGACGAAGGCCACGGCGCTGCTGCGCGGCTGCGGCATCAGCTTGAGCACGGCGCCGGTAATGATGCCGAGCGTGCCTTCCGCGCCGACGAACAGCTGCTTCAGGTCGTAGCCGGTGTTGTCCTTGCGCAGGCCACGCAGCGATGAATATATGCGGCCGTCGGGCAGCACCACCTCCAGGCCCAGCACCAGGTCGCGCATATTGCCGTAGCGCAGCACCGCGGTGCCGCCGGCATTGGTCGACAGGTTACCGCCGATCTGGCACGACCCTTCCGAGCCGATACGCAGCGGAAACAGGCGCTGCTCCGCTTCTGCGGCGCTGCGGGCCGCGCTCAGCGTGACGCCGGCCTGCACGGTCATGGTGTCGTTGACCGGGTCGATGCCCAGCACACGGTTCATGCGGCTGAGGTTGACGACCACGGCGGTGCCGCTGTCATCCGGCACGGCGCCGCCCATCAATGAGGTATTGCCGCCCTGCGGCACCACCGGCACGCGCTGCGCATGGCACCACTGCAGCACGCGACTGACTTCCTCCGTCGAAGCCGGCAGCACCACCACCTGGGCCTGGCCGCGATAGATGCCGCGATAGTCGGTGACGTAGGCTTGCGTATCGGCGTCGCCGCTGCGGCAGGCGTGGGCGCCGACAATGGCCTGCATCGCGCGCAAGGTGGTGTCTGGGGTCGGTAGCTCGGCGGTCATGGCGATAAGGCGAAGAAAAGTCGGATCAGTACGCGGCGGAAGGCTTGCTGGCAGCAGCGTCTGCCAGCGGCTCGCGGAACGAAGCGGCAAGCTTGCGCGCGGCATTGGCGTACAACATCACGTCCACGCCCGTGGCCACGAAGGTGCAGCCCAGGTCGAGGTAGCGGCGCGCGAGCACCGGGTCTGACGTCAGCGTACCGGCGGCCTTGCCGCTGGCGATGATGGTGCGCATTGCGCCTTCGATGGCGGCCTGCACGTCGGGATGGCCGGGGCGGCCGCGGTGGCCCATCGAGGCAGCCAGGTCGGCCGGCCCGATGAAGACGCCGTCGACGCCGTCCACCGCGCAGATCGCTTCCAGGTTCTGCAGCGCGGTGACGGTTTCGGCCTGCACCAGCAGGCAGATTTCGTCGTCGGCCACATCGAGGTAGTCGGTGCGCGCGCTCCACTGCGATGCGCGCGCAATGGCGCTGCCCACGCCGCGGATGCCATTGGGCGGGTAGCGCGTGGCACTGACCAGCGCGCGCGCCTGCTCCGGCGTATCCACCATCGGCACCAGCAGGCTGCGCGCGCCGATATCCAGCAGTTGCTTGATCAGCGGGACTTCGCCGGCCACGGCGCGTACCACCGGCTGGACCGGATATGGCGCGACGGCCTGCAAGGCGTGCAGCGTCGAGCGCAGGTCGTTGGGCGCGTGCTCGCCGTCGATCAGCAGCCAGTCGAAGCCTGCGGTGGCCGAGACTTCGGCAAGGTACGGCGTCGCCATCGACAGCCACAGGCCGATCTGCGCCTGGCGCGCGGCCAGTGCGGTCTTGAAAGGGTTGTTTGCGGGCATGGGGATTTCCTGGTGCGAAGAGGATGCGCCGGGCGCTTCAGCCTAGCAGGCCCTGGCAAAGGTACTTGGTATGCATGTAGTCGTCCAGGCCGTGGCGCGAGCCCTCGCGCCCGTAGCCGGATTCCTTGACGCCGCCGAACGGCGCCGCCTCGGCCGCGATCGCGCCTTCGTTGATGCCGACCATGCCGGTCTCCAGCGCCTGCGCCACGCGCCAGATGCGGCGGATGTCGCTGGAGTAGAAATAGGCGGCCAGGCCGAAAGGGGTGTCGTTGGCGTCGCGGATCACCTCGGCTTCGTCGCGGAAGCGGAAGATCGGTGCGACCGGGCCGAAGGTCTCTTCGCACGACAGTTCCATCGCCGGCGTGGCATCGACCAGCACCGTCGGCGCGTAGTAGTGCGGGCCGTCGGCGCTGCGCACGCGCTTGCCGCCGGTCACTACGCGCGCGCCCCTGGCGACCGCGTCCTCGACATGGCGCGCAATCTTGTCGACGGCGCGCGCATTGATCATCGGGCCGATCTGTGCGGCGTCCTCGGTGGCGGGGCCGACATGGAGCGCGCCGACGCGCTGCGCCAGGCGTTCGACGAAGGCGTCGTGCACGGCGTCGTGCACGTAGACGCGGTTCGGGCACACGCAGGTCTGCCCGCCATTGCGGAACTTGGATGCCATCAGGCCATCGACCGCGGCATCGAGGTCGGCATCGTCGAAGACGATGAACGGCGCGTTGCCGCCCAGTTCCAGCGAGAGCTTCTTCAGCGTCGCCGCGGATTCGCGCGCCAGGTGCTTGCCGACCGGCGTGGAGCCGGTGAACGTGACCTTGCGCACGCGGCTGTCTGCCAGCCACGCGTCGACCACGCCGGGCGTGTGCTCGCGCGAGGCGGTGACGATGTTGATCACGCCCGCCGGCACGCCGGCCTGCTGTGCAAGCCATGCCAGCGCCAGCGCCGTCAGCGGCGTGTCTTCCGCGGGCTTGGCCACCACCGTGCAGCCGGCTGCCAGCGCGGGCGCGATCTTGCGGGCGATCATCGCCAGCGGGAAGTTCCATGGCGTGATGGCCGCCACCACGCCCACTGGCTCCTTCAGCACCAGCAGCTTGCGGCCCGGCACGGCCTCGGCGACGATGTCGCCGCAGATGCGCGTGGCTTCCTCGGCAAACCACTCCACGTACGAGGCGCCGTACTGCACCTCGCCGCGCGCCTCCTTCAGCGGCTTGCCCTGTTCGGTCGAGATGATGCGCGCCAGGTCTTCCTGGTGGTCAAGGATCAGCGCATGCCAGCGCTTGAGCAATTGCGCGCGTTCGCGCGCGGGCCGTCGGCTCCATGCCGGGAACGACGCCGCCGCGGCGTCGGCGGCAAGGCGCGCATCGCCGGCATCGCTGTCGGCCACGTTGGCAAAGGCCTCCGCAGTGGCCGGGTCGGTCACGGCAAGGCGCGCGCGCAGGCCGGCATCGCGCCACTGGCCGTCGATCAGGTTCTGGCTGCGCAGCAGCGTGGGCTCGGAAAGCGTCAGCATCGATGTGTGTGCAAAGGGATTGGTGAAACGCGGCTCAGCTGACTATGCCGAGGTGCCACGGTACGAACTCGTTGTCGCCAAGCCCGAGGAGCTCGCTTTTGGTGGGCTCGCCCGAGGCCGCGCGCAAGATGTGTTCGAAAATCCGCTGACCCATCTGCGGCACGCTCAGCTCGCCGTCGAGCACCAGGCCGCAGTTGATGTCCATGTCTTCTTCAAGCCGGTGGTACATCGCGGAATTCGACGCCAGTTTGATCGTCGGCGCCGGCTTGGAGCCGAACATCGAGCCGCGCCCGGTGGTAAAGCAGATCAGGTTGGCGCCGCTGGCGATCTGGCCAGTGACGGCGACCGGGTCATAGCCGGGCGAGTCCATGAAGACAAAGCCGGCCTGGTCGATCGGCTCGGCGTACTCGTACACCGCCTGCAGCGGCGTGGTGCCGCCCTTCATGGCCGAGCCCAGCGACTTCTCGAAGATATTGGCCAGGCCGCCCTGCTGGTTGCCGTGACCGACCACGCCGTTGAACTGCGCGTTATGGCCCGCCGTGTAGCGCTCCCACCAGGCAAGCCGGTCCAGCAGCTTCTGGCCGACTTCCGGCGTGACCGCGCGGCGCGTCAGCATGAATTCCACGCCGTGGATCTCCGGGGTCTCGGACAGGATCGCGGTGCCGCCATGGCGCACCAGGATATCCATGGCCGCACCCAGCGCGGGGTTGGCGCTGATCCCGGAAAAACCATCCGAACCGCCGCACTCCAGCCCAATCTTCAGGTGGCTGGCGGGCACGGGCTGGCGCACCGCGGCGTTGGCCGCCGGCAGCATCGATTCGATCGCGCGGATCCCCGCCGCGATGGTGGCGCGCGTGCCGCCGGTATCCTGCATCACCAGCGTATGCACCGCGGGCCCCGGCTCCAGGCCTTGCGATGCCACCAGCGAGTCCACCTGGTTGCGCTCGCAGCCCAGGCCCACGATCAGCACGCCGGCCAGGTTGGGATGGCGCGCATAGCCGGCCAGCGTGCGGCGCAGCACGTCGAAATGCTCGCTCGGCGACGACATGCCACAGCCGCTGGTCTGTGCAAAGGCGACCACGCCGTCGACATTCGGAAAATCGGCCAGCCGTTGCGGCGTGAAATACGCCGCAATCTGGCGGATCACGGTGGACGAGCAATTGACCGACGACAGGATGCCGATGAAGTTGCGCGTGCCGACGCGGCCATCCGCGCGCACAAAGCCGTTGAAGGTGGCGCGCTGCGCCTGCGGCACGTAGTCGACCGGTCGCACGTCCTGGCAGAAAGCCGGATCGCGATAGAAGTCGACCAGCGTCAGGTTGTGCGCATGCACGTGGTCGCCCGGCGCGATATCGCGCGCGGCCACGCCAATGACGGTGTCGAACTTGCGCACCGGCGTGCCGGCCGCGATAGCGCAGGCAGCGATCTTGTGGCCGGCCGGCACCTGTGCGCGCACGCGCACCACGGGATCGGCCAGCTGCTGGCCCAGGCCGAGGTCGCTGCGTGCAACCAGCACGTTGTCGTTGGGATGCAGCCGGATGACGGGATTGGATTTCACTGGGTCTTGGGCTTCTCGGGCCATCAGCTTTGCTGCAGCAGTTCTTTCAGCTTGAGGCGCTGGATCAGCTGGGTTTCCTGTTCATAGACGCTGGCGACGTACTTCTTGTAGTCGGGCCCGTCCAGGTACATCACGGGCGCGTCCAGGCGCGCCGCGACCTGCTTGAACTCATTGCTGGCAACCGCGGCGCGGAAGGCGTCGCGCAGCTTTTTCTCGACGGCAGGCGGCAGGCCCTTGGGCGCGCCGATGCCGTTGGGGGCTTCCACCACCACGTTGTAGCCCAGCTCCCTGAGCGTGGGCGTGTCCTTGAAGCGGCTCGCACGCTGTTCGCCCCAGGTCGCCAGCAGCCGCAGCTTGCCGGCTTCGACGTGCGGCGCCCATGAGCTGGAATCCGCCAGCAGTTCCACCTGCCCGGCCAGCACATCCTGCAGTGCTGCCGCCCCGCCCTTGTAGGCGATGGCATTGAACTGGATGCCCGCGGCCAGCGCGAACTGCTCCATGCCGACATGGGTGGCGCCGCCGATGCCGGCGTGCGCATAGGTGAGCTTGCCCGGACTGGCCTTGGCGGCGGCCACCACGTCCTGCAGCGTCTTGTAGCGCGAGTTGGCCGGCACCGCGATGCCGAAGGTCTGTCCTGAAGTGCGGGCCAGGTAGGTCAGCTCCGTGCGCGGGTCGAGCTGCAGCATGCCGAGCTGGGAGAACCGGGTGACCGAGATCGGTATCTGGCCGATGGTATAGCCGTCCGGATTGGCGCGCGCCAGCGCCTTGGTGCCGATCATGCCGGAGGCGCCGGCGCGGTTCTCCACCACGATCGACTGCTTGAGGATGCCGCCGGCCACCTGGCACAGCGCGCGCATCGACTGGTCGGCGGTGCCGCCGACCGGCCACGGGCAGATAAAGGTGATGGGACGCTCGGGGTACTGGTCGGCCAACGCGCGCGCGGCTGGCAACAGTACGCCGGCGGCACCCGCGGCGGTTCCGATGAGCAGGCGGCGGCGCTTGGCATCGATGGGGAATGCTTGAGTCATTTGCGGGTGTCTCCGATGTTTTGATTATCGGCGCGGCCGGCGCTGCCGGCCTCGTCATGCCCGCATTCTGTCGGCGCCCAGCATAACAATCCAATCGCAAATTGGCATTGCTTCATAACCTTCTGGTTAGCTAGACTGCGGGCATGGTACAGATCG
Source organism: Cupriavidus mimosae (assembly GCF_023952485.1). Classification (NCBI taxonomy): domain Bacteria; kingdom Pseudomonadati; phylum Pseudomonadota; class Betaproteobacteria; order Burkholderiales; family Burkholderiaceae; genus Cupriavidus; species Cupriavidus mimosae. The sequence goes on along the minus strand of NZ_JALHRY010000004.1, from coordinate 288,724 downwards.
ATCGCGCGTTGCGCTCCAATATCAAGCTGCGTCACCTGCAACTGCTGGTGGCGCTCGACGAGTTCCGCCATCTCGGGCGCACCGCGGAGTTCCTGTCGGTGAGCCAGCCGGCGGTGTCCAAGGTGCTGACCGAGGTCGAGAAGATGCTGGGGCTGACGCTGTTCACGCGCTCCACGCGCGGCACCGAGCCCACGCCCGCCGGCGAGTCGCTGGTGCGTTTTGCGCGTTCGGTGCTGGCGCAATACGAGCAGACCCGCGACGAAATTGCCGCGGTGCAGAGCGGCGCTTCCGGGCGCATCCGCGTGGGCTCGATGGGTGCGGCGCTGCCAGTGCTGCTGGCGCAGGCGGTGAGCGCGCTCAAGCAGCGCCACGCGCACGCCACCGTGCTGGTGGAGGAAGGCGACCTGACCCACCTGCTGCCCAAGCTGCGCCTGCGCGAGCTGGACCTGATCGTGGGCCGGCTGGAGCCCGGCTATGCCGCGCCGGACCTGCTGACCGAAGCGCTTTATGAAGAGCGCATGGTGGTCGTGGTGCGGCGCGGCCACAAGCTGGCACGCAAGACACGGCCAGGCTGGGGCGACCTCGCCGCAATGCCATGCGTGCTGCCGCCGCCGTGGGCTTCGCTGCGGGTAAAGATCGAACAGGCCTTCTTCCGCTACGGCCTGCACCCGCCGCAGGACGTCATCGAGACTTCGTCGTACCTCGCCCAGGCTACCTTCGTCGATCAGCGCGGGGCCGCGGCTTTCATGGCGGAATCGGTCGCACTGTCGATGCAGCAGGAAGGCCGGCTGCAAGTGCTGAAGATGGAAGTGCCGGTCGACCTGCCACCGGTAGGCCTCATCACGCTGCGCGAACGCGCGCCATCGATCGGCACCGACCAGTTGGTGGCGTGCCTGCGCCAGGCGGCTCCGGCGAAGCCCTAGCCCCCACGCGCCACCAGCACCGGCACCGAAGTAACCAGCAGCGCCACGCCCGACACAGTCAGCAGCGACAGCACGATCTTGCGGAAGGCGGCCTCGCTGATACCAAGGTAAAGCCGGGTGCCCAGCAGCGTGGGCACCAGCATCGCCGGCGCCACCACCAGGAACATGGGCAGCATGTCGCGCGTGACGATGCCCTTGCCGACATAGGCGGCCATGGTCATGGCCAGCGTGGCGAGGTTGAAGTTCTGGATCACGGCGCGCTGCTCGTCCTTGTCGAAGCCGCGCAGCGTGCACCACAGCGTGGGAATCACGCCGGTAAAGCCGCCGATGCCGCCCATCACGCCGCCGGCGGCGCCGGCCATGCCGTCGGCCACGCGCCCGCCCACGCCGATATGCGGCAGCCGCCGCGCCATCAGCATTACCGGGCACCACAGTGTCAGGAACGTGCCCAGCACCGCCTTGAACCACTGCGCGTCGAGCAGCGGCAGCACCGCCACGCCCAGCGGGATGCCGGCCACGCCGCCGGCAACGAATGGCCACAGGCGCCGCCACGACAGGCCGCGCCGCACCGACGCGGCCGCCAGCAACTGACCCGTGAGCGCACCGAACACCGTCATCGCCGCGGCCAGCCGAGGTTCGATCGCCCAGGCCCAGAACGACATCGCCACCATGCCGAAGGCAAAGCCGGACAGGCCCTGGACGAAACCGGCCACGGCGGCGCCGGCAATGACGATCAGCAAGGTGGAATCGAAGGGCACTGGGAAGGACGCTAGAGGCGGACGATGCAGGGCGCATAACTATGCACTTCCCTGCCCGCGTTGTCAGCCCTCATCCCTGTTGCAACGCGCCAATCTGATACGGTGTTTTTACCCGGACTTGATTCTGTTTCGCCTGCCGTGGGTCCGCTACGATCTGTGCATCGGCAATGGCCAGCGCGGCGCAACGACGGTCGCGCGCCCCGAAGGTGCGGCGATATGTCGCCCGGCTGCCACCGGGCCTGACGCTGCCCTTTGCGGCTCGCGCGGCGTACACTACGCTTACCGCACGCGCCTACGCCCCCGCGCCCCCGGCGCGCTCCTGCCCACGTGTCGAACTGCCAAGGCTTCAGGCAGCCCGCACCCGTCCAAGGCATGCGCCAGGCCAGCGCCACGGAGAACACACATGTTTGGTTTGACCGCGCTCGACCTCGCCCGCATCCAGTTTGGCTTCACCATTTCCTTCCACATCGTCTTTCCCGCGATCACCATTGGCCTGGCCGCCTACCTGGCGGTGCTCGAGGGCTGCTGGCTGCGCACGCAACGGCCGCTGTACCGCGACCTCTACCACTTCTGGTCCAAGATCTTTGCCGTCAACTTCGGCATGGGGGTGGTGTCTGGCCTGGTGATGGCCTACCAGTTCGGCACCAACTGGAGCTTCTTCTCCGAGTTTGCCGGCAGCATTACCGGACCGCTGCTGACCTATGAAGTGCTGACCGCCTTCTTTCTGGAAGCGGGTTTCCTCGGCGTGATGCTGTTCGGCTGGAACCGGGTCGGCCCGGGGCTGCATTTCTTTTCCACGGTGATGGTGGCGCTGGGCACACTGATATCGGCCACGTGGATCCTGGCCTCGAACAGCTGGATGCAGACGCCGGCGGGCTTCGAGATCATCGACGGCCGTGTGGTGCCCACCGACTGGTTCGCCGTCATCTTCAATCCGTCGTTCCCGTACCGCCTGGTGCATATGAGCGTGGCGGCCTTCCTTGCCACGGCGCTGTTCGTCGGCGCGTCCGCGGCCTGGCACTTGCTGCGCGGACGCGACAATCCCGCCATCCGCAAGATGCTGTCGATGGCGATGTGGATGCTGCTGATCGTCGCGCCGATCCAGGCGGTGATCGGCGACTTCCACGGCCTCAACACGCTCAAGCACCAGCCCGCCAAGATCGCCGCGCTGGAGGGGCATTGGGAAAACAAGGGCAACGAGGCCCTGCCGCTGCTGCTGTTCGGCTGGCCCGACATGGAGCGCGAAGAAACCCGCTTTGCGGTCGAAGTGCCGCACCTCGGCAGCCTGATCCTGACCCACAGCTGGGACGGGCAGATCCAGGGCTTGAAGGAGTTCGCGCCCGAGGATCGGCCCAATGCCACGATCCTGTTCTGGTCGTTCCGGGTGATGGTGGGCCTGGGGCTGCTGATGATCCTGCTGGGCGTATGGAGCCTGCTATTGCGACGTCGAGACCGTATCTACCGCGTACGTCCGTTCCTGCATATGGCCTTGTGGATGGGGCCCGCAGGCGTGATCGCCATCCTGGCCGGCTGGTACACCACCGAGATCGGCCGCCAGCCGTGGGTGGTGTACGGGCTGCAGCGCACCGCGGATGCGGTGTCGCCGCACGGCGTGCCGGAGCTGGCGACCACGCTGGCGATCTTCGTGGTTGCGTACTTCTTCGTGTTCGGCGTCGGCATCGCCTACATGATGCGGCTGGTGCGCAAGGGCCCGCTGCTGGAAGAGCCCAAGCCTCATGGCGGCCCTGGCCGCGAGCATACGCCGGCGCGGCCCTTGTCGGCCGTGGATGACGATGAAGTGCTCGCCCCCACCCCCACCGCAAGCACCCGGAGCTGACACCATGGGCATCGATCTCTCGCTTCTCTGGATCGTCATCATCTTCTTCGGCGTGATGATGTATGTGGTGATGGACGGCTTCGACCTGGGCATCGGCATGCTGTTCCCGTTCGTGCCTGACCGGCATGACCGCGACGTGATGATGAACACCGTCGCGCCGGTCTGGGACGGCAACGAGACCTGGCTGGTGCTGGGCGGCGCCGGGCTGCTGGCGGCGTTCCCGCTGGCGTATTCGGTGGTGCTGAGCGCGCTCTACCTGCCGCTGATGCTGATGCTGCTGGGCCTGATCTTCCGCGGCGTGGCGTTCGAGTTCCGCTTCAAGGCCAATGACCGGGAGCGGCCGGTGTGGGATGCCGCCTTCATCCTCGGCTCGGCCACGGCCGCCTTCTTCCAGGGCGTGGCGCTGGGCGCCTATATCGACGGCATCAAGCTGGAGGGCCACCGCTTTGCCGGCGGGCCGCTGGACTGGCTGACGCCGTTCCCGCTGTTCTGCGGCGTGGGGCTGATCGTGGCCTATACGGTGTTGGGCAGCACCTGGCTGATCATGAAGACCGAGGGCGACCTGCAGCAGCGCATGATCCGCCTGACCGGCACGCTGGCATGGCTGCTGCTGGCGGTGATCGCCGTGATCAGCCTGTGGACGCCGCTGACCCATCCCGAGATTGCGCAGCGCTGGTTCAGCCTGCCCAACCTGTTCTGGTTCTCGCCAGTGCCGATCCTGGTAGCGCTGTGCATGTTCATGCTGATGCGCGCGCTGCGGCGCGAGCCCGATATCTCGCCCTTCCTGTATGCGCTGGGCCTGGTATTCCTGGGCTACAGCGGGCTGGCGATCAGCGTCTGGCCCAATATCATCCCGCCCGGCATCTCGATCTGGGAGGCCGCGGGCCCGCCGCAAAGCCAGGGCTTCGCGCTGGTGGGCGCGCTCTTCATCGTGCCCTTCATCCTGATGTACACGGTGTGGGCCTACTACGTGTTCCGCGGCAAGGTCCGCCACGGCGAGGGCTATCACTGATGGTCGCGCCGCACACGGAAGCCGGCACCCGCACCGGCACCTGGCTGCGCCGCATCGGCTGGCTGGTGCTGATCTGGGCCGTGAGCGTGGCGGCGCTGGGCGTGGCCGCATGGGTGCTGCGGCTGATCATGCGGGGCGTGGGGTTCCACAGCTGACGCCCCGCGCTGCGTGCGTAAGCCTCAGAGCTGCACCGAAGCCTCGCCGATGCCATCAAACGCCACCGTCACCAGGTCGCCCGCCGACGCATCGAGGATGCCGACCCAGGTGCCGGTGGTGACCACCGTGCCGGCCTCGACGCGAGCCCCGTCGCGCGTGGCATGGCGCAGCCACTGCGCCAGTCCATAGGCCGGATCGCCGAGCGCGTGGGTGCCACGGCGCTCGAAAGAATGCGCGCCGATCTGCACCAGGCAGCGCTGGCTGGCCCAGTCGCGCGCGGCATAGTCGCGCCACGCGCCCAACACCAGCGCGCCATGCGCCTGCAGATCCGCCAGCTTCAGCAAGGCGGGTGCGGCCACGTACTGCTGCCAGCGTGAATCGACGATCTCGATGGACACCGCCATCGCCTCGACCAGCGCAGCCGCACCGGCATAGTCAAGGCCGGCGGCTTGCGCCGCATCCACGCCCTGCCCCAGCCGCAGCGCAATCTCCGCCTCGATGCCGCGCCATGTGAAAGGCCAGTTGCCGGCGTTGGCGGGACTGGTCCAGACCCCGGCCGCCGGCAGACGCGCATGGGTCAGCGTGGCTTCGCGCGAGGGGCCGCCGGATTTCCAGTACGCGGCTCCGGATTCCTGCCAGCCCAGAGACTGCGCAACGATGGCTTGCACTGCGTAGGCCTGCCCGGCATTCTCCAGTGCCGTGGCGAACGGCTGCGCATCAACGCAGCGCTGCTCGCGCCGTGCTCCGAGCAGCGCCTGGGCGACCTGGTCGATATGGGTGGATGTCATGACTTGGTTGGTTCCTTGTGGATTCATGGATATGTCTGGCAAGCCGCGCCCGCACCACGCTGGCCGGCGCGGCCGCGGCTTCAGGAAGCGCTGGCGTTGGCCGTCTCGGCGCGGACCTCGCGCTGGCCATCCGCGTCATCGTCGGTCTCGCCCATGGCGCGGCCGAAGGTTTCCGGCGCGAACTGCACCGCCAGCGCAAACACGCCATACATGGCCGCCAGCATGCTGAACATGCCGCCGACGCCGTAGGACTCGAACACACGCCCGCTGACCAGCGGTGTCAGCGCCCCCGCCAGCGTGCCAAGCGCCAGGATCAGCGAGGTGCCGAAGGCGCGCACATGGGTAGGATACTGTTCCGGCGCGAAGATCCAGATCGAGGTATTCAGCAACACCACGCAGAACGTAAAGGCCGCGCCGAACAGCAGCACCAGCGCTACGTTATACGTCAGGAAGCCAAAGCACAGCCCTGCGGCGCAGGCCAGGCCCGCGCCGACGGTCAGCACCCGTTTGCGCGGAATGTGATAACCGCAGTACGACGCCGCCAGCGCGCCGAACAGGCTGCCGCTCTGCATCACCATGGTGAAGAGAAAGCTCTTGGAGATGGTATAGCCCTGCGCCATCAAAATGGTCGGCATCAGCGTCAGCACCGAGATCTGCGCGCCGTAGGTCATCGACACCGCAATGCCCAGCGCGATGGTGCGCCGTCCCAGCCGGCCCTTGAAGATATCGCTCAGCCGCACTTTGGCGCGCGGTGCTTCGTCCTGCATCGCCGCCTTGATGTAAGGCGTCGGCTCGCCTTCGAGCTTGCCCAGGCGGCCCGATGCCAGCACGGACAGCACGCGGTTGGCCTCGTCGACACGGCCCTTGGACAGCAGGAAGCGCGGGGTCTCCGGGATAAAGCGCCGGTAGAAGATGACGAAGAACGCCGGCAGCACCAGGCAGGCAAAGAGCCAGCGCCAGCTGTCCGGTCCCGGAAACATGGCGAAGACCGCCAGGCCGAACGCGGGCGCCAGCATATTGCCGAGGCCGCCGCTGCCAACGCTGACCAGCCCCACCGCCGTGCCGCGGAAGCGGGTCGAGCACAACTCCGCCAGCATGGTGACGGCGATCGAGATCTCGCCGCCAAGGCCGATGCCGACGATAAAGCGGCCCGCCGCCAGCACCCAGTAGTTCGGCGCCAGCGCGCAGATGATGGCGCCCAGCGTGAACAGCAGCAGGTTGGCGCTCAGCATCGCGCGCCGACCGTAGCGGTCGGCGATATAGCCGGAGCCGATGCGTCCCAGCGCGGCGGCGCTGAACGTCAGCGTGTTGAGAAAGCCGATTTCCGCCACCGAAATCCCCCACTGCTCGCGCAGCATGGGACCGATCAGGCCGACGGCGTTCTGCTCGAACACATCGAACATCACGCCCAGCATGATCATGAAGATGATCTTCTTGTGCGAGGCGGTCACCCCGATGCCGTCCATGGCCCGGTCCAGCTCGTGTTGCTGGGGGGAATCCGGCGATTGAACTACAGTTTCTGCGCCCATCTTTTGTCTCCTCCTCGTCTAGAGGTCGCCGCGGTGTGTCCGCGACGGTGGCGCCGCCGCGAGCGGCGGGCATTTGTCGAGCAGCGATAAAACTTCGTTCCGGCGCGCCGTTACTCCAGGGCCGGCGTCGAGTGCGGCGGCCGGCGGGCCTGCAAGGTCTGCTCGGCCGCGAACGCCAGGCGTATCAGCACGGGTTCCGTGAAAGGCAGGCCGAAGAATTCCAGCCCCACCGGCACGCCCTGCGGCGCATTGCGCTCCGGCGCGGAAAAACCGGCCGGGATGACGATGGCGGGGAAGCCGGTCGCCGACGCCAGCACGCCGTTGCGCTCGGCCTGGGTCTCGCCGACCGGAACCACCAGCCGCCGCTGGTGCGGAAACACCAGCGCATCAAGCCGATGCCGCGCCATCAGGTCGCGCAGCCACTGGCGCAGGGTGTGCTGGCGCTGCATGCGCTCGCGGTATTCGGCCTGCTGGTCGCTCAGCGCGACCGCGGTGGCCAGCGTTCCGGCCACGCTGGGATGCACGCCGCCCGCGGCGATGATGTCCTGCATGGACCGCACCCGCACGCCGGGCGCCAGCTGCGACAGGTAGGCGTCGAGATCGCGCGCCATCTCGTAGTGGTGCACCAGCGTGGAAGCCAGCAGTTCGTCCGGGCTGATCGCGTCGTCGATGTCGACCAGCGCGGCGCCCTGTGCGGCGATGACGGCCAGCGCCTGCTGCATCACGGCGTTGACCGGTCGATGCACCTCCTGGCCGCCGAAGAAGCTGCGCAGCATGCCGATGCGCGCGCCCCTGAGTCCGTCGCGGTCGAGGCTGGCCGCATAGCTTGCCGGGATATGGCCGGCGCCTTCGCTGGTGACCGGATCGGCCGGGTCATGGCCGGCGATGACGTCGAGCACCAGCGCGGTATCGGCAACGGTGCGGGTGATCGGACCGATGGTGTCCTGCGTCAGCCCGCACGGGACCAGCCCGGCCCGGCTGATCAGCCCCATGGTTGGCCGCAGTCCGACCAGGCTGTTGGCCGACGCCGGCGAGCGGATCGAATTGACCCCGTCGGTGCCGAGGCCAAGCACGCCGAAGCTCGCCGCGATGCCGGCGGCGGTGCCGCCGCTGGATCCACCCGGCGTGCGTGCCGGGTCATAGGGATTCAGCGTCTGGCCGCCCAGCGTGCTGACGGTCTCGCCACCGGAGGCCAGCTCGTGCAGGTTGGTCTTGGCCAGCACCACGGCGCCCGCCTCGCGCAGCCGGCGGATGACGAAGGCATCGCTGGCGGACTGGTTGCCGCGCAGGCAGTCCGCGCCCGCCGTGGTGGCCGCGCCGGCGCACTCGATGTTGTCCTTGACCAGCACCGGCATACCATGCAGCGGCGCCAGCGGTTGCGAGGGATTGCGCGCCGCGATGGCGTCGAGGCGGTCCGCTTCTTCCAATGCCTGCGGATGGACCTGCAGGATGCTGCGCAGCGCGGGGCCGCGCTGGTCATAGGCGGCGATGCGGTCCAGGCAGCCGCTGGCCAGCTGGCGCGCCGTCAGCGTGCCGGCGCGCATCGCGGCATGCGCGCCGGCAACGGTGGCTTCGACCACGCTGAACGGCGCGTGCTGGCCCGGGCCGGGCGGCGCCGATTGGTACGAGGTTTTCATGAGGGAATTTCCATGCGCCGGCACGGGCGCGCGTAGGGTTGGTGGAAGCGCGGCGGGGCCGCGGCAAGGTGGCCGCGCCCCGCCTGGCCCGGCTATCGGTTGACCAGCCTGGCGGGAATGGTCCAGATCGCGAAGGCCCCAAGGACCAGCATGCCGGCGATCATGTAGTAGGCGCTGTTGCCGCTCTGGGTCACGTCGCGCAGGTAGCCGATCATGTAGCCGCTGGTGAAGCCGGCCAGGTTGCCGATCGAATTGCTCATGGCAATGGCCGTGGCCGCCGCCGCGCCGCTGAGGAATGCCGTCGGCAGGGACCAGAACAGCGGTGTGCAGGTCAGGATGCCGGCAGCCGCGATCGACAGGAACACCAGCGACAGCGCGGTGCTGTGCATCACCCAGGGCAGCGCCAGGAAGCCGATCGCGCCCATCATGCAAGGGATGATCAGGTGCCAGCGCCGTTCGCGGTGCTTGTCGGCGCTACGGCCGAAGAAATACATCGCGACAATGGCGGCCATGTACGGGACCGCGCTCAGCAGGCCGATATGGAGCGGATCGCTGACACCGGTCGACTTGATGAAGGTTGGCAGCCACAGCGTGATGCCGTACTGGCCCGTGACATAGCAGAAGCAGATCAGGCTGATCAGCCAGACGCGCGGATCGGTGAAAACCTTGCCGACGCGGGCCTGCGGGTCCGCCGCCTTGACGTCCTCCGCCTTGGCCTGCTCGAGCACGCGCTTCTCGTCGCTGGTGAGCCATTTAGCCTTGGCGATGGAGTTGTCGAGGTAGTAGAAGCAGAAGCAACCCAGCAGCACCGCCGGCACCGCCTCGATGATGAACATCCATTGCCAGCCGCCCCACCCGCCCACGCCGGCCATGCTGCCCATCAGGAAGCCCGACAGCGGATTGCCGATGATGCCGGACAGCGGCGAGCCCATGCAGTAGATCGCCATGATCTTGGCGCGCCGGTGCGACGGATACCAGCACGACAGGTAATACACGATGCCGGGCGTGAAGCCGGCCTCGGCCAGGCCCAGCAGGAAGCGCAGCGTGTAGAACTGGGCTGGCGTCTCGACGAAGGCAAAGCACGCGGACAGTATCCCCCACGTGATCATGATCCGGCCGATCCATACCTTGGCGCCGAACTTGTGCAAAGCCAGGTTGCTCGGCACCTCGAACAGGAAGTAGCCGATAAAGAAAATCCCGGCGCCCAGCCCATAAACCGTTTCGCTGAAGCCCAGTTGCTGCGACATCTGCAGCTTGGCAAAACCTACGTTGACACGGTCGAGATAGGCGATCAGGAAGCACACCATCAAAAATGGCACCAGCCTCCAGCTCACCTTGCGATACGTCGCATCCTCGAACGTCCTGATCCTTGTTCCCGCCTGCAGGGTCGTATCCACAGCGTCTCCTCTGTATTTTTGTCAGGTACGGCAGTGCTGCGCTGATCCGTTGCGATCAGTTTCCGTCTGGGGCGGCGCATGGGCCTGCCCCGGTCCGGATGGGAAGAGCTGCGTCAGGCTGCAGCCTGGAGCGACAGCGGCACGGTATGCGCTGCGAGGTAATCCATAGCGGCAACGGTGCCGCTGGCGGCGACCGGCACGCCGGAAATCTTCAGCCCCATCTCGCAGCCGGCCAGCGTGGCCATCAGCGTGAGGTCGTTGCAGTCGCCCAGATGGCCGATGCGGAACATGCGGCCCTTGACCTTGCCCAGGCCGGCGCCCAGCGACATGTTGAAGCGCTCGTAGATGTGGCGGCGGACCACATCCGCATCGACGCCGTCGGGCATCATCACGCCGGTCAGCACCGGGCTGTAGACCGACGGATCCGCGCACTGGATCTCCAGGCCCCAGGCCCTGACCGCGCGGCGGCAGGCTTCGGCCAGGCGCTGGTGGCGGGCAAAGACGTTGTCCAGCCCTTCCTCCAGGATCATGTCGAGCGCTTCCGACAGCCCGTACAGCAGATTGGTGCTGGGGGTGTAGGGCCAGTAGCCGGTCCGGTTCATCTCGATGATTTCATTCCAGCCCCAGAAGCTGCGCGGCAGCCGGGCCGAGCGCGAAGCCTCGATGGCCTTGGGCGATACCGCGTTGAAGCTGATGCCCGGCGGCAGCATCAGGCCCTTCTGCGAGCCCGACACGGTCACGTCGACGCCCCACTCGTCATGGCGGTAGTCAGCGGAGGCCAGGCCCGAGATGGTGTCGACCAGCAGCAGCGCCGGGTGTCCGGCCGCATCGATGGCGCGGCGCACCGCGGCGATATCCGACGTGACGCCGGTCGAGGTTTCGTTGTGCACAACGCATACGGCCTTGATCGCATGCGCGGCATCGGCGCGCAGTCGGGCCTCGATCATGTCGGCCTGCACCCCGTTGCGCCAGCCTTCGATGCCGGGCAGGCCGAGGAACTCAGGGCGGATGCCCAGGTTCTCGGCCATCTTCTTCCACAGCGTGGCGAAATGGCCGGTTTCGAACATCAGCACGGTGTCGCCGGGACTCAGCGTATTCGACAACGCCGCCTCCCATGCACCGGTGCCCGAGGCCGGATAGATCACTACCGGGTGCTCGGTCTTGAAGATCTTCTTGATCCCGTCCAGCACCTTCAGGCCCAGCGCGCCGAATTCAGGGCCGCGATGGTCGATGGTCGGGTAGCTGATGGCGCGCAGGATGCGGTCCGGGACCGGGCTGGGACCGGGGATTTGCAGGAAGTGACGGCCGGCGGGGTGAAAGTTGAGATTCAGCATGGAACTCCTCCGTTTGAGTTTTGAATGCAAAATCCTCTATCAAAGGAGTGGCAAAAAAACAGGGGCTGTCCGGGCCTTTTTAGCTAGCGTTTACCCGGTCACATGGCGGGTAATCGGGGTTTACGATCAATCTGGCATTCCTGTTAAGTGGCTGCTAAACTTGCATTCAATCTGTCCATCGGACGAATTGAATGCAAATCCAAGCCGATTCCAACCCTGACCTGCCGCGCCAACTCCCTCCGCTGGAACGTCAGCGCCTGCACGACACCGTGGTGACCCACCTGCGCACTTTGATCATCGAGGGCGCGCTGGAGCCGGGGCGCAAGCTCAATGAGCGCGAGCTGTCGGAAACCCTGGGGATCTCGCGCACGCCGCTGCGCGAAGCCCTGAAGGTACTGGCGGCGGAAGGGCTGATCGAGATCTCGCCCAACCGCGGCGCCAGCGTCGCGCGCCTGTCCGCCACCGAGATCCGGGACACGTTCGAACTGCTTAGCAACCTGGAGGCGTTTTCCGGCGAACTAGCTTGCGAGCGCATCACCGCCGTGGAGCTGGCCGAACTCAAGGCCCTGCACTACGCAATGCTGGCGTGTCGCGCACACGAAGACCTGCCCGGCTACTACCGCCTGAACCACCAGATCCATGACCGTATCAACCTGGCGGCGCGCAATGCGGCGCTGCGCCAGACCTACCTGTCGGTGAACCGGCGGCTGCAGGCGCTGCGCTTTCGCTCCAACTACCGCAAGCCCAAATGGGACAGCGCCATCCATGACCACGAAGAAATGCTGGCGGCACTGGAAGCCCGCGACGGCAAGCGCATGGCCGAGATCCTGCGCCAGCACCTGCTGGACAAGCGCGACGCCGTGCTGCTGATGCAGGCGGGCGTGGGCGGCGAAGCCGGGGGCACGCCGCAGGCCTAGCCCACGCTCACCCGGTCCCCCTCAAGAATCCGAATAGCCCCATCAGCATTCTTTGCCCCGCTGTCACCACGGTGACAACCCCGTTTCTTACTCTGCGAGCGCATTGCGGCACACGCAATCCGCCGCGCGGCCATTGCCGCCGGCGCACAACAACGCAGATGAACAGGGGAATGAACGATGGCAGGGAACCTTGCACCGGGCTGGCTGGCGGGCTGGTTGTCGGCGACGGCGCGCGGCCGTGTGCTGGCGGGCACCGTCATGGTCATGCTGGCCGCGACGCTGGCAGGCTGCGGCGGCGGCGACAGCGCGCCGTCCGGCGCGCCCAACGATACCGACACCAGCAAGCCCGCGCCGGAGCCTGACCGCGCCAGCGGCCCGCGCGTGCTGCTGGTCGGCGTCGACGGCGCCACGTATGCGCAGGTGCAAGGCGCGGTATTGCGGCGCGAGCTGCCGAACCTGGCCAGCCTGAACCTGGTGCCGACCGCCACCGGCGGCATGCCCGGCACCATTACCGCCCAGCCCACGCTCGACGCGCCCAGCTGGGCCACGGTGCTGACCGGCGCCTGGGCCAACCGCCACGGCATCGACGACGAAACCGGCAGCATCGCGCTGCGCGCGCCGACCGTGTTCCACTACCTGCGCGCAGCCGGCAAAGCCGGCGGGCAGCAAGGCGCGGTGGTCAGTGCACCGGCACTGCCGGTGCTGCTCAAGACCGCCCAGGAAGCCGGCGTGCTCGATACGCTGGTCGATTGCGCGGGCGTCGACCGCTGCATCACGCAGAATGCCGTGCGCCAGGTGCAATCCGGCTATGGCGTGGTGTTCGCACAGTACAGCGCCCCGGCGCAGGCCGCGCAAGCCAGCGGCTTCGGCAACGGAGACTATGCCACCGCGCTCGGCGAGACCGACCAGGCGCTGGGCGAACTGCTCGCCGCCGTGGCCGCGCGGCGCCAGGCGCAGCCGGGCGAGGACTGGCTGGTGCTGGTCACCACCAGCCACGGCCTGGATGCCACCGGCGCCACCACCACGGTGCCGACCGTGGAGAACCGCACCGCCTTCCTCGCCAGCAACAAGAGCCTGAACAGCGCACTGGCCCGGCCCGGCGCCCCGGCCCCCGACACCCCGGCGGACCTGTCCGCGCTGCCGACCGAGGCCGATATCGTACCGACCATCCTGGCCCACGCCGGCGTCGCGCTCGACCCCGCGGCAACGCGCCTCGACGGCTCCGCGCTGACCACCAGCACAGCGGGTGTGCGCGCCATCGGCGCCAGCATCAGCCAGTACAACGACGCCATCACCCTGAGCTGGCAGAACCCGAGCCCGGCTTACGGCATCACGCGGGTGCTGCGTGACGGCGTGCAGATCGCCGCGCTGGGACCCGAGGTGCGGACCTTCACCGACAAGGGCTTCGACATGCCCACGGGCCTGTACCAGTTCAACTACACGCTGGTGCGCAACGACGTGCCGGTGTCGTACCTGGCGCAGATCCACTACGTCAAACCCGTGACGCTGATGCCGTCGCTGCTCACTGGCCTGGCGTCGTATTTCAGCCTGGACAGCAAGCCGTTCGCCGACGCAAAGAACGCGGCCACGCCGGGCCCGTGGGTGGCAAGCCTTGACGGCGGCACGCTGGCCGCCGACAACTTCGGCCGCCAGTCGCTGCAGCTGGACTCGCGCATCGACAGCTACCAGCTCAAGCACAACGCGGCCGATATCGCGCAAAGCCCGCAATTCACCATCGGCCTCTGGTTCCGCACCGACTGCACCCAGGGCAACAGCACCGGCGAGCCGATCCTGTCGAACAAGAACTACATCTCGGGTGGCAATGCCGGCATCGCCATCGCCCTGTTCGGCAGCTGCGAGATCCGCTTCAACCTGGGCAGCGGCAGCGGCAAGCGCGACGACATCAACGGCATGAAGGTGTCGGCTAACCAGTGGGCCTACCTGGCGCTGTCGGTGGATGCGGCGGCGAAGCGCTTCAGCGCCTATGTCGTCGACCCGGTGCTGGGCCTGCAGAAAACCGAGAACAAGGCGATCGCCAATACCGACGTGACCAAGCTGGTTGGCCTCGGCACCGGCTGGGGCGTCAACGACGATGCCACCCACAACTACGTCGGCAACAACCCGGGCGCGCTCAAGGGCGTGATGGGCCTGAACGACCTGGCGATGTGGACGCGCGTGCTGACGCTCGACGAGCTGAAGGCCATCACCGGCGCACGCCAGCCGCTGTCGACGCTGAATCCCTGACCCCTGAATTTCTGGATCCCAGAATCCGGCGGGGACCCGTTTCCTGAGCAGACGGGTGCCGGCCGGCCATCACCCTCCCCGCACCCCTCCCTGCAGGAGATTGACACCATGACCTTTCGACCTTCCACCCTGGCCCGCCCGCACTGGCTGGCCGCCTTGCTGCTGAGCGCGGCGCTCGCCGGCTGCGGCGGCGACTCCGGCGAGGGCACCAGCGGCGCCCCGGCCGCCGCCCCGACCACGCCCGGCGCGCCCGGCACCGGCGGCAATCCCGGCCAGGGGAACGGCAGCGACCAGCCTGGCGAGACCCCGGCGGTCAAGCCGCAGCTGCGCTGCGCGCCCTGAATCCGGCCTGGCCTGTCTACCTCCCCGCAACCATCCGGCACGAATCCAATGAACCCCCAAAGCAGACGCAACTTTCTCAAGCTCGCCGGCGGCAGCGCCGCCGCCACCGCGGCGCTGGCGGCGTTCCCGCCATCCATCCGCCGCGCCCTGGCGATCCCGGCCAACAACGCCACCGGCACCATCCGCGACGTCGAGCACGTGGTCATCCTGATGCAGGAGAACCGCTCGTTCGACAACTACTTCGGCACGCTGCGCGGCGTGCGCGGCTTTGGCGACCGCTTCCCGATCCCGCTGGCGGGCGGCCTGAACGTCTGGCAGCAGACCTATACCAACGGCAGCACCACCCGCACCGTGCTGCCCTACCACCTGGACAGCAGCGCCGGCAACGCCCAGCGCGTCAGCGGCACCCCTCACTCGTATCCCGACGCGCAGAACGCCTGGGACCTGGGCCGCATGAACAAGTGGCCCACCTACAAGCAGACCCAGTCGATGGGCTTCTACACCGAGGCCGAACTGGATTTCCAGGTGGCGCTGGCCAATGCCTTCACGCTGTGCGACGCCTATCACTGCAGTTTCCATGGCGGCACCAACCCCAACCGCCTGTTCCACTGGACCGGCACCAACGATCCGGCCGGTGATTTCGGCGGCCCGGTGATCGACAACAGCGGCGACTCGTTCACGGGCTCCAACACGCCCTACACCTGGAAGACCTACCCGGAGCGGCTGGAAACCGCCGGCGTGAGCTGGAAGGTCTACCAGAACATGCCGGACAACTTCACCGACAACCCGCTCGCGGGTTTCAAGCAATACCGCGACGCCAATGCCGCGCGCGGCAACCAGGCCAACGGCAGCCCTTATCCGCCGTACACCAGCGCCGACGACGCGGTCAGCCCGCTGCTCAAGGGCGTGGCCAACACCATGCCCGACGGCGGCTTCCTGCAGGCGCTGCGCGACGATATCGCCGCGGGCCAGCTGCCGCAGGTGTCGTGGATCGTTGCGCCGGCCACGTACTCGGAGCATCCCGGGCCGTCCAGCCCGGTGCAGGGCGCCTGGTACACGCAGGAGGTGCTCGACGCCCTGACCGCCAATCCCGCGGTCTGGAGCAAGACCGTGCTGCTGATCAACTTCGACGAGAACGACGGCTATTTCGACCACGTCCCGCCACCCTGTGCGCCCGCCTATGATGGCGACACGCTGGCCGGCGCCACCACGCTCGACCCCGAACAGGTCAGGCCGGAATACCACGTCGACAAGCATCCCTACGGCCCCGGCCCGCGCGTGCCGATGTACGTGGTCTCGCCGTGGAGCCGCGGCGGCTGGGTCAACTCGCAGGTGTTCGACCACACCTCGGTGCTGCGCTTCCTGGAAGCGCGCTTCGGCGTGACGGAACCCAATATCAGCGGCTTTCGCCGCGCGGTGGCGGGCGACCTGATCTCGGCCTTCAACTTCGTCAGCCCCAACACCAACCCCCTGCCGGAACTGCCGAGCCGCGACAAGGCCAGCGCCGACGCCATCCGCACCGCGCAGGGCGTGCTGCCGCAGGTGCCGTTGCCGCCGGCCGGCAGCCAGCAGATGCCGCAGCAGGACCCCGGCACGCGCCCGTCGCGCGCCCTGCCCTATGAACTGCACGTCAGCGCGCGCGAAGACGCCCGCGACCAGCGCGCGGTGTGGCTGCTGTTCAGCAACACCGGCAAGGCCGCGGCGGTGTTCCACGTCTACGACCGGCTGCACCTGGACCGCGTGCCGCGCCGCTATATGGTCGAGCCGGGCAAGGAGCTGCATGGCAGCTGGGACGTCTTTGCCACCGACGGCGGCAAGTACGACCTGTGGGTGCTGGGCCCGAACGGCTTCCACCGCGCCTTCCGCGGCGACGTGGCGGCGGTGACCGCGGCCGGCGCCAGCGCGCCGGAGATCCGCGTCTGCTATGACATTGCCAACGCCGCGGTGTACGTGGACATGATCAATACCGGCAGCGCCCCCTGCACCTTCACGGTCCAGGCCAACGCCTACCGCACCGACGGCCCGTGGACCTACGAAGTGCCCGCCGGCATGCAGCTGCAGCAGCACTGGCCGGTGGCGCGCCAGGGCAACTGGTACGACTTCACCGTCACCACCGCGCAAGGCGGCTTTACGCGCCGCTTTGCCGGGCGCATCGAAACCGGCAAGGACGGCGTGTCCGACCCGGCGATGGGCGCGGCCGGCTGACGCAAACCGTCGACCCGGCGCAACGCCAGGCCCCGCCCCGGCTGGTCCCAAGCGGACCGGCCCGGGCGGGCGTAGCCGTTTTGTCATATTGGGCCGCTAGACTGCGCGGTCGTCCGGGCCGGTCCGGACCCCTTCCCCAAACTCCGCGCGGATGACCATGCTAGGCGACCTGCTGATGACCTTTTTCGAAGTGGCGCGCCAGGGCAGCATCACCATGGCGGCACGGCAGTTGCGCGTCAGCCAGCCCACGGTCACGGGACGCATCCGCCAACTGGAGGAAACCTACGGCGTGGAGCTGTTCCATCGCCGCGCCAGCCGCGTCGACCTGAGCGACGTGGGCGTGGCCCTGATGCCGGTGGTCGAGCAACTGATGCAGCAGGAAGGCAATGCCGACTACCTGTTGCGCAACGCGGGCAACCTGCGCTTTGGCAACCTGCGCATCGGCGCCACCGGGCCGTATTACATCCTGCGCGCGGTGGCGGCGTTCCGGCAGCGCTATCCGGCGATCGACGTGAGCCTGGATATCGGCAATTCGCAGCAGATGCTCGAAGCGCTGTTCGAATACCGCATCGACGCGGCGGTATCCTCGCACCCCGTGGACGATGACCGCCTGGCCAGCATCCGGCTGGCGAGCGACCCGATGGTGCTGGTGGTCCATCCCGAACATGCGCTGGCACGGCTGGCGCAGATCGACCTGCCGCAGTTGCGCGGCTATCACCTGCTGGTGCGCGAGCACGGCTCGATGACACGCAGGACGATCGAAACCGCGCTGGCTGCGTGCGGGCTGGAATTGCCACCGCACACGGTAATCGGCAGCCGCGAGGCCATCTACGAGGCGATCCGCCAGGGCCTGGGCGCCAGCGTGGTGCCGCTGGGCGAGGTGCCGCGCGACCCGCTGCTGCGCGTGGTACCGTTTGCGTCGGGTGCGCCGGTGCTGCATGAATACCTGTACTGCCTGCAGAGCCGGCGGCAGACGCGGCTGGTCGGCGCCTTCCTGCATTGCGTGGCGCCGGATGCCGCGACGCTCACCGCCCACGCTGCCTGACCCGGCGGTTTTCATCTTCGGAGCCCCGCTGCATGCCAGCCGCACCACGCCTTGTCCCGTTCAATCTCATGGCCGCCACCCGGTGAGCCCATGCACCCGCGCACCGACTTTCCGGAATATGACCAGTTGCTGACCTTGCTGGATGCCGGCGGCCACGTGCTCGAAACCCAGGTGGTGTGCGAGACCACCGTGCAGGGCCACCGCTTTGGCGTGCATGTCGCCACCCTCGGCAGCCGCGACCCGGGTGCGCCTGCGATCGGCATCTTCGGCGGCATACACGGCCTGGAGCGCATCGGCACGCAACTGGTGCTGGATTACCTGCGCTCGGTGCTGTCCCGACTCGCCTGGGACGAGCTGCTGCACCGCGAGCTGCAATCGGTGCGGCTGGTGTTCATGCCCATCGTCAACCCCGGCGGCATGTGGGCCGGCACGCGCGCCAACCCCAACGGCGTCGACCTGATGCGCAACGGCCCGCAGGATGCCGACGCGCGCGTGCCCTTCCTGGCCGGCGGGCAGCGCATCGGCGCCTGGCTGCCGTGGTACCGCGGCGCCGCCGGCGCGCCGATGGAGCTCGAAAGCAGCGCCCTGCTGCGCGTGGTCCGGCAGGAACTGCTGCCGCGTCCCCTCAGCTTTGCGGTGGATTGCCATTCCGGCTACGGCTGGCGCGACAGCATCTGGTTTCCATACGCGCGCACGCGCCGGCCGATGCCGCACCTGGCCGAGATGTACCTGCTCAAGACCCTGTTCGAGCAGGCCCACCCGCATCATGGCTATACCTTCGAGCCGCAGAGCCACCAGTACCTGCTGCACGGCGACCTGTGGGACCATGCCTATGACCTGGCCCCGCGCGGCAACCTGTTCCTGCCGATGACGCTGGAGCTGGGCTCGTGGCTGTGGATCAAGAAAAACCCGCGCCAGCTGTTCTCGCGCGAGGGCATCTTCAACCCGATCAAGGCGCACCGCACCGCGCGCGTGCTGCGCCGGCATGTCAGCCTGTTCGACTTTCTCGGCCGCATCGCCTTTGCCTCGGACCGCTGGCTGCCCCGCGGCGCGCAGCGCGACGAGCTGCTGCGGCAGGCGCGCGCGCACTGGCACACGGAGCCACCATGAGCCGATGGGTATTCTTGCGGGGACTGACGCGCGAATCGCGCCACTGGGGAACGCTGCCGGCGCGCTGGGAGGCAGCCGGGCTGGGACGGCCGCTGTTGCCTGACCTGCCCGGCAACGGCGCGCTCTCGGCGCAGCCCGCGCCGTGGAGCGTGCGCGACATGGTGACGGCGGTGCGGCGCCAGCTGACCGCCGCCGGCGTGCCGGGACCGTACCGCGTGCTGGCCATGTCGCTGGGAGCGATGGCCGCGACCGAGTGGGCCAGTAAGTATCCGGAGGAAGTGAGCGGCCTGGTGCTGGTCA
The DNA here is from genome assembly GCF_023952485.1 of Cupriavidus mimosae. Classification (NCBI taxonomy): domain Bacteria; kingdom Pseudomonadati; phylum Pseudomonadota; class Betaproteobacteria; order Burkholderiales; family Burkholderiaceae; genus Cupriavidus; species Cupriavidus mimosae. The sequence goes on along the minus strand of NZ_JALHRY010000004.1, from coordinate 269,190 downwards.
ACACCAGCATGCGGCCCTTCTGCACGCCGGCGCAACGGCTGCGTCCGCGCAACTGGGCCAGGCTGCTGCGCGTGGCGCAGCGCTGGCAGGATCGCGCGTATTGCGAGCGGACCATCCATGCCATCACCTGCGCGCGCACCGACACGCTGGCCGGCGACCTTGCGCAGTGGCAGGCCATCGCGGCGGACGCACCGGTCAGTCGGCAGGCCGCGCTGGCGCAATTGCTGGCCGCCGCGCGCTATTGCGCGCCAGCCGAGCCGCCGCGCTGTCCGGTATTGCTGCTGGCCTCGGCGGCGGACCGCCTGGTCAACCCGGCCTGTTCGGCGCGCATCGCGCAGGCCTGGGACGTGCCCTTGCTGACGCACCACTGGGCCGGCCACGACCTGCCGCACGACGATCCGCAGTGGGTATGCGATGCGGTCGCACCCGCCCGATCAGGCTTCGGCTAGCGCCTCTTCAACTGGCATGGCGCTGACCAGCAGCGCCGCCGCGGCATCTGCACGTTCCCACGTACCGAACAGCCGCGCGCTGATAAGCCCGTTCTGCAGCGCGCCGAATACCACCTGCGCCAACTGTTGCGGCGGCAGCGAAAACGGCGCCGCGCCCCGGGCGGCGGCCTGTTCGAGCAGACGCGCCAGCCATTGCTCGTTAAGGCGGGTGAAGTCCTGCATCGCGGCGCGCACGGTATCAGGCATGGCCAGCACGTCGGCCGACAGCATGCCCACCACGCAAGCCTGGTCAGTGCAGGCACCGTCGCGCAGTGGCTGCAGGTATTGCCGCGCCTGCTCGGCACACGGCAGGCTGGTATCGATAGCCTGCAGCCGTGCCCGCTTGCGCGCGCTGTATTCGCGCACCGCTTCGAGCACCAGGTCGTCCTTGGACGGGAAGTAATAGTGGATGCTCGAGGTCTTGACGCCGACCAGTTCGGCCAGGTCGCGGTAGCTGAAGCCGTTGAACCCCCGGCGGCGGATCAGCACCAGCGCGTGTTCGACCAGTTGCTCGCGTACGGTTGGGGTATTCATGGCATCGACTCCTCGGCTTGCCGCCGGGCCATTCAGGCCGGCAGCGTTTGTGCGATCAGCGTGATGAGGGACCCGCTTGCAAGGCAAAGTCCGACCCATCCGCCCAGGATCAGCGCAGTGTCACGCCAACGCATGATCTACTCCTGAAGCGGGGCCGCACCTGGCGGCCCGGTGTATGTTGATGGCCGGCACCAGGCCGGCCGGCTCTCAGGCGATGGCGCCGTCGGTGTAGGGATCAGCCTTGCCGACGCGTGCACCGTCGGTGTACGGATCGAAACTGCGGGCCGGCGCCGCCGACACGTTGCTGCGATCCAGGCCGGCTACCGTGCGGGCGCCGTCGGTGTACGGGTCAGCCTTGCCCACGCGTGCACCGTCCGTGTACGGGTCGAAACTGCGGGCCGGCGCCGCCGACACGTTGCTGCGATCCAGCCCGGCTACCGTGCGGGCGCCGTCGGTGTACGGGTCAGCCTTGCCCACGCGGGCACCGTCGGTGAACGGGTCGGCCTTGCCGCTGCGGAAGTTGTAGCCGTAGCTGTCGGCCGGCACCGTGGCCGCGATCGTGCGTGCGCCGTCGGTGTACGGGTCAGGCTTGCCGACGCGTGCGCCTTCGGTGAAAGGATCGAACGTGCCGCTGCGCGCACCCTCCGTGAACGGGTCGAACTTGCCGGTGCGGGCTCCGTCGGTAAAGGCATCGGCGCTGCCGACGCGATAGCTGTAGCCGTACTTGTCGCCGGCGTTGGCGTTCACGCTGGCGGCCTGCGCGACTCCGCCGGCGAGCGCGGCGGCAAGGGTGGCGGCGGTGATCAGGGTCTTGGCGGTCTTGGTCATGATGGGCTCCTGGGTGCGATGGTTCGGGATCGCGTCAAATCCGGTATCAGTGGCTGTTGCAGTCCTTCTTCTGATTCCGCATCTATCAGTAGATAGACATCCGGTCTCAAAAAAATGACCGCTTCCGGTCGTGCAATGGGATCGCCGGGTGCCGCCTGGTCTTGCTTGTTGGAGGCGGTGCAGCGTTTCCATGGACTTGATACTATCTACTACTAGGTAGAGAGTCAAGGAAAAACATTTCTATCGATGCGATAGCTGTTTCGCATGACGCGTTACTCTCTTGTTTTTAAACTGATTTTCCGCAGGCAGAGGGCCGCGCGGCGGGCCATAAAAAAACCGCCATGCGGCTTGCGCCACATGACGGCTTCGGACGCGCCACTGATATCGCGCGCAAACTCAACCGGATACGGCAGCCATCAGCGTGTCGGCAGCGGCTTCAACGCGGTCCGAGGTGCCGAACAGGCGTGCCGCAATGAGCCCGCTCTGCAGCGAGCCGAATACCACCTGCGCCAGCCGCGCCGGCGGCACCGGGAACGGCGTACTGCGATGCGGCTGGGCGCGCTCCAGCAGCCCGGCGAGCCATTGTTCGTTAAGCAGGAAGAAGCCCTGCAGCATCTTGTGCACGGATTCGGGCAGGCACAGGGTCTCGGTCGACAGCATGCCGCACAGGCAGATCTGGTCCGAGCCGCAGCTGGCGCGGAATGGCGCCAGGTAGATGGCGGCCTGCTCGGTGACCGGCAGGCTGGTGTCGATGGCGTTGATGCGCTCGGACAGGCGGGCGCTGTATTCCTTCACCGCTTCCTGGACCAGGTCTTCCTTGGTCGGAAAGTAATAGTGGATGCTGGAGGTCTTCACGCCGACCAGCTCCGCCAGGTCGCGGTAGCTGAAGCCGTTGAAGCCGCGCCGCCGGATCAGGATCAGGGTGTGCTCGAGCAATTGCTCGCGTACGGATTGGGTTTTCATGCAAGCAGTTTATCTACGCGAAGATAGACGCTCAAGTTGAAATGCCCCGGGGCTGGGGTAATTCCCTAGCCTCGGGGCACAGTGCACTACATGGGCGTTAGCCAGGCAGGACCTGCGCGGCGAAGGTAATCATCGAGCCACTCGTCACGCAGAGTACCAGCCATCCGCCAAGCAACAGGATGCTGTCACGCAAACTCATGATGGACTCCATCGGACGGCGGCCACGTGCCGCCATCGTAAGTTGTGGGCCGCCGGCCGATGCCGGCGGCAATCAGGCCAGGGCGCCGTCGGTGTAGGGATCAGCCTTGCCGACGCGCGCACCGTCCGTGTACGGGTCGAAGCTGCGGGCCGGCTCGGCCGAGACGCCGATGCGGTCCAGGCCAGCCACGATGCGGAAGCCGTCCGTGTACGGGTCGGTCTTGCCGACCCGTGCGCCTTCGGTGAACGGATCGAACTTGCCGCTGCGCGCACCCTCCGTGAACGGGTCGAACTTGACGGTGCGGGCACCGTCGGTAAAGGCATCGGCGCTGCCGACGCGATAGCTGTAGCCGTACTTGTCGCCGGCGTTGTCCTGCACGCTGGCGGCCTGCGCCACACCGCCTGCGAGCGCGGCGGCAAGGGTGGCGGCGGTGATCAGGGTCTTGGCGGTCTTGGTCATGATGGGCTCCTGGGTGCGATGGTTCGGGATCGCGTCAAATTCGGTGTCGGTGGCTATTCGCTGGGTCGTTTTCCAGGCTCGCATCTACTAGTAGATAGATCCTCGGGCCTGAAAAAATGACCACTAAGGTCATGCAATGGAATCGCCACATTTCCGTGCCTTCTTGCTTCCGTGGGCAGTGCAGCGGTGCCATGGAGTGAATGCTATCTACTGATAGGTAGATAGTCAAGGAAAAAGATTTCTATCGAAGGGATAGCCGCCCCGCACCCGCCAGGGAAAAGCGCTCCTGAATGAACAATTCTTCACTTGCAGAGCACAGCCTGCTAGCCTGAAGAAGATGACTCCTGACCCCCGCCCCCCGTCTCAAACCACGCGGCACCGCTGGCTGGCCGCGGCAGCCGGCATGGCCGTTGCGGCCGGGGTCGCGCGGCATCTGCTGTTTCGTGCGCTGGAGCGCAAAGCCTTTGTCACGCCAACGGATGAGACAAGCCACGCGGAACCACCCGACAATTCCGCCCCTATGGTGCGGCACGCCACCTTCGCCAGCGGCGACCGCCTCCTCCACGCGGCCTACATGCCGGTGGCACACCCCGAAGCACCGGCCCTGATGGTGTGCCATGGCGACAACGAATGCCTGCCGGACTGGGCACCGGTGCAGGCCATGCTGGCCGCTGCGGGCATCGCTTCCTACGTGTTCGATTACAGCGGCTATGGGCGCAGCACCGGACGGCCAAGCGTGCGCCGGCTGCGGCAGGATGCGATGGCCGCCTACCAGCAGTTCATCGCCGCCACGCCGCAATCGAAACGGCGCGTGGTACTGGGACATTCGCTGGGCTCGGGCATTCTGCTCGATGTGGCACGGCGCTTCGAGCCACAGCCGGATGGCTATGTGATAGCCGCGGGCTTCAGCTCGGCACGGCTGGCCGCGGTGCAGACCGGGCGCATTCCCGCATGGGCGGCGTGGCTGCTGCCGGATCCGTGGAACAACGCAGCGCGTGCGAGCAAGCTGGAACGGCCACTTCTGGTGGTGCACAGCCGTGACGACGTGGTCATCGTGCCGCCCCACGCGGAACGCGTGGCAAGCGCTGCCAGGCATCTGCATGCGCTGGTCATGCATGAGGCCATGCCACACGATGCGGCCATATTGCCAGAGCATATCGACACCTTCTGGCCGCCGATCCTGCGCTTCATGCACGCGCACGCGACTGGTCCCGAAGCGCCATCGCAGCAAGCGCGCGATGCCGGTCCCATCAATGGCCGATCACATGGGCGATTAATCTAACGTAGAGTCCCGCAAGCGGCAATCATCCTTGTGGGCGAGGCGCCACGGCCAAGTGTCCGAGGGACGCGTGATCGATTTCTTGTCTATATTGGTCCTCATGGCGAAAGCCCGCAAACTCGCTGTTGACAGCACTGGAGGTACTGCCATGCGTTGGCTTGCAAACTTGTTCAGTCCGCCGACCCCGGAAAAAATTGCCGAAAGGGAACTGCAAGACATGAGGCTGACGCTATTCCAGGCCGAACGGCGCTTGCTCGAGGCACAGATGCAGGTCGCCTACTACCGCGATATGGTGGCGTTCCTGGAAGATGTCGCGGCCAAGGGCGTGGAAGACGTGGTCGACAAGCGCCGCGCCACACCGCCCGCCATGCCCGAACTGCCGGCGCGCACGCCCGGCCTGACCACGGTGCCGATCGTTCCGTCCGCGGCCTGAAGCGGACCTAAGCCGCGGCGCGTGCCAGGGCAAGCGGCAAGGCAGGTCCGGACCTGTGCGATACTCGCGCTGCCTGACGCCCCCGTGGCGCAGGCAGACCACCCACAGGAACCGGCCCCATGAGCGAACTGCTGCCCGCGATCGAAATTGAAACCGCGCCCAATCCCGGCTGCGCCGTCATCTGGATGCACGGACTGGGCGCCGATGGCAGCGACTTCGCCCCGGTGGTACCCGAGTTGCGGCTGCCGGCCGCGCCCGGCGTGCGCTTTATCTTCCCGCATGCGCCGGCAATACCGGTGACCTGCAATGGTGGCTATGTCATGCCGGCATGGTATGACATCGTTTCCCTCGACCAGGCAGGCCGCCGCGCCGACGAGGCCGGCATCCGCGCATCCTGCGAGGCCATTCGCGCGCTGATCGCACGAGAAAATACGCGCGGCATCCCAAGCGGGCGCATCGTGCTGGCCGGCTTCTCGCAAGGCGGCGCCATCGCCTACACCGCCGGACTGACCCATGCCGAGCCGCTGGCCGGCATCGTGGCACTGTCGACCTACCTGCCCGCACCGTCGACGCTCGCTGCCGAAGCGAACCCCGCAAATGCCAACACGCCGGTGTTCGCCGCGCACGGCACGCAGGACGATGTGGTGCCGCTGGCCATGGGCGTGGCCGCGCGCGATTTCGTGCAGGCGCGCCCGAATCCGGTGACATGGCACAGCTATCCGATGGGCCATGCGGTGTGCCTGGAAGAGATTGCCGATATCGGCGCCTGGCTGGCATCGCGCTTTGCGCAGGCCGGCGCCGCGCCCGCCTGATCGCCTTCGACATGACCACGGCCGGCCCGCTGCGCCGGTCCGCACCAAGCTGCCAGCATGACCCTCGCCCCACCCCGCCGGATCGATTTCAATACCCGCAAGGCGCTGCTGTTCGCGCTGGCCGCGGAACGCCTGTCGGCCTACTACGAACACCGCAAGTGGATGACCGATGCCCAGGGCGCCACGCTGGCCGGCGAATGGCTGTCGCGCTCGAAGCTGCAGTTGCCACTGTCGGAACGGCGCCTGCTGTCCGAACTGAGCGACCAGTTTGCGCGGCAGCTCGCCGACACCCTGTCGCGCGAAGCCGGCCTCTATGCCGCGCACGAAATGATGGAAGCGCTGGACCCGAACTACCAGTCCGCGTTCGCCTACGACATGCTCGAGGAATGCGAGCGGCTGCTGCACGAACACGGCGTCACGGAATAAGGACGACGGCCAACGAAGCCCGCAAGGCGGCTGCGTTTGCAAAGGTTGACAATCGCCCGGCGTATGCGCGCTTAAACTTCGCGCACCAATGACGCCCCACTGTCCGCCACCATGGAACGCAAGCACTGCCTGGCCTGGATTGCGCTGAGCATGATCGCAGCAGCCTTGCTGACGCTGCTGTGCCTGATCCTGAACGACCACGCCGAAACCCAGGCGCAGAAGCGCGTCGAGCAAATGGCTGTGCGCGTCAAGCCGGCAGGCGCGCTCCGGCCCGCAACTTCAGAACGACGACCAGATAGTTAAGAAGGATTGCGATGCGGACCGGAGCGCGGGCTCGAGTGTAGACGCGCCCCCTCCCGGCAACTGCAAAGAATTGACAACGCACTGGCCCGCGCACTCATGCGGCCGTTGCAGGCCATTGCAGCCCTGCAACCACAGCCAGCGCCTGGTAGGAGGTGGCCAGATGATAGGGCGAGGTCGAAGGCATCTCCGCACGCACCACGTCGCCGGTCGGCGCCAGGCACTCATGCCAGCCCTGCGCGTGCAGGAAACGGCTGCGGAACTGCGCGGCCCAGTCAGCCAGCGTGGCCATCGACTGCGCCGAGCCTTCCACTGCCAGCGCGCGCGCAAACTCGGTCTGCGCCCAGATGCGCTCGGTGCCGTCGATCTTTGCGCCGTCCGCCTCCAGCGCCGCGCAGACACCCAGCGTGCCGGCGGCCACGCCGTGCTGCCGCGCGAAGGCGAAGGCGCGGCGCAGGGCATCCGCTAGCGGCAGATCGCCAAACAGCGCCGGCCTGCCGGCCACCAACGAGAACCATTCGAACTGGTGCCCCGGTTCGATGCGATTGTCCGCGCTGCCTTGCGGCAGCTCCGCCACGCAGCCTCTGGCGGGATCGACAAAGCGCTCGTGCACCGCCATCGCAATCTCGCGCAGCCGTTCCGCATACCACTCGTCGCCGGTGGCATCCAGCGCGGCCAGGTAGGCCTCGGTCAGGTGCATGACCGGGTTCTGCAGCACACCCGCCCCCTTGGGCCGGAAGTGCTCGGTCAGCGCGGCGTGGTACAGGCCCTGTCCATCGGCGAAGCGGTCCTCGACGATATCGACGGTTTCATCGAGCACCTCCAGCGCATCCTCGTTGCCGAAGCGGGCGTGATACGCGGCGCAGGCGAAGATCACGAAGGCATGGGTGTAGAGATCGCGTGTGCTGTCGAGCGGCGCGCCGGCCGGGTCGACGCTGTAGATCCACGCGCCCTCGCCATTGCCGAAATAGGCCTGCAGCGAGCCGAACAGCGTATCGGCATGCGTCTTCTGCCCTGCCAGCGAAAACACGTACAACTGGCGCGCACATGCCATGGCGCGATAACGCGCCGGCGGCAGCGGCGCGGCGCTGCCACCGTCGAGCCCTTCATAGGGCAGCAACAGTTCGGGATTCCAGCCGGAGGCGGTCCACAGCGGCAGCACGACGGCATCGTAATGCGCCGTCAGGGCGGCGATCCGTTGGTTAAGCTCGGGCGAGAGAGGCATGTTCGGGCGACAAGATCCGGCGCGGCAACTGCCGCAAAGGCCGTATCTTGCCATGGCGCGGCCGCAATGCCTCATGGCATTTGCGGCGCACACTTGCTAGCATCAATGCGCCAACCTGCGAACGGGAGACACCCATGTCGACTTTGCCTCTCACGCTGACCGACAATCACCGCACCCTGGTGCTCCATGTCCTCGAGGACGGGACGGGCCAGTTCACCTGGCGCATCGTCATGGAAGAACGGTGCGGCGCCGCCGACGAGGACTGCACGGTCGCAGCCCCGGGCACTTACGGCTCTTATGCGGAAGCCGAAGCCGCATGCTGGGCCGCCGGCAATGGCATCCTGAACGGCCCGCGCGCCGCAGGGGAACTGCGCATCACCTGACCTCTGCAAATTATCGCGATTCACTTGCACTACGCGCCGCGTGACCTAGTCTGGAAGCGTGGCAGTGGCAACGCGGGCGATGCATTGCCCGCGATTATTCATTCCGGCCACGTCCCGGGCACACACCGCTGCCCGGTGCGCTTTTCCGCCACCTGCCTGTCATCTTCCTGGCCTTTACTGGCCTGGTCGCCATACCGCGCCAAGAAACGGGTACGGTGGCCAGGGCCGCAGGAGCATGCAATGGACAAGCCGGTCGTCACGCCCCAGCGCTTCGTTGAACTGATGAACGAACGCCTCACCAAGCATCCCCTGTTCCGCGAGGGCATGCGGGTCTACGCCATTCCGCAGCACAGCGATCATCCGCGCAGCCTGGTCTGCGTGGGACCGCGCGGCACCGAATGCGTATGCGCCACCATTGAGAGCATCGTGCGCGGCGAATGCGAGGTCTTTCCCGACATCGGCCCGGACTGGCATCACCCGCCCAGGACCGCAACGCCGCCCGAGGTGCGGGCGCGCTAAATCGACGCGGCGCCGTATGGCGCCGCGTGCGTTTCAGACGTCGATGGCCGAATCCGACTTCACCTTGCGGCGCAGCTCGAATTTCTGGATCTTGCCGGTGGAGGTCTTGGGCAACGGCCCGAAGTAAACCGCCTTGGGCACCTTGAAGCCCGCCAGCAGCTTGCGGCAATGCGCGATCAGTTCTTCTGCGCTGACGCTGGCCCCGTCCTTCAGTTCGACAAAGGCGCACGGCGTTTCGCCCCACTTGGCATCGGGCTGCGCCACCACCGCCGCGGCCAGCACCGCCGGATGCCGGTAGAGCGCGTCTTCCACTTCCACACTCGAGATGTTTTCTCCGCCGGAAATGATGATGTCCTTGCTGCGGTCCTTGATCTTGACATAGCCGTCGGGCATGCACACGCCCAGGTCGCCGGTATGGAACCAGCCGCCGGCAAAGGCTTCGCGCGTCGCCTTTTCGTTCTTCAAATAGCCCTTCATGCAGATGTTGCCGCGGAACATGATCTCGCCGATGGTCTCGCCATCGGCCGGCACCGGCTGCATCGAATCGGGATCGAGCACGGCCACCTGCGACTGCAGGTGATAGCGCACGCCCTGGCGCGCCTTCCTGACCGCGCGGTCCTGCTCGGACAGCATGCTCCAGTCGTCCTGCTCGGCGCAGACCGCAGCCGGGCCGTAGACCTCGGTCAGGCCGTAGACGTGGGTCAGCTCGAAGCCCATCGCCTCCATCTGCGCCAGCACCGCGGCCGGCGGCGGCGCGCCGGCCACCATGCCGCGCACCGGCCCGCGCACGCCCTCGCGCCACGCAGCGGGCGCATTGACCAGCGCGGTATGCACGATCGGCGCGGCGCAGTAGTGGGTCACGCCCTCGTCGCGCATCAGGTCGAACACCAGCCTGGGCTCGAACTTGCGCAGGCACACGTTGACGCCCGCGCGCGCCGCCACCGTCCACGGGAAACACCAGCCGTTGCAGTGGAACATCGGCAGCGTCCACAGGTAGACCGGGTGCTTGGGCAGGTCCCACTCGAGGATGTTCGAGATGGCATTGATGGCCGCGCCGCGGTGATGGTAGACCACCCCCTTGGGATCGCCGGTGGTGCCCGACGTGTAATTCAGCGCGATCGCGTCCCACTCGTCAGCAGGCAGTTGCCATGTGTACGACGGGTCGCCGCCGGCGAGGAAGGCTTCGTAATCGGTCTCGCCGAACGGCGCCTCCTGCGGGCCCAGCACGTCGCGCACGGCAATCACCTTCAGCCCCGGAAGCTCCAGCGCCATCTGCCGCGCCACCTCGGCAAACTCGGTATCGGCCAGCAGCACGCGCGCCTCGCCATGGCGCAGCATGAACAGCAGGTTGGCGGCGTCGAGGCGGATATTCAACGCATTGAGCACGGCACCGGCCATCGGCACGCCGAAATGCGCTTCCACCATCGCCGGCGTATTCGGCAGCAGCGCGGCCACGGTATCGCCCTTGCCGACGCCGGCACGTGCCAGCGCGCTGGCCAGGCGCCGCGCGCGCGCATAGGTGTCGCGCCAGTTCTGGCGCAGCGGACCATGCACGATGGCCAGCCGATCGCCATACACCTCGGCGGCGCGGACCAGGAAATCAATGGGTGTCAACGGCACGAAGTTGGCCGCGTTGCGGGCCAGGCCGCTGTCGAAATCGGTTGGCATTGCTAGTGTCTCCGCCTTGTCGGGGTCGTTCCGAATCATTCGGGCGCTACTGGTTCGCGCGCCTTGCGGCGCTGTCACTTTTTCCGGCACAAGGCTATCATCGCACACGCCGGCGCACTGTCGTCGAGACGACAAACCTGCCGCAAACCCGCGCCAGGCAAGGCTTACACGATTCTTACAGGATGCGGCGCAGCCCGCCCGTCCGTACCATGAGCGAACCCGCAGACCCCACCTCCCTCCCCGCCCCTGCGCCCGCCGCAATCCTTGCCGGCCATGCCTGGTTCGGCGAACTGGCGCCGGCGCACCAGACCCTTGCGGCGCGCGAAACCCTGCTGCAATCCTTTGCCGCGGGCAGCTTCATCGCCCGGCGTGGCGAGCCTTCGCGCCACTGGATCGGCGTCGACAGCGGCCTGATCAAACTGGCGGTGTACACGCCCGACGGCCGCGGCTGCACTTTCTCGGGCGTGCCTGCCGGCGGCTGGTGCGGCGAAGGCAGCGTGATCAAGCGCGAGGATCGCCGCTATGACGTGATCGCGATCCGCGACTCGCAGGTGCTGCTGGTGCCCGAGCCGGTCTTCAACACATTGCTGGCCCAGAGCCTGCCGTTCGCCAGCTTTGTCGTGCGCCAGCTCAACGAACGCATGGGCCAGTTCATCGCCACCGTTCAGAACGACCGCCTGCTAGGTGCCGATGCGCGCGTGGCGCAAGCCATCGCGCAGCTATTCCATCCGGACCTGTATCCGCGCACCAGCCCGGTCCTGGAACTGTCGCAGGAAGAAATCGGCCTGCTTACCGGACTCTCGCGCCAGCGCGTCAACCAGGCGCTGCGCCGGTTGGCCGATGCAGGCATGGTGCACCTGTCGTACCAAAGCATCCGCGTGACCGACCTGCCACGGCTGCGCCACTTCGGGATGTCTGACCTGTAACGGGGCAGCCACCAGGTGCCGGGCCGGCCGTAAACCGCTGTCCGCGGCCTTGCGCCGCCCGCCGAATCCTGCGACAGTTACCCGCCGCACCGCCGCCAGCTTCCGGGTCGTTTTCCGCATGCCGCTTGTCAGCCGTCACCACGTCCGCTTTGCCCGCCTGCGCTTTCCCTTTGCCGTCCATGTGCAAGCCCTGCACGGCACGGCCAGCCTGCGCGACGCCAACGCGCGGCGCGAAGTACGGCCCGGCGACCCGTTCGTGGTGCACGCCTTCGCCCACTTCGACTGCGACCTGCCCGGTACCTGGCAACAACCCTGCGCCATCGTCCTGACCGCCGTACCGGACAGCGACTGCCCGCGCCTGGCAGGCAAGCCCGCGGATCGTCCGTGGTCGCGCCAGTTTGCCGGCCTGGTCTTTTCCCGCCCCGACACCGACTGGAACGCCGAGCGCCTGGCGGCGCAATGGCAAGTGCCGGCGCGCCTGGTGCGCGCGCGCCTCTTTGCCGAAGGCGAGGCGCTGCATCCGCTGCTGCGCGAGCAACGAGCCGCGCATGCGCTGCACGCACTGGCGAGCGCCGGCGGCCTGGTGCCCGCACTGGACCAACTGGCCGCCCATGCGGGCCTGCGCTCAGCCAGCGCGCTGGCGCGCGCCTGGCACGACTGGTTCGGCATCGACGCCATGCGGCTGCTCGAAGATTGCCGCGCTGGTGGCCGCGCGCTCGCGCCGACGGCGACCTGGCCCGGGCTGGTGCGGGCGGCCGCCTGATTCGTCCTTCCTCGGCGGTAAGCCGCCCGCCACGCCGCGCGTGGTTTGTCAATCACCTCAACGCGGGTTGGGCACGCTGCCACCCTTCACGCAAAATCGCGCCCGCAGGGCGGGTCAGCCTCCCTGTGGGCGGGGTCCTGCATGAGCCAGTGTTCCACCACGCAGCGCCCTGCCATAACAAGAAAACCACAGAAATCAAAACTGGGATGAAAACAAAACATCTGTTTTTGACGGGTCTGGCGGCGGCCGTATTGACGGCCTGCGGAGGCGGCGGAGGAGACTCCACGGCCACGGCACCCGCCGCTACAAAGATCACCGGCACCGCAGCCGTGGGCGCTGCGTTGGGCGGTGCCACGGTCCAGGCCAAATGTGCAACCGGCAGTGGCACGGCCACTACCGCCTCGGACGGAACCTTCACGCTCAGCATCAGTGGCGCCACGCGCCCATGCGTGCTCAGCGTCAAGACGCCTGACGGCACCACGCTGCATTCAGTGGTCGAGGCCGGCACCGGCACCACCGCCGTGGCCAACATCACCCCGCTGACCGAACTGGTAACCGCATCGCTGGCACAGGGCAGCACCACGGCCTTCTTCGACCAGTTCGACGCCACCGCGCAGGCCAAGCTGACTTCCGGCAACCTGACCAGCGCCACAGAAGCGGTTCGCCTGGTGCTGACCGGCGTGGTGGACCTGACCAGCGTCGACCCGCTCAAGGATCCGCTGGTGGCCGCCAACGGCGCCAACGCCGGCAATGCCCAGGACAAGCTGCTCGACCAGCTCGGCGATCGCCTGGAAGCGTCGCAAACCACGCTGGGTGAGTTGTCCTCCGCGGTCGCTGCCAAGGCCGACGCCGCGGCGGTCCAGACCGCGCTGCAGCCGGCGGCGGCAACCTGCGCCGGGCTGAAGACCGGTAAATACCATGTAATCGGACTGGGCTCCGCAGCGGCGGAAGCCGGCGACCTCGACGCGGCCGCGCTCAAGCTGCAGGTCGGCAACGAGACCGTCCCCTTCACCGCCGTTGCCGGCGATGCCTGCCGCTTCACCGTACCGGGCGCAAACGGAACCACCAATACCGTCATGGTGGCCAAGTCGGGCATCGCGCTGGCCGTGCCGCCCGCGGGCCCGATGAGCGATCTGCCCACCCTGCTGGTGCCCGCACAGTCCGTTGCCCTGGCCGACCTGGCGGGCGACTGGAACGGTCTCGGCATGGAGCGGGACAACAGCGGAACGCCCTACGCATCCCGCCGCGTGACCTTCAGCATCGATGCCGCGGGCAAGCTGACCAAGGGTGCCGACTGCTCCGGCGTGAACACCTGCGAGGCATGGCTGCCGGAAGAACTGCCGACGCTCAGCGCCAACGCCGACGGCAGCTTCAGGATCACCGACAGCTTCGGCTCGCAGCTTGCCTATGCATTCAAGGGCACCGACGGCCAGGTGACGGTCGTCATCACCCACGACGATGGCTTCATGCTCGCCGCCAAGCAGGTGGTACGTCCCCTGCCGGTGGTGGGTGCGACCAATTCGTACTGGGACACGGTCATGTTTGGCGGCCTGGTGCCCACGCTGCAAAATGCCGGCACGTGGTCGACCGTCGTGACTGTGGTGGATGCGCAGACCGGCAGCTACACGCGCAAGCGCGTGGAAGACGGCCGCCTGGACAGCTGGAAGGTTAACAGCCCGGCCAACGGTCTGCGCTATCGTGCCGCCAGCAGCAACGCTTCCGAGATGATCTCCCTGGTTCCGGGCAATACCGGCCTGGGCCTGGGAATCGCCGTGAACGGATCGTTCTACGATATCTCTGTGAATCGCCCGTAACTTGCCCCGCGAGGCGCCGGCCCGGGCGTGTTGCGCCCGGGCCGGGTAAAGCCGGCGCCGCCATGCGGTGCCGGCTTTTTTCTTTTGCACCGGCACCTGGCGTGGCGCGCTCAAAAAAATACCCACAGCCGGGTGGTAGTGGGTAACAAAAGTGGTGCGGGCACGTCGCGGAACTGCCCACGCTCGCATCTTTGCACCGGGTTTCCCGCGCGCCAATAATCTTTCCGGACTAGTTGCGCCCCCACACTGGTTGCATGGACAAGCGCCCGCGATTCTTGTCCAATAGATCGCCCCTCGCACCGGCTATCTTCGATGCCCGACGCCCGCCTGCTGCTGATCGACGACCATACCCTGTTCCGCACCGGCCTGCGCCTGGTGCTGGCCGACAGCCCGAGCGTGGCGCATATCCTCGAGGCCGGTTCGGTCATGCAGGCGGTGCAGGACCACGGCGGCGCGGCGCTCGACATCATGCTGCTCGATATCCAGATGCCCGGCCTGAACGGCATCGAGGGTGTCAAGGTGTTGCGCCGGCATTTCCCGGCGGCGCGCATCTTGATCGTGTCGGGCACTTCGGGGCTGGAAACCATCCCGCCGGAAGTACGGCGCGAGATTTCGGGGTTCCTGCCCAAGTCCGCCGACGCATGCGAGATCGAGGAGGCGATCGCGTGCTGCCTGGCCGGCGGCACCCATTTTTCCGGCGAGGCCGATGCCGCGGCACCGCCCCAGCAGTCCTACGCCGCGAGCACGCTCACACCGCGCCAGTTGGAGGTGCTGCATCAGTTGACGCTGGGCCGCTCGAACAAAGTCATTGCCTACCATATGGGCCTGTCCGAGAACACCGTGCGCGTCCATGTCGCGGCCATTCTCAATCATCTCGGCGTGGTCAGCCGCCTTGAAGCCATCCTCGAAGCCCAGCGGCGCGGCTTGGTACAGGCGGTGCGATGACCGTGGAGACAAACGACCCGGCCGCCCCCGCGCGCAGCCCGCTGCGCTGGCTGCCCCGCTACGATGCGCCGCGCCTGCTCGCGGCGCAGATGAACCTGATCGACCAGAGCTTCGGCTGCGCGATGGCAGGCTGTTCGCTGGCAGCCCTCATCCTGGCGGTCGGCCTGACCCTGAACGGGGACCGCCCCGGTGCCCTGCCCTGGGCGGGCGCGATGGTACTGGTTTGCGCCGTGGCCTACTTTGGACGGCTGCGGTTGCCCGGGCGCCTGACCGAAGCCGGCGCCACGCGCTATGCGCGCGGCATGACCGCCATGCTGGTGCTGATCGGCGCGCTGTGGGGACTGGTGGCATGGCTATACCTGGACGTGCGCATGCCGGCGGTGGTGATCTGCATCCTGTCGCTGATCGCCGGGATGAGCGCTGCCGCGCTCGCGGTATTCTCGGCATGCCTGCCGGTGGCGATCGGCTTCTTCGTGCCGGCGATCGTGCCGGTATGGATCGCCTTCCTGGCCACCGGCGATATCGAATACTTGCCGATGTTCCTCGGCACGCCGCTGTACCTGTGCGTGCTGCTGGTCTTCGCGCGCAACTATGCGCGTGTAGCGCGGCAATCGATCGCGCTGCGCTTCGAGAACGTGGAACTGATCTCGCAGCTGCGCGAACAGACCGCGCGCGCCGAGGCCGCGCAGCACGCGGCCGAGGACGCCAGCCGCGCCAAGTCGGTATTCCTGGCCTCCGCCAGCCATGACCTGCGCCAGCCGCTGCACGCGATGGGGCTATTCCTGGTATCGCTGGGCCGCACCTGGCTGGATGAACGCCAGCGCCAGTTGCTGGCGCATATCGAAGCCTCTTCCGGGGCCGCGCGCGAGATGCTGAACTCGCTGCTGGACTTCTCCAAGCTCGAGGCCGGCGTGATCACCCCGCGCGCGCGCGCGTTCCGCCTGCAGCCCCTGCTGCACAAGCTGGAGAACGAGTTCGCACCGCAGGCCGAGGCGCGCGGGCTGGTGTACCGCACCCGGGATACCACCGTCACACTGCATGGCGACCCCACGCTGGTCGAACTGGTGCTGCGCAACCTGATTGCCAATGCCATCCGCTACACGCAGCAAGGCGGCGTGCTGGTGGCTTGCCGCCAGCGCGGCGTGCTGGCCACCATCGAAGTCTGGGACACCGGCATCGGCATCCCCGCCGCACAGCACCGCGACATCTTTCGGGAATTCCATCAGCTGGGCAATCCCGAGCGTGACCAGCGCAAGGGGCTCGGGCTGGGGCTGGCCATTGTCGAGGGCCTGGCGCGGACGATGCAGACGCGCGTGACCCTCGCGTCCAGCCCGGGACGGGGCTCGGTGTTTCGCTTCAGCCTGCGGCAGGCATGGGAGCCCCCGGAAGAGAGCCCGCTGGTGCCGGCAGCGCGCGCGCTCGATGGGCTCCGTGTGCTGGTGATCGATGATGACGAGGCCATCCGCAGCGCGATGTCCGAGCTGCTGTCGGCCTGGCGCTGCGAGTGCCGCACCGTCGAATCCGAAGAACAGGCGCTGGCGTCGCTGGCCGGGTTCACACCGGGGCTGGTTCTGGCCGACTACCGCCTGCGCGGACACCGTACCGGCCAGCAGGCGCTGGACGCGATCCGGCAGCGGCTGGGCCGGCACGTGCCGGCCATCATCATTACGGGGGATACTGCGGCCGACCGCCTGCGCACCGCGCACGCGACCGGCACGGCATTGCTGCACAAGCCGGTGGTACCGCAGGAATTGCAGGCGGCCATCGACACCATGCTGCGGGAATTCCCGGCACAGGGCAGAGGCGCCGCGCACCGCCAGGCAGCGGTGACGTAGTGAACGAAGCCCCGGTCACGCCGGGGCCAGGGCCATCAGCCGCCCGAATGCAGCGGCGACAGCGAATAGGCCAGCACCAGTCCCGCCACGATCGCCGGCGAGCCGAGCCTTATCGCCGTGCTGCGGGACAGTATGCCCAGATACACATACAAACACACCAGCACCATCGCAGTCACATACAGCAGGCTGTCATAGACTTGCATGGACGTCTCCCTTGCCATTGTTCTTATTGCTTTACTTCGGTGGGCTGCCAACGGGGCGGGATGCGTGGGGTATTGCGGAACTGCGTGGGGGCGCTCCGTCGACAGCATGCTATGGCTGTCTGTTGCAAGGATAGTCCGCACTTCGGCGGCGCGTGGCAATTATGGAAATCCCTCTGCGGCGCTGCACCAGCAGCGGGCAGCTCGGCTCAATCGGCCGGCAGCATCTCGGGGTTCCATGCAATTTCCCACAGATGTCCGTCCGGATCGTGGAAGTAGCCGGCGTATCCGCCCCAGAAGGTGTCCTGTGCCGGCTTGACCACGCTGGCACCGGCGGCCAGTGCCTGCGCCATCACCGCATCGACTTCGGCCTTGTCGGCGACGTTATGGGCCAGCGAGACATCGGTCAGCGCGCGCGGCGTTACCGGCAGTCCGGCATCATGAGCCAGGCTGGCGCGCGGCCAGAGCGCCAGCTTGAGGCCGGCCTGCAGGTCAAAGAACGCCACTGCGCCATGCTCGAACTGCTCGCCGACAATGCCCGCGGTAGGCAGGCCGAGCCCGTCGCGATAAAAGCGCACCGCACGCTGCAAGTCATCGACGCCCAGCGTGATCAGCGTAATCCTCGGTTTCATGGCGGTCCTCCACTATCATCGATTGCCTAGCGCTGCCCAAACGCCGCGCCGGCGAACAGGTCTTTCAGTTCGCGCGGCTGCGAACGCCAGTATTGCTTCGGCGCCTGCACGCTCGCACCCAGCCGCGCGGCGGCATGCCATGGCCAGCGGGGGTCATACAGCATGGCACGGGCCAGCGATACCGCGTCGGCCTCCTGGTTGGCGATGATGGCTTCTGCCTGCTCTGGCTCCGTGATCAGGCCCACTGCAATCGTCGGCAGGCCCACCTCTGCCTTCACGCGCTGCGCGTAGGGCACCTGGTAGCCGGGCCCCAGCTTGATCGCCTGCTGCGGCGAGACCCCGCCGGTGGTCACATGGATCGCCGCGCAACCGCGCGCCTTCAGCGCCTTCGACAAGGCGACTGTGCCTTCGATATCCCATCCGCCCGGCACCCAGTCCGTCGCCGAGATGCGCATCCACACCGGTCGCTGCGCCGGGAACGCCTCGCGCACCGCGTCGTAGACTTCAATCGGGAAACGCATGCGGTTCTCCAGGCTACCGCCGTATTCATCGTCGCGGTGATTGGCCAGCGGCGACAGGAACTGGTGCAGCAGATAGCCATGCGCGGCGTGGATCTCGATGCCATCAAGCCCCAGCCGCGCCGCGCGCCTTGCCGCGGCGACAAAGTCATCGCGCACCTTGTCCATCCCCGCGCGGTCCAGCGCCACCGGCGCGGCTTCCGCTGCGCCATGCGGCACCGCCGAAGGCGCCACCGCATGCCAGCCCAAGGGCGCGTCCGGGGCAATCTGCTGACCGCCGTCCCACGGCGCCTGGCTCGACGCCTTGCGGCCGGCATGCCCCAGCTGGATCGCGATGGCGATCGGAGAATGCGCGCGCATCGCGTTGACCACGCGGCCCAGTGCCGCCTCGTTGTCGTCCGAATACAGGCCCAGGTCATACGGCGTGATGCGCCCTTCCGCGGACACCGCCGTGGCCTCGACAATCAGCATGCCCGCGCCCGACAGCGCCAGCGAACCCAGGTGGATCATGTGCCAGTCGCCCGCATTGCCGTCGTGCGCGGAATACTGGCACATCGGCGCGATCGTGATGCGGTTGGCAAGCGTGAGGCCGCCGATGGCGAGCGGCTCGAACAGTTGGCTCATGCGTTGTGCTCCTTGCGGGAATCTTGCTGCCCTTGCGGACAGGAATCCTGATTCTAGGCCGATGCCGGCGTGGCTGCAGACAGCGGCTCACGCTCGCGCACGGTGCTGCGCAACCCATCCCAACACGAGCGCCAGCGCCACTGCCACCGCACCGCAGCCAAAGATCAGCGCGTAGTTCTCCCGGGAATGCGCGAACATCCACGCATAACCATACCCCGCCAGCGCCTGGAACAGCGCAAAGGCGCTGGTCGCATGGCTCCACGCCGCCCGCTGCGCGGCCGGGTCGTGCGGCAGCGTTTCCTGGATGGCGCCAAGTCCCAGCGGGGCAATACCCGGCGTAAACGCACCGAGAACCACCGCCGCCACGCCGATCGCCACTGGATGACCGGAAAGCGCCAGCACCGCCGTGGCCAGCCCCTGCAGCAGCAGCGCGCCGCGGTAAGCCGCCCCGAAGCCGATCCGGTCGCCGGCAAAGCCGCAGACCAGCGGCCCCGCAATCGCGCCGATGCCATACAGCACCCAGTAAGACGCGCCCACGCTGCTGCCGCGGCCCAGCCCGCGGGCCACCAGGTCCACCAGCAGCAGCATCGTCGGCACCAGCCCGAAGGCATTGATCGCGTACTGGGCGTAAAGCCACCGCAGCTTGCGGCGGGCTTCCGGCAAGATCGCAGCCGAAGCGCTTGTCGCAGTGCCCGCGCTCGCCGGGGCACCGGGCAACTGGCCCGGCCAGCCATACCAGCTCAACGCCGTGAGCGCCAGCGACAACACCCCCAATCCCAGCCATGTCTCACGCAGGCCGAACTGCAGCAGATGCGGCACCAGCGTGCCGGAGGCCGCGATACCCAGTCCCAGCCCGAGAAAAATTGTCCCCATCACCAGGCCGCGCCGCGGCGCCGGGACATGCGGCAAGATCGACGTCGCCACCAGCACCATGATGCCGCCGCCCGCCAGCCCCGAAATAAAACGCCACGCAAAGAACCAGGCCACCGACACCGGCCACGCGCAGGCAAAGAACGCCACCGTCGCCGCTACCATCAACCCGCGCAATACCGCCCGGTTCGACCAGACCGACACCAGCGGCCGACCCAGCAAGGCGCCTGCGAGATAGCCCGCAAAGTTCGCCGCCCCTAGCGCCACTGTCTGCGCCGCGGGAAACCAGTGGGCCTGGATCAGCGGAGGCACCAGCGCGGTATAGGCGAATCGTGCAAGACCGATTGCCACCAGGCT
The DNA here is from genome assembly GCF_023952485.1 of Cupriavidus mimosae. Classification (NCBI taxonomy): domain Bacteria; kingdom Pseudomonadati; phylum Pseudomonadota; class Betaproteobacteria; order Burkholderiales; family Burkholderiaceae; genus Cupriavidus; species Cupriavidus mimosae. Next base: position 249,190 of record NZ_JALHRY010000004.1, on the reverse strand, counting down.
GGCACAAAGACCGGAAAAAGCCGCGTAGAGGTCGCGCATGCTCAGCGGTGCTTCGGGTATGGCGCACGGCTGCGGCGCAGAGACAGGGCGAGACATGATGTTCTCCAGTAACCGCTTGCCTTGCAGCAGGCAAGACGGGGCCACCGCCCCCAGTGCATGGGGCCGGAAAAAAGGATGCAGCTCACCCGCACACGGCCGGGCCGCGCGCACAGTGTCTACGGAAGAAAAATCAGGAAAATGCCGGCAGAGATCAGCCGGTGCCGGTGCCAAACGGCGGCAACCGCAGCAAGGCCAGCGTCGCGCGTACACCGCCCTCCAGCAATTCGCGCTCCGGCGCAGCGCGCGCCAGCACGCGCATGCCGAGCAGGACGGCCAGCAACTGCGCGGAAACCTCGTCCGCGGAGAAAGCCGCGTCCACTTCGCCGGCCTGCTGGGCGGCGGTGAACTGGCGGCGGAAGAAATCACGTATTTCCTCGAAGGCACTCGCCACGGTCTGTTGCACGTCCGGGGCGTCGGGCGTCACCTCAAGCGCCGTGTTCACCAGCAGGCAGCCACGGCGCAGCGGATCGCCAAGTGATCGCTCGATGCTTTCAGAGAAATAAGCCGTGATGGCGGCGGCCGGGGACAACGCCGCCTCCAGCCTCGCCATGCGTTCCCGCACCGTACCGTCGAGATAACCATCCAACGCCGCCAGGAACAGCGAACGCTTGTCACCAAAGGCGTTGTACAGGCTGGGCTGGGTCATGCCCATGACGCTGGTCAGGTCACGGGTGGATGTGGCTTGGTAGCCGCGGGCCCAGAAAGCGTTCAAGGCCGCGGTGAGGGCGGCCTGTTCGTTGAATTTGCGGGGGCGAGGCATGGGGCGTGGTTTTGTATCGTTCGCTATGGAATGAGATTATAGAGCGGTCGATACAAAACGCAAGGACCCCTCGGGCCCTGCTTCCCCGCTATTGGATACCAACTAGCTCTGGCATTGGCGGTGTCGTGGGCCGCAAGCGGATGCTCTTGAGCAAGGCATCCAGCCGTGGGCGGGCTTGCTCGTAAGGTGGTGCGTCCTTCGTCAGTTTCGGGTAGGAAGCACGGGCTGCGGACTCCATCACCACCTCGATGGTCGGCAAGATTTGCGAGCCCGCCCATCCGGCGTAGCCGGTGTACACGTGATAGCCCTCCCGCGGTGGTTGGCCCGGACGCTTTGCTTCCACCACGATTCCTCCCTGCTCTGAGGTCAGTGCCCCAATCTTTGCGGGACGAGGACCCAGGCGCTGCTTCACTGTTGTGTTTTCAGGCAACTGGCTGAGCAGTCCGGTCGCCGAGCGACCGGTCGCGTTCAATATCGTCGTCTCCGATGCTCCACCGCCAGGAATCGCGGCAACGCTGAGCGTGTAGATGACAGCGGGGCTGTCACCAAAGCGAAAGGAAGTGGAGATCTTGTTGCCATAGGTGCCATCGTCGCGCAGGAACGCATAGGGCAGGCAAAATCCGCGATCCTTGGGAATCTCGTAGAGATTGCGAGGTTGAAGTTGACCGACTAGTTTGCGAAGGGCGTTCTCGGCGACTTGCCATTGAACCTCGCTTGGCTCTTCGAACTGCGGGATATCTCCTTTCAGCATCGACTCAAAGGCGACCAAATGGTTGCCTAATACGATGGCACCGCGCAGGTAAGAAGCTCCTCCACGACGCTGATCGTGACGCAGTGCCATGCTATTTTCCCTTCCAAGGTCGATCGCTTTTTGGTAGCGATCGGCTTTAATTTCAGCAACGTCTTTCTCAAGCCTTGCTCGCTCCTCCGCAACATGCTCTTTAATACCAGGACCGAGAAGTTCCGGCCGCTCTTTGTACATGTCCTCGGTCTTCTTTTGTTGCTTGAGTGCGCTTAACAAGCCACTCAACGACGCCGCATTCATACGTGCTCTATAGCCTAGAAATTTTTCGCGCAACTCCTGTGTTACTGGGCCGTAGATAGCGAAGGTGGTGAGCAATTCTTTAGTCTCTATTTCGATACGCCCCTTTCCAGTTCCATTTTCAAAGTACTGGATTAGGTTATCGAAAGTATCTTGATTACTCGCCTTATAAGGAATCGCCCAATCAAATGGCATACCACCCGGCACATCGAACATCAGTCGCCCAAAGCACTCCACTCGGTTATTTTCAGAGCTGACATATCCCAAAGATATTGCTGCCAGTTTATCATTATTACTGGGATCGGGAGTTTCCACACGCTTGCCGGAACCGTTTGCACCGAACGTGGTTTCCGCTTCTTCCGCTTGCCCCTGCTGTCCGCAGGCGCTCAATGTCACTGCAGCGCTTAAAATGGCTACAAAACGTGATCTACCCATGAAAATTCTATTTCTCACCAATAAATCTCCGTGTTTATACACCGACTCTTTCTGAACCTGGCGAAGATAGCGCTGCCGTTTGCTGCGTCTTATCAATTTCCACTTTTGGCTCAACATTAGCCAGTGTAGTCAAGTTCATCTTGGAGTCGTTATTCTCCCCCAACGTCCACAAGATGGGAAACGCAGTAATGAAGCCAAGAATCCCGACTGGATTTTTCTCAGGTAGCAGCTTATTGGCATCCCACGTAAAACCTTCGTCGCGCGGCTGTGGGCTACGCCAAAAACGCTCATTAAATGGCATATAACCACCTGATTTATGCTGACTCGCATGCCAACTGGGCCAAATTGACGTAGGTGCGCTCACTTTTGGGACAAATGAAAAAGCTTTTTCATAGGCCCTCGCATTCAGTGATGCAACTTGCTTGATTGCCTGCCAAGTAGCGGGGTCACTGGGCCCGTCTAGCACGACGGAATTACCGAGATTTGCCGCTGGCGATGCACCGCCAAGTAAGCCAAAATGCTTTTTCCATAATTCCTTTCGCAAGTTGTATGGAAAGGTTCCGACAGATTGAAAATTTTTACCATTCAATCTAACCGACATCGGTTTGTCATCGTGAATGACTACTGCAAGCTCCGAATCTCTATCACCCAACTGACTACGATCATTAATATTTGCACTTCCAATTACCACGACGCGATCATCAACAATCAGCAACTTACTGTGTACGTAGATTTGCTCCGTAATGGGCCGTCCACCTACTACGTCCCAGTTTCGTAAGTTGAGCAGCGTAAGGTATTGCTCCCAATCTGCCTGAAGGATATTTCTATCGAGCTCGTCCGGAGCGGCGCTTTCCGCAGAATCCATCGCCCTCTTCACCTCCATCTTCCGCTCACGCACATACTTCATCGCCAGCAACGCGCGCCGAATCCTATTCACCAGACTATGGCTGCCAAACACCAGCGACTGCATCGTCAGATGCTGTTGCGTCATGATGTTGATCGTGTCCAGTGTCCCTTCCGGGTGTACAGGCAACACCATGTAGACATGGAACGGCTTGCCGTCGTAGATGGCCCGTGTAATCCGGTCACCCAACGCCTTGCAAATCGGATTCTTCAGGGACTTTTGAGACGGTCCCAGGGCACTGAATCCTGCGATTTGCGCTTGCGTGGCCATGACCCGCTTCAGGTCATTGACAAAGTCGGCGCCGCCGCCCCTGATGTCCCGCTGCACGTCGTCGATCTGGCTCCATTTGAGGGACTTATAGATCTGTCCGGGCGGCACACCAAGTATGCCGAGTTGCGCGGCATATTTTTGATATCCCGGCGACCCTTTGAGGTCCATCAACGCATGCATCGGTCCTGAGGCCGGGGCACCGCCGCCCGCTTCCTCGTTTCCGATCATGGTGCTCCCATAATCGGACTGAAAAAACTGGCCCTCGATGTAAATAAAATGCGACGCGCCCTCGATGTTCTTCAGCATTGCGCTCAGGCAGCTGCTTTCCGCAATGCTCGGCGTAGTCTTTTCCGCCTCTCCGGCAGCCTCGGCCACCCGCATCTTCTTCGGGGCGCTTCGGAGGACCTGGACCCAGCATGACCCTGGCTGGGTCTTGGATCGGACAGGCCGGTGTGCAGCCCCGATGCGGGGGGCCTTGAGACGGGCCGCGATGCCGAGTTGCCGCAGCAGCGCGTCGATCGTCTTGCCATCGCTGCGCTCATACTGCAGCGCCACGCCATTCCAGCGCCGTACGAAATTGCGGCTCAGGTCATACACCGATGGTCCTTCGATTCTGCAATGCACGTCATGCCATGGCATGCGAGGCTGCACACTGCTGTCGGGGCACTTTCCGCCGGCCGGCAAGAGTTTTCCTAGTTTTTCCAGGTTCGCATAGCACTGCTTGCGCTGGCTGCCTTCCGCCTGCAGGGCGAGTACCAGGCGCATGACAAAGGCCTGGATCGTATCGGCTGTATTTTGCAGGAGGCTGGGCGGCAAGCTGTCCAGCGTGGCGCCGTTCAGCCACGCCATCAGCGCGGTGGTGGCGTCCGCTATTTGCGCGCCGCCGTACTCGCGCAATTTTTCGACCTTGGTCTGAAGGGTCGTTCCCAGCTGCTGGTGGGCCCACTTGCTTGCACTGGCTGCGGTTTCCTGTGCGGCGTCGATGACTTTGTCCTGGGCCTTTCGCACGAATTCCGGCACGACGTCGCTGGTCACCCACCAGTCAGAGATCTGCTTGTTGACGTCCTTGACTTTGTCGCTCGCCGCGGAATACACGTCCATCGCACCAGCCAGCGGCTTCATTGGTGCGGATAGAAAGAATTGCGCCGCACGACCCGCCTTGTTATCGAAACAAGCCGCCACCAGTTCGGCGCGTGTCAGGTATGCCGTTTGTTCTACGCTGCTGAGGCTATGAATCGGTGGTACGCAACTGTTATAGAACTCGCTGCCCTGCCGCCCGTCTGCCTTAAGCGAATACTTGCCATCATCCCGCCTGCCGTAAGCAAGGTCGATGCCGCCCACGTACGCAGACTTGTTATCGATGACCACCAGCTTCTGGTGATGCGAGAAGGCAATGCCCAATGCACCGGGTTGATCGCATTGCGATACAGCCGGCAGGACGAAGGCTCGCGGAGCGGGCAGCCCGGCGTTGAGCTGAATCACCGTTAGCGCGGTCTCCAGGTCTCCTGTGTCGACGCCGACCTTGGGAGACATCCAGGGCATGACATAAACGCTGGCCCCGTTTCGGACGGCGGTACGAAGGCATGTCCAGAGCGTCTTCTTGCCGGTCAGCACGACATCGAAATTCACTTGCCAGCCGGTGATAAACACGCTCGACTGCGCGCCTTCTATCGCCTTGGCAACGTTGTCGAAGTACTCTGTCCCCGTGACAAAGAACTGCACCGCGTTGCCCTTCACGGGCTCGGAGAATACGTCCTTGCCGTGCACGAAGCAGCCGGGCGCAGACGTCGCCGTCTTTGCGGCCTTCTGGTCTTCACCAAGGATCTGATACACCTGCTTGTCTGGCGCACCCATAGCTTCTTATTTACTGAGTTTTTTTGTAGATCTGATTGGGCGACCCCGCAGTCAGCGCATCGCGCGCATAGCGCAGGCGTTGCTGGGTATTGTCGTCCGACATGGATTGCGGCAAGCCACCGCTGAAATCACCGGCATTGAGCGCGTGGCGTGCTGCCTCCTCGTCCGTCCACGACGGATCCTGCTCGGCGACGTGCACGCGTACGGTCTGGCCGGGATATACCAGCCAGGTGTTGGCTGGACTGGCGCAATAGGCCCGCGCCAGGGCTTCTTGCTGGGCCTGGCTGAGGACCACGTTGCCATCCGCGTCGGTAACGCCATGTGCCACCAGTTCGTCGTCAGCCACCATGCCGAGTCCCAGTGGCGCTTCGCCAACAGCGATCTTCCAGGGCGCGTGAGCCAGCGCGTGCCCGCCTTCGCCCGGGGTATTTGCCAGTCGCATGCGGAATTCCATGGGCTTGTAAGACATCGGAGCTTGCGGAAATTCCGGGAGCGCGTAGGCACTATTCACCGCCCCCTCGAACTTCCTCTGCGCCGCCTTATAGGTAATCGCCCCCGGACACTCCACCGTAATATTCCCGCCCTCGATCAATATCGACGCCCCGCCCGCCGTGGCAATGCGGATCCGTTTCGCCGCGGCGAAATCCACGTTCATGTTGGCCGACACTACGGTCAAGTCGTCCCGTGCCGCCAGCTTCAGCAGATCGTGCTGCGCCTGGATATCGATATCATCCTGCCCCGCCGTCAGTTGCAGGCCGATATTGTTGTCCCCCGCGCCCGACAGTCCTGCCGCAACCCCAATCGCCTGCCCGGCGTGTACGCGGGCCTGGCCGGCTACCGCGATGTTGCTGTCCTGGCCGCTGGCCAGTGCCACGCTTTCGCCGTTGGCAATCTGCAGGTCCTGGCCGGCAACCAGTGTCAGCCCGGCTCGGCCGTTGAGGTGCACCATGGCCGCGGCCTGGTGCGGAACCTTGCCTGGGGTTGTGGTGTTGCCGCTGGACGCATCGTCCTTGGCCGTTTCAAGCGCTTGACCATCGACCATGCCGGAAGCAGCCTGGGTCTGCTTCTGCAAGGGGGCTTCGTCATCCTTGCCGGTCGACAGCGCCTGCGTCTGGTGCGTGGTCGCGCCCTGGCTCAGGGTTTTGACGAGATCGCCCGCCTGGCGCAGCAACGCGATGCCGGCGGCGTTGTCGCCGGTAGGCAGCGCACGGCCGGTGGCGGCGTCGCGGTAGGTGGTCAGCAACAGGCCGTTCTGGCCGCGCACGGCGGCATGGCCGTCGGTGCGCAGCTCGAAGCCCTGGCCGCGGAAGCTGCCGCGCCGGTTGTCCTGCTGGTGGATCAGGTGGCCAAGGTTGAGCTGGGTCGATTGCAGCGTGGTGGCCAGTTGCGTGCGCAGCTGGCTGTCGCTGTCGTCCAGCACCAGCTGGTTGTAGCCTTTGCAGCCGTGCTCCTGGCTCTTGAAACCCGTCAGCGCGGCGGCATTGCGGTGGCCGTCGGGCTGCGCGCCCAGGCCGTGCCAGGCGGGACTGTGGCCACCGGCGAGGTTGCCTTGCGCGCTGGCTGCGCTGTCCGTGCCCTGCGTGTACAGGGACTGGCTGTCACCGCCTGCCGCTGCGGTCTTGCCGCCTGGCGTGGGCGCGTGGCCCGCTTCACCCTGGCCGTTGTACAGCGCGCCGATGACGAATGGCTGGTCGATGTCGTCGTCGGCGAACTTGACCAGCACTTCCTGGCCGATGCGCGGCAGCCACTGCCAGCCCATGCCGGCGCCGGCCTGGCGCTGTGCGACGCGGATCCAGCGGCTGCTGCGGTCGTCGGCGCGCTCGCCGCGCTGCCAGTGGAAGCGCACACGGATCTCGCCGGCGGGGCTGGCGTGGTGTTCGGCGTTGCCATCCGCCTGGCATTGGCCGTCAGGGCCGACGACGATCGCGCTATGTACCCCCAGCGGGCTGGACCGGCTGTAAAGACGTGGGCAATCGACGTCGATGACGCAGGCGCGCCAGGGACGGCGGGCGTCGATCGCGCGGAAGATGGCGGCGTACCCCTGTTCGCGGGCCGCAGCCTGCAGCGCCTGGCTGGGAGCCAGGCGCAATGGCTCGTGATCCGGCAGCACGCCCAGCAGTCCGGGGGTTGCCTCCGCGGCGTCGGGTGCCGGCGGCGGTGCGTCGAAACACAAGGCTGCCTCGAGCGGTCCCATGCGATCGGCTAACGCCGCGCGCGTGTCGGCCGCCAGGTTGTTGATGCCGCAGTGCTCCACCGCATCGAGCAGCAGCGGGTACCCCGCCGCATCGTCATCCTGCAGCGGCAGGTGCGGCCAGCCAGTGACGGTCAGGCGCATGCCGCTGCGCAGCGTGCGCACGGACGCCCGGCCGGTGAACAGCAGTGCGCGGGCCTCGACGGCTTCGATCACCTGCTCGGCGACACGCTGCGCGCTCGCTGCGTCCGGCGCCAAGGACACGCTGACGGACAGGTACGGATCCGGGCTGACCGCCCGGCCCACATTGCCAACATAACGTGCCGGCGCGTGGCCGCGGATCGCACGCTTGGCCTCCGGGTCCCATGCCGTCACGGCCACCCCGCCCACAGTCGTGCGGGTCTCGCACGCCAGCTGCTGGATGGCGTCGGCCGATTCCTGGCTGTGCGCGCGATGGAAGCGGATGCCGCCACCTGCCGCAGATTCTTCGTCTTCCGGCAATTGCGCGCTATCGGCAAAGATCACCACGGCATGTCCGCTGGGCGCTTCCTCGTCTTCCACGACGGTATAGCCCAGGCCGGCTTCGGCCAGCATGCGCGACAGGAAGTGAAAGTCGGTCTCTCGGAACTGCGCTACATGGGCACGCTCGCCGATGGCGGCGATGCGCGCTTCGGCGCCGGCCGCGTAGCGCCATTGCGCATGCGGCGCATAGGGTTGCAGCACGCTTTCGATGATGCTGTCGAGCTTGCGGTTCTGGAACACCTGGCTGTTACGCTGCTGCGTGGTCAGCCACAGCCACGGCACCACCGTCAGGCGATAGCGCGCCAGGCTGCCGTCGGCGCCGAGCTTCTCTGCCTGTCGGATCAGGCCGGTGCGGCGCGACTGGCCGCCGCCGGCGAGCGTGGTCAGCAACGTGACCCGCTGGCCAAGCAGGCTGTCCAATGGGATATCGGCGTTGGCGCTGACCGCGACGATGCGCGACTCGGCCAGCGCGGAAACGCCTTCGCGGCCGATCCAGGCTTCGACGGCGAGCTCGCCCAGCGCGCCTTCACCTTCCAGCGCATACAGGCGGTGCGCCGCGCTGAAAAGATGTTGGTAAAGAGTGGTTACATCCATTCGCTGTCCATTCGTGCAGCCGCAACTGCTTCAGGGCCCGACATGCCCGCAGGGCTACCGTTGCTGGCGCCCGCCTGGATTGCAAGCACAGTGTGGCGCATGCCGGCCCGCCACACCGAGTCTCTGTACTTCGATCGAACCGTCGCGGTTCAGTTGCGCGCCTTGGCGGTAGACCGCGTGCTGGCCGTCGCCGTACTGATCGGCTTGCCCTCGGGTTGCGACAGCAGTGCCGCCAGGACTTCGGCATCGGGGTCAGCCGCCGTGGCAGATGACTTGCGACGTGTCGTTTTCGACTTGGCGGAGGTGCTGGTCTTGGCGACGGTCTTCTTCTCTTTGCTGTTCGCAGCGGTAGTGGTGGCGCCCTTTTCCACCGCCGCCGTTGTCTTCGACGTCGCTGTCTTTTTGGTATTTTTGCTGACTTCAGCAGTCTTCGACCCCGCCACGGCTGGCTGGCTACCCAGGGAGGTCAGCGCGGCCAGCGTCGTCGCTCCCGCCAAAGCACCTGCAGCAACCGCCGCGCTGTCCACCTTGCCTAACCGATCCAGCGCAGGGTCACTGTTATCGGCATCGACGATGGTTGCGGCCTGCGGCTGGGAATTCTCGGCAACTGATTGAGAGGATTCCGCTGACGCGGCGGAAGCAACCGGCGTCGCCGCGGGCGCATTGTCGGGCAGCGTCCGCCCGCCGGGCGCCGCTGCGCCAGCGTCAGGCTGTGCGGGGACCGCCGGATTGCCCGCCTGGATCGATAGGGGCGCGTCGGCGCCCGGGTCCAACCACAGCCAGCCGGCCACGGCCGTCGCGGCAACAGCGACCAGGCCCGCCCCCAGGTAGCGCCCAGCGGGCTTCCTGGCCGGAGCCTTGGCCGCCATCGGCACGCGGCCTTCCAGGCTGGCCAGGATGCGGGTCTGCCCGGCAGCGTCGGCGCCAGGCTCGCTGCCAAAGAGCGTTGGTGGCGCTGACGGCTTCACATCGTCGCTATTGCTCATCTGTCATCAAGAAATTTGAAATAAAATGCGCGGCGGACGCTACCGGCCGGATTTACAATTACCGACCCGTTGTGTCATATATGGCAGATTCGATCTTTTTGGCCTTAGACTCCCGGATTCTACGGCTGGCATCGTCGAAAGACAAACCCGATACGGGGCACCGCCACCGCGGATTGAGATCAAATCGAATACAGATGTAAAAAATACTGAATATGCTCGGCGCCCTTGCGGACCTTCACCGCCCGGGGCCAGCCCGGTCAAGCAGGTAAGCATGGTCTTTGTCGCACTGGTCCTCTATTTCGTGTTGATGGTTGCCGCTGCTGCCGTGCTGCTTCTTCCCGCAGTACGGCAGCGCTGCTTTGCGATGGCGCGCTCGCAATGGCGCCGCCTGAGCACCAGTGCGGCGACGGCAGGCTCGCAATCGGCCAGTTCGATCCGCCACTCGGTCGGCAACGCCACCTCGACGCTGGCCTCAGCCCGGGACTTCCTGGCCAAGCGCCGCGCGCTGGTGCTGGCGGCTGCAGGGGTGGTGACGCTGCCACCGGTGCTGGCGCTGGCGTTGCGTCACCGGCAGGTGTTCCAGTTCGAGGACGATGACGGCGTGCGCGAGCCGGATCCGCAGATCGCCGCGCTGCTCAACGGCGAGCGGCTGGTGCCGCCGCCACCGCTGCCGCCAGAGGTGTTCACCACGCGCGAGGTGGAGCTGATCCGCCCCGCGATCCGCGAAGCCAGCCGGGATTGGGAACAGCTGGATGCCGAATTCAGGCAGCGGCTGCTGCTGGTCTACAAGATCATGCGCGACGAGCACGGCTATGAAATGGCGCTGCTGGAGGGCTACCGCAGCCCGGAACGGCAGGCCAAGCTGGCGGCGATGGGCAGCCATGTGACGCAGGCCGGCGCCTACCACAGCTACCACCAGTTCGGGCTGGCCGCGGACAGTGCCTTCTACCGCGACGGCAAGCTGGTGATCAGCGAGAAAGACCCGTGGGCCATGCGCGGCTACGAGCTGTATGGCCGTGCCGCCGAGTCGGCCGGTCTTGTCTGGGGCGGCCGCTGGAAGATGATGGATCTCGGGCACGTCGAGCTGCGTCGTCCGGGAGTGCTTGGCAAGCGACCGGCACAGCAATAGCGGCACGATCGCCCCGCATGGCGGGGCTGGCAGGAACATGGACACAGGACCGGCAGCGGTTGGCCGGCGCAATTTGGGGAGAGCGTAGTGGCACGTCCTTTCATTCTGCTGGGCGACAAGACTGACCACGGCGGCGTGGTGATCACGGCCTCGGGCAACACTAGCACCAACGGCAAGGGCATTGCGTGCGTGGGAGATCGCGTTACCTGCCCTCGCTCCGGCCATGGCGGCACCACCGTCATCGTCACCGGTGACCCCAACGTGATCATCGACGGCCGTGCCGCCGCGCGCCACGGCGACAAGACCGCTTGTGGCGCAACCTTGCTGTCCAGCCAGGGCGTGACCGGCAGCGCATGAAGTCCCGGCAGCGAACGGCCGTTTCAAACGCCCTTGCGCCGCTACTCGACACGAAACCATGTTTCCAAGACTGATCAAGTCCACACTGATCCTGTTCGCGGTGTTCGCCGTGGTGTGGATCGCGACCATTGCCTGGTGGCAGTCGATCAACCGGATGCCGACCACCACGGACATCGTCACGCACCTGGCGCTGATGCCGGCGGGCATGGTGGCTGCCTACCTGGTCATCAAGCGTGCCCTGGACGGGATCCGTACCAATGTCGCGGCCGCCAGCCAAGCGCCCGCCACTGCGGCGCCGGGAGAAGCCGGCAATGCCGCGGAGGGGGCGCATGCGGAGGCCAACGATCCGACCCGCAACTGGCGCGCGGCGCTGCTTGCCACTGCCGTGCGCACACCCGCCGGCAACGCGCCCGATGCGCTGGCGGAGGCCGCCAAGGCCGGCAACCGGCCTGGCCTGGTGGCGATGGATGGCTTGCCCGCACCTGTCTTTGCTGCCCAGATCGAGTCGATCGATATCGAAAGCCTGCACACAGAATTCGCCGCGCGCACGCCTGATCTTGTCTGGGACGACGAGGCTCTGCGGGCGCTCGCGCTGGCAGCCGAGGTCACCGACGAACTCGCCATGCAGGCGGCGGTCTACGCGCCTGCCGGCCACGACATGGCCGTGCCGGACAGCACCGCGCCATTGGTGGTCACGATGCTGCTGCCGCGCGGCTGGCCGGAAACGCGGCAGGCCGCGGCAGGGGACTGGCTGCGCGAGCGCCTGTCCCAGTATTGGCCAGCCGCACGACTCACACTCGAAGCCACGGCCGCGCGCGGCGACGGCGATGCCCTGCTGTTACTGGATCGCGCCACCCAGGCCGTGAACCGCCCGGTGGACGGCCAGCCGGCGCTGCGCATGCTGGTGGCCGCCGATTCGCTGATCGGCGCCAATGCCGTCGAAGCGCTGGAACAGGAAGACCAGCTCTTCAGTGCGCGCTGCCCGCACGGCCGGACTCCGGGCGAGGCCGCAGCCGGCGTGCTGCTGGGCGCGCACCAGCCTGCCGCCGGGGCGGCCAAGACCGGCACGGACGAGGATGCCGACGCCCTAGCCGATAGCGCACCGATCCTCATCACGCGCACGGCAATGGCCCGCCTGGAAGCGCCTACGGCAGACCACGGCCAGCCACGGCTCGAGGCACTGGCCCAGGCTGTCACCCAGGCGATCGAGATCATTGCCGGCAAGGCCGAAGCCGCGCCCCAGGATGCAGCAGACACCGCGCCGCAGTCCGAAGAAGCCCCGGCGGCAGTGGCAACCATCGTCACAGACACCGGCGTCCACCCCGTGCGCACCGTCGAGATCGCCCAGGTCGTCAGCACCCGTTTCCCGACGCTGGACCCCGTGGCCGACCTGCTGGCGCTGGGCCTGCCGTGCGGCTACGCCGGCGCCGCCGGTGCGCTGCTGCCAGTGGTCGTGGCCCATCAGCTGGCGCTCGATGGCGGCCGGCCCGTGCTGGCACTGAGCGCCGGCGACGCGCAGCAGCGTGGCGCCGTCGCGATCCTGCCGGCGTGATCCATCGCCTGACCCGAACCACGCCCCCGAATCCCGTATTGCTCCCGAGCCAAAGGCAACATGCATCGCATCCTTAACTTCCTGACCCACACACGCACGCTGTCGGTATTCGGCGTGGTCGTGCTGACCGTCTTCCTGTTGCTGATGGCGCAGACTTTAGAAATCGGGCTGGCCTGGGTCGCCATCGTCCTGGGTGTGTTGTTGCTGGCGTGGCTGGCCACCTACCTGTGGAAGCGCTGGCGCGCACGCCGGGCCAGCGGCAAGCTCGAAGGCATCCTCGAGCAGCAGGCCGACATGGCCGCCAAGGCCGCGCCACCCGACAAGCGCGACGAGGTCGAGGCGCTGCGCACGCGCCTGGCCAGCGCCGTAAAGACCATCAAGAGCTCGAAGCTGGGCCAGATGTCGGGGAGCGAGGCGCTCTACGAGCTGCCCTGGTACATCGTGATCGGCAACCCCGCGGCGGGCAAGAGCACGGCCGTGCTGAACTCCGGCCTGCAGTTTCCGTTCGCCGACAAGAACAGCGCCGTGATCCACGGCATTGGCGGCACGCGCAACTGCGACTGGTTCTTCACCACCGAAGGCATCCTGCTCGATACCGCGGGCCGCTATGCCGTGCATGAGGAAGACCGGCGCGAATGGCTGGGCTTCCTGGACCTGCTCAAGCGCTATCGGCCCAAGGCGCCGATCAACGGCATCGTGGTCACGGTCAGCATTCCGGAACTGACGCAGAACCGGCCCGAGTTCGCCATCAACCTGGCCAAGAACCTGCGCCAGCGCGTGCAGGAACTGACCGAGCGGCTTGAAGTATTCGCGCCGGTCTACGTGATGTTCACCAAGGCCGACCTGATCACCGGCTTTACCGAATTCTTTGGCGACAACGAGAAGCAGGAGCGCGACCGCGTCTGGGGCGCCACCCTGCCCTTCGCTCCCGAAGAGCGCCGCGATGTCGCTTCCGTATTCGACCAGCGCTTCGACGAACTGTGCGACGGCCTGAAGGAGATCAGCGTGGCGCAGATCGCGCAGCACCGCAACGGCAAGCTGTCGCCGGGGCTGCTGAGCTTTCCGCTGGAGTTCGCCTCGGTCAAGCCCACGCTGCGCGCCTTCCTGGTCACGCTGTTCGATGAGAACCCGTTCCAGTACAAGCCCGTGTTCCGCGGCTTCTACTTCACCAGCGCGGTACAGGAGGCCAGCACCACCAGCGTCTCGGCCGAGCGCATCGCGCGCCGTTTCGGGCTGAAGCTGGAAGGCGTGGCCGGCAATCGCGAGGTGTTCTCGAAGAACGGCTTCTTCCTGCGGGACCTGTTCTCGAAGGTGATCTTCGCCGACCGCCGCACCGTGCGCCAGTTCGCCAGCCCCGCCAAGACGCGACTGCGCTTCGCCACGTTCTTCGGGCTGGTGCTGGTGCTGGGCCTGCTGCTGGGCGGCTGGACCTGGTCGTTCCTCGGCAACCGGCAGCTCACCGCCAACGTGCAGGCGGACCTGGACAAGATCGTCAAGATGCAGCAAAACCGCGTCGATCTGCAGGCGCGGCTAGAAGCGCTGGACATCCTGCAGGACCGCATCGAGCAGTTGGAACGTTTCCGCGCCGACCATCCACTGGCGCTGTCGCTGGGCCTGTACCAGGGCGACACGCTGCAGCACAAGCTGCTGGACGAGTACTACAACGGCCTGCGCCAGGTGATGCTGAAACCGGTCGGCGGCGCCATCGAGACCTTCCTGGCGGAAGTCAACGCGCATCCCGAGCAGCTTGCGCCGATGGTGCGCCCGCCAGAAACCGGCGCAGTCGTCGCGACGTCGCTGCCCTCCGCAGCACCGGCTTCCGCCCCCGCTGCCACGGCGGCGGCAACCGCCGCCGCGCCCGCCGCTGGCAAGCGCTACACCGACGCCTCCCCCACCAACGTGGAAGACGCGTACAACGCGCTCAAGACCTACCTGATGCTGGCCGACAAGCGCCACGTCGAGGTCGCGCACCTGACGGACCAGATGACCCGCTTCTGGCGCGGCTGGCTCGAAGACAACCGCGGCAACATGCCGCGCGAGCAGCTGATCCGTTCCGCGGAGCGCAACCTGTCATTCTTCCTTGCCCGCGTCAATGACGACAACTGGCCGCTGCTCGAAGGCAACCTGTCGCTGATCGACCAGTCCCGCGAGAACCTGCGCCGCGTGGTGCGCGGCATGCCCGCGCGCGAGCGCGCCTACGCCGAGATCAAGGCCCGCGCCTCCACCCGCTTTGCCCCGATGACCGTGGCCCGCATCGTGGGCGACACCGGCGCCTCCGTGGTCGCCGGCAGCTACGCCGTGCCCGGCACCTTCACGCGCGAGGCCTGGCTCGGCTACGTGCAGCCCGCCATCCGCGAGGCCGCCAGCAAGGAACTGCAGAGCAAGGACTGGGTGCTCAACGTTGCCGCGCGCGACGACCTGACCCTGGAAGGCAGTCCCGAGCAGATCCAGAAGACGCTGGTCACGATGTACAAGACCGAGTACGCACGGGAATGGCAGCGCTTCATGCAGGGGGTGACGATCCAGGACTTCGGCAGCTTCGAACAAGCCGTGGCCAGCATGAACCTGCTCGGCGACCCGGCCAACTCGCCGATCCGCAAGGTGCTGGACACCGCTTATGAGCAGACCTCGTGGGACAACCCGTCGCTGCTCAATGCCGGCCTGAAGCAGGCCAAGTCCGGCATGCTCGACTGGTTCAAGCGCCTGATCTCGCGCGGCACGCCCTCGCAAGTCAGCGTCAATGTCGATGTCAGCGGCGCCAATAGCGCGGCGGGCACCATCCCGATGGGCCCGGTCGGCAAGGAGTTCTCGGGCCTGGCGCGCATCGTTGTCATGCATGACAACAACTCGATGCTGCGTGGCTATATGGAGTCGCTGTCTAAGGTGCGCACGCGCTTCAACCAGCTCAAGAACCAGGGCGACCCCGGCCCTGGCGCACGCCAGCTGATGCAGCAGACGCTGGATGGCAATGGTTCGGAGTTGTCCGACGCCCTGAAGTATGTCGACGAGCAGATGATGACCGGCCTCACCGACAGCCAGCGCCAGGCACTGCGGCCGCTGCTGGTGCGCCCGCTGCTGCAGTCTTACGCCGTGGTGATCCGCCCGGCCAGCGTCGAGATCAACAAGGTCTGGAACGCACAGGTGTACCAGCCATTCAGCCAGACCCTGGCGACCAAGTATCCGTTTGCCTCGGATGCCAAGATCGAAGCCAGCGCGGCAGAAATCGGCCAGATCTTCGGGCCGGAGGGCGCCATCGCCAAGTTCACCACCGCCACCATCGGCCCGCTGTCGGTGCGCCGCGGCGACATGCTGGCCGCGCGCACCTGGGGCGACCTTGGCCTGACGCTGGCGCCGGAGTTCACCACCAACTTCACGCGCTGGGTGGCGCCTCTGACCGGCGGCGCGGCGGGCGGCAATGGCGGCGCCACGGCCGCGGCAGCCCAGCAGACCGTGTTCCAGATCCTGCCGACGCCCGCGACGGGCACCACCGAGTACACCATCGAAATCGACGGCCAGCAACTGCGCTATCGCAATACGCCGGCACAGTGGGCCAACTTTGTCTGGCCCAACCCGCAGGGTTCGCCCGGTGCGAAGATCACGGCGACGACGTTCGACGGACGCTCGGTCGAGTTGCTCAACGAGCCCGGCCGCTTCGGCCTGGAGCGCCTGATCGCCACGGCCGCGCGCAAGCGCCGCCCGGATGGCGCCTTCGACTTGACCTGGAGCCGCGACAACATCGCGGTAAGCGTGGCATTGCGCATCATCAGCAGCCCGCAGACCGCGGGCAACGCCAGCGCATCCGACTCGCCGCAGAGCCAGGGCCTGCGCGGCCTGCGCCTGCCGACCGCGATTGCGGACGCCAATGCGCCACTCAACACCGCGACGCCCCCGGCCGCTTCGCCGTCGACTTCCCCCGCGGCGCCTCCGTCCGCACCCCCTGTCCCGAACCCGCAGGCCAGCATGCAGGGCAGCGCGCAGGCCTCGGCCCAAGTCAACCAAGGAGGTACGGCGCAATGAGCCAGCCGACCCAACTGCAGCTGTCCTATTTCGGCAAAATCCCGTCCCGGGGCGACTTCGTCAAGAGTGCCAATAACACCCAGCTGCTCGATACGCTGGACCGCTGGCTCGCGCAGGGCATGGAACTGCTGGCCGAAGACCCGGCCTGGAAGGCTTGCTATGACGCGTGGAAGCCGATGCACTTTGCCTTCCTGGGTTCGCAAAGCAAGCTCGCCATCGCGGGTGCGCTGATGGCCAGCAGCGACCTGTCGTCGCGGCGCTTTCCGTTCCTGACGGCAGCGGCGATGGAGGTGGAGCGCCCCCTGCAATTTATCGCCCGCAGCCCGCTGGCGCTGGCCCGCCTGTGGACGCGCGCCGGGCAGCAGATGCATGCGCTCGCACAGGCATCCGATGCGACCGAAGGCCTGCAGCAACTGGCCCAGGCCCAGCTGGGCGTGGAAACCGGTGCCGGCACGCAGAGCCACGACGCAAGCTTTGCCGACTTCATCGACTTCCAGACCGTGGCCGGCCTGGAGCACATGCTGGCCGGCCAGGGCCAGCATGTGCGCTTGCGCCGCACGCTGCTGGCGCTCGGCATCCTGCTGCAGCCGCTGATGTCGTCCGGCTCCTCGCACCTGGAAAAGGGCCTGACCCTGCCGCTGCCCGCCGACCCGCTCTACCGCAGCCTGGTGGCGAGCTTCTGGCTGGAACTGGTCTCGCGCTTCCTGCACCGGGCCGACTTTGAACTGTCGATCTTCCTCGGGCAGGTTGGCGGCAACGAGCGGCTGGTGATCGGCTTCAACGGTGCCTCGTCACGCACGCTGCACGGCGTGATCTCGCCGCTGGCCTATGCCGAGCAGAACATCAATATCGATGACCCGGAATGGGTCGAGCAACACGTCAACGGAGACTACGGCATGGCCAAGTTCGTCAGCTACATGGACCAGCCGCAGCTGTCGCTGCGCCTGGCGCTCGACACCTTCCGTGAAGTCTTTGCCGGGGAATGAGCATGGGTGTCAATGCAGTACGCAACCGGGTGGCCCACTTCAAGGCTGCCTCCGCCGCCGTTGGAACACGCACGCCTGCACTGGCTGCGGGCTTGCTCGCGGTGCTGGTCATGCTGCCCGGCCATGCCGCGCCGGGCGATCCCGGCACCACCGCCACGCCTGCCGCGTCCGCAGCCGCCCCTTCAGGCCGCGTCGTCGCAGGCGGCGCGGTCCCTGACGAAGCCACCAAGGCCAGTGTGCTGGCGCGCCTGCGCGAGCTGTATGGCAGCGCCAACGTGGTGGACCAGATCGAAGTCGGCAACGTGGTCTCGCCCCCGAACTGGTCGGCCAATGTGCAAAAGATCCTCTCGCCGCAAATCAAGCAGGTCAGCCGCGGCCAGCTGAGCATCGATGGCACGCAGGTATCCGTGCACGGCGACGTGCGCAACGAAGCCCAGCGCCAGCAGATCGCCAGCGACATGGCCACCGGCCTGGGCCAGAGCTATACGGTGAAGAACGGCTTGCGCGTGCCGGCTTCCGAACAGAACCTGCTGGACCAGACGCTGGCCAACCGGATCATCGAATTCGAGACCGGTGCCGCCACGCTGACGCCCAAGGGCCGCGCCATCCTCGATGAAATGGCCGCGGTGCTGCCGCGCCTGAGCGGGCGCAAGATCGAGATTGTCGGCCACACCGACAACTCCGGCAGCCGCGCGCTGAACCTGACGCTAAGCCAGGCACGCGCGGAGACGGTGAAGAACTACCTGATCGGCAAGGGCGGCGAGCCCGGCATGCTGACGGCGGTGGGTGTGGGTCCGGACCAGCCGGTGGCGCCGAATGACAAAGAGGAAGGACGGGCGAAGAACCGGAGGATCGAGTTCCGGGCGGGGCAGTAATCCGGCATTGCAGTGCGTCACGCCGGCGCATCGATACTGCCGGCGTGGCCTGGAATTACGCGTCGTGATCAGCCGAAGGATCCGAGGTAACGCCGAGCAGCTCCTCGATCTGCGACAGCGTGGCATCGTCCTTGACCACCGTGCGCAGCCACGCGTGCAGTGGCATGTCCCCCCACTTCGCAGCGCGTGCGGCCAGATAAGCCACCGGACTGTGCGGTTCCGTGCGACGGAAAAACTCCGCGACCTCACGCAATTGCGCCAGTGCCTGGGCGCGCGTGCGAATGGGACCGGAGTGCATGGCATCGGCAGCGTCAGCCGACACGCTTGCATGCCCGCTATGCGCAGGCGAGGACGATGCCTGGTTTGCCTCTGCGCCGGCGGGACGCTCCACCGGCTTGCCGACGAAGCGCTCCACCAGCATACGCACTGCCTCCAGCGCCTCGCGCGCCTGGCGGAAACTTGGCGCATGTTCGCCGGCCCGCTCGTCCAGTACATCGCCCAATAGCTTCAGGGCTGCCTCGCAGGACACCAGGTCCGCATGCAGCGCCGTATAGAATGCCGCCGGCGTCTTCTTCCGCGCCGCCTCGAACTGCTCCTGGCTGACCTTGCCCTGTGCCAGTTCATCCGCCTGCTCAGGGTCGCGGCGGATCGCTTCGGCCAGATGCGTCGCAACCTCCCAGTCAACGTACGAGTAGCCGCCGGCCGATTCATCGACCAGCGGAATCTCGCGGATCAGCTGGCTCGATCGCCCTGCCAGCCACGTTACGCTGCCGGTGCGGTAGTCGACATCATCGGCTTCCATCACCGGGTGCAGGTGATCCCAGTACTGGCTGCAAAGTTCCGCCGTCAGGTGATAGCCGTCGCGCAGCCCGGCGAGCCCGCGTTCCTTGGAGAGCGCCTCGGTCAGCCAGACCGCAAGGCGAAGGTCCTTGGTTCGGTCCTGCAGCAGCGTGGTGGCGATGCCGATGACCTCGCGCCAGTCAGCCTCCTTGATATCCGTCACCCAGTCACCCTGGTCCAGCGACGGGTCATCGAAGCGGCGCGCCTCCTGAATGCGGTCGAATTCAGCAGAGAAGAGCAGGTCTTCACCACAGGGTTGGTCGCCAGGAAGGGGGGCAAGCAGGCGGTCGAACTGGAGGGAAGCCATGATGGTCAATCAGCTTTGGAAACAAGGGGGAAGTGTACCGCTGGAAGGGCCATCTAATCTCAAAGTGTTACCCATCGTATCCAAATTACAAACAACGAAGCTAACGCACCATCGCCTCGTCGAGGCCCTCTGCAGTACCCCAGCGCCTCATGAACTCCACTTCATCTGCCTGGGCCAGTTTGCCTTCTGCGCGATACACCATCGCAGTCATCACAGCACCTGTCTGCACCGGCCTATCCTCTGGCTCTCCAAAACCCGAATCGCTCTCCCAGGCCTTCGGAAAGCGCGGCCACGCGCAAGTGGATTGCGCCAGGGCCATATACAGGGGTAGATAGAACGACGCATCCATCTCCAGCCTGCATTGCGCAGCGCTTGGCATTCCGCAGTAGGTGCTGTAGGCAGGTGGCAGGTAGCGGGGTACCTGTTTGAATGTCGTCGGCGCATTGGGTGGGATCACGTCGACCGAAGGACCTTCCTCCATATATTGGCGAATGTATTCCCACAGGCCTGCAACGCCGTCCGGGTAGTACGCGGTCGTCGCGGACTCGATAAAGATAACGTCCTCGCCCTCCGCGGCGGGATCCTCAGCCTTGAATGGCGGGTGGTAAAGCGCCAGTGGCTGGGCCTGCTTGTAGCGGACCACTTTGGGCTCCATGCGTGCGGGAAAGGGCTTCAGCACGGCCTCCAGCCGGCCCCATGCAAACACCTTGTTGCCGCCACAATAGTCTGGGCGCAAGACATAGACCTGGCGCGTCTTGCGATTGAACCGAATACGCCCGCGCAGGGGGCCGAAGAATGCCGTACGCCCTCCCAGACCAACGAACATCATGATTACGAGGAACACGAAGCCGGCCGAGAGGAACAACAAAATCGTCCAGCCTCCGATCACCAACGGAAGCATCGCCGATTCATAGGGCTCGGACCAGCCCAGGAAAAATATCCTGCCAGACAGCAGCGGGTGGAGAGCCAGGCCATACCAGACCCAAACCGTGAACAGGCAGCCAAGCAGTACCAGCAACGCCCATGACGTCACCATGCTCTGCACACCGAAGCCCGGGTTGGCAAGTTCCAGGTAGGCATCGTTCTGCGCATAGACGCATCGGCCAGGGACAAACACCCCTTCAGCTGCGCCCGCCTCGTTGACACGCCAGCGGCGCTGTCCTTCAATGTTCAACAATTCACGGCCCTTGGCGACGGACCGACGCCTTGCGCGTGCGTATTCGTATTCGCGACCGAACATGAAATTCCTTGTAAATCTGCCCCGGCTTAACCGCCCTGCAATTCAGCCTGTGCGTTCGCCAACTGCTGCAGGGTATCCTTAAGATTATCGTGGATCGGCGACTTCCGGTCCTTGTTGCGTAGCTTGTTCAACGGATTGTCCTGCAACCAGTTGACCCATGGCTCGTCGCTCAATGCCCAGATGGCAACGATAGCGACCACGGCGACCACCGCGCCAATCAGGCCAAATACCGCGGCCGCAGCGGCCCAACCGGCCGATATACCCGCCGCAGCGCCTCCAGTCATCAGCGCCACAATGCTTGCCCCGGACCCCGCGATCGTGAACAGCGTCCCGACAGCACTGACGATCTGCGCCAGCATCAGTCCATATTCTTGCCGCTGCGCCGACTTGACCGCATCCATGGAGTCAAGGACCATGGAAATCACTGCTGCCGGCGCCAGGAACTTGAACGCGGTCACGCGTAGTGCTTTGAGGTGCCGAACCTGCAGACCTTCAAACGTACTACGCATCCCCGGAGCGGTGAACAAGTCATGCGCCTTGACGCTCTTGAAGATCGTCTCTTCGTAGGCTTTGGCACGCCAGTCCATGACACTGCCAATGCCTTGCAAGATGCCACCGACCATGTCGGTCCCGCTTCGGGCATCCATTTTCACACCGAACTGAACACCCTTGATAATTCCTTGAGCTACGTCCAACACACCTGCCAGCGCTGATGCTCGCGCGTTGGGAACGGCCTTCGCAGCCGCAGCCGGAAGGCCTCGCCTCACGCGGACTGTTGCGGCATTCTTGGCGTTCCTGAGCCGGTCTCGTTCGGCCTGCGCCAACAGTGCGGCATGGCGGTCTGCCGTGCTGCCAACTGTTGCAACAGCAGTCAGGGAAAGAAGACGTGTCAGGGCCGCTTCGGCACGCGTCACCGGCATCCCCTGCACGGTCTGCACCATCTTGACACTCATCAAGCTGGCCACATGTGCGGGCCACGCAAGCTTCTGCAGCTTGTCGCTCTGACTAATGGCCGGAAACTCATCCAGGAAACCCAACGCCTTGTCGCCAAGCGCCACGCGTGCGCCAAATGGCTTGAGCCAGTTGGCTACTTTGTCGGCGATCGGTGTCGTAGGATCGACCGATGGAAGCGTCACGCTGCCCTCACCCAGGATCTCACGCATGGCTGCCTTCAGTGTGCCATTCCCGCGCGTCAGCATCAAAGACAGCGGCTTTCCATCGACCAGCTTGGCCGCCTTGATCCATGCGTGCCCGGACCGGTTGCTCTCCGTGCCGGCAAGCGCATGTGCCAGTTGTTTGGACAAGGCTGCTCCACCTCCCAGAGATCCGATCCGGTCATCGGCGGCACTGTAGCAATTTGCAACCGTAAGCAACGCGTGGCTGTTCAGCCACGCCACCTGGTCCTTGCCCAGATTGGCTCGAAGTTGCGCGTCCAGCTCAACCTGCTTCCGTTGTTCCTCCAGAATTTCCTTGCCCTTTGCCTCGTCATAGTACTTGCCGTACTCCGCCTCTCCGGCAGCTGCGGCGCGTGCCCGCTCACGGGCCAGTTGCTCTTCGCGCCGGCGCATCATCATTTCCTGCTGCTGCCGGCGCATAGCCTCGTCCGGATAGATCATCGGCGGCATGCGCTGAATAACCTCCATGCGCTGCTTGATATCCGCCTCGGTGCGAGCAACGGTGCCCTCCTTAATCAGCTTTCGGAGGCTTTGGGCGGCAACCGCCGTCTGGCACACCCACTCATTGCTGATGCTTTCGTGCAGGCCATTCGCGCTTCTGGCCTGCCAGGCGGTATAGGCCACTTGCGCTTCGGCCTGCAGATGCCCGAGTTCCTGGGAAATTCCAAGCGGATCCTCGCAGGCAACGACCGCTCCTTTTCCTGACATCAGCATTTCGCGCATGGCCAGTAGCCGAATCGCATGTGCCTTGCCATAGGTTGGCTGCTTGACCGTCATCGGAATGGTTTCGGTCGCGCCGACGGGGCTGATGTAATCGTACGAATACACGGGCATTTCGACGTCTTCAAGGTAGTCGCCCCAGCCACGCTCCCTGGCACTGCTGCCCATCAGACCATACAGCAGCGGCTCGCACGCATCACAAATTTTGAGCTTATTGGAGAACGCCCCGTAGTCCAGCATATCTGCAAATAGATTCTCTGGCTCCGCGGTGTCTTTTTGCGCGTGATTGCCCGTGAACCATCCCTTCGCGTCAAAGCTCTGCATGTAAGTATCGAGCTTTGCCTCTACCTCGCGCTTGAGATGCCTGGGGTCCAGCAGGTCCGGATGGAACATGTACCAGACTTTCGTGACCTCAGTCGGCTTGTCGATCCAGACCAGACTGTTGTTTGCCTGGCGTGGCCCGCGGGCGCAGGCGATCTTCACCTTTGCCGTGGCGGGAAGCATTACATCAAACTTGTTCAGGAACCCTTGCGGATGGACGGCATAGCCTTCCCATGCCTTTCCGGTCAGACGCTCTATGCAAAGATACAGGTAACCTGCCCGCAGCATTCGCAGGTTATAAACGGCCTTATCCAGCCCGATGCCTCCCGGCTCGGTCTGCAGATGGCCCTTCGGCGTATATCGCTTCAGCAATGCCATCGCGGAAGCCTGCGAATGGTAGGCGACACCATACCGTCCGAACAGGATCGGCAACCCAGTACGGGAGCAATTTGAGCACGGCGTCTTGCAAGGCTGACTTGCGGTCATGGGATATTCCTCTCCAGTACGGATTCATGAAGCAGGCCGGCAAACGACGCCTCGGGGTCGGACTTCAGCCGCTGCAGTATCCCCGCAAGGCGTTCGCGCAGCCCGGGCTGATCCCAATTCAGGGGCACGGAGCCTGTGCGCGCCAGCCAGCTTTCTCGCACAAAGGCTTCCAGGCAGGCACCTGCCAGACCTGCTCCAATACCTTGCGCCACCATGCTGCTCATCGTGATGCCATCAGGTTGCAAGGCCATGTCAACGTCGTCTGCTGCCAGCCGCTGCCATACCTTGCTGGCGACGGGGGAAGCATCAGCCCATGACCATTGTTCGTCATCGAGCAGGCGGCTGAACAGCATGCCAGGCGCGGCCCGCACCGCCTGTGGCTTGGAAACGTGCTGCCATGCCGGCGCGGCGGTGGTGGTCGGGATGCCCTCGATTAGTTCATCAGGATCCCACGGCTCCCACGGCTGCTCCAACGACCACCAGTTGTCGATCGGCCCCATCCAGGCGGACTGCTGGGCCGCAGACAGATGCTTCCACACGCGTTGCATGACACGGGGATCGTGATAGCGGAACAGCCGCGCTGCCTCCTCGTTGCCCCGCATTTGGAAGCCCAGCCGCAGCAGATGCGCTGCGACGGCATGTCCAGGTGCGCGGCTAACCAGCACACCGCACAGCGGCTGCCGCACCATGCGTTGCCTGGACGCGAGCCAGGCCATGGCCAGATGGCTGGCCAGCCACTGCTGCGCCTTGGCCTCGGCGAACGATCCGGGTATTGCACATTGCATGGCCGGCGGCAGGGGAACGAGGCACGGTGCGCTACCCGCCCTGCCTTCAAAGAATGGATCCGGCACTGCGACCCTGGCCTCGGCATGTTCGGCAAAATCAAGGGCAAATGCCTCACCGACGGGATTGTCTTGCCAGCTGTCGAGCAGCAGCCACGCAACCGGCGCCTCATCGCTTTTGCGTTCGCCATCAAGGCCCGCCGAGGCCTGGCAATGCTCGGCAAACATGCGTGCTAGCGCCAGTGTTTGTAGATACAGCGGAGTTCCTGGCAACGCGAGGTCGGAAAGCATGGGTTTTGACGTGATAATCGGTAAGGTTAGTCAGCCTGCAAGCGATCAACGGGAAACCGACGCCAAACCAAGGTTAGCGGCCTCGTCCTCCTGGATGTCGCATCCCTTCATCGCCCCCTTCGGCAACCCCGCCTCCGCCCCACTCCCCCCCGGCCCCACAAACAAATGCCGCGCCCCCTTTAACGTAGTCATCCCCGGCGCATGCACCTCAATCGTGTTCCCCACCACCCGAACCTGCGCCCCCGCAGCATTCAGCAACACATGGTCCTTGGCTTGCACCTTCACCGCCCCCTGCGACGACGAAACCGTCACCAGCTTCTCCGCGGCGATGCGCCCCTGCCCCTGCAGGCTGGCAACTCCCACTTTCCCACTCGCTGCATGCATGGCAATACCCGCGCCGGAATCTCCACCAGCCTTGCCGTGTGTGAACAGGCTCAGCCCGTCCGCAACCGCCACTGACAGATTCCCGCCAGCCGCCACATTGGCATCTTTCTGCGCGGCAAGGGTCAGTTGCGTACCGGCGATCAGCACAGCATCGGCAGGCGTGGTCGCGGCAATGCCCTTGGGTGCGGAGACTTGAAGATGCGGTTCGTTGTAAGCCGTGGCGCTGGCCTTGCCGTCTGCGCCAGCTTCCGTATGGCGCAGGACTTCGGTGGTGTGCTTCAGCTGGGCAATGGCCGGCAGTTCCGCTGCGGCGGGCTCTTCCGGGAGATTCGCCTTCTGCTTGCGCGCGACGTCTGCCAGCGAGGTCAGCAGATCGGTGCTGGCCTCCACCTGCGCAGCGGCTGCTTCGCTGTCGAGCAACGGCACGCTGGTGCCCGCGCCGTGCGCTGTCAGCAGCATGCCCGCACCGCCACGCAGCGCGCCGCTGTCCGCAGTTTCCAGCGCGGCCCCGTGGCCGAGTGCAGCCTGCCGGGCATTGTCGCGCTGTTCCAAGTGGTGGCCGAGCGTCAGTGCGGAGGCAGCCTGTGTGGTCGACAGCAGCGTGCGGCTTTGCCCTGCGGTGTCGTCAAAGACCAGCTGGTTATAGCCACCGGTACCGTTCTGGCTGTTGCCGAGCGCCTGTGTCTTGATGCCGGATAGGACCGCGTTGTGGGCGTGTCCTTGCTGGCCATTGGCCTGGCCGGCGCCGTCCTGCTTGCCATCGGCCGCTTCGGTGCTGCCTGCAAACCAGGCCGGCGCATTGCCGGTGGCATTGGCAGCGCCGGTCTGGTTCTGGTTGTACTGGGCGCTGGCCTGGCCGCGGCCGTTGTAGGCGGCACCGATCACGACCGGGCGGTCGATGTCGCCGTGCTGGAACTCCACCACCACTTCCTGGCCGACGCGCGGCAGTGCCACGCCGCCCCAGTTTGCGCCGGCAACCGGGGTCGCTACGCGCACCCAGGTGCCCAAACCGGCTTCGGCGCGGGCGTTGTCGTCGCCCGCCGGATGAGACAGCCGGCTGGCCGAGCGGGCCCCGCGCTGCCAGTGGAACTGGACCTTTACCCGATGGTCGCGGTCGGTGTGCACGGGACCGTCCGTGCCGATGACGATGGCAGTCTGTGCCCCGGTTACGGTGGGGCGCGGGTGTAGCTGCCGCCCTTGTCCGTCAAGCCGCTGCGGGCGGTATGGGACCTTTGCCGGTACTACCGTAAATTGATTGCGGTAGAACGGCACATCCGCGGCGGCCGACGTACCGTCGGCTGGCGCAGCGGCAGGCTGGCCTGTCCCGAG
Organism: Cupriavidus mimosae; assembly: GCF_023952485.1. Lineage (NCBI taxonomy): Bacteria > Pseudomonadati > Pseudomonadota > Betaproteobacteria > Burkholderiales > Burkholderiaceae > Cupriavidus > Cupriavidus mimosae. Next base: position 222,742 of record NZ_JALHRY010000004.1, on the reverse strand, counting down.
CAATTGATCGATGACGCCCCGGAAGCGCTCGTTCAGGTTGTTGCGGGCCGCGTGCGTCACCGCCAGGACCACAAAGCTGCGCTCGTCGTCTCCCTGCACGCGCTCGTAGTCGAAGTGGCCGGTCAGCACGAAGCGGCTGGCGGGCGCCAGCGTGCGTACGCTGCCCTCGCCAGAAAACGACAGGCGTCGGACTTCCAGCGCCTCCACCAGTTGCCGGGCATGGCGCTGTGCCTGGTCGCCGTCCTCGAACCAGTATTGGCCGGGATAGTCGGTATCCTGGAGGGTCGGGGCAGCGGAATTGCCTTCGGCCGGCGCACCGGCCTCGGCGCTGCGCACCGCCTTGGCGCGATAGTCCCAGCTTGCCACGGCCACGGCATTGGTCTGCAGCCTGCGCGCGCCTTGCCAGCGATCGATCACGTCTTCGGCAGCGGTGGCATCGGCGCGGCCGAAGCGGATCCTGGCCTGTTCGTTGTCCTGGAAAACATCGTTGGCATCGGCGATCACCATGCGATGCGTGCCGAGTGCCTCACCATCGGCGGCTTCATGCTCGAAGTAATAGAACAAGCCTTCTTCGGCGAGCAGGCGCGTCACGAAATCGAAGTCGCTCTCTTCGTACTGCGTAACGATGCTGCGGCGCGGATAGGCCGACGCGTCGCGCAGCGCCCAGCGCCACGCCGGCACCAGCTTGCCCTGGCCGTTGTAGTCGCCGAACACGCTGTCCACCACGTCTACCACCGACATGTCCTGGAACAGGAAGCTGTCGCGGCGATGGCGCAAGAAGGCCAGCCAGGGCTCCACCACGATCCGGTAGCGCGCCAGCCCGCCGTTGGCGCCCACGCGCTCAAAGCGGGTAACGTGGCCATGGAAGGGCCGCAGCGTGGTGCGGCTGCGCTGGGTCAGCAGGTCGATGCGCACAGCCTGGCCCAGAAGACTCTGCGCCTCGATGCCGGCGTTATCCGACACCGCTGTCAGTTCGATGCGAAACCCGCCGCCGTCCAGCCGCTCTGCCGCCTGCAGCTGCTCCGGCATCAGCGCGTCTTGCCCAAGGGGCGTCTGCAGGCGCAGCAAGCGGTTGGCCTGCAAGAATGCGGCGCCAAGCAGTTTGGCCAGGTCGGTCGCTGAAACCATGAATTACTCCCGCGATGTCACGAGTCTGCGCATGCCGATATCAGCTGATGCGGTACTTGAACTCACCGTTCTTGCCGGTGGTGACTTTGATCTTGTCGACGCCGCCACCCTCTGCCATGCGCACCAGCACGGTCTGCGCGATCTCCGGAAGCAACGTCCCGTTCAGGATATGGTCGACCGCACGCGCACCGGCATCGACTTCGGTGCAGCGCGCCAGCACCGCCTCGACCAGCGCGTTGTCCCACTGGAATTCCGCCTGGTGGTTGGTGGCTACCCGGTCGCGGATGCGGCCGAGCTTGAGCGTGATGATTTCGACCAGCACGTCATCCGGGATCGGGTAGTACGGCACGACCTTGGTACGCCCCAGGAAGGCCGGCTTGAAGGCCTTGTACAGCGTCGGCCGCAACACCTCGGCCAGGGCATCGGCGTCAGGCAGTTCCTCTGCGGGCTTGTTCAGGCAAGCCTGCATGATGGCCGACGAGCCGACATTCGATGTCAGGATGATGATGGTGTTGCGGAAGTCGATGGGCCGCCCCTCGGCATCGTCCATCTCGCCCTTGTCGAACACCTGGAAAAACATCTCCAGCACATCCGGGTGGGCCTTCTCGATCTCGTCCAGCAACACCACGCTGTAGGGGTTGCGGCGCACGGCCTCGGTCAGCACGCCGCCCTCGCCATAACCGACATAGCCCGGCGGCGATCCCTTCAGCCCCGACACGCTGTGCGCTTCCTGGTACTCGCTCATGTTGATGGTGATGAGCTTGCGCTCGCCGCCATAGAGGATGTCTGCCAGCGCCAGCGCGGTTTCGGTCTTGCCCACGCCAGACGGGCCGGCGAACAGGAACACGCCACGCGGCTTGTTGGGATCTTCCAGGTTCGCCGTGGCGGTGCGCACGCGCTGGGCGATTGCATCCAGCGCATGGTCCTGGCCGATCACGCGCGCGGCCAGCAAGGGTTTCAGGTTCAGCACCGTGCGCAGCTCATCCTTGACCATGCGGCCAAGGGGAATCCCGGTCCATGCCGATACGATCTCCGAAACCACGTGACCGTCCACCTGCAACGGCACCATCGGCGCTTCACCCTGGAGCGCACGAAGTTCCGCCAGCAGCCGGTTGAGTTCGTCGGATTCCACAGCCGCAGCGGCCGCCTTGCGGCTGCCCTTGCGCGGCATTGCCACCACATCGCTGTTGGCGGCCATGGCCGGGGCGGCTGCTTCCTCCGCATCGTTGCCCTGCTCTCGTGCCGTGCGTAGTGCCTGGATACGGGCCACCAGCTCGCGCTCCTGCGCCAAACGCGCATCTGCGGCAGTCACGCGTTGTTCCAGTTCGGCACGCTGTGCTTCCAGCGTTGCCAGGCGCTCGGCGTGCGCGGCGCCGGCGCGCTGCTCGCGCTGCAGCGCGGCCAGTTCCACGGCAAGGCGCTCAAGCGCCTTGCGATCGTCCTCGATCGCGCCTGGCGTGGCGTTCTGCCCCAGCGCCACCTTGGCGCAAGCGGTATCGAGCACGCTGACCGCCTTGTCCGGCAGCTGGCGGCCGCTGATGTAGCGATGCGACAGTCGCACCGCCTCGGTAATGGCTTCGTCCAGCACGCGCACGCCGAAATGGCGCTCCATCAGCGGTACCATGCCGCGCAGCATCGCCGCAGCCAGCGTTTCGCTGGGCTCATCCACCTTGACCACCTGGAAGCGCCGCGCCAGTGCGGCGTCCTTTTCGAAGTACTTTTTATACTCGCTCCAGGTGGTCGCGGCGATGGTTCGCAGCTCGCCGCGCGCCAGCGCCGGCTTGAGCAGGTTGGCGGCATCGTTCTGCCCGGCCTGGCCGCCCGCACCGATGATGGTATGGGCCTCGTCGATAAACAGGATGATGGGTTGCGGGCTCTTGCGGACTTCCTCGATGACGTTCTTCAGGCGATTCTCGAATTCGCCTTTAACGCTGGCGCCGGCCTGCAGCAGCCCCATGTCGAGCGTACGCACGGTCACGCCCTGCAGCGGCGGCGGCACGTCGCCCACCGCAATACGCTGCGCAAGGCCTTCGACCACCGCGGTCTTGCCGACGCCGGCCTCGCCGGTCAGGATCGGGTTGTTCTGCCGGCGCCGCATCAGGATGTCGATGACCTGGCGGATCTCGGCATCGCGCCCGATCACCGGATCGATGCGGCCATCGCGGGCGGACTGGGTCAGGTCGACGGTGAACTGGCCGAGCGCCGGCGTCGCGGTCAGCGCGGGCGCCGCCGTGGCACCGCCGGCGCTTGCCGTGGTCCCGCTGCCATCGGCGATGTCCACCGCCTGTACCCGCTCCTCGGAACCGGCGGTCAGCTTGTCGAAATCATGCTTGAGGCGATCCGCATCGAACTCGGCAAAGCGATGCGAGCCGCGTACTGCCAGCGGCGCCAGCGCCGGCTCTGTCAGCAAGGCCAGTAGCAGGTGGCCGGATCGGATGCGGGTGGTCTGGGAGTCGAGCGACGCAATCAGCCACGCATGTTCGAACAGCTTCGGCAGATAAGGCGAGAAAGCCGGCGTGCGCGTGTTGCCATCCTTGAAGCGCGCGATTTCCGCTTCCAGGTCGCGCTGCAGCGCCGAAGGATCGATGCCGCTGGCGCGCACGGCCACCGCGAAATCGCTGCGCGCGTTCTCCAGCAACGCCAGGAACAGGTGCTCCAGGTCGACCTCATAGTTGCCGCGCGCCATGCACAGCGACGCGGCGCGCTCCGCGGCCTGCCGGCAGCTTGCATTCAGTTTGGCGATCAACGTCTTGAGGGGAATGGCCATGGCGGCTTGGGCTCCGGTAGGTGTGAATCGCGTTGGTGGCGCGCGTTAGTGGCGAAATCTGGACGAAATCAAAGCTGCTCAGTGCACCGGCGCAAGCGTGTAGCGCGCATCGCTGCGGTCCTGGCGCGCTGGCCTGGTACTGAGGAAGGTGTCCCAGCCAAGCCTGCCGCTGCCTTGAACGCCAAGTGCGCAGCCGGAAACATCGCTGGCGCGCAGGATAAGGCCCACTTCGTACTCCAGCGTCGCGCCGCACAGCACCGTCACCATCTTGCGCAAGGCCAGGGCGCCTTCGGCGCCGGGCAGGAAGTTGCGATACTGCTCGCGCCCCAGCGGCCCCATCCAGATGCGCACGCGCAGGTCCCGCTGCCAGACGCGCGCGCCGGCAAGGGCGGTGGCGCCCAGCAAGTTGTTGGTGCCGCCGAGACGCGAATACTGTGATGGCGGCACCTGGTACCAGCCGCCGACGAATTGCTCCACGCGCACTTCCGCCTGGAAGTAATCGGACAGCACCTGCTGCAAATAGGAAGCCGACACCGGCCGATGGCGCACGGCGGTGGCATACCCGGCCAGCGCTTCGTCATGCACGACCCCGGCCGTGGCCGACAAGCCGCGCCGCATGGACTTGTCCGCCATGCCGGCCAGCGACAGCAGCAGTGGCAGGTAATGCCGGTTGCGGTCGACTTCATGCTGGAACGGCAGCCGGTATTTCTTCCACGCCTGGTAGAACAACGCGGTGGCGCGATTGGAGAAGATATCGAAAAATGCGCGTGCGGCGCGGTCGCGGCGCAGGGTTTCGCGCTCCGCCACGATCTCGGTGTAGTGCAGCGGCAGCGCGCCCTGCGCCCCCAGCATGCCGAAGAAGGTGGGCGTGATCGACACCTGATCCAGCGCACCATCAGCCAGGGCCTGGGCAAAAGCCGCATCGCTATCCAGTTCGCCATTCAGCGCGGTGGCGGCCTCGATGGACTGCAGCTCGCTCGGCGGGAACGACAGCGACAGGGTATTGCGAAAGGCGACGCGCGTGGCCAGCACCTGCTCCGGTGTGCCCGCCCCTTCGCGCGCATAGTGGAGCTCGAGCAACCGCACCGCCTGGAAGAACTCGTAGCGGTAGGGCTGCCTCAGCAGCGCGCGGATTACACCAGGATCGATTCGCCGCTGCGGGGTGCGCATCTTGCCAGTTCCTTGCCGCCGCGGCGCGATACCGCGACCAGCTGCACAAAGCTGTTCAGGTGGACATAGAGGCCAAAGAAATGGTCCATGACCCGGATAAAGCGATGCAGGCCGGTGCCGACGAAGGCATCCTCGTCCAGCGTCAGCTGGATCTCAAGGCCGCGCACAAAGGTTGCAAACGGCTTGCCGGCCAGCCACTGCGTCGTCGGCTTGTAGTCCAGGCCGACGATGCCTTCAATTTGCCGCGCCGAAATCGCGCTGCGCGGCAGGTCATGCAGGCGCAGCATTTCCTTGAGCGTCGTCAGGCCGTTCTGCACCAGGGACAGATGATTCAGCGCCAGCAGCGATACCAGCCGCCATTGCGACGAGCGCCCGCTGTTCAGCCGCATCGACGGCGTCGGCTTGCGCAGGAAGCTGATGCGGCGAGCGATCGAGCTGCCCTCCATGGTCAGGTCGCCATCGGGCTGGCCGAACGCCAGCAGCGCCGGCAGGTCCCGGTTGGTACAGGTGACGCTCAGGCTCAGCGTTTCCGTGCGGGGGCTGGCGGGATCGAAGTCCGAATCGACAATGGAGATCTCGGTCTCGAAGCCGGGGCTGCGTTCCGCCACCAGCGCATTGCGGCGGGCGATCCAGTAGTGGCCGGCCTCACCCGGTTCTTCGCCATGGTGCAGGGAATAGAACGGCCGGAACTCCACCACGTCGTGGCTGGCGGCAGTTTCACGCACCAGTTGCACCTGGTCGATCGAATAGATCTCGAAGCCGTGCGCGCGGCGGCTGTCGGCCACCACCGGATAAGCGGTGGCGGTGTGTTCGACGCGGATCGGGTCGGCCTTTTGCCGGAACAAGTTGACCACCGGCGTGCAGTGCAGTCGCAGGTGGCCAGCGCCAAGCCCTTCAAGCAGGCGCGCGGTGTTGCTGTCGCTGCGGACATCGGTCAGTACCAGATGCAGCGTCAGGCGGCGCGCTGCCGCGGCGGCGCTGGGCGACAACGCCCGCTGAACCGGATCCAGGTCAAGATCGAAGAAATTGAATTTCTCGGCGAAGCCGAAATGCTCGCTTAGCAGCCGGTACGCCGGATGCGAGCGCGCCGGGGTGTCGATCAGCGCCTCATCCGCGCCAAAACCAACCTCGCGCAGCGGCACGCGCTGCAGGCGCTTCCACAATCCGGGGCGCTCTTCCACGTACGCTGCGGCCACGTGCAGGAACAGTGCGTCCCCCAGCGCCGCCACGAACGATGGCTCGCCATCCAGGTAGACGCGCACGGCCTGGCGACCCAGCGCATCGAAGCCACCCTGCTCGCCCAGATACTCCAGTTCGATCGAGATGGCCCCGGTTGCGCCCTTGGGCAGATTGACCGTCGACGGCGCGGACACCGCCCGCTCAAAGCCGGCCGCAGCGATGCGCAGCGGCAGGAAGGTCACGTCATAGGCCGTGCGGAAACGGCACTCGACCTTGCGCACCGGCCGCGTGGTCAGCAACGTGCCGCGCGGCACCGTGACCGGTGCGCTCAGTTGCGCAGCCATGCCAGCCACGTCGAAATGCGCAATCGAACAGGACGGAAACGGGCTCAGGTAGTGCGGGTACAGCACCTCCAGCAGCGCTTCGGTGAATTCAGGGTACTCGTCGTCGAGCTTCTTGCTGATGCGTGCAGACAGGAAGGCGAACGATTCGATCATCCGCTCGACGTGAGGGTCGTCGCAGCCATCCGCCGACATTGCCAGGCGCGCCGCAATCTTCGGATAGCGCTCGGCAAAGTCGCGCGAGTACCGGCGCAGAAAGGCCAGTTCTCGTTCGTAATATGGCAGCAAGTCTTCCATTCTGTGTGGCCGGTGTTGGCACTAGTGACGCAGGTGGCGCGTTGGCAGTCGGGCGGCGGGCGGTGCCCGCAGCAACCTGATCCGGTCGCCGCGCCTCAGCCTCGCCCTCGCGTGACCGAGTACTGCAGCGTCGATGGCTGCAGCATGGCATCGAAGCTGACCGGCTCGCGCGCGGGGCCCACCAGCAGCACCGCGCTGATGCCAAAGCACAGCACGCTGGTGGCCCGCTCGTTGACCGACAGCGCGACGCTGACGTTCTGCAAGCGCGGCTCATGACGCTCGATTGCATTGCGCAACGACTGGCATATGTACTGGCGGTCATCGAAGCTGGCCAGGCTCAGCCCGGCAAAGTCATTGAGCCCATAGGTCAGCAGCGACCGGCGGCACTCGGGCAAGCCGTTGAAATCGGCATCCTCATGGACGATGCGCGTATTCAGCAGCGCCTCGATGTCGCGGGCCACCGTCGCTTTCAGCTCCTCCAGCGACAATTGCCGCAACGCGCTGGGCAGCGGCGCGTGCGGCTCGTCGTCGAAGAGCTTGTCGAGCAGGCTGGGCTCAAAGCCTTTCATGGGCGTGAACAAGCAAAATGCCGCGGCAACGCTGCCGCGGCGAGGCTTGACTGCAGGAACGTCAGACCGAGTAGGTCTTGTCGTTCTTGGTCAGGCTCCAGGCGCCCTGCGAGTTGCCGCCCTGGTTGCCGCCGATCTTCTGCTGCGTGTACTTCCACTGCACGGCAGCGTACTTCAGCGTGAAGCTGTCGCTGGGGATGCCTTCGGCAACGACGTTGGCCGCCACCGCGCCCAGGATGGCGTTCTTCAGCTTGATTTCCAGGTACTTGACCCGCTTGCCTTCACCGTCGGCACGCAGGAAGTCGATGGTGACTTCGTCGAACGTGGTGCCGCCCGACACGTGCTGGTACAGCAACGGGCTGACCACGTCCAGATCCTTGGTGAACACCATCTCACCGTGTTCGCAACGCTCGGCGGTATGGCCGCCTGCGGTCGACGCGGTGGCCGAACGCGGCTGCGTGATGCTGTGCTTCCAGGTGTTGACCTCGATCCAGTCCTTGTGGTCCTTGTCTTGCGATTCGCCCTTGATTGCCGGGCTGCCGAACTTGACGTAGATATCCTTCATGGAAAGACCCTCGATGAAAATCGCTATTTAGGCTTCTTGCCAGTTTCCCGGCATTGCTAGGTACTGCGCCCGCATTCCCCCGCAGGGATCGCGGTCAGGAGTTTGCCGCTTTGGGCAAATCCGCAACCAGCCGCAGCGAGATCGAAAGTTCATCAAGCTGGAAGTGCGGGCGCAGGAAGGCGACGGAGCGGTAGGTGCCCGGCTTGCCGGGTACCTCCGACACCTGGATCGAGGCTTCCCGCAGGGGGAACTGCGCCTTCTGCTCCTGGCTGGCGTTGTCGTCCAGCAGAACGTATTGGGAGATCCAGCGGTTCAGGAAGCTCTCCACGTTCTGCGCTGAAGCAAAGCTGCCGATCTTGTCCCGCATCATGGCCTTCAGGTAATGCGCCACGCGCGACACCGAGAAGATGTACTGCAGCTGTGCCGACAGCACGGCATTGGCGTTGGCGCTGTCGGTGTTGTACTTCTTGGGCTTCTGCACCGACTGGGCGGCGAAGAACGCGGCATAGTCCGAGTTCTTGCAGTGCACCAGCGGGATGAAGCCAAGGTCGCTCAGCTCCTTCTCGCGCCGGTCCGTAATGGCGATCTCGGTCGGGCACTTGAGTGCGATCTCGCCATCGTCGGTCTTGAAGGTATGCGTCGGCAGGTCCTCGACCAGGCCGCCGCCTTCGACGCCGCGGATGGCTGCGCACCAGCCAAAATCCTCAAAGGCTGCGGTCAGACGCGCGCCGAAGGCCCAGGCGGCGTTGCACCACAGATATTTGCCATGGTCGGTGCCGTCCACGTCCTCGACGAAATTGAAGCCCTCGACCGTGGTGCCATCCTTCGGGTTGTACGGCAAGCGCCCCAGGAAGCGCGGCATGGTCAGGCCGACGTAGCGCGAATCCTCGGATTCGCGGAACGACTTCCACTTGGCATATTCGACCGTGTCGAACACCTTGGCCAGGTCACGCGGTTTGCCGAGGTCGGCGAAGGACTCCAGGCCCAGCAGCTCCGGCGACGCCGACGCAATGAACGGAGCGTGCGAGGCCGAGGCCACGTGCGACATCTGCTCGATGAAATACACGTCCTCGGGCTGGCGCGTGATTTCATAGTCGCCGATCAGCGCGCCGAACGGCGCGCCGCCGAAGGTACCGAACTCTTCTTCGTAGACCTTCTTGAACAGCGCACTCTGGTCGAAGTCGATGGCAGTCTTGAAGTCACGCACCAGGTCGCGCTTGGTCGCGTTCAACGCCTTGATCTTGATCATCGTGCCGGTCTGTGTTTCCTTGACCAGGTACGACAGGCCGCGCCACGTGCTCTCCAGCTTCTGGAACTCCGGCGCGTGCATCACGGCGCTCAGCTGGGCCGAGATCAGGCGATCCAGCTCGGCCACGCGCGCATCCAGCGTCGCCGACAGGTTGTCTGACACCACCACGGTGCCGTCCAGCACCTGGCTGACCAGCTCGCCGATGATGTCCTTGGCGCGCGCATGTTCGGAATCCGACTTTGCAACCTTGCTTTGCTCGACGATCTCGTCGAGCAGGTTCAACGTGCCGACAGCCACGTCGGGCTGGGCAACTGCAGCGGACTGGTTATCAAGCATCGTCGCCACCGTTCCTGGCATTGGCACCGAGCTTTTGCAGCGACTCGGTATTGGTCAGCACTTCCGAAAGCAGGTCTTCCAGCTTGTCGTTGCCGGCCAGCTTGTTGCGCAGGTCGGCTAGCTTGGAGCGGGCTTCGAGCAGCTTGCGCAATGGCTCGATCTGCTCGACCACGGCTTCCGGATTAAAGTCTTCGAGGGAATGGAACTTCAGGTCCACGCCGAACTTGCCGCCCTCTTCAGAGAGCGTGTTCGGCACCTGGAACGCCGCGCGCGGCTCGATGCCGGCCATCACGTCGTCGAAGTTGTCGCGGTCGATATTGACGAACTTGCGGTCGCGCAGCTTGGGCTGCGCCACTTCGGACTGGCCCGACAGGTCAGCCACCACACCCACGACAAAAGGCAGTTCCTTCTGCTCGATGGCATCGCCCTTCTCGACGTCGTACGTCAGTTGCACACGCGGGGGACGCACCTTCTGCAGGCGCTTCTGGACACTTTCTTTCTTGGCCATCACTACTCTCCGATCTGGCGGAATCCGGTCTGGGAATCAGCGCAGGGCGCCGAACGGGTCTGCGCTGCCGCCGCCAGAAGCCGCGGGCTGTGCCGATTGCGCCGCGGCGGCGGTCGGCTTGGCAGGCGCGGCACGGCGGCGCGGCACCGGCTTCGCCGCAGGCGCGGCATTCTTGTCGCGGGGGAACAGCACTTGCTCGCCCAGCGTGTCACGCAGCATCTGGGCCAGCAACTGGGCGTCGGAGCGGACGTCTCCGGCCAGGGCGCTGTCGGCGCGCAGTTCCTGCAGCGAGCGGCGCGCCACGCGCAGGCCGCTGACCGCCAGCACGCTCTTGGCCTTGCGGTCGGTGGCGTCGCGCTGCAAAGCTTCTTCGGCCGCGACGATCGCCTGCGGATAGTGCTCGGCACCAAACTCGATTTGCGCCATGCGCGACCACGGCTCCTCGCGCGTCGGATTGTTCTTGGCGATCTGCTCGAACAGGTTGATGGCCTGCTCGCGCTGTCCGCTGGCCAGGGCCGCTTCGGCCTCGGACATGCTCTGCTTGAACGACTCATCGCTCTGCGGCCCCGGGTTGGAGGTTGCGCAGCCGGCGAGCAGCACGGCGGTGCTGGCCAGCATCACCAGGGTGCGATGGATTCCTGACTTGGGCTTGTAGTCGTTCACGGCGAGTCTCTGTGAAGGTTCAAGATTACGGCGGGGCAATCCGGGGCCTTGGCATTGGCGAGATCCGCTGGGGGAAAAAAGCGCCAAATGCCAATAATGTCAGAACTGTGTTGAACCCGAATTGGCCGGAATAGTACACTCTGCCGCTTACGGCTGACAACAGATCGGTGGATATTGTCAGGCTTAGTACTTTTTGGTAGTTCTCTACCGTTTTGTTGGATAGGTCTCCAACTGCTGAATTAGATAGTTTTAAGTTCTGTCATGCGACAAATTAAATTCAGTCGGGAGCCGTACAGCGCGCCAGCCGGCGACCGCACGCGCCACGCCCCTGCGGCGATGCGAGCCAGGCCGGCTGCGGGCCTGGCAGCCGCTGTATGTATTGCGGCGCTGGCGGGTTGCTCGGTCGGCGGCACGCTGCTGGCGGGCGCCGCCAGCGGCGCGCTGGAGGCCGTTGGCCTGAAGCCGTCCAACTTGCCGGAATCCCAGAAGCCGCCGCGCGAAGTCCCGCTGAAGCTGTACGCCGGCAACAACCTGAATGCGGCAGCCGATAACCGGCCGGCTGCCATCGTGGTGCGGCTCTACAAGCTGAAGGATCCCACCAGCTTCCTGCAGGCACCGTTCGATACCTTCATCGATCCGCAACGAGAGCAGAAGACACTCGGCGCTGACCTGGTACAAGTTAGAGAGATGACTCTAATTCCTGGCCAGCGCTATGAAATCGTGGAAAAGATCACGCGCGAGGCGGGCACCTTCGGCGTGGTGGCGCTGTTTCGCAGCCCTGCCCCGCAGCGCTGGAAATTCGCGTTCGACAGCGCCAGGAGCGAAAAGTCCGGCGTGACCATCGGCCTGCACGCCTGCGCCATGACGTTGACCGTGGGCGATGCCATCACGCCGGCGGGCGCCGCAGCCAGCAGCAACCTGAACCTGGTCTCGGCAGCCGGCTGCCGTACCTGACGTAGCCGACAGGCACCAACAAGGACAACAAAGGCAAACGTGAGTTATTCCGCCAAGATTCTGTGGGGCGAAGGCCTGTTCCTGCGGCCCCAGCATTTCCAGCGCCAGGACGCATACCATGAGTCGCGCCTGCACGCCACCGCGCAAGTGATCCAGCCCTACGGCTGGGGCGTGCGCAATGCCAGTTTTGACACGGATGCGCTCGCCAGCGGGGTGCTGCGCGTGACCGAGCTGGCGCTGTTCTTTCCCGACGGCGAACTGTATTCCGCGCCCCAGGCCGACGAACTGCCACCGCCCGTGGTACTCGACGCAATTCCCGCGGGCACCTCGGAACTCACCTTCTACCTGGCCTTGCAGCCGCTGCACGATGCCGGCGGCAACTACCGCGACGACGCGGAAGGCTCGCTGTCGTCCCGCTATGTCGGCCTGCAGGCCGAAACGTCGGACCTGTTCACGGAAGCCGAGCCGGCCGCCATCACCTACCTGAAAAAAGCGGTGCGGCTGGTGGCCGAGACCGAGCCGCGCGACCAGTTCATCTCGCTGCCGGTCGTGCGCATCCGGCGTACCGCGACCGGCGGCTTTGAACTGGACGAGACCTTTGTCGCCCCCAGCCTGTCGATCAATGCCTCGGCCGTGCTGTACCTGCGGCTGCGGCGGCTGATCGATGCGCTGCAGGCCAAGGTCAATGCGCTGTACGGCTTCCATCGCGAGCCCACCAAGAACATCATCGAGTTTCGCTCGGGCGATATCGCGTCGTTCTGGCTGCTGCACACTGCTAACGCCTCTTTCGCTGCGCTGGCGCATCTGTTCCACCATCCCGAACTGCATCCGGAGCGGCTGTTCCAGGAGATGCTGCGCCTGGCCGGCGCGCTGATGACCTTTTCAAAGAGCCACACGCTGGCTGATCTTCCGGTCTATGACCACGACAGTCCGGGCCCGGTCTTTGCGCGGCTGGACAGCATCATCCGCGACCTGCTCGATACCGTCATCTCCACGCGCTACTTCTCGATCGCGCTGGACGAGACCCGTCCCTCGTTCCATCTGGGACGGCTGGATTCCGGCAAGATCGACGACAAGACCAGCTTCTACCTGTCGGTTAGCGCCGACATGCCCGTGGCCGAACTGGTCGAAGCCATCCCCAGCCGATTCAAGGTCGGCGCCCCGGACGATGTGGACAAGCTGGTGCTGTCGTCGATGCCGGGCGTGCCGCTGACCTACACGCCGCAGGTGCCGCCCGCGATCCCGGTGCGTCCGGGCGCGTGCTATTTCGCGATCGAAGCGCGCGGCGCGCTTTACGATCGCATGCTGCAAGCCCAGACCATCACCATCTACACCCCGGCCGGCATCCGGGAACTCAAACTTGAACTGATCGCGGTGACCTCATGAGCGCTACTTCCACGCCTTCGCTGTTCGGCGCCTCGCCGGCCGGCCAGCCCTCTCCCGCCGCCGCGGGTTCCGCCGACGGCGCCATGCACGCCCGCACGCTGCTGGACCTGCTTTACGATGGCTTTTTCATGCTGTTCCTGCTGCGCAATGGCCAGCAGCCGGGCAGTGCCGAGGAGTTCCTGCAGAAGGTGCGCGACTTCCTCGATGATTTCGAGCGTGGCGCCAAGCGGCTAAACGTAGCCGCCGAAGACATCTTCGACGCCAAGTACGCCTTCTGCGCCGCCATCGACGAGACCATCCTGGCGTCGAACTTCAGCATCCGCAGCACGTGGGAGCGGCGGCCGCTGCAACTGGTGCTGTTCGGCGAGCAACTGGCCGGCGAAGGCTTCTTCACCAAGCTGGAAGAACTGCGCGCGCACGGCGCGCCACGGCTGCAAGCACTCGAAGTCTTCCACATGTGCCTGCTGCTGGGGTTCCGCGGCAAGTACATTCTGGAGGGCCCCGAAAAACTGGCCTATCTGACCGCGAGGCTGGGCGACGAGATCTCGGCGATCAAGGGCAAGCGCGCCGCCTTTGCCCCGCAATGGCCGATCCCGGACAAGATCTCGCACGCGCTCAAGCGCGAGACCCCGCTGTGGATCTTCGGCGCGGTCTTTGCACTGATCGCTCTGCTGGCCTTCCTGGGGCTGTCGACCACGCTGCGCTCGCAGACCAGCGACACGCTGCAGGGCTACTCGCAGGTGATCAAGCTGGGGCCGCGTTATTCGCACCTGACCATCTCGCTGCCCTGATGCCGCGTTGATGCCATCGAAGGCGGTCCTGCCGTCTCCAGGCCCGCATGCCGAACCCTCTAGCGCCGACCCTGCTCCGATGAAGCCCTTGTCCTCTTACCCGTCATCCGTGATGGCCGCCCTGTCCGGGCTGCTGGGCCAGCGCACGCGCCAGATCACGCTGGAAACGGCGCTCACCGCCGACGACCTGGTAGTGGAGCGCTTCGTCGCGCACGAGGGTATCTGCGCGCCCTTCCAGCTCCATATCGATTGCCTTAGCCCGTCGGCACACCTGGACACCGCGCGCCTGGCCGCCGAGGAAATCACGCTGCGGCTGATGCTGGCCGACGGCACGCGCCGCGCCTGGCACGGCTATGTGCAGAGCTGCGCGGCCATCGGCGGCGACGGCGGCCTGGCTCGCTACCGGCTGATAGTGGGGACCTGGTTCGATCGCCTTCGCGCGCGCACCGATTGCTACGTCTACCAGGACAAGACCGCGCTGGAGATCGTCGAAGACGTGCTGGCCGACTACCCGCTGGCCCAATTCCGCACGGCGGTGAGCCAGCCGCTGCGCAAGCGCTCGGTCTGCTGCCAGTACCGCGAGACCGATCTTGCCTTTGTCACGCGGCTGCTGGCGGAAGAAGGCCTGTCTTACCGCTTCGAGCATCAGCAGGACCACGCCGAACAATCCAGCCAGGACGACAAGGCCCAGTCCCGCCATTGCCTGGTGATCTTCGACAATCAGGCCGAACGCCCCGCCTGCGCGCAGCCCAGCATCCGCTTCCACCGCAGCGACGCCACCGAGCGCGAGGATGCCATCGACCATTGGTCGCTGCAGGCCGCCACCGGCACCAACGCCGTTACCGTCGCCTCATGGGACTACAAGTCCCTGTCCGCCACCGCCGCCGACGCCGGCAGCGAAAGCCTGGGCGAATGGCCCGCGCTGGAGTCCTTCGAAACCCGCGGCACCTACCGTTTCCCCGACGCCGATGCCGCCCGCCGCGCCGCGCAGCTGCGCGCGCAAGCGCATGAAAGCAGCTACCTGCGCTACGAGGGCGAAGGCAGCGTGCGTGCTTTGGGCGCTGGCGAATGCTTTACGCTGACCGGGCACTTCGACACCGCCGCGAACGAGTTCGTCACGCTGGCCGTGCGCCATGAAGCGGCCAACAACCTGGGGGCCGAGGTGGCGTTGCTGCTGGGCCTGTCCGACATCGAGGCGGGCAGCTACCGCAACCGCTTCGAAGCCGTGCGCGCCGATGCCCCGATCGTGCCGGTTTACTCGCCCAAGCCCACCGCACCGGAAGGACAGCCTGCCGTCGTCATCGCCGAAGGCGGCGCCCCGCTGACCACCGAGCGCGATCACCGCGTGCGCGTGCGCCTGCCCTGGCTGCGCGCGCCGATGGCGGACCCCAGAGCCGACACCGCCGCCGACCCGGCCCAGGACGACCTGACCCAGGTCACCGCCTGGGTGCGCGTGGCCACGGCCGCGGCCGGCCCCAACTGGGGCACGCATCACCTGCCCCGCGCCGGCACCGAGGTCATGCTGACCTACCTCGATGGCGACATCGACCGCCCGATGGTGGTGGCGCAACTGCACAACGAACAGGACGCCCTGCCCTGGCCCGCCACCGAGGCGCCGCTGAACACAGCGCTGTCCGGCTGGTATTCGCACAACCTTGGCGACGGCGGCTACAACCAGTGGGTGGTCGACGACAACACCGGCCAGCTGCGCATGCGCCTGGCCAGCTCGGCCGCCGACACCCAGCTCAACCTTGGCTACGTCATCGCGCAGGCTCCCGCCAGCGGTGAACGCGGCGTTTGGCGCGGCACCGGCGCCGAACTGCGCACCGACGCGTGGGCCATCGTGCGCGCCGGCAACGGCTTGCTGCTGTCGACCACGGTCCAGGCCAGGGCCGCCGGCACCATGCTCGACATCCGCGAAGCCCGCGGCCAGATCACCGCCGCCGAGCGTACCGCCCAGCGCCTGTCCGATGCCGCCACCTCGCAACAGGCGCTGCCGCTGGGCGCCGTCGCCGCTTTCGAACCGCTGATCAAGGCCATCGACCCGCAACAGGACGGCCGCTATCCGGACCGCGTCAACGAGCAGGACGCCAAGCGCCCGGATACCGGCACCGCTGCCGAGCACTTCGGGCAACCGTGGCTCGTCGCAGAATCGCCCAGCTCGATTGCGCTGGCCACGCAAGCCACCACCTCCATCTTTGCCGGACGCCATCTGCTGGGCCTGGCACAGGCCGACTGGCATGTCGGCGCCGGCAACACCGTCGCCGCAGCCGCGGCCAAGGGCGTGAGCCTGTTCAGCCAGAACAACGGGATTCGCGCCATTGCGGCCGGCGGACCGGTTTCCATCCAGGCCCATACCGATGCGCTGGCAGTGATGGCGGACAAGGCCGTGACGGTGACTTCATCGACCGACGGCATCGAGGTGCTGGCGCAGAAGAAGGTGGTGCTGCACGGTGGCTCGTCGCGGATCGTGCTGGACGGGAATGCGATTACGTTTGAGACGCCGGGGTTGTTGTCGGTGAAGGGGGCTGGGCATCCGTTGGTGGGGGCTGGGGGGAGTCCGGCGGAGTTGGCGGCGCTGCCGGTGGGGGCGATGTCGCCCTCGACGCTAATGCTTGATCACCGATATCACGACGACGAAGGCCTTGCAGGCGCCCAATACTTTGCGAAGTTGGCTGACGGCTCTCAACGTCAGGGAACACTCGATGCGCAGGGACGCGCCGTCATTGAAGGCATTCCTCCGGGGCCCGTGCAGGTCAGCTTCGGCCCGATGCCAGGCGCCTTCGAACGCAAAGACAAGACACCGACGCCCGGCCACGACCCTAATCCGACGGAAGCCAAGTTAGCCAGCCTGGTGGACAAATACCTGTCCACTGAGACGGATTCGGAAGCAAAGTCCGCTTAGCCCACTCCAGAAGCAAGAAAACATGCCTTCAGTTGCAAACACAACGCCACCGGGTGGCCTCACCTGGAGTCGCTTCCGTGCCATCTGCGCCGACGTCGGCAGTTGGACCTGGGGTACGGTCCAGGGGGCCTTCAATGAGAAGGCAAGTTTTTCACAGATACTTGTCGATGCGGTCATCGGGATGATCCCGTTGGTTGGCGACGTGACCGCCGTGCGCGATATTATCGCCGTGGTTATCGGTTTGGTCGACAAGCCAGAAAAGCGGGAAAGCGTCTGGGAATGGGTGCTGCTCGTCGTTCTTGTCGTCGCCTTGATTCCTGTATTCGGTGGCGTCGTCAAGGGCGTCGGCCGTATTCTCATCAAAGTCTGCAAGGAAGCCGCTGCGCTGAAAGGCGCTGCGCGGGCCGCTAAGTTGCTTGAAGGTGCCAATGAAATCATCGCGTTCCTGAACCGCATAGGCGTCAAGAATGCCGAACGGTGGCTGCTGAAACTACGTTTCTCTGATCATCAGGCCGCGATCATGGAACGATTCGCGGCATTGATGAACAACCTGTATACGGTGCTCGGTCAGATCAAAAATAAGGCCGGTGCTGCGATTCCGTCGGCATTGTTACGACGGATCGATTCTTTGCGCAGCGGGCTGCTCCAACTCAAAACCAAGGGGAATGAAATGATTCCCAAGGCCATCAAGGAGTTGGACCAACATCTAAGAGAGGTCCAAGCCTACATTCGGTCTGGTGGCGAATCGACAAGTCGTAAGACGATGCATCAGGTGGCCACAGGGCAGCGGGTGGTTACTCGCGCCGATGAGGCGAGGTTGATTGAAGACGGCGCATTGCCTGTGCGCTCTGCCAAGGGTGGATGGAAGCAGAATGAAGCTCTCGTTCGAGCTCCGGAAACTTGGAAGAGCAAGTATCGACCAGCTCCTGGATATCCCGACCTTACCGCGCGAACGTCATCTGACGGAAAATTTTATCCCGCCATTCGCGCTTATAGCGGGAGGTTGGTCAATCGTGAACTGAAGCAGGGCGAAAAAATATTTCGGTTCTTTGGACCTGAAGGAACAACTCACGGTAGCAAAATAAATGAAACCTTCCCTGGTGGCGCTTGGTGGGGCCTCGGCGCACCGCCAAAGTCCGCAAAGGAATGGCGCGAAGGAGCAGCTGTGTTGGATGAATTCAATCGCGATGGCTTCTTCGTCACTGGAAGCGTGAATGGAAAAACCGGTCCCAAGGCGGTAGTCGGGACTGTCGCAGAGCAACGTGGCAAAATGCTACCAGGGCAATACCTTCCCGGAGGGGCCACTCAGGCGTTCTTCTTCCTTGATAAGAGAGTTTCCGACGCGCTTGAAGTACTTGGAAAAAAAGTTCTTGCGTCCGGAAAAGCGACCACGTGGACAGATGAGGTCAGTGGCCTGACTTTTCGCATCGCACCCACTGGATGGACTGATGCAAACGGTATCTGGGGATACAAGTCACCGTTTGGAAATGGCACTGTTCAAACTCTGCGGCTTGGTGCGCGCGAGAAAGCGACCAAAGAAAGCCAGCAAGTATTGGTGAAACCATGAAACCAAGCCCAGTTAAGATTCTCCAGCTACCCAACGACGATGAACGGCGAAAACTCTTTCATTGGCTCAAGCAAATCAGTTCGTACACGGCATGGAAACGCATTCTTGGATACTACGAGAGCTGGACGTTCGCCATCGAAAACTGCAGGCAACTGGCCAGCAAATTAAATAAAGAACAATCTTCTCAAATCAGCGAGTCTCACTATATCGGCGCGCTGCAAGGGCTTGCACATTTCGAAGATGCAATACTTCGACTCAAACGCGGCGACAAGCGAGTTTTCAAATATGACGTAAATGGCCTATTTTCAATGGCGGATCGGCCTCGCTCATATTGGGATAATTACCTGGTCCGTATAGAGTGGAGAGAACATCCAGCTATCGAAGAGGCTAGTACTCCTGGGGCAATCAGATTTCTCGATACCTTTAATAATCTCTCTCAGGCTTGGGGAGAATGCTCCGATATACTCGAAAGCGAATGGCTTGACGACGCGGCCCCATTTAACTTTGGCAACTGGCTGCGAGACCAACTCGCCAGCATGCATTTCCCCGGCTTCCTAGTCGATGTACCTGACCCCAAGGTACCAGTGCTCATTTCAACCGGAAACACCATTCCTTATTCCGGCATATGGGAACCTGTTGAGGTTTCGAAATCAGTTGGATTTTCGCTATTCAAGAAAAAGGAAGAACCCAAAGGACCATTCCCGATCAGCGGATGTATGAACTACTTGCACGCGGGATCGCCAGCCCCAGCATCGAGGTACGAACATCAGGATGAAAGCTTTTCAGAACCTGTAACCTGGCGTCTGCTATGGAAGGATACGCGCTACGAAGATGGTTCAATCCCTGCGGAGGAAGACGAGTATGTCTTCCAGAAGCCAAATGGAGCTACAGATAATTCTTCCGCGACAAGCGAAACGGATAGCACCATGATTTGGTTCGAAACAGGCCAGCCCGCCCCAAAAGCGGGACGTTGGCTTCCAGAAGATGACCTCTCCGTGAGCATCGTCGTGCAAGCCGGCGAAAAACTTCCTATGCATCGAGGCCGCTCGACCCGGTGGGTTTTTGCCTCCGATTAGACGCTTCATTGATTCAGGAATACGAGGCAAGTCCCGAAACTGCGTGTGGTCTGGGGTACAAGGGCGAACGCCCCGCCCGCGCACAAGCCAGCGTTCCTGACGATATTCAATGAGTTCCACCAACCTGAAACGCTATCCAATCGCGCAGCGAAATCTCGACCAGGATGCTTGGTTCCTGTATCAAACCAGTTCGCTCGCGTACTATGAGTGTTGCGCGCGTCTGTGCGAGGACTTCGCCCACCTCTATGACTCCCTGATCACCGATAACGGCGTACACGGTGCAGCAGCGCTAGACTACTGGTAGCACGTTATCGCTCCCATGCAAGCAGCATCAGGCGGGGCATCCGGTTCGTTGAACTCGGCGGCGACTACATGTCGCTCCTTGATCTGATCGAGACACCGTCAACCGATTTTCGCGGCATGCTCGAACAGCCGCTTGGCTGGATGTCGGATGAGGAGCGATCACGCTGGGACCTTGCCATCCAAAGGGTGATCTATGCCTCCGGCACCGCAGCTACCACACTTAACAAAAACCGCGGCAAGGGCAGCCTTTGGCTGCAGCGAATGAATAACGGTGCCGACCAGGTTTACTTGGACCGTGACGACAGCCATGCTGGTGACAGCACAGAGGCAATCGAGCTTCTAAACAGGCAAGGTCTCCTTCCTAAACTCTCCGTTTATCGTCGCCACACCATCGACCAAATTTTGACCACCGCCCCAGGACATGCATGCCCTCGAAGCGGAGTTTGGGTGCCCAAGCAATGGCTCGATGGCGCGAGAGATTTCAGTTTGGCCTTCGGCGTACACGGCCAGCCAATGCAGCCCGCCTATCGCATCATCGGACTGGAGACAGATAATCCCTTTGCCGAATTCGATGACGAAATGGCCGAGGATTATGAAGCGGTGGCCCAGGGATCGCCTGTCACCGAGGCAATGGATACAACGTGGTTCTTCATCGATGCGGCACCAATATCGACTCAGGGTATGGTGATTAAATAACAGTGCAAATCATCTCGACATCCAAGATGCGATCGTGGACGCCGATCGACCGGGACTACGGCTTAGACGCACCAATTGGCTAGAACGAATGAGCATCCGCAAGAATGAATAGCACCATGAATCGCCTACTAACCCCGGTCCTCTCCGCACTCCTCGGTGCCATAGTTGGCGCAATCGTGGTACACCAACTCGCGCACGAAGAATCGCCGAAGGTGCACAAGCTGCAGTATCCGTTGATGCTTACCGGCGGAAATTCGGATAGCCCTGCCGCAATGCTGCCCCGAGGGACGTCTCTATATTTCGATCGCGCCTTCCCGGAGGGCTTTGTCCGATACAAGGTCTACATCAATGTGGAGGGCACAAAGCTTGAGCCTCGGGACGCAACGGAAGAATTCTGGCTAGACCCGCTGACTGCAACGCCCTTCGATCAGGACAGCCTGCATGCGCTGCTCACGCGCTTTCCGCTAGGGAAGGATGATTTTTCAGCGGTGCTCGGCTCGGGCCAGTTGACCAGGGAAGAGATACGCGACCTGCTCCGCGCGTACAGCGAATAGTCCGCGTGCAACTATCGCGCGCAGCTATTCGTCGGGCATTTCACCGCCCCCTCTCCCGTTCCCGCTCCATCCTCTCAATCACCGCCACCCTCTGCCCACAATCCCCCTCCACCGCCTTGCACAGCGTCTTGTCATCCACCCCCAGCTCGCGCTGCAAGGCACGAAACTCCCGCAGATAGACCCGCGCCGCCGCCTCGGCCCCTGGCAACGACAATCGCGCCGAACTATTGGCCCCAACCCACGCGTAGTAGTAATGCCCGAGCAACCGCGCCGTCGTATCGCTGCGGCCGCGCGGAATCTCGCGGGCGACGGCGTCGGTGCAGGAACGGTACTCGTCGGCGTCGTCATGCATGTATTCCTGGCAAGCCGCCATGGCATGCCGGCTTGCCTGCGCCACGGCTGGCGGCAGTTCCGTGGTGGCGGCTTGGGTAATGCCCGTGCACACGGCCAGTGCGCAGGCGATCAGGGAGAGATGCATTGGCGTTCGGTGCATGGCGTTGATGGCGCTTCAGGTTAGCGCCAGGGCATGACATCCCCGCGTCATGAAGCAGTCACGATGGGCCCATAGAGTGGCTGCCTGCAGCCGCTTCCCAAAGGATTGGCCACATGACACGCAAACGGTATGTCGTCGCGAGCCTGGGTGCGCTCGCTCTTGCAGGCATCGTTGCAGCCTGCGGTTCCGGGAATGACGAAGGCGGCTCGGCGCCGGCCAGCCCTGCGCCGGCCGCGGATGCTCCGGTATCGGTCAAGATCATCGGGCTCAATGATTTCCACGGCAACCTGGAAGCGCCGAGCGGCAGCGTGGTGGTGGAGGATGCCGCCAACCCGGCTGGTACCCGGGTTTCGGCGGGCGGTGCCGCGTACCTTGCCGCGCTGATCCAGACCCTGAAGGCGAAGAATCCGAATAACGTGGTGGTGGCTGCCGGCGACATGGTCGGCGCTTCGCCGCTGGTTTCCGGGGCGTTCCATGAGGAGCCGGCCATTGATGTGCTGGGCCAGATGGGCCTGGAGATCTCGTCGGTAGGCAATCATGAGTTCGACAAGGGCCGCGATGAACTGCTGCGGCTGCAGAACGGGGGCTGCTTTCCGCGGTCCGCCGACGGCCGGCGCGGCATTGTCGGCGTGGACACGTGCATGACCAACGGCGCCTACGCCGGGGCGAAGTTCAAGTACCTGGCCGCCAATGTCATCGACCAGGCGACCGGAAAGCCGCTGCTGCCGGCCTACCAGATCAAGACCTTCGACTGGGCCAAGGTGGCCTTTATCGGCATGACGCTGAAGGACACGCCGTCGGTGGTGACGCCCGCGGGCACCGCAGGCCTGACGTTCGAGTCCGAGGCGGATACGGTCAACAAGCTGATTCCGGAACTGCGGCAGCAGAACGTCAATGCGATCGTGGTGTTGCTGCATGAAGGCGGAGCCACGACGGCGGGCACGGTGAACGACAAGAGTTGCCCCGGACTGAACGGTGCCATCGTGTCGATCGTCGACAAGCTCGATCCCGCCGTGGATATCGTGGTCAGCGGCCACACCCACCAGGAATATGTCTGCACCCGGCCGGACGGCAAGCTGCTGACGCAGACGGGCTTCTATGGCCGACTGGCTTCGGAAATCGATATCACCATCGATCCGGCCACGCGCCGGGTCTCTTCCAAGCTGGCGAACAACCGCGTGGCGGTCAACGATCTGGTGATCAAGGACAGCCAGGGCAAGCCGATCCCGCTGCCCCCGGGCTATACGGCGCTGGCCAGGGATAGCGCGGTCGACGCAATGGTCAATCGCTACGTGGAACTGACCGCGCCGATCAAGAATGCGGTGGTGGGCGCCATCACCGCGAGCATCGATCGCACCCAGACCGCGGCGGGCGAGTCGGCATTGGGCGACCTGGTGGCGGACGCCTACCTGGCCGGCACGTCCGATGCGTCGTTCGGACCGGCGGTGATCGCCTTCACCAATCCGGGCGGGCTGCGCCAGAACCTTGCGTACGACGCCGCCACCAATGGCCAGACCACGTTCGGGCAGCTCTACGCCGTCATGCCTTTCGGCAACAGCATGGTGACGATGGACCTGACCGGCGCGCAGATCCTGCGCCTGCTGGAACAGCAATGGGAGGCGCCGCAACCTGCGGGCGGTCGCGTGCTGCAGGTTTCCAGCGGCTTTACCTATACCTGGGACGAGAGCAAGCCGGCAGGCGCCGCCGCGGGACAGGGCAATCGCGTCGACACGGCATCGCTACGGCTCAACGGCGTCGCCATCGACCCGGCCAGGACCTACCGCGTCACGGTGAACAACTTCATGGCCTCCGGCGGCGACAATTTCACCGTGCTGAAGCAGGTTACGAACCAGCAGGCCGGGCCGGTCGATATCGACGTCTTCGAAGCCTACTTCAGGGCAAAATCCCCTGTCAGTCCCGGCGCAGCGAACCGGATCACTGCCTGAACTGAAGGAGCGAGCGGCGGCCCGCGCCGCTAGGGCCGCGGCGTGTCAGCTGCCAGCCGCATCCAGCTGGCCACGGCACCGGCGCCGGCAAACGCCGCGCCCAACGCCAGCGCCAGACCCGGCCCGTGGTCGCCGGCGATGCCGAAGCACAATGCCACCAGCGCCGCCCCCGTGGACTGCCCCAGCAGTCGGGCCGTGGCCACCACGCCGCTGGCGCCGCCGCTGCGCTCGCGCGGGGCGCTGGTCATCAAGGCCTTGAGATTGGGAGACTGGAAGAAGCCAAACCCGGCGCCGCACAGGCACATGCGGATGCCGATATCGAGCGCGCTGGGGTTCGTCGGCAGCAGCGCCAGTGACAGCATGCTCGCGCTTAGCACGGCCAGGCCCACGCCACCGAGCACGGCCGGCGGGTAACGGTCGGACAGGCGCCCGGCCAACGGCCCGATCAGCGCCACCACCACGGACCAGGGCGTCAGCAGGAAGCCGGTTTCCACCTGCCCTCGCCCCAGCACGTGCTGAAAGTAGAACGGCAGCGACACAAAGGCCAGGCCCTGCGCCGCGAACGAGCACACCGCGGTCAGCGTCGACAGCGCGAACATCGGCCGCCGGAACAGGTCCACCGGCAGCATCGGCGCCGGATGGCCACGCTCGCGCCACAGCAGCAGGCCGAACGCCACCACGAAGACGGCGGCCGCGGCCAGCGAAAAGTGCAGCGGCGCGCGCTGCGCGCCCTCGCCCAGCGCGAGGATCAGCGCGGCGAAGGCAATTACGCTGAGCGCTGCTGCCACACGATCGAAGCCGTGCGTGCTGCGCGCCGTCTGCGGCAGCGAGCCGCGCCCGATCGCCAGCGCCAGCAGGCCGATCGGCAGGTTGACAGCGAACAGCCACGGCCACGTGCCGAACGACAGGATCACCGACGCCACCGTCGGCCCCACCGCGAACGAAACCCCGACCACCAGCGCATTCAGCCCCAGCCCGCGGCCAAGCCGGTGCGTCGGAAAGATCGCGCTGATCAGCGCCGTATTGACGCTCATGATGGCGGCCGCGCCGATGCCCTGCAGCACCCGCGCCGCCGCCAGCGTCGGCAGCGACCATGCCAGCGCGCATACCACCGACGCGGCCGTGAACAGCAGCACGCCGCCGAGGTAGATGCGCCGGTGGCCAACCACGCCGCCCAGCGCCGCGAACGGCAGCAGGGTTGCCACCATCGCCAGCTGGTAGGCGTTGATCACCCACACCGAGGCGGCAGGCGTGGCACGCAGGTCCGCCGCAATCGAGGGCAACGCCGTATTGGCGATGGCGGTATCGAGGGTCGCAAGGGCGACGGCAATCAGGATGGCGGCCATGCCACGCCGCTCGCGCGAGGTCATGGCGTCCGCCGCTGAGGTGGTCTGGAGGGGGGCTGTGCTGGACACTGTCTTTACCGGTTGACGCAGCGGCTGGGTCGGCGGCGCAAGGGCGTCGCGCTGGCTAGCGGCGATTAACAGGCAAGACGATACGGGAAAACCCTTCAACGTGCTGAAGACGTCTTCATATGTATGTACATTACCGCGGCCGCACATCAATAGATGATGCACAACATCTATTGAATAAATGATGTTCATCATCTAAACTTCGCGAAAGCCAGATCCGAAGCGAGGTGGACAGATGGCACGCGCATCACGTGAGCAAACCGAGAAGAACCGCGAGGCGATCGAGCAAGCGTCGTCGCGGCTGTTCCGCGAACGCGGCCTCAGCGGCGTCAGCGTGGCGGAGTTGATGGCCGATGCTGGCCTGACGCATGGCGGCTTCTACGGCCACTTTGCGTCCAAGGACGCCCTGGCCGCGCAGGCCTGCAAGCGCGCGTTCGAGGAATCGACCGCGCGCTGGGAGCGTCGTCTCGCCCGTGCGGACGGTGACCGCAAGGCCATGCTCGCCAACCTGGTCGAGCCCTACCTGAGCGCCGCGCATTGCGCCAACCCCGGCATCGGCTGCGCGGCTGCCGCGCTGGCTGTCGATGTCGCCCGCGAGCCCGCCGGCAAGCCGGTGCGCCAGGCCTATGCTGACGGCCTGCGAATCATGGTCGATGACATGGCGCAGACCGTGGCGTCGGACGATCTGCGGGAACGCCACGACCAGGCGCTGGTGCGCATGGCATTGCTGGTCGGCGCCCTCACGCTCGCGCGCGCAACGGAAGGCGATCCGCTCTCCGACGAAATGCTGGATGCGGCGCGCGCCCACCTGCTGGGCAGCACCGGCTAGTCCCGCGCTTTCCCCAGAACCAGACCGGCATCCCGCCGCCGCGTGCGGCTGGACGGTCCTTCCTTTGCCTTTTTCAAAACCGTCCCGCGATTCCCCACGACGAGAGCCCCATGTTTGCGCAAGCCCTTTCCCGCCGGCTCGACCGGCGCGGCATCCACTACGCGTGGCTGGTTGCCGCCCTGACCTTCCTGGTGATGCTCACCACCTCGGCCGCGCTGGGCTTGCCCGGAGCCTTCCTGCAGCCGCTGACCAGGGAGATGGGCTGGAACACCGACCAGATCTCATCGATCCTGGCGTTCCGCTTCGCGCTGTTCGGGCTGATGGCGCCGTTTTCGGCGCTGCTGATGGACCGCTTCGGCGTGCGCAACGTGGTCTGTGCCGCACTGGCACTGATTGCAGGCGGCATGGCGCTGGCCACTGTGTCGACCAAGCTTTGGCAGCTCTTTGTGGCATGGGGCCTGATGCTCGGGGTCGGCTCCGGGCTGACTGCGCTGGTGCTGGCGGCGGTGGTCGCCAACCGCTGGTTCAGCGCGCGGCGCGGCCTGGTCATCGGCATCCTGACGGCCAGCGCCGCCACCGGACAGCTGGCGTTCCTGCCGGTGGCGGCCTGGCTGATCGAACGGATGGGCTGGCGCGTGGCCGTGCTGCCGGTGCTGGCGGCGTGCGCGGTGCTGGCATTGCTGGTATTCGGCCTGATGCGCAGCCGGCCCGCCGATGTCGGCCTGGCCGCGTTCGGCGAAGTCCCGGCCTCCACGCCAGTGCCGTCCGCACCTCAGCCCGCTGTGCCGCTTACGCTGAGCGGCCCGTTCCGTGTGCTGCGCGATGCGGCGCGTACCCAGGCGTTCTGGGTGCTGGCCGGCACCTTCTTCATCTGTGGCCTGAGCACCAACGGCCTGATCCAGACTCATTTCATCGCGCTGTGCGGCGACTTCGGCATGGGTCCGGTACCCGCGGCCTCGGCGCTGGCGATGATGGGCGCGTTCGATTTTGTCGGCACCATCCTGTCGGGCTGGCTCTCCGACCGCTACGACAGCCGCAAGCTACTGTTCTGGTACTACGCGCTGCGCGGCCTGTCGCTGTTCTGGCTGCCCCATTCCACCTTCACGCTGTACGGCCTGTCGATCTTTGCGATGTTCTACGGCCTCGGCTGGATTGCCACGGTGCCGCCGACGGTCAAGCTGGCGGCCACGGCGTTCGGGCGCGAGCGCGCGCCGATGGTATTCGGCTGGATCTTCGCGGCACACCAGATCGGCGCGGCCGTAGCCGCGTTCGGCGCGGGCCTGAGCCGTACGCTGCTGCTGACCTATACGCCGGCACTCTACGCGGCAGGCGCGGCCTGCCTGGTGGCCGCGCTGATGGCGCTGATGGTCAGCCGCCAGCGTGCGGGGGTGGCCACGGAGGCTGCGCGCGCCTGAGCAAGGCGCGAGGCACTGTTCGCCTCAGAGCTGGCAGAGAGAGAACGAAAACGAGAGATTGCCGGCGCCATGCGCGCCGGCCATTCAGAACTTCGGGATGCGCAGGGTCTTGCTGACCATCAGCGTGCCCGACAGCGCGAACAGCAGCACCAGCGGATGCAGCACGGCGGGGCCTAATACCCATGCGCCGCCAGGCAGTTCGCCGCCCAGCTGGCCTTGCGACGCGCACCAAGTCAGCACGGCAGTCAGCAGCACGCTGGTGGGGATGGGCGTGCCTTCGAAGTACGCCACCTTGCCGCTGTCGCTGCCGGCCGCCAGCGATTCGGCGGTGACGTTGAATCGCGCCAGCCGGCTGACGCCGCAGCAGACAAAGTAGATCAGCACCGCCAGGTCCCAGCCGCCGCGCATGCCGGCGGCAAAGGCCAGCGTGGCGGGGCCGACGCCGAACGAAATCACGTCGGCCAATGAGTCCAGCTCGCGCCCCAGCGCGGAATGCGCGTGGCGCCAGCGCGCGATGCGGCCGTCCAGCACGTCGAAGATAAAGGCCAGCGGCGCCAGCGCCGCGGCCGTATAGAAATGCGCCAGCTGCTGCTCCGCGACGAAAAACATCGCGAAGAACACCGACCCCATGCCGCAGGCCGCGTTGCCGAGCGTGAAGACATCGGCCAGCTGCAGTTCGCGCAGCATCGAGAAATGGCGTGGGCGTTCGGGCCGGGTGTTCATGGCGCGGGCTTACAGGACCTTGGACTCGTGGTGCACGTTGGGCGGCGCGGCGAAGGTTTCCGCAACCAGGCCGCGCCATTGCTGGAACTCCGGCGATTCGCGGAACAGCACCATATGGTCGTCCACGGTCTCCCAATCCACCACCAGCGTGTACTGGTCGGGCTGCTCGATCGAGCGGAACAACTGCACCCCGTGGCATCCGTGCGAGCGCAGGAACAGCGGCGTGGCCTGGCTTACACCTTGTTCGAACTGCTTGTCCATGCCGGGCTTGATAGTGATTTGCGCGATTTCCTTGATCATGTCGTCGTGGCGATAAAGTGGTTGCCGGCGCCGGCCGGGTACCGGCGGGTCTCTACTACCTTAGCACGATCGCGACGTCACATGCCTGCGGCAAGCATTCCGTTACAAGCAGGGGTTAGCATCGTCCACCTTGCCTCGACCTGCCGAAACCGCCATGCGTTCGCCTCTGCCTGAATGCAGCATTGCGCTGCCCGCCCTGTACCTGGCCTGCCTGATGGGCTTGCCGTCCGGCGCGGATGCTGCAATGCAGCCATGCGGCAGCCCTGCGACCGCGCTGGCCGATATCCGCAGCCCCGGCCAGGTTTCGCCGCTTGCCGGCCGCACGGTCGAAGTCCAGGCCATCGTCACGGCAGACTTCAGCGGCGACGGCGGCCTGCGCGGCTTCTTCCTGCAGACCGCGGACGCGCAACGCGTGCATCGGCCGGGCCTTTCTGAGGGTCTGTTTGTCTACGCGCCACGCGCCCGGGCCAATGCGGGCGACATGGTGCGCGTGTCCGGAAGGATCGAAGAACGATTCGGACAAACGCAGCTGGTGCTGTCAGGTTCGCCGGTGGTGTGCGCGCACGGCCTGTCCGTGGCGCCGCGGACGCTGACGCTGCCGCTTGCCAGTGAGTCTGACCTGGCTGCAATGGAGGGGATGCTGGTTCGCCTGCCGCAGACGCTGACGGTCAGCGATACGCATGAGCTGGGCCGTTATGGCACGGTGGTGCTGAGCCACGGACGCCCGATCGCACCCACGCAACAGGACCTGCCCGGACTAGCCGCGCGGCAAGCCGCGGCGGCCAACGCCCGCAACCGGTTGTTGCTTGACGACGGCTCGACACGCCAGTTTCCCGCCGTGCTGCCCTACCCGTCCCCGCGCCTGTCGGCCGAACATCCGCTGCGCGCCGGCGATACCGTCACCGGCGTGCAGGGCGTGCTGGAGCGACGCCACGGACAGTGGCGGCTGCAGCCGGCGCGCGGTACCGGAGCACTGGGGTACCAACGCGCCAACCCGCGCCCCGCTCCCCCGCCGCGGCATCCCGCCACCACGCTGCGCGTGGCGGCCTTCAACCTGCAGAACTACTTCAATGGCAATGGCCAGGGCGGTGGCCTCGATGCGCCCGGCAACCGCGGCGCGCAGGACACGGCCGCGCTGGCACGGCAGCAGGCCAAGCTGGTGGCCGCGCTGCGCGGCCTGGACGCCGACGTGATCGGCCTGATGGAGGTCCAGAACAATGGCTATGGCCGGTACGGCGCGATCCGCCAGCTGGCCACGCTGCTGGGGCCGGACTGGCGCGTGGCCGATCCCGGCACCCCGGCGCTCGGCGCCGATGCCATCGCGGTGGGGCTGCTGTACAACGCCCGCACCGCGCTGCCCGCCGGCCTGGTGGCCACCACATGGCTGGGCGAGCGCAGCCGCCAGCCGCTCGCGGCCAGCTTCCGCGCCGCGGCGGGCGGCGCGCCGGTGACGGTGGTGGTCAATCATTTCAAATCCAAGAACTGCGCCGAGGCCGCCGGCGCGCAGGCCGACCAGGGCGACGGCCAGGGCTGCTGGAACCCCGCGCGCGTACAGGCCGCCGACACCCTGGCCCGCTGGCTGGGCACCGCGCCGACCGGCGTCGCCGACGCGGGCGTGCTGGTGATCGGCGACCTGAACAGCTACGCGATGGAAGACCCGATACGCCTGCTGGCGCGGCGCGGCTTCGCCGACCTGGTGGCGCGCTTTGCCGGTCCGAACGCCTACAGCTACGTCTACGCCGCGCAGGCCGGCTACCTGGACCATGTACTCGCCGACGCCACGGCCGCGGCCCACGTGGTGGCCGTACATGCGTGGCATATCAATGCCGACGAGCCCGTGGCCTTCTCCTATGCCACAGCCCCGGGCTCAAGCGCCGCGCCGGCCTTCTATGCGCCCGACCCGTACCGGTCTTCCGATCACGACCCCCTGGTGGTCGATTTCGCCAGCAGCCCGCGCGCCAGGTAGAGCACCACCAGCAGGTTGGCCGCGGCCAGCGTGCCATGCAGCCAGCTGGGATGGAACAGGGCCTCGTACAGTTCCAGCGGAATGTAGATGCCGCCCGACCATACTCCAAGCCAATTGCCCCAGGCCAGCCCGCGCCACAGTCCATAGGCCTCGGCAAAGCGCATCAGCGCATAGACCGCGGCGGACCCGCCGATGGCCCACAGGCGCGCATTGTCGGGATGCTCAAGCAATGACAGGAAGATGGTGGGATAGCGGCTGGCCGGATTGACATGCCAGCGCTGGATGATGGCTTCGGCCAGCGCCTGGGCATCGCGATGCAGCAATGCGGCCAGGCCCAGGCCGGCCACGATCACCAGCAGCCCCTTGGCGGCCTCGAACAACGCAATGCTCCTGAGGCCCAGTGCGCCCTGCTTTGCCATGCGGTATCTCCGGTCGATGCAAGATCTGCAAAGCCGGTATTGTGCAATATCGGCAAACGCGAGGGCTGGGCGGGCCCGGGCGCGCCGCCTACGGGCGTGACTTCTGGTAAGTGCCGATCAGTTCCGCCTTGGCCAGCACGTGGCCTTGCATCGATCGCTCCAAGGCGGCCTTGTCCGGCTTGCCGATGTCCGGCAGCGCCACATCCAGCGCATAGAGCTTGAAGACATAGCGGTGCCGGCCGACCGGCGGACACGGGCCGCCATAGCCGGTGCGGTGCCAGTCGTTGAGCCCTTCGCGCGTGCCGGCCGGGAGCCCCGCCCTGGCGATGTCGGCGGCAAGCGCGGTGGCGTCGCCCGGCAGGTTGTAGAGCACCCAGTGGACCCAGGTCATCTTCGGCGCGGCCGGGTCGGGCGCATCCGGGTCGTCGACGATCAGCGCCAGGCTTGCCGTGCCGGGCGGCAGGCCGCTCCAGGCCAGCGGTGGAGAAATATCGGCGCCCTCGCAGGTGTGCTGTGCCGGAATCGCGCCGCCCGCGGCAAATGCGGTCGATTGCAACTGGAACGGCATACGGGCCTCCCTGGACGCAATGCGCAATGGCTCCAACTTAGGCCGGATCGGTGCCGCACGCAAGGCGCCACGCTGCGATGGCGGCGGCTCGGTCTCGAGCAGCGCCTTGAGCCGGCGCACTGCTTCGGTGGACTCGGCCTGCAACTGGTCGCGCAGCATCAGGCGATTGATCAGCGCAAACAGCAACGTCGGCGAACGGTAGTGGAATTCGCGCTCGAAGCGCGTGCGTTCGGCCGCTGGCGTCAGCGAGGGGGTGATGGCCGGCGTCAGCCGGTAGGTGATGGTGCCGACGCGGCGCCCCGCGGCCACGCCCTCGATCGACCACGTGCGCGGCCGCTGGCTTTCGATCACCGTCCAGACCACCACGCCGCCGCGCCGCGCCAGCATGAACGTTTCGGCAACGCGCTCGCCGCGCTCCAGCGGATGGTCGGTGGCGCCCGCCACGCCGAGCGAGGCCGGATGCCAGGCGGGCCAGTGCCGCGGGGTCGCGACAAAATCGAAGACCAGCGCCAGCGGGCGCGCGATCACTACCTCGTCATGGATGGCGGTGCGGTCCAGCCCCGGCAGCGGTGCCAGCAGCGCGCCCACCGTGACCGCGGCGAAGACAAAACCCCAGAGCAGTTTCCTGTGTCGGACAAGCATGGCAGCGGGACCGGATGCAACCGGGACGCACCCGTGCATCCCTGGCGCATGGCGCGATGCTTACAGTGTAGTGACTGCCCGGCATCGCGCCAGTCCCGTGCGTGGCTCAGCGCGCCACCGGCGCGGCGGCGCCCTCGGCCGCAGGCGCCGCGGCCACGGATGCCGGCAGCGGCCCCCAGCCCCCGCCCAGGCGACGCACCAGCGAAACCGTGGCGGCCGCGCGCAGGCCGGCAACCTGGTTGGCCTCGCGCTGCGACTGCAGCACGGTGCGGTCGGCATCGATCACCGTCAGGTAGTCGACCGCGCCCGCGTCATAGCGGCTGCGCGAAATCCGCGCCGCCCGCTTCGCGCCGCCGAGTGCGCTGTCCAGCGCGCCGGCCTGCTGGCTGAGCCAGCGCACGTCCGCGAGGCTGTCTTCCACCTCGCGGAAGGCCACCAGCACGGTCTGGCGGTAGCTGGCCACCGTTTCCTCGTGCGCGGCGCGGGCGCCGGCCAGGTTGGCGCTGTTGCGGCCTCCGTCGAACACGGTCTGCGCGATGCTGGAGCCGATCAGCGGCCCGAGCATCCAGGTGCGCGAGGACCATTTGAACAGGTTGGACAGGTCGGCCGATTCAAAGCCGAACAACCCGGTCAGCGTGATGCGCGGGAAAAACGCCGCCTTGGCCACGCCGATGCGCGCGTTGGCCGCCGCCATCTGGCGCTCGGCCGCGGCGATGTCCGGGCGCCGCTCCAGCAGCTCGGACGGCAGGCCGGCGGGGATCGCCACCGGCGCGGCGTCGAACGGCTTTGCCGGCAGCGAGAACGCCGCCGGCGGCACCCCCGTCAGCACCGCCAGCGCATGCTCCTGGTTGGCACGGCGGCGCTCGATGCCGGCCAGGTCCGCGCGCGCGGTGCCCAGTTCCGCTTCGGCGCGGGCGGGATCGAGGTCGGTGGTTTCCCCGGCGTCATAGCGCTTCTTCAGCAGCGACAGCGCATCTTCGCGCAGCTTGATGGTGGCGTTGAGCAGGTTGCGCTCGCTGTCCAGCGTACGCAGCGCGAAATACGCCTGCGCTACGTCAGCCTGCAGCGCCAGCTGCACCGAGCGGTACAGGTCTTCGGCAGCCTCGCCTTCGGCGCGGGCGGCGTTGACGCTCGACGCGACGCGGCCGAACAGGTCCAGCTCATAGCTGGCGAAGGCGCGCGCCTTCAACACCGTTTGCGGCGGCACGCGGGTGCCGTCGGGCAAGCCCTGCGACGCCGCCGACGGCTGCGAGCGGGTCGGGTCCAGCCCCACGCTCAACTGCGGATAGAGGTCCGCCTCGGTTGCGCCGGTGAAGGCGCGCGCCTGCTTCAGGCGGGCCGCGGCGATGGCGAGATCCTGGTTGGATTCACCGGCCGCTGCGATCAGGCGGTCCAGTTCGGCGTCGCCGAAGATCTTCCACCATTCGCCGCGGTGCAGGCCCTCGGCCGGCGTCGCGGTCTTCCATTGCGCGCCTTCGGCCTGGGCGGCCTCGGCTTCCTTGAAGGCCGGCACGGTGGCCGTCTCCGGCACCTTGTAGGTCGGCGCGAGCGAGCAGCCCGCCAGCACCAGCGCGGCGGCCAGCGTGGCGATTCGGGGCAGCTGCCTTGAGATCTGGGCAATCATGTTCATTCCTTGACTGTTCTGTGCTCTGGCGGTATCAACGCCGCCGAGGTAGCTCCCCTCTCCCGCTTTCGGGAGAGGGGTTGGGGGAGAGGGGAGCAAACAAGCGCTATTCTGCGGACGCCATCGCCTGGTGTTCCACCGACGCCGACGACTTGCGCCGCTGGCCGCGCGTTGCCAGCAGCCGCAACGCCACGTAGAACACCGGCGTCAGGAACAGCCCGAAGAAGGTCACGCCGAGCATGCCGGCGAACACCGCCACGCCCATCGCATGGCGCATCTCGGCGCCGGCACCGGTGGAGACCACCAGCGGCACCACGCCCATGATGAACGCGAACGACGTCATCAGGATCGGGCGCAGGCGCAGGCGGCTGGCCTCGATCGCGGCCTGCACCACGGTGCGGCCGTGATGCTCCAGCTCGCGCGCAAACTCGACGATCAGGATCGCGTTCTTCGCTGACAAGCCCACCAGCACGATGAAGCCGATCTGCGTAAAGATGTTGTTGTCGCCCTGCGTCAGCCACACCCCGGTCATTGCCGCCAGCAGGCTCATCGGCACGATCAGGATCACCGCCAGCGGCAGCGTCAGGCTCTCGTACTGGGCAGCCAGCACAAGGAACACCAGCAGCACGCACAGCGGGAAGATCCAGATCCCGGCATTGCCGGCCAGGATGTCCTGGTAGGTCAGCTCGGTCCATTCGAACTTGATGCCCTTCGGCAGCGTTTCCGCGGCGATGCGCTCGGCGGCGGCCTGTGCCTGGCCCGACGAGAAGCCGGGCGCGGGCCCGCCGTTCATGTCGGCGGCGGTAAAGCCGTTGTAGCGCACCACGCTGTCCGGACCGAAGCCCTGCCTGACCTGCACCAGCGACGACAGCGGCACCATGTCGCCGGCGGCGTTGCGCGTCTTCAGCTGCAGGATGTCCTCGGCATGGGCGCGGAACGGCGCGTCGGCCTGCACCTTGACCTGGTAGGTCCGGCCAAACTTGTTGAAGTCATTGACATAGGCCGAGCCCAGGTAGGTCTGCAGCGTGTCGAACACGTCCGTCACCGGCACGCCCAGCTGCTTGGCCTTGACGCGGTCCAGCCTGACGTCGAGCTGCGGCACGTTGACCTGGTAGTTGCTGAAGATGCCGGTCAGCTCGGGCGTGGCACGCGCCTTGTTGGCGAACGCGTTGGTGGCCTCGAACAGCGCGTCGTAGCCCAGCGCGGCACGATCCTCGATCATCAGCTTGAAGCCGCCGATGGTGCCCAGGCCCTGCACGGGCGGCGGCGGGAACACCGCGATAAAGGCATCCTGGATCGCCGCGTACTTCTGGTTCAGCTCGGCCGCGATGGCCGCGCCACCCAGCTCGGCGCTCTTGCGGTCCTCGAACGGCTTGAGCGTGGCGAACACGATGCCGGCGCTCGGGCTGTTGGTGAAGCCGTTGATCGACAGGCCCGGGAAGGCCACCGCCGATTCCACGCCCGGATGCTTGAGCGCGATGTCGCTCATCTTGCGGATCACGTCTTCGGTGCGGTCCAGCGTGGCACCGTCAGGCAGCTTGGCAAAGCCCACCAGGTACTGCTTGTCCTGCGCCGGCACGAAGCCCTTGGGCACCAGCTGGAACACACCCCAGGTCAGCGCCAGCATCACCGCGTACACGCCGAACACCGAGCCCTTGCGGCGGATCACGCCCTTCACGCCGCGGCCGTAGCTCTCGGCGCTGCGGCCGAAGAACCTGTTGAAGCGCTTGAAGAAGCCGCCGAAGACGCGGTCCATCCAGCGCGACAGCCAGTCCTTGGGCGCGTCGTGGCTCTTGAGCAGCAGCGCCGACAGCGCCGGCGACAGCGTCAGCGAGTTGAACGCCGAGATGATGGTCGAGATCGAGATGGTCAGCGCGAACTGCTTGTAGAACTGGCCGGTCAGGCCGGTCATGAAGGCCAGCGGCACGAACACGGCGATCAGCGTCAGCGCGATGGCGATGATGGGGCCGCTGACCTCGCGCATGGCCTTGTAGGTGGCCTCCTTC
Organism: Cupriavidus mimosae; assembly: GCF_023952485.1. NCBI lineage: Bacteria > Pseudomonadati > Pseudomonadota > Betaproteobacteria > Burkholderiales > Burkholderiaceae > Cupriavidus > Cupriavidus mimosae. The sequence continues at coordinate 187,395 of NZ_JALHRY010000004.1, read as the reverse complement.
GGCGTCAGCCCTTCCTCGATGTTGCGCTCGACGTTCTCCACCACCACGATCGCGTCATCGACCACGATGCCGATCGCCAGCACCAGCCCGAACAGCGACAGCGCATTGATCGAAAAGCCGAACAGGTGCATCAGCCCGAAGGTACCGACGATCGACACCGGCACCGCCAGCAGCGGGATGATCGACGCGCGCCAGGTCTGCAGGAACAGGATCACCACCAGCACCACCAGCGCGATCGCCTCGAACAGCGTGTGCGTCACCGCCTCGATCGAGTGGCGCACGAACTGCGTCGGGTCATAGACGATGCTGTAGTCGATGCCGTCGGGGAAGTTCTGCTTCAGCTCTTCCATGGTCTTGCGCACGTCATCCGAGATCTGGATGGCGTTGGAACCAGGCGCCTGGAAGATGGGAATCGCCACCGCGGGCTTGTTGTCCAGCAGCGAGCGCAAGGCGTATTCCGACGCGCCCAGCTCGATCCGGGCGACGTCCTTCAGGTAGGTCACGGCGCCGTCGGCGGAGGTGCGCACGACGATATCGCCGAACTCTTCCACCGTGCTCAGGCGGCCCTGCGCGTTGACCGACAGCTGCAGGTCCGCGCCCGGCAGCGACGGCGACTGGCCGATCACGCCGGCCGCCACCTGCACGTTCTGCTCGCGGATGGCCTTGATCACGTCGCCGGTGGCAAGCTGGCGCTCGGCCATCTTTTCCGGGTTGAGCCACACGCGCATGGCGTAGTCGCCCGAGCCGAACAGCTGCACCTGGCCCACGCCCTGCAGCCGCGCCAGGCGGTCCTTGACGTTGATGACCGCGTAGTTGCGCAGGTAGGTCATGTCATAGCGGTCGTTGGGCGAGACCAGGTGGACCACCATGGTCAGGTCGGGCGAGCTCTTGACCGTGGTGATGCCCAGCCGCCGTACGTCTTCCGGCAGCCGCGGCTCGGCCTGCGAGACGCGGTTCTGCACCAGCTGCTGTGCCTTGTCGGGGTCGGTGCCCAGCTTGAAGGTCACCGTCAGCGTGAGCAGGCCGTCGCTGTTGGACTGCGACGACATGTACAGCATGTCCTCGACGCCGTTGATCTGCTCTTCCAGCGGCGACGCCACGGTTTCGGCGATCACCTTGGGGTTGGCGCCAGGATATTGCGCGCGCACCACCACCGACGGCGGCACCACTTGCGGGTACTCCGAGATCGGCAGCTTGAACATCGAGATGGCACCGATCAGGAAGATCAGCACCGACAGCACCCCCGCGAAGATGGGGCGGTCGATAAAGAATTTCGAGAGATTCATGTTGGTCTCTGCTAAAAGCGTCCCCCTGGCGGCCCGCTTGTGGCGGGCACCATCAACTGCCTGGGGAGCGATGCAAAACTAGGGGCGCTGGCAACACGCCACATCAAGCAAGGCCGGCGGTTTTTGGATGCTCCAACGCCGCCCGGGCTTGTCTGGGCCTTGTACTTCCTCTCCCCTCACGGGGACGGGGAGCAAACCCTCAGCAAGCGTTCATGGCGCTCAACTCACCGGCTTCACGTCCGCCTCGCCCTTCTCGCTCGCGGCCTGCTTGCGGTCAGGCGCTGCCGGACGCGGTTCCAGTTCGCTGCGGTAGGCCATGGCCACCGCCTTGGGCTGCACCGTGTCGCCCGGCCGCACGCGCTGCAGGCCATTGACGACGATGTTCTCGCCCGGCTTCAGCCCCTTGCGGATCACTCGCAGGCCTTCATAGTTGGGCCCGAGCTCGACTTCGCGGTAGACCAGCTTGTTGGCCTTGTCGACCACCAGCACGAACTTCTTGCCCTGGTCGGTGCCGACCGCCCGGTCGTTGACCAGCACCGCCGCATGCGGCGCGCCGCCGCCCATCTTGACCTTGGCGTACAGGCCCGGCAGCAGGCGGCCGTCGTCGTTGTCGAACACCGCGCGCACGCGGATGGTGCCGCTGCGGGTATCGAGCCGGTTGTCGACCGACTGGATCTTGCCCTGGTGCGGATGGCCGTCTTCATTGGCCAGGCCGAGGTAGACCGGCAGGTTGGCCTGTCCGCCGCCGGCGCCGGGAGCGGTGTAGCGCAGGTAGCTCTGCTCGTCGATCTCGAAGCTGGCGTAGATCGGCGACACCGACACCACGGTGGTCAGCGGCGGCGTCGCCACGCCGGGCGCCACCAGGTTGCCCACCGTGATTTCGGCGCGCGACACGCGGCCGGACACCGGCGCGGTGATGCGGGTGTAGGCCAGGTTCAGGCGCGCGGTTTCCAACTGCGCCTGCGCGGCGCGCACGTTGGCGCCGGTTTCGCGCGCGGCGTGGATGCGCTCGTCGAACTCGCGCCGCGAGATCGCGTTGTCGTCCAGCAGGCGCTGCGCGCGTTCGCCTTCGCTCTTGGCATGGGCCGCACGCACCTGCGCCGCGGCCAGCGCGGCCTCGGCGCGGGCCACCTCCGCGGCATAAGGCCGCGGGTCGATGGTGAAGAGCGCATCGCCCTTCTTCACCAGCGCGCCTTCGCGGAAGTGCACGGCGTCGATGGTGCCGCCGACGCGCGGGCGGATCTCCACCCGGTCCACCGCTTCCAGGCGGCCGGAGAATTCATCCCACTCGGTGATGGTCTGCCCGACCACCGCGGCCACCTCGATGGCGGGGGCCGGCGGCGGCGTGTTGGCGTGGGCTTCGCCGCTGTGCCACGGGCGCAGGATCGAACCGGCCACGCCGGCACCGAGCACCACGACGATGGCGAGGGCAATCAGGGTACGTCGCTTCTGCTGCTGCATTTCTCAAACTCCTGGATCGGGTTTTCTTCAACCGGAAAAGCAAATGGCCGAACGCCGCCTGCCGGTCCGCGCGGGCGGATCGGAACCATGGTCAAACTGATGGTCGGACTTGGGACCGCGCGCATGACGGCGCGCGCTGCGGTCCTGGCTCTGGCCGAAACAGAGCCGGCTGGCGGTTGTCTGGAGCGGCTCAGCCGGCGGGCTTGGCTCCAGGCCGGCTGGCGTTGGCGCCAGCGCGGCGTTCAGTCAAGGTGAGGCAGCGTCGGCCACGGCCAGACATCGCCGCAGGAACCGCGCACCTTCGTCGACCCATGCCTGACAGCTGTCATGGGCCTCTTCCACGCCGTCGCCGCAGGCGCCGGGCATGATCATGGCTTGGGCCGGCACACCGGCCTTGCCCAGGCGCCCGGCGAAGGCTTCGCCTTCGGCACGCAGCGCGTCGTGTTCGGCCACCTGCACCAGCGTGGGCGGCAGCCCGGCCAGGCGCGAGGCCAGCGCCGGCGCGGCATACGGATGCACCGTATCGGCCGGCGTCGGCAGGTAATCGCGATAGTTGTCGGCCAGCCGGCGCAGCGTTTCCATCGGCACCGTACCGCCGCCAAAACCCGCGCAGGAGGCATGCTGCAGGCACGGGTCGGTCACCGGGCGGATCAGCCACTGGCCGCGCGGCTGGGCGGTGCCGCGGTCGCGCAGCATCTGCGCCAGCGCGATCGCCAGGTTGCCACCGGCTTCCTCGCCCACCAGCGCGAAGCGGGTCTTGTCTACCTTCAGGCGCCGGGCATTGCGCAACACCCATTGCACGGTGCTGTGCGCATCCTCGGGCGCCGCCGGGAACGGGTGGTCGGGCGCCAGCGAATACGCCGGCGTAACCACCACCGCGGGCACCGTCGTGGCCAGGTCCTGCACCAGGTGGCAGGCGTGCTCCAGGCCGCCGTCGACGAAGCCGCCGGCGTGCAGGTACACCAGCCAGGGCAGCAGCGCGGCGCTGTCCATGCCCGGTGCCGGGTAGCCCGGCGGATAGCACACCCGCACCAGGATCTCGCGGCCGTCGCTGGTCACCGTGTGCTCGGCCACGCGCGCCTGTCCCGGTCCGGCTGCCGCGGGGGCAGTGGCGGCGCTGGCGGCTGCGGAGCGTTGGCCTGGCTTCTGTGACATGGCATCGGCGCACGACATGACAATGCGCTTGAGTGTTGCGATGCAACGGATTATGGTGATTGACGAGGATGGGATAAAGCGAGAGATCGCCAATGCACTGTTCCGGGATTGGAATAATCGCAAACCCGCCTGTCATGCGTCTGAAGACCGAAATCCCCACGCATGACAAGGTCTTGGATTTTGTGATTCACTCCCGCTCTCGGCACGCGCGGCGGTTGGCCAGGCCGTTGCGCGCCCGGCCCGTCGGGTGAACGCCCGCGGCGCCGTACGCCTGACTGAACCCATGCCGGCAGCGCGCCCAGCCAGCGCGCATCCCGTACCAGCAACCGGCAGACTCCCCATCACAACAACAAGACAGGCCGCGTGCGCCACGAGCGCGGGCGGCGCGCCGTTCGGATCTATCGTCGGAACCTCATCATGGACCGTCTCGTATCAATGCAGGCATTCACCCGGGTCGTCGACGTCGGCAGCTTTGCGCGTGCCGCCGAGTCGATGGACCTGCCCAAGGCCACGCTGACCCGCCTGATCCAGAACCTGGAAACCCACCTCGGCGTGAAGCTGCTGCACCGGACCACGCGCCGCATCAGCGTGACCAACGATGGCGCCGCGTACTACGAACGGTGCGTGCGCATCCTGGCCGATGTCGAGGAGGCCGAGCAGTCGCTGACGCGTCAGAACAATTCACCGCGCGGCACGCTGTCGGTCGACACCACCGCCGGGCTGGCGCAACTGGTGCTGGTGCCGCACCTGCATGAATTCTTCCAGGCCTATCCGGACCTGAAGCTGGAACTGACCATCAACGGCAAGCCGATCGACCTGCTGCAGGAAGGCGTCGACGTGGTGCTGCGCGTCGGCGTGCCGCTGGACGAAGCCATGGTGGCCCGCCGCATCGGCCACGTGCAACTGGCGTTCTACGCGTCGCCGATCTACCTGAACCGCGCCGGCACCCCGCATGACCTGGCCGAGCTGGCGCAGCACAAGGCGGTCAATTTCCTGTCCAACCGCACCGGCCGCGAGATGCCCTGGCCGCTGGCGCGCGGCATGGAGCGCAGCGAGGTGCTGCTGCCCTCCGCCATTTCCACCAACGACGCCGATGTCTACCTTGGCTGCGCGCTGGAAGGCCACGGCATCGCCCGCGTCTCGCGCGCGATGGCCGAGCCCTATGTGGCCAGCGGCAGGCTGGTGGAAATCCTGGCCGACTGGCAGACCGATGAACTGCCGATCTCGGCGATGTATCCGCAGAACCGGCACCTGTCGGCCAAGGTGCGGGTGTTCGTGAACTGGGCCGCGGAGCTGTTCTCGCGCCATCCGCATTTTGGTGCGGCACAGCAGCCGCTGCCCGTGGCGGCCTGAATGCTTGCGTGGCCGGCCTGCGCGACTAACCTGCGCTGGCGCGATCCGCCAGCGGCGCGTATGCCCGGCGGCAGGTAGGACAAAACCGGAAATCCGTTCAGCGGCCGCCGACCTATACTGTTTCTTCCGAAATCACGACAAGAACAGGATTCCGATGAAACAAGTGCTCCTCCCCATGGCGGCGTGCATTGCCGCAACCCTGGCACTGGCCGGTTGCGCCGGCTCCGGCATGCCTTCGTCGTCCGCGGCCCAGCCGTCCGCCACCGGCGCCACCAGCGGTGCCCGGGCTTCGGCCACGCTGCAGCCCAAGAGCGGCTCCAATACCGCGGGCACCGTCACCTTCCAGCAGCAACCCGGTGGCGTGATGATGACCGCCGCGATCACCGGGCTGCCGCCCAATTCGGTCCACGGCTTCCACGTCCACGAGAAGGGCGACTGCTCCGCGCCTGACGCGATGAGCGCGGGCGGCCATTTCAACCCGGCCGGCAAGCCCCACGGGCAGGTGACCATGCCGGACCACCATGCCGGCGACATGAACAACGTCACCGCCGATGCCAGCGGCAACGTGCGCGTCAGCATGCTGCTGCCGTCGCTGTCGGTAGGCACCGGCGCCAACAGCGTGATCGGCCGCGCGGTGGTCGTGCACAAGGATCCGGACGACTACAAGACGCAGCCCACCGGCAATGCCGGCGGCCGCATCGCCTGCGGCGTGGTGGCGGCGTCCTGAGCGCCCTGCGGTCAGCGGGCCTGGACCAGATGTGTCCGGGCTCGCCGGGCTGCCCGAATCGCAACGCCCGCGGCGCGGCATGGCAACATGGCGCCATCGCCGCAACCATAGGGCTCCGCAACGGGGCCGTCCCGACGCCCAATGCCATTGCCGACCGACGCCGCATTCGTCCCCCACCGCCGCCTGGGCGCCGGTTCGCTGATGCTGTGCTGCGCCGCCCTGCTCGGCGGCTGCGCACTGCCGCCGCTGAATCCCCGCACCGAATCCTCTGCGCTGACGCCGGCCGAAGCCCAGGCCACGCGGCTGGGCCAGGCGCTGGCCGGCGAAGTGGCGCGCCACCCGGGGCTGAGCGGCATCCATCCGCTGCAGAACGCCTACGCCGCCTTTGCCGCGCGCGTGCAACTGGCGCGCACCGCGCAGCGCACGCTCGACGTGCAGTACTACATCTGGCGCGATGACCTGACCGGCACGCTGCTGCTCGACGCCCTGCACGAGGCCGCCGATCGCGGCGTGCGCGTGCGCCTGCTGCTCGATGACAACGGCATTGCCGGCATGGACGAACTGCTGGCCGCGATGGACGCGCACCCGCAGGTCGAAGTGCGCCTCTTCAACCCGTTCGTGATCCGCCACCCCAAGGCACTGAATTTCCTGACGGATTTCCGGCGCCTGAACCGGCGCATGCACAACAAGTCGTTCACCGCCGACGGCGTTGCCACCATCATCGGCGGGCGCAATGTCGGCGACGAGTACTTTGGCGCCACCGACGACGTGCTGTTCGCCGACCTCGACGTGATTGCCGTCGGCCCCGCGGCCGGCGAGATGGCGCAGGATTTCGACCGCTACTGGTCCAGCGCCTCGGCCTACCCGGTGGACCGTCTGCTGCCGCCGGTCAGCGTGGAACGGCTGCAGGCGCTGGTCGGGCACGCCCGCGAGGTCGAGCGCAATCCGGCGGCGACGGCCTACCTGGCCGCGGTGCGCGAACTGCCCGACGTGCAGCGGATGCTGGACGGCACGCTGCAATTCCAGTGGGCAAGCACCCGCATGGTCAGCGACAACCCCGCCAAGGCGCTGGGCGAAGCCTCGCGCCGCACGCTGGTGGCGCATCAGCTGCGCGAGATCCTGGGCGAGCCGCAGCGCGAGCTCGACCTGATCTCGCCCTACTTCGTGCCCTCGAGCGGCGGCACCTCTTTTTTCACCGACATGGCCAAGCGCGGCGTCGCGGTACGCGTGCTGACCAATGCGCTGGAGGCCACCGACGTGGCCGCCGTGCATTCGGGCTATGCCAAGCGGCGCAAGGCCCTGCTCGAGGCCGGCGTGGACCTGTACGAACTGCGGCGCGCGGCCGCGCCGCCCAAGAAGGAAGAGCGCGCCGGCCCCTTCGGCAGCTCGGGCTCCAGCTTGCACGCCAAGACCTTCGCGGTCGACGGCAGCCGGGTCTTCGTGGGTTCGTTCAACTTCGATCCGCGTTCGGCCATGCTCAACACCGAGCTTGGTTTCATCATCGACAGCCCCGCGCTGGCGGGCCGGATCGAATCCACCTTCGCCAGCGTGGTCCCGCAAGCGGCCTACGAGGTCAGGCTGGACGAGACCGGCCAGCTGTACTGGCTGGAACGGCGCGGCGATGAAGTGATCCGCCACGATACCGAGCCGAACACCAGCTGGTGGCGCCGTCTTGGTATCTGGTTCCTGTCGATCCTGCCGATCGAGTCGATGCTGTAGCGGTGCGGTCGCTCAGGTCCGGGCGCTCAGATCTGGTCGATCAGGCTGCGTACCACATCGGCCAGCCGGCCGGCGCGGTGGCGCCCCTTCTCGTCCAGCCCCATGCCGCTGCCGCCGGCCAGCGCCTTCAGGCCGAACAGTGCATCGCCCACGTCGCGCCAGGCCGGGAAATCGGCATGGATCTTCTCCAGTGCGGCGGCGCCCGCCGCCACCTGGGCGGGCGCGGGCGTGTTGCCGGCCGCCAGGTCCTCCAGCGCCATGGCGGCGTCGACCAGGCCTTTGCGATTCATCTGCTGTCTCCCCGGAAGCTCTTTTGTCATGGCCGCCTGCATGGCGGCCATGACACTGTAGCAGGCCTGATGCTGACCTTTGCCGGGATGGGGGAAAGTCCGGGGGCGGGCTCGGTAACGGCGGCTCAGTTGCGGCCGATATCCTGCAGAATCCGCGTCATCAGGTACAGGCGCGGCACGATCGAATCCAGTTCGATGTATTCGTCGCGCGCGTGGTAGCCGAAGCCTGCCAGGCCGAAGCTTTCCACCACCGCGGGCTTGCCTGAGCGGGCCGCGTAGCTGGCGTCGGTGGCGCCGCCGGTGCCTTCGGCCAGCGCCAGCGTGCGGCCGTCCAGCTCGGCATAGATTTCCTGCGCACGCTTGGCCAGCGCGCGGCCGCGCGCATCGGCCACGAACGGCGGGCGGCCCTCTTCCATCGTCACCGTGGTGTGCGTGTCGGGCACCAGCTGGCTGGTCTTGACCTTGTCCTGCAGCGCCACCTTCAGCTTCTCGGCGGCACCGGCGGCCGTGGTGCGCACGTCGCCGTAGGCCACGGCGCTTTCCGGAATCTGGTTGCGCACCGTGCCGGCCTGGGCCTGGGTCCAGTTCAGCTGCGAGCCCGGCACCAGGCTGGCCGCGTCGCGCGTCTGCTGCAGCTGGTGGGCCAGCTCGATCAGCGCATTGCGGCCGCGCTCGGGCGCCGCGCCGGCGTGGGAGGCGCGGCCCTTGACCTGCATGGTGGCGGTGGCGGTGCCGGAGGCGCCCAGCAGCAGCGCCTCGGCCTTGACCACATCCTTGGCCGCGGTGGGCTCGCACGAAAGCACCACGTCATGCTGCGCGGCCAGCGTGGCGATGGTTTCGGCCGAACCGACCGAGCCGACCTCCTCGTCCGGGTTGAACAGCACCGTGATCTGCGCGTAGTCGCGCCAGCCCTGCTGCTTCAGGATTTCGAGCGAATGCAGGATCACGGCGATGCCGCCCTTGTCGTCTGCGATGCCCGGGCCATAGAGCCGGTTGCCTTCCTCGCGGATCGGCTGCGTGGCGAGCGTGTTGTCGGGATAGACGGTGTCGAGGTGGGCAATCAGCATGACGCGGCGCTTGCCGGTGCCGGTCAAGGTGGCCTTGACCATGGTGCCCGGGCCCTTGGTCACGGGCAGCCGCTCGACCTTTGCGCCGAGCGCCTGCAGGCGCTTCCCGGTATAGCTGGCCATCTGCGCCAGCCCCTTGGCATTGGCGCTGCCGGATTCGATCGACACCATCTCCTTGAGCGACTGCACGACCCTGGGCTGCGCGGCCTGCGCCGCGGACAGCAGCGCGGCATCGGGCTGCGCGGCAATGGCCGGCGTGCCGGCCCCGGCAAGCGTCAGGGCAGCGGCAATGGCAACGTGGCGAACGGAAAACGGCATGGAATCTCCTCGGTGTGGTGTTGTTGGCAGTGCCGCGATCATGGCCGTTCGCCGCGGCACAACGGCACGATGCTAGTCCTTGCCAGCCACTATGGGGAGGTTCAATATCGCCAATCCGGATGCCGATCCCGCCACGGCGTTTCGGCATCCGACCGATCTTCAACCATTCGAACGGTTCAAGGCATGCCAGCCCCCACCGCCGCCATCGCGCCATCATCACAGAACGTCCCGCTGCATGTGCGCCTGCTGTGGCTGCCGCAAGCCATGCCCGGCAGCCTGTTCACCACGCTCGACGTGCTGCGCACGGTGGCCGGCGTGGCCAGCCTGCAGCGCCCCGGTGCCGCGCCGACGCTGAGCTGGCAACTGTGCCGCGCCAACGGGCGCACACTGGCCACCGAGCTACCGGGATTGGTATCATCGACGCGGCGCGCACGCGTGCCGGGCAGCCGCACGCTGCTGGTCATTCCCGCGCTGTTGGCCAGCAATGCGCCGCAGCTGGGCGAACTGGTGCCGCGCGATGCCGCGGCGCTGCGCCTGGTGGAGCGCCATGCGCGCGGCGGCGGCTGGATCGCCGCGTGCGCATCGGGAATGGTACTGCCGCTTCAGCTCGGCCTGCTGGATGGCGCCAGCGTGGGCGCGCCGTGGATGTTCCAGAGCTGGATGGCGCGCCAGTACCCGCTTTGCGATCTGACCAGCGATGCGGCCATGAGCGTGCACGGGCAGGTGTTTTCCTGCGTGGCGCCCGCGCTGCAGGTGGAATTCATGCTGCGCGTGCTGGGCCATCTGCACGACCCTGACCTGGCGCAGGCGGCGTCGCGGCTGATGCTGTTCCAGCCCGAACGCCAGCGCAGCGTGCCGGCGCTGGTGTCGCAACGCTGGCTCGGCCGCACCGCCGACAGCCCGGTCTACCGCGCCATCCAATGGCTGCGCGACCATGTGTCGGAGCCCTACCGGCTGGCTGCGGTGGCGCAGGCGGCGGCGGTCAGCGAACGCACCCTGCTGCGGCATTTCGGCCAGGTCACCGGCATGACGCCGCTGGATTACCTGCACACGCTGCGTGTGGAGCGTGCCCGCATGCTGCTGGAAGTCACGCTGCACGGCACCCATGCCATTGCCGAGGCATGCGGCTACAGCGACGCCGCGGCGTTCCGCCGGCTGTTCCAGCGCGCCACCGGCATGTCGATGTCGGACTACCGCGCCCGCTTTGCGCTGCGGGCGCGGCGGCGCTACTGGCGCATGGAAGATACCGCCGCAAAGCGCGCCGCGCAGCACGGCGCGCACCGATAGCCGGTCCGCGCCCGCGCTCAGGGGCGCAGCGAGATGTGGTTGACCACGTCCTCCACGCCCTGCACGTACCACGCATCGCGCTCGGCCTGGCGGCGCGTGCGCTCGTTGTTGACGCAGCCCTCGAGCGTGACCACGCGGTCCTGGGTATGCGCGCTGACCTGGGCCGCATCGACGAAGGGATCGGTCTCCAGCACCAGCATCAGCGCCTCGGTGATCTCATCGTCGCGGTCGGTCTCGGCGGGGGCCACCACCAGTTCATTGACCACGCAGCGGCAGCCGCGCGACCACCATGCCAGCACGCCGGCCAGGCGCATGTGCGACAGGCTGATCACCTGCCCCCACAGCGTCACCACGCCGTCCTGCACCGCGACTTCGATCCAGCCGTTGCGTTCATTGACCGGTTCGCGCATGGCCTCTGGCTTGCCCTTGACGCGCGCACAAATCTTGCAATTGTGGAATTCGACGGCATTGAGCAGGCGCTCGCACACCGCGTCGCGCAGTTCGCCGTCGCCGACCGGGGCGCCGCCGTCGGTCACGCGCAGGTGGTCGACCACGCTGGTGACGCCGTCCACGCGCCGCAGCGTCGCCGCGGCCCGGGTCTTGTCAACGATATCGGCCACTTCGCCCTCGAGGATCAGCGCCCCGTCCGAGAGCCGCAGCTGGATGGTGGGATGGAGGACATGGCCCTGATAGGGCACATGGGCCAGGGCTGCGCGCGCCTGCGTCAGCACCGCTTCGCTACTCTGCATGTTGTCGCCTCGCCGGTTGGTCTGGAGATAGAGGGATGCGCGCCCCTGCCTGCAGGCGCGCGGGAGCGGCGCCGCGGCCTCCTTCACCCCCGGGACCCCGGCAACCGCTTCCTCATTATAGGAAGCGGTCCGCCGCCGGCCCGACCGCCACCGTCCGCCCCATCCGTGCCGGCAGGGGCTCAGGCGCCCGCCGCCTCGCGCGCGCGGGCGACTTCCTGGTTGCGCAGGATAAAGCGCTGGACCTTGCCGCTGGGGGTCTTGGGCAGTTCGGCGACGAACTCGATCTCGCGCGGGTAGGCATGGGCGGCGAGGCGCTTGCGCACGTGCAGGCGCAGCGTCTCGGCCAGTTCTGACGAGCCCTGGTGGTGCGGGTCCAGCACCACGAAGGCCTTGATCAGCTCGGTGCGCTCGGGGTCGGGCTTGCCGATCACCGCCGCCTCGACCACCGCCGGGTGCTCGATCAGCGCGCTTTCCACGTCGAACGGCCCGACCCGGTAGCCGGAGGTGGTGATGACGTCGTCGGCGCGGCCGATAAAGCTGATGCTGCCGTCGTCGTTGAGCTCCGCGGAATCGCCGGTCAGGTAGTAGTCGCCGGCAAAGGCGCTGGTGGGCGTACCGTGGTAGCCGCCGAACCAGCACATCGGCGAGCGCTTCAGGTCCAGCGCCAGCGTGCCCGGCTGGCCGGCCGGCAGTTCGCGCAGCGCGTCGTCGACCACCACCACGCGGTGCCCGGGGCTGGCAAAGCCGGCCGCGCCCATGCGCACCGGGTGGGCCAGGGCGTGGTGGTTGCAAAGCACCATGCCCAGCTCGGTCTGGCCATAGTGGTCATGGATGGTGACGCCCAGTTCGCTGGCGAACCAGCGGATCACTTCCGGGTTGAGCGGCTCGCCGGCGCTGCTGACGGCGCGCAACTGCCCGCGCAGCGGGCCGGATACGGCCTCGCCCGCCGCAATCAGCATGCGATAGGCGGTGGGCGAGCCGGCGAGGTTGGTGATGCCGTATTTGCGGATCACGCGGCAGGTGCTGTCGACCGTGAACGGGCCGTCGTAGAACGTGGTGGCATGGCCCAGCGACAGCGGCCCGGTGACGGCGTAGTACAGGCCGTAGGCCCAGCCCGGATCGGCCAGGTTCCAGAACGCGTCGTCGTCGCGCAGGTCGACCGCATCGCGCATATAGCCGGCAAACGCCGCAATGGCCTTGAGCGGCACCAGCAGCGGCTTGGCCGGGCCGGTGGTGCCGGAGGTGAACATCATCAGGAAAGGGTCGTCGCCGCGCCGCATCACCGGCGCGAACGATGCCGGCTGGCGTGCCAGCTCGGCCCAGAAGCTGAAGTCGCCCGCGTTCGGAGCGCGTTGCTCCGCGCTCCCTTGGGTGCCGGCCGCCGTGACGATGGCGGGACAGCCGGCTACCTCGTCCAGCTTGGGCCGGTTGGCCGTATCGGTGACCACCACCTTTGCCCCCGACGCATTGAGCCGGTGCTCGATGGCCTTGGGCCCGAAGGCGGTAAACAGCGGCTGGTACACGGCCCCGGCGCGCCACGTGCCGAGGATTGTCACCAGCAGTTCGGCGTTGCGCGGCAGCAGGCCCGCGACGCGGTCGCCCGGCTGCACGCCCTGTGCCTTCAGGAAGCCCGCGAACTGTGCCGACAGCGCCTGCAACTCGGCGAAGGTCCAGCTGCGCGCGTCGCCGTTGCGCCCTTCCCAGTTCAGCGCAATGCGGCCGGGCTGTGCGTGCCGGTCGCAGCATTCGACGCAGGCGTTCATCGCCGCCAGGCTGCCGTGCAGTTGCCGGGCCACGGCGTCGTCATAGGAAAATCCGTCGAAAGCTTGGGCGTAGTCGCGCATTGGGTCTCCTGGATCCGGCTTGTGCCTTGTAGTCGGTGGCCGTGCGCGTTGGCCGCGCCACGGCTGCCGCAAGAGTGTGCGCCACGGCGCGCCGATCCGGCAATAACCGATTCCGCCAGCGCGGCTGACGGTTTTTGCCATCCCTGCCATGCGCATCAACGGGGCGCCGAAGCGCGCTTGACGCGGCGCCGCCGGCCCCACACGATACGGGCATCACCTACGGGAGACAGCGCATGTGCACCAACTATGCCCCGGTCCAGCGCCGCATCCTGCGCGAAATCTTCGGCGTGGAGCCACCCGCGGGCGTGTACAAGTCCGAGACCTACCCCGACTATGCGGCGCCGATCGTGCGCGCCGATGACGGCGGGGCACGCAGCGCCGGCCTGGCCTCGTTCGGCATGGTGCCGCGCTCGCGCATTCCACCGGGCGCACGGCGTTACGACACCACCAATGCCCGCAGCGAGACCGTGGGCGAGCGACCCGCCTTTGCGCGCTACTGGCGCCAGGGCCAGCTCTGCCTGATACCGGCCACGGCGTTCTACGAGTTTGCGTACCCCGAAAATGTGGCGGACGGTGCCGCGCCGGGCAAGCCGGTGCGCTGGCGCGTCTGGCTGCCCGGCGAGCCGGCCTTCGGCATTGCCGGGCTGTGGCGCGGCTGGCCTGACCAGGCGCTGTCCTTCACCATGCTGACTGTCAACTCCGCGCAGCACCCGCTGCTGCAGCGCTTCCACAAGCCGGGCGACGAGAAGCGCGCCGTGGTCATCGTGCCGCGCGCACAGTGGGACGACTGGCTGGCGTGCCGGGACCCCGAGATCGCACGAACCTTCCTGAAGCTGTTGCCGGCCGATGCCCTGCAGGCCGAGCCAGCGCCCAAAGTGCAGGGAGCGCCCATTCCCGACGCGGATTAGCGTGACCGGCGCGGCGGCGGCAAGGCTCGATCCGCCGCTGCCCTTGCCATGGCGCTTTTCCCGACTACACTCGTTGCTGGACGCCGACGGGCGTCTGATTGCTGATCGGGCCCCCGACCACCCCGGCCGGGGGCCCGATTCTTTGCGGCGATCACGCTCAGAAGCGATAGGTGACGGTGCCCACCACCGTGCGGCGCGCGCCGAAGTAGCAGTCGCCGCGCGCGAGGCAGGTGGTCAGGAACTGCTTGTCGAACAGGTTGTTGGCGTTCAGCGCGACCCGCAGCGGGCCGTGGTCATAGGCGATCATGGCGTCGTACAGCGTCACGCCGCCAACGCGGTTCTGGTCGTTGCCGTCATAGCTGGGCCCGACGTAGCGCAAGCCGCCGCCCGCCACGAAGCCCGGGATCCCGAACAGCTTGAAGCGATAGTTGGCCCACAACGAGACCATGTTCGACGGCGTGCTGGCCAGCTTCTTGCCGACCTCGGCCGGGGTGCCGTCGATCACGCGCGCATCCAGGTAGGTGTAGGTGGCGATCAGGTCGAGCCGGTTCGTCAGTGAAGCCAATGCCTCCACCTCGATGCCGCGCGTGCGCGCTTCGCCCACCTGCACCGAATCCGGAATGCCGTTGACCACGCCGGCGGTCTTGCGGTTCTTCTCGCGCATGTCGAATGCGGCGATGGTCAGCGTGGCGTTCTTGCCCGGCGGCTGGTACTTGATGCCCGCCTCCCACTGCGAGCCGCGCAGCGGCTTGAACGCCTGGTTAGCCTTGTTGAAGCCGGCCAGCCCCTGGAACGACTCGGAGTAGCTGACGTACGGGTTCAGGCCGATATCCGAGCGGTACATCAGGCCGGCGCGCTTGGTCAGTTCGCTGTCGTCGCGGCTGGCCGACGGCGTGTTGTCCTGCGCGGCGCGCGACCAGTCATAGCGCAGCCCCAGCATCAGCAGCCACTTGTTCCAGGCCAGCTGGTCCTGCACGTACAGGCCGGTTTGCGCTTGCGTGGCAGGGCTCAGGGAGCGCGTGCCCGGCGGCGTGAAATTGCCGTAGACGGGGTTGAACACATCGAGCGGCGCGGCGGAGCCGCCCACGCCGGTGTTCCCGGTGATTTCAGCATGCTGGTAGTCAACGCCCGTCAGCAGCGTGTGCTGGATCGGGCCGGTGCGGAAGTTGGTCTGCGCCTGGGTATCGACCGCAAACGAGTTCAGCGTCGGCTGGTTGACGTACACCGTGCGGCGCAGCAGTGAATTGCTACCCGGCACCCAGCCATGGCCGGCACCGTTGAAGCCGGCGGCATAGATGCTGCGGTAGTCCACCGAACTGTGCGAGTAGCGCAGGTTCTGCCGCACAGTCACGGTGTCATTGAACTTGTGCTGGAACTCGTAGCCGACCGACTGCTGCTCCGCGGTGTAGCGGTCAAAGCCGGGTTCGCTGATGAACAGGTGGTCGGGAATCTGGCCGCCCGGGTTCGGGTACAGCGTGCCGCGCCACGGGAAGAAACCGACCGAAGTCCCGCTCACGTCGCGCTGGAAGTTGGCCAGCAGCGTCAGCGAGGTGTCCTGGGTCGGCCGCCAGGTCAGCGACGGCGCGATCAGATAGCGGTTGTCCTGCACGTAGTCGACCTGCGTGTCGCTGTCGCGCGCCAGCGCCACCAGTCGGTACAGCCACTTGCCGTCCGCATCGAGCGGGCCGGTCACGTCCGCCTGCACCTGCTTGCGGTTGTAGTTGCCGAACTGCACCCCGATCTCGCGCGCCGCTTCCGCCTGCGGACGCTTGCTGACCAGGTTGAGGATGCCGCCGACCGCGCCCTGCCCGAACAGCATCGACGACGGGCCGCGCAGCACATCGATGCGCTCCAGCGCGTACACGTCGGGCCGCACGTTGTTGTAGTAGCCGACCTGGTTCAGCAAGCCGTCGAGATACTGCGTGAAGTCCGTGCCGCGAAACTTGCCCCAGTCGCCGCGCGCGTCATTGCCGAACGGACCGGCGTAGACACCGGCGCTATAGCCGATGGCCTGCTGCACGGTCTGCGCGCCCTGCGCCTCCATGCGGTCGCGCGTGATGACAGTGATCGACTGGGGCGTCTCCATCACCGGCGTGTCGGTCTTGGTGGCGGTGGCGCTGCGTTTCGCCACAAAGCCATGGACCGGGCCGGTGGCGGTTTCATCGTCGCTGCTGGCGCGCACCGTGACCGCCGGCAGTTCCGCCGCGGCTGCGGCCGCCGGCGCGGCAGGCACAGGGCGTTCGACGGACTGCGCAAACACGCCGCCGGCCTGCAGGCTCAGCACGAGGGTGGTCAGGGAAAGACGGCAAGGGGTGACAAGCGCGGAGCGGGCAAAGCGCGGCTTCGCCCGACGGTTCGGGTGCAGAGACATCACTCAGGGGTCAAATTGTGGCGGTGCCGCCAAGCGGCATCACAAGTGGAAAATTCTGATTACGAATAGGAATGATTCGTGATTACACAGAATTGTAGCTGAATGTGTCAGACACGAGACATATGATCCGCACTTTTCGTGGAATTCTTTGTCCGGGGTGACCGATTTTCCGCTTTGTACGAGGTCAGCCTCGCATTTTTACGCTGTAGCATAAAAATATTGCTCGCCTTATTTTCTGCTGCTACAGTAAATCCGAATGGAAATCGAGTTTGACTTGGCAAAGGACGCCATCAACCAACGTCATCACGGGTTGTCACTGGCCGCTGCAGGGTTGACTGACTTCGATAACGCCCTCCTGAAAATCGATGACCGCAAGCCGTACGGCGAAGCCCGTTACATCGCCTATGGACCGATTGGTACGCGCCTGTATTGCCTGGTATTCACGATGCGTGGCGACACACTCAGGGCAATCAGCCTGCGTAAAGCCAATTCAAGAGAGCTGCGAGACTATGAACAGGAAACCTGACCTCATCCGCCCCACCTCGGAAGAAGACGCCGCCATCTCGCAAGGGATTGCGCAAGACCCCGATGCGACGTCCGTGCCGACAGAGCAGTTCGGGAAGTTGCGCCCGGCACGGGAACTGCTCGGCAACGATAAAGCCGATGCACTGGCTAAACGTCGCGGCAGGCCTGCCAAACCGGCCGGCGAGCGCAAGGTCAATCAGACGCTGCGCATCGATCCCGACGTGCTGGCCGCCTACAAGGCAACCGGCAGCGGCTGGCAAACACTGATGAATGAGGCCCTGCGCGACTATGCGGCGGCACGCCGGATGCTGCCCCGGCGCTAGTGCCGGACGATCCCGTCAGTTGCCCTGCAAGCGGCCAAGGAACCGCCTGCCGGCCTCGATCACCGCGCTGTCCGGCTGCATCTGGTAGCGCACGATCATGCCCTCGATGCACAGCATCGCCTCCGCCGCCACCGCCTGTGGCGCGCGCAGGCCGAGGCGCGCCGCGAGGTCGGCGACGAACGCCTCGAGGTCGGCCTTGTGGGCCGCCGCCTGCTGCTGCGCCTCGGCGTCGCCGCCGGCCTCGGCCACCACGTTGATGAAAGCGCAGCCGCGGAAGTCGCGGCCGAACCAGCCGGCCAGCGTGTCGGCGATCACGTCAAGGCGGGGCCGCTCGGCAAGGCGGGCTTCCACGTCCTGCCGGAACCACGCCATCCACTCGTCATGCCGGCGCGCCAGGAACGCCGCGATCAGCGCGTTCTTGGAGGCGAAATGCCGGTAGAGCGACATCTTGGCGACGCCGGATTCGGCAATGATCCGGTCGATGCCGGTGGCGCGGTAGCCCTCCTGGTAGAACAGGCGGGCTGCGGTGTCGAGAATGCGGTCGCGGGCGGAAGGCGTAGCCATGTGGTGCAAGCGGAGTAGCGAAAACAGGAGAACGCCCGGGGCTGCGTTAAGCGCCGCCCCGGGCCTGTGCTTCGATACTATGACAGACAGACCTGTCTAGCAATCGCCCGATCAGCCTTCCAGCTGGGCGGCAGCATCGCGCAGCGCCGTGCGCAGGCCCTCTTCCACCACCGGGTGGTAGAACGGCATGGTCAGCATCTGCGCGATGGTCAGCCCCTGCTGGTACGACCATGCCAGCAGGTGGGCGATGTTCTCGGCGCGCGGGCCGGTCCATTCGGCGCCCAGGAAGCGGCCCGTGGCCTGGTCGGCATAGACATGCATCAGCCCCCGGTTCTTCAGCATGACGCGGCTGCGGCCCTGGTCTTCAAAGCTCACCTCACCGGTGACGAAGCTGCCCTCGGCCAGGTCCGCATAGCGCTGACCGACCATCGCGATCTGCGGGTCGGTGAACACCACCGCGATCGGCGCGCGGCGCGCCAGCGGCTTCACCTGCGGATAGCTGGCGGCGTTCTCGCCGGCGGCCTTGCCCTCGTCCGCGGCCTCATGCAGCAGCGGCAGGATGTTGTTGGCATCGCCGGCGATAAAGACCGGTGCGTTGCCGCACTGGAGCGTGTGCGCGTCGAACAGCGGCACGCCGCGCGCATCCAGCGCCAGCCCTGTGTTCTCCAGGGCCAGGCCGCGCACATTGGGCGCGCGTCCGGTGGCTGCCAGCGCGTAGTCGAAGCGCTCGGTCACGCTGCGGCCTTCGCGGTCGAGGTAGGTCACCAGCACCTGGTCGCCGTCGCGGCCCATGTCGGTCACCTGCGCGTCAGGATCGAGATAGAACTCCTGGTTGAAGTTGCGCGCCGCGTCGGCGCGGATCACCGGGTCGGTCAGCGGCCCCAGCGAGCCGCTGACGCCGAACACGCGCACCCGCACCCCCAGCCGCGACAGCGCCTGGCCCAGTTCCAGCCCGATCACGCCGGGGCCGAACACCACCACGCTGGCAGGCAGGTCCTGCCACGAGAACACATCGTCATTGACGATCAGGCGGTCGCCGAACACCTGGAACGGCGCCGGCAGCACCGGCGTGGAACCGGTGGCGATGACCACGCGGCTGGCGCGCACGGTGGTGTGCCCATCCACCTCCAGCGTGGTGGTGTCGATAAAGCGGGCATAGCCCCGAATGCGGTCGGCCGGCGCGATGTTCTCCACGCCGCGCACCACGAAGCCGACAAAGCGATCGCGCTCGCTGCGCACGCGCGCCATCACCTCGCGGCCATCGATGCGGATCTGGCCGTCGACATGCACGCCGAACGGCGCGGTGTGGCGCAGTTCATGCGCGGCCTCGGCGGCGGAGATCAGCAGCTTGGAGGGCATGCAGCCCACGCGGGCACAGGTGGTGCCGTAGGGGCCGCCTTCGATGATCACGGCGCGCTTGCCGGCCGCAATCGCGGCGCGGTAGGCGGCAAGGCCGGCGGTGCCTGCGCCGATCACGGCGACGTCGGTCTGGATGGTGGTCATGGCGGTGGTTCCTTTGTGTTCTGAAGCGTCAGGCTGGGTCAATCAGCGGGCTGGATGGCGCCGCCAGGCGCGGATTCGCGGGCAAGGCGGCGCCATCGGGTCCGGCGACTGCCGGCCCCGTGGCTCGTTGGCAAGAATGGGAATCAGCTGATTGCAGCTCAGGCGGCCAGGTACTGCTGCAGCGCTTCGGCGCCGCCGATCAGCTTGCCGTTGATAAAGACCTGCGGCGCGGTCATCTCGCCCGACACGGCGCCCAGCACCTTGCCGCGCACCTTGTTGTCGAGCGGCACGTCGATGTAGTCGAAACCGTTGTCGTCGAGCAGCTGCTTGGCCTTGGCGCAGAACGAGCACCCGACCTTGGAGAACACCACCACCTGGTCAGGCTTGCGCGCGCCGGGGGCGATGTGGGCCAGCATGGTGTCGGCATCGGACACCTTGAACGGGTCGCCCGGCTCCTCCGGCTCGATGAACATCTTCTGCACCACGCCGTCCTTGACCAGCATCGCATAGCGCCAGCTGCGCTTGCCGAAGCCCAGGTCGGCCTTGTCCACCAGCATGCCCATGCCTTCGGTGAATTCACCGTTGCCGTCGGGAATCATGGTGATGTTTGCGGACTCCTGGTCCTTGGCCCATTCGTTCATCACGAAGGTGTCGTTCACCGACACGCACAGGATGTCGTCGACACCATGCCTGGCGAAGACGGGGGCCAGTTCGTTGTAGCGCGGCAGGTGGGTCGAGGAACAGGTCGGGGTGAAGGCGCCCGGCAGCGAGAACACCACCACGGTCTTGCCGTCGAACAGCTCGCCGGTGGTGACGGTCTTCCACTCGTTGTCTTCACGCACACGGAAAGCGACATTGGGAACGCGTTGGCCTTCGCGGGATTGCAGCATCAGTTCACTCCTGGTTCTGGATCGGGTTGGTTTCGGCTGCGGGTTGCAGCGAAGGCCCTATTCTGGAGACCGGGATGTGATTTGTACAATTCATCGTATCAACAGCGATGATTGCCAAAGACTATGATTGACTCATAGGTGCCGCCTATCGGTCGGAAGCCGTCCGGCGCGCGCGGACGAAAAAGCATATTTTTTCGGGAAAACCCCGGGGAGTGCCCTATCATGCGGCATCTCCTCCGATTCCCTTCTTCGCAATGACCCGACCTTGCCGCCTGCCGTACCGCCATCGGTGGGCATCCCTGCTCGCGCTGTCGCTTGCGCTGGCCCTTCCCGCGCACGCCCAGACGCTGAAGAAGCCGGCGCTGGAAGCACTGGCCGGCAACAGCCAGGCTGCGGCCAAGGCGGCCCAGGCCGACCTGCCGGCCTTCATGGCGGCGGCGGCCAAGGCCGAGCCGACGGTCGCGCTCGCGGTGGCGGCGTGGCAGTCGAAGGCGCCGCTGTCGGGCGACAACCTGGTCAATGTCGCCCGGCTGCTAGGGGTCTACAACCGGCTGCGCAACGAGGCCGCGGCCATCGACGTGCTCGGCAAGATGGTGGCGCTGCGCACCGTGCGCGAGGAAAAGATCGCCCAGCACGAGAATCCCGCCATCATCGAGTTCGGCAGGATGATCGAAGGCATGGCGCGCGAGTTCGGGCTGGCCTATCGCAATGTCGATAACCGCGTGTTCGAGGTGACCCTGCCCGGCGGCGGCAAGGACACCTTCGGCATCCTGACCCACGCCGACGTGGTGCCGGCGGTGGCCGAGGAATGGGTGCTGGACGACGGCACCAGGCTTGACCCGTTCCGCATGACGCGCATCGGCGACCTGCTGTACGGGCGCGGCACCATCGACGACAAGGGCTCGATCGCGGCGGTGCTGTACGCGATGAAGAGCGTCAAGGAAAGCGGCGTGCCGCTCGAGCGCAGCATCCGGCTGATGATCGAGACCACCGAGGAAACCGGTGGCGACGGCATGAAGTACTACCGCCAGCACACTACGCTGCCCGAGTACAACGTCGTGCTCGACAGCAAGTATCCGGCCGTAGTGGCCGAGAAAGGCGCGGGCACGCTGACCGTCTCGTTCGGCATCAAGGCGGCCGACGACAAGCGCGCGCCCAGCCAGGCCGACAGCAAGGGCCCGGCGATCGTCGCGATGCGCGGCGCGGCCTCGGCCAACGCCATTCCCGAAACCGCCACCGCGCGCATCGCCGGCGGCGATCCCGCCGCGGTGGCCGCAGCGCTCGAACAGGCGCGCGCCGAGTTCGTGCGCCGCTACACGCCGCGCGGCAAGTTCTCGATCGAGGTCAAGCGCGCCGGCAACGATGTCGAGGTCAAGGTCACCGGCGCCTCGGCGCACGGCTCGCGGCCCGAAGAAGGCGTGAACCCGCTGCCGCGGCTGGCGCTGTTCCTGCAGGCCAGCGGCGTGCGCTTTGCCGAAAACCACTACCTGAACGCGGTCCGCTACCTGAACGACCTGTACGGCCTGGACTACCTGGGCAACCGCATGGACGTGGCCTACCGCGATCCGTTCATGGGCCCGCTCACCATGTCGCCCACGCTGGTGCGCGAGCGCGGCGAGTACGTCGATGTGGTCACCAACGTGCGCATGCCGCGCGGGCGCACGCCGGACGAGCTGGGCGGCAAGATCACCAAGCGCATTTTCGGCTGGGCCGCCACCCATGGGCCGGTCGAGATCAAGTACGACCAGGGCAACTGGATGGCGCGCGATCCGAAGGGCGCGTGGTTGTCCACGCTGCTTAACATCTTTGGCGACACCACCGGGCTCGAAGCCAAGCCGGTCTCCACCGCCGGCAGCACCACCGCCAAGCTGATGCCCAACGCCATCAACTTCGGGCCGGCCATGCCGGGCAAGAAGTACACCGCGCACAACGCGCGCGAGTACAAGGAAGTGGCCGACCTCAATCTCGATATGCAGATGTTCACCGAGATGCTGGTGCGGATCGGCAACCTGGACAAGATGCAGTAAGCCGGCCTTTCGTTTTTGCCCCTGTCCCGCGCGCGGGAGAGGGGCAAAATTCATTACAGCCCCAGCTCGCTCAAGCCCGGATGCCCATCCGGGCGCCGGCCCAGCGGCCAGTGGAACTTGCGGTCCTCTGACCGGATCGGCGCATCGTTGATGCAGGCAAAGCGCCTGCGCATCAGCCCCGCCTCATCGAATTCCCAGTTCTCGTTGCCATATGACCGGTACCAGTTGCCGGAATCGTCATGCCATTCATAGGCAAAGCGCACGGCGATGCGGTTCTCCTCGTGCACCCATAGCTCCTTGATCAGGCGGTAATCCAGCTCCTTCTGCCATTTGCGCTGCAGGAAGGCGACGATATCGGTGCGGCCGTTGACGAACTCGGCGCGGTTGCGCCAGGCGCTGTCGACGGTATAGGCCAGCGCCACGCGTTCCGGGTCGCGGCTGTTCCAGCCATCCTCGGCCGCGCGGACCTTCGCGATAGCGGATTCGCCGGTAAACGGCGGCAGCGGCGGACGGGTTTCAATGGGTGTGGACATCAGAGCTCCTTGCGGGATCAGACATTGGGGTTGGGGAAAACAACAGCGTGGATACAGACCTGTCTCATTATTGGTAGACAGATCTGTCTTGTCAAGGCAGGATGGTTGACGAAATTCAAAAGCAAGACCCGGAGTGTGCTGCGCACGGGCCAGGCCTAAAGTTGTCACCATGCAAGCACAGGACAGGAGATTCGCAGTGGGCACCAGCCAGATTCAGCAGCCAGCAATGGCAGTCGCCGGGCCGCGCCGGCCGGTTCCACAGCCACGTGGCGCGGCTGTCGGGCGGCGGCATGAGGCGGATGTGCCAACCCGGGTCGATGGCATCGACTGGGCCGCGGTCGAGCGCGAGCTCGATGACTTCGGCTGCGCCGCCATCCCCGGCCTCTTGTCCGCCGACGAATGCGATGCGCTGGCCGCCGGCTATGGCAACGACGCGCTTTACCGCTCGCGCATCGAAATGCGCCGGCACGGCTTTGGCCAGGGTGAATACAAGTACTTCCGCTATCCCCTGCCCGGCCTGGTCGCCGCACTGCGCGCGGCGCTCTACCCGCACCTGGTGCCGGTGGCCAACCGCTGGAATGCCGCGATGGGCATCGACGTCCGTTATCCCGCGGCGCACCCGGACTTCATCGCGCGCTGCCACCACGCCGGGCAGTCGCGGCCGACGCCCTTGCTGCTGCGCTACGGCCCGGGCGACTACAACTGCCTGCACCAGGACCTGTACGGCGAGCACGTGTTCCCGCTGCAGGTCGCGGTGCTGCTCTCCGAGCCCGGCCGCGACTTTACCGGCGGCGAGTTCGTGCTGACCGAGCAGCGCCCGCGCATGCAGTCTCGGGCCGAGGTGGTGACGTTGCGCCAGGGCGATGCCGTGGTGTTCGCGGTCAGCCAGCGGCCGGTGCAGGGCAGCCGCGGCAGCTATCGCGTCAATCTGCGGCATGGCGTCAGCCGGTTGCATGCCGGACAGCGCTACACGCTCGGCATCATCTTCCACGACGCTACGTGAGGCATCCATGAACCGATCCATCCGTTCCGCACAAGCGGCCGAAGCCACCCAGGTCGAACAGGATCCGCGCTGGGCGCGCGTGCTTGCGCGCGACCCTGGCGCCGACCGCGACTTCGTCTATGCGGTCAGGACCACGGGCGTGTATTGCCTGCCGAGCAGCCCGTCGCGCCTGCCGCATCCGGCCAATGTCGAGTTCTTCGACAACGCCGCCGCGGCCGAAGCCGCCGGCTACCGGCCCAGCCGTCGTGCGACGCCGCCTGCGCTGGCGGCACGGCACGCGGCCATGGTGGCCGAGGCCTGCCGCCGCATCGAGGCCGCCGACGCCGTGCCCACGCTGCCGCAGCTGGCCAGCGCCGCGGGCATCAGCCCCTACCACTTCCACCGCCTGTTCAAGAGCGCCACCGGCCTGACCCCGCGCGCGTACGCCACCGCGCATCGGGCCAGGAAACTGCGCCAGCAACTGGAAACCAGCGACTCCGTGACCGAGGCCATCTACGATGCCGGGTTCGGCTCCAACAGCCGCTTCTACGAGGCCTCAGACGCCGTGCTCGGCATGACCCCATCGCGCTACCGCGCCGGCGGCGCCGACATCGATATCCGCTTTGCCATCGGGCAATGCTCGCTGGGCGCGATCCTGGTGGCGCAGAGCCAGCGCGGCGTGTGCGCGATCCTGCTGGGCGACGATCCGCAAGCGCTGCTGCAAGACCTGCAGGACCGCTTCCCGCGTGCCAACCTGATCGGCGGCGACGCGCAGTTCGAGCAGTTGGTGGCGCAGGTGGTGGGCCTGATCGAAGCGCCTTCGATCGGCCTGGCACTGCCGCTGGACGTGCGCGGCACCGCCTTCCAGCAGCGCGTATGGCAAGCGTTGCGTGAAATCCCGGCCGGCAGCACCGCCAGCTACGCCGAGATCGCGGCTCGCATCGGCGCGCCGCGCGCGGTGCGCGCGGTGGCGCAGGCCTGCGCGGCCAACCACCTGGCGGTGGCGATTCCCTGCCATCGCGTGGTGCGCAGCGACGGCGACCTGTCGGGCTATCGCTGGGGCGTGGCGCGCAAGCGTGAACTGCTGGAGCGCGAGGCGCAGGGCTGAAGCCGCGCGCCGCTCAGCGCAAAGCGGGCGCCTGGATCTTTGCCAGGTAATCGTGGATCTGCGCCACCACCGCCGCGCCTTCGCCAACCGCGGCGGCAACGCGCTTGGTCGATCCCGCGCGCACGTCGCCGATGGCGAACACCCCCGGCACGCTGGTCTGCAGCGGATACGGCACCGCCGACGCGCAGCCCAGCGCGCCGCCACCGGTGCGCACGAAGCCCTTGTCATCGACCTCGACATGGCAGGTGCGCAGCCACGCCGCATTCGGGTCGGCGCCGATGAACAGGAACAGGTGCCGCACCGCCATGGTGACCGGAGCGGGATGCTCGGCGCGGCAATCGTATTGCACCGCGCTGAGCCAGCCGTCGCCGTCCAGCGCGCTGATCTGGGCATGGGTATGCAGCGTGATGTTCGGCAGCCCGGCGATGCGGTCGATGAGGTAGCGCGACATGGTGGCGGCCAGGCCCGGGCCGCGCACCAGCATATGCACGTGCGCCGCATGCGAGGCCAGGAACACCGCCGCCTGCCCGGCCGAATTGCCGCCGCCCACCAGCATCGCCGGCTCGTTCTTGCACAGCTTGGCTTCCACCGGCGAGGCCCAGTAGTACACCCCGCGGCCTTCGAAATGCTCGAGCGCGGCGATGTCGGGGCGGCGGTACTGCGCGCCGGTGGCGATCACCACGGTGTGGGTCGGCACCATGCGGCCGTCGGCCAGCTCCAGCCGGATCGGGTCGTCTCCGCAGTGCAATGCCTTCACCTCCAGCGGAATCGCGATGTGCGCGCCGAACTTGAGCGCCTGCACGAACGCGCGCCCGGCCAGCGCCTGTCCGGAGATGCCGGTCGGGAAGCCCAGGTAGTTCTCGATGCGCGCGCTCGCGCCCGCCTGCCCGCCCGGCGAGCGGCAATCGATCACCGCCACCGACAGGCCTTCGGACGCGGCATAGACCGCCGTCGCCAGCCCCGCCGGCCCGGCACCGACCACCACCACGTCATAGACGTGGTCGGGGTCGAACTCCGGCAGCAGGCCGAGGCACGACGCCAGCTGCCCCTCGTCCGGGGCGCGCAGCACGCGGCCGTCGGCGCAGATCACCAGCGGAAAGTCACTCGCGGGCGCGTTGGCGTAGTCGAGCAGCAGCGAACAGTCGCGGTCGGCGTCGATATCGATGACGGTATGCGGATAGCCGTTGCGCCGCAGGAAGGCCTGCAGCGCCAGCAGTTGCGGCTCGGTGCCGTGCCCCACCAGCACCGGGCCGCTGCCGAACTCGATCAGACCGACGCGGCGCAGGATCAGCGCGCGCATGATGCGCTCGCCCAGTTCGGCCTCGGCCACCAGCAGCGCACGCAGCCGGTCCGGCATGATCACGTAGCCGTGGGTCTCGGTGACCGCGACGCCGTCGACCAGCGCGGGCCGGCCGGCAAGGGTACCCACCTCGGCCAGGAAGTGGCCGGCACCCTGCTCGGTGATCTGGTGTTCGCGCCCCAGGCCATCGCGCCGCATCACGCGTACGCGGCCGCTGGTGACCAGGTACATGCCGCGCCCGGCCTCGCCGATGGCAAACAGCTTCTCGCCCGCGCGCCAGCTCTGCGGCGTGCCGAAGCGGCGCACGCGCGCCATCTCGTCGGCGGTCAGTTGCGGGAACATCTGGTGCCAGCGTGATTCCAGCGTGGAGTACGGTGCCTCCAGCCCGCCACCGGCCTCTGCTCCCGGCTCCGCCTCGGCCGCCACTGCCTGCGCCTGCGAGTTCGCCATGCTGCCTCCGTGATGACATCGGTATCCGCCGGATCGCCCGTATCCCGGCTGCCGCGGCGCGGCTTATCGATAGTAGACGGCGCGAGGCGGAAAGCGAGGGCCCCGGCGCCGGCAGTTGCGCATTGCGCCGGCTTGGGATTGAATGTTCGCCTCGGCGCTCCGGCAAGCCTGTGCCCGCGCCGCCACTGTCAGAATACTGAAGACTTGATGCCATCCACCCCTGAATCCGATCCGACCCCGTCCAGCGACCGTCCCGCGCGCCCGGCATTGCGCCCGCTTACGCCCGTCGAGGGCCGCGTGCTTGGCGTGCTGGTCGAAAAGCAGCACACCGTACCCGATACCTACCCTCTGTCGCTCAACGCGCTGGCTTCCGGCTGCAACCAGAAGACCGCGCGCGCCCCGGTGATGAACGTCAGCGAGGCCGAGATCCTGGAGGCGATCGACGGCCTCAAGGGCCTGAGCCTGGTGTTCGAAGGCAGCAGCAGCCGCGTGCCGCGCTTCGAGCACAACATGCAGCGCGCGCTCGGCGTGCCGAGCCAGTCGGTCGCGCTGCTGGCGATGTTGCTGCTGCGCGGCCCGCAGACCGCCGCGGAACTGCGCCTGAATTCCGCGCGCCTGCACAGCTTTGCCGACATCTCCTCGGTCGAGGCCTTCCTCGACGAGCTGGCCAGCCAAACGCCCCCGCGCGTGGTTCGGTTGCCGCGCGCCCCCGGTGCGCGCGAAAACCGCTGGATGCATCTGCTGAGCGGCGAGGCCAGCGCCGCCGCGGCCGACGAAGACAGCGGGCGTGCCGCCGACGGCGACGCCGCACCGTCGGCGGAACTGGAACAGTTGCGCGCCGAGCAGCAGGCCCTGACTGAAAAAGTGGCAAGGCTGCAAGGCCTGGTCGAACACATGGCCGCGCAGCTCGGGATCTCCGCCGACGAGTTTCTCGGCTGATTCCCGGCACCACCACCCCGCTCGACGCTCTGCCCCGTCCCTTGGCAACCAGGTCAACGGGCGGGGCAAACTCAAGGCAGTTAATTGCACTAATAAACAAAAAAACACGCCTGCCGCGGTGGCCAGGCCGAACTGTCGGATGGCCCGTACGTCGCCTATCCTTTTGCACAGGACGCCGACAAGCCAGGGGGAGACCGCCGCAGCCATGGACAAGACAGCCTTTGTATTCGCCGGCGGCGGAAGCCTGGGAGCGATCCAGGTCGGGATGCTGCGTGAACTTGCGGCCTGGGGCGTATCGCCGGACATCGTGATCGGCGCGTCGGCCGGGGCCATCAACGGCGCCTACTTTGCCTGTAACCCCGGCGTGGAAGGCGCGCAGCGGCTCGACTCGCTGTGGCGTGCGATCCGGCGCACGGACATCCTGCCGTGGAGCTGGCGCAGTGTCTGGAGCATGTTCGGCGGTGCCCGCGGCCACCTGGTGGAGCCAACGGGTTTGCGCAGCCTGCTGGGGCGGCATTTCGGGCCGCGCAACCTCGAGGCCGCCGAACTGCCGCTGCACGTAGTGGCGACCGACATGCACAGCGGCGACGAAGTGGTGCTGTCCAGCGGCAGCATCGTCGACGCGGTGCTGGCCAGCGCCGCCATTCCCGGGGTGTTCCCGCCGGTGCAGTTGGCGGGCCGTACCCTGATCGACGGCGGCGTGGCCAACAATACGCCGGTTTCGACCGCGATCGGCCTCGGTGCCACCCGTGTGATCGTGCTGCCGGCGGGCTTTACCTGCGCCGAGCGCCGCCCGCCGCGCGGTGCGCTGGAGCATGCGTTCAACGCGCTCTCGCTGCTGGTGGCGCGCCAGTTGGTGCACGATCTGCAGCACTTCGCCAGCCAGGCGCAGATCAGCGTGGTGCCGCCGCTGTGCCCGCTCGATATCTCGCCCTACGATTACTCCCGCTGCGGCGAACTGATCGATCGCGCCGCCGCCACCACGGCCGAGTGGCTGCGCGGCAAGGGCCTCGACACTCCGCGCATCCCCGGCGCCCTCGCCCCCCATTCGCATGACGAGACGGCACCGAGCTGCAGTGCCGACATTCCGGCGGCAGCCCCGCACTGACGGGCGGGTTCACCGCCGCGACTCCACTGCGCCGGCCTGCATTGCCGGATGGATCGAAGCGCCGCAGTACCGCGGGGATGGCAAGCCGCCGCCGCGCCGTTGCTACAATCCGGCCCATGCCCAGCCAAGCCGAACGCAGCGCCAGTACCCGCCAGTCCCTGATCGAAGCCGCCGCGACCCTGCTCATCGAGCAAGGCTACGCGGCCTTTTCCGAGGCGCGCGTGTGCGAGCTGGCGGGCACCAGCCGCGGCTCGCTGCGCCACCACTTTCCGGAAGGGCGCTACGACCTGCTGCCGGCCATGCTGAAGTCGCTGCTGGAGCGCGAAGCCGACCGCCTGGCAGCGCTCGGGCCACTGGGCCCGCCACTACGCATGCACCTGATGCTGCATGTGCTGGCAAACCGGCCGCAACGGCATGCATCGCTGGCGATCCTGGAGGTGTGGATGGCAACGCGGGGCGACATCCGTCTTGCCCGCGCGGTGCACGAACCGCTGGCGGCAGTGCCGCAGCGGCTGTTCGGCCAGCCGCCGGACGCACCGCCCGAGCCGGAATGGCTGGCGCTGCGTTGCTTCCTGCACGGCGCCACCCTGCACAGCTTTGCGCCGGACTACGACGCGCAGCAGCTGTCCGACGCCGTGCGCTGGCTGATCGCGCAGCTGCCGCGGCCCGACGGCCTGGACGCGGTGCTGGCCCGCATGCTGGCGCTGCCGCGCTAGCCCGCCCCCTGAGCTGCGCGATGACCTGCACGCTCAGGGCAGCCGCGCCAGCAGCCGGTCGTGCAGCGCGGGCGGCAATGCCAGCCGGCCCTTGCGGCCCGGCGCGGCCGGATCGAACACCACGGCGTGCCCGTCCCAGCTGAGCCGCACCGGCCCGGTACTGGTGAAGGTGCGATGGGCCAGCACCTGGCCGCGTTCGGCGCCGTAGATCCGCAGCAAGATCCGCTCGCCGCCCAGGTAGCAGTATTCGGCGGCGTAGCGCGCCGCGGCATCGACCGTCGGCACCCGGCGGCAGTTGTGCGCGCCGGCCCGCTCGGTAACGCCGTGGCCATAGGCGATGGCGGTCCAGATCGCGCCGACCGCCAGCACGCGGCCGGCGCTGACCAGCAGCATGCGCCGGGCACGCGCCAGGCGCCCATGCGGCGAGGCCATGACATAAGCCACCGCGCGGAACGCGGCCAGCCCCAGCAACAGCAGCACCACCGCGGCCAGGTGGAAATAGACCGCCGAATCCGGCATTGACGCCATGATATGGGCCATCCCTGCCCTCCTCCCCGTACATGCCTGAAGCCGCTGCCGGCAGAGGCCTGGCAGCATCCGGCATTCAATCAGTGTCGAGCAAAATAAATCGACGCGCTTTATTCTTGATAATCAATAATGCATGCCTTGTTTCCATTCAATGCACCAGAATAATCAAGCGCCGGCATCGCGCCAATTCGGTGTATTCCCGCTGTGCTATGTTTGGGGGGCGTTATCGGAACGCTTGGCGGGAGACAGGCTGGCCAGCAGCCCGAGCAGCCGTGCCGCGGTTGGCGCCACGATCGCGGCCAGCGCTGCGGCCGTGGCTGCATCGCCATCGCGCGCGGCATGTTCGAGCCGCTGCGCCGTCAGCCGCAGCGCATGGCAGCCGACATAGTGAGCGGAGGCCTTGAGGCGGTGCGCGACGCCCCGTACCGTCTCCAGCTCGGGCCCGGCCTGGCGCAGTAGCGCCAGGTCATCGCGGGTCGAACTCACCAGCGCCTGCAGCAGTTCCATGGCGAATGCCGGATTGCCGAAGGTCTGCGCGGCAATGGCCTCGCCGATGCCGGCGGCCTCGCGCGCGGACAGCGCCACGTAGTGCTGGCCGGCCAGCATGGCCAGCAAGGTCGCTTCGGTGACTGGCGCGGGCAGAGTGGCCACGCCGGCGTCTGCGCCAGCCGTCGGTACCGCGCCCGGCGGCAACACCACCGCGCAAAGGGCGCCGCGGGCACGCCATGCGTGCATCAGCGAGGAAGGCACGCCGGCGGCGGCACTCGCCATCACCAGTTCGACCTCGGCGGCCATATCTGCCTTCCGCGCACCCACCTCGATCTGCACTACAAAGCCGAGTCGGCGCAGGATCCGCGCGGCATCCGCCAACCAGCCCGGGTCGCCGGCGGGTGCCAGCAACAAGGCCTTGGGGCGGGACTGCGCTTCGGCCGCGTCCACGCTATCCCACCGCAATATGGTGGCGCCGCGCAAAATCGATGACGTCGACGATCGATTTCGCGCCCAGTTTTTCCATTACCCGGGTCTTGTGCGTGCTCACGGTCTTGTTGGATATAAACAGGACCTGCCCGATTTCCTTGTTCGACATGCCCTTGGCCAGCATCTGCATGACCACCAGTTCCTTGTCCGACAGCGAGGCCAGGCGCTCGGCTTCATCAGCCAGCCCGGATTTGCCGTGGTCGATCTCCGGCATCACCGTATAGCCCGCCAGCACCGACTCCGTGCACCGCACGATTTCGGCCAGTTCCTGCGTCTTGCTGACAAAGCCGTGGGCGCCGGCATGGCGCGCGCGCGGGGCGAAGGCGTTCTGGTCCTGGCCCGAGATCACCAGGATACGCACCGTGGGATGGCTGGCCTTGAGGCGCGGAATCACGTCGAGGCCGTTGATTTTGGGAATATCCAGATCCAGGATGACCACGTCGGGCATGTATTGCCGCACGATCTCGATGGCTGCCTGGCCATTGTCTGCCTCGAGCACGTGGGTGACGCCCAGCACCTGGGAAAAGTGCGTCTTGAGTACGGCGCGCACGGGCGGGTGGTCATCGACGATCAGGATTGTGGTCAAACTGTACTCCGTTGCAAAGATCACGTTTTCCGCGCGACCGGGCACATCATTGTGCTAAGCCTTAGCGCCTTACGAAACCAGAAATTTCCGACGCACGGGTGGTTTCTTCCGAAAGGCCGCGCTTGCCATAGCGGCGGTGCCGTTCATGTGATGCACCGCAAACGTGCCGGCATTCCAGCATCGCAGCCATGCTTCCGATCGCGCCGCAAGCGGGCCCAGATTGTGTTCCATATGTGGCGCGACGGACGGCAAGGTGCCCGCGATTTCGAAATTTCCGTATCAATTTCAGATTCGTCCTAATGAGATGACGGGTCCGCGCCCCTAGAGTGAAGACAGTTCACTGACCTCGCCAAACCGCTTGCCGCTCCGTCCACCCTCCTCTGCTTCGCCACCCGCCATCACGCGCCCGCTTCGTGCTGCTGTCGACCCCACCCAACCTGCCCGGGCCAAGGCACGGGGCGGCCCGACCGCGCTTGCGCGGATACCCGCGTGCGCGCTGGCCCGGGCCATCTTCCTGTCTCCTGGCACGGTGACCGCTGCGATGGCAGCAACCATGCCAGCGCCCGGCCAGGCGCCGGCAGCGGCCGCCCATGCGCATCTGCTGGGCTGGTGCACCGCCATCCTGTGTGCGCTCACGCCCTGCCTGCTGGCCTGGATCATTGCGCTGTACCGCGAGATGCGCCGGCGCCGTGCCGCCGAAACCGCCCTGCAAGACTGCGTTGCCATCCAGACCGCGCTGCTTGACGGCATTCCGCAGCCTGTCTACCTGCGCGATGCCGCGTTGCGGCTCATCGCCTGCAACCGCGGCTATGAGGAACTGCTGGGCGCCACGCGCGCCAGCCTGCTGGGACAGCCCCTGGACGCCGTGCTGTCGGCACACCCCCTTGCCACCGACATGGCCGAACTGGCGCACGACTACCGCCAGGTCATCGAGGACGGCGCGCCGCTGCGCGCGGACCGATGCCTGCGCCTGGGCGACCGCACCTTGCATGTGCTGAACTGGCTGACCCCGCTGCGCGGCGCCGACGGCACCGTCAAGGGCCTGGCCGGCGGCTGCGTCGACCTGACCGAGCGCCACCAGATGCTGGCCGAGCTGGCCCAGGCCAAGACCGAGGCCGAAGCCGCCAACCGCGCCAAGTCCGCGTTCCTGGCCTCGGTCAGCCACGAGATCCGCACGCCGATGAATGCCATCACCGGCATGCTCGAGCTGACGCTGGCGCAAAGCCAGTTGCCCGACGGGCAGCGGCTGCAGCTGGTCACCGCGCACAAGTCGGCACTGGGGCTGCTGGCGCTGATCGATGACATCCTCGACCTGTCCAAGCTGGAGGCGGGCAAGTTCAGCATCCATCCGGCGCCCGCGTCTTTGTCAGCGCTGGTCGACGATACCCTGCTGATCTTCGGACCCGTGGCCGCGCAAAAAGGCCTGACCCTGACCAGCGGCGTCAGCGCCGCGCTGGCGCCGCTGCATCAGGTCGACGCGCTGCGCTTCCGGCAGATCCTGGCCAACCTGGTGTCCAATGCGGTGCGCTTTACCGACAGCGGCACGGTTCACGTCAGCCTGGACGCGCAGGCGCCCTGCGACGGCGTTCAGCACGTCGGGCTGACCGTTTCCGACACCGGCATCGGCATTCCCCTCGAGGCGCAGGCCCGGCTGTTCCAGCCGTTCGAGCAGGTGCACGGCTGCGCGCGCACCCACGCCGGCGGCACCGGGCTGGGGCTGGCGATCTGCCGGCGCCTGGCCACGGCCATGGGCGGGCGCATCACGCTGACCAGCGAGCCGGGCCGGGGCACGCGCGTGGCGGTGTCGCTGCCGCTGGCCATCGCCAGCGCGCCACAGCCGGCCGAACCAGCCGAGCCGGTGCGGCCGTTGCCCATGGCGGGTTGCCCGCGGCGCAACGCCAGCATCCTGGTGATCGACGACCACGCCCCCAACCGCCTGCTGCTGCAGCGCCAGCTGGAACACCTGGGCCACCGCGTGAGCACGGCTTGCGATGGCCGCGAAGCCCTGGCCGTGATGGACCGCGGCAGCTTCGACGTGATCGTTTGCGACTGCGCCATGCCAGTGATGGACGGCCTCGCCTTCACGCGCGCGGTGCGGGCCCGCGACAACGCCGACCGCTGCGTGCCCATCGTCGGTTGCACCGCCAGTGCCGTCGCCGGCGATCACGCCGCAGCGCTGGCGGCGGGCATGGACGCCGTGGTGGTCAAGCCGGTGGGCCTGCAGGCCCTGGATACCGCCGTGTCGCAGGCGTGCGGCGGCCGGCCTCTGCCGTCCAGCGCACCGGAGCCGGGACCAACCGCCCCCGCCCACGGGCAAGATCCGGCACCGTTCACCGGCGCGGTGAGCGGCGACGGCTCCCGCTGCGAGGCCCCGCCCGGCGCGCGGGCATCGTGGTGCGCGGTCTGCCGCGCGATGAACGTGCAGTGCGACCGCACCGATCTGCCCGAGGGCTGACCGGTCCGCTTCAGGGCTCCATCGGCACCGCGCTGGTGCACTTGATCTCGTCCAGGCACACGCTCGATTTCACGCCGCTGACGCCGGGAATGCGCATCAGCGTATCCAGCAGGAAATCCGACAGCGATTTCAGGTCGCGCGCGACCACCTTCAGCACGTAGTCGATATCGCCCGTCACCGAGAAGCACTCCTGGATCTGCGCCAGTTCCGCCACCAGGCGCTTGAAGTTGGAAAGGTCGCGGATATGCCCGCGCTCCATCGTGACGTGGATAAAGGCCACCACGCCGAAACCCAGCGCCGCGGCGTCCAGCCGCGCCTCATAGCGCTTGACCAGCCCCGCTTCTTCCAGCCGGCGGTGGCGCCGCAAGGTCTGCGCTGGCGACAGCGCGATGGCCTCGGCCAGTTCCAGGTTGGATGCCCGCCCGTTCTCCTGCAGCACCCCGAGCAAGCGGCGATCGGTGCGGTCCAGCTCGATTGATTGCACTTTGGTTTCCTCATCTTACGCATTCAGGAAATCAGATTTCATAATCTAGGGTTTCCCTGCCTGTTTTACGAAATCCAATTTTGCCGCCCCGAATATACACTGCATCCCAAGCAAGCGCACCGCAAACCCCTGCAGACAGGGGTCCGGTGCCGAGCCGGCTGGCCCCGGCGCGACTGCGCAAGCAAGTGCTGAAGCCACAATATTATTTCCCGCCCCTACGTTCTTACCGAGAAAGCCATGGCCGACCTGTTTGACAATCCGATGCAGCTGATGGGCTTCGAATTCGTGGAATTCGCCTCGCCTACCCCCGACCTGCTTGAGCCGCTGTTCGAGCAGATGGGCTTCACGCTGGTGGCAAAGCACCGCTCCAAGGACGTGGTGCTGTACCGCCAGGGCGAAGTGAACTTCATCGTCAACCGCGAGCCGCACAGCCACGCCGCCTACTTTGCCGCCGAGCACGGCCCGAGCGCCTGCGGCATGGCTTTCCGCGTCAAGGATTCGCACAAGGCCTACGCCCGCGCGCTGGCGCTGGGCGCGCAGCCGGTCGAGATCCCGACCGGCCCGATGGAGCTGCGCCTGCCGGCGATCAAGGGCATCGGCGGCGCGCCGCTGTACCTGATCGACCGCTTCGAGGAAGGCAAGTCGATCTATGACATCGACTTCGAGTTCATCGAGGGCGTCGACCGCCACCCGGTCGGCCACGGCCTCAAGCTGATCGACCACCTGACCCACAACGTCTACCGCGGCCGCATGGCTTATTGGGCCAATTTCTACGAAAAGCTGTTCAATTTCCGCGAAATCCGCTACTTCGATATCCAGGGCGAATACACCGGCCTGGCCTCCAAGGCCATGACCGCGCCGGATGGTAAAATCCGCATTCCGCTGAACGAGGAATCGTCCAAGGGCGCCGGCCAGATCGAAGAGTTCCTGATGGCCTTCAACGGCGAGGGCATCCAGCACATCGCCTTCCTGACCGACAACCTGATCGAGGTCATCGACCGCCTGCAACTGGCCGGCGTGCCGCTGATGACCGCGCCGAACGACTACTACTACGAGGCGCTCGACACCCGCCTGCCCGGCCACGGCCAGCCCGTCGAGCAACTGAAGTCGCGCGGCATCCTGCTGGACGGCACCACCGAAGGCGGCAAGCCCCGTCTGCTGCTGCAGATCTTCTCCAAGACCGCGCTCGGCCCGGTGTTCTTCGAGTTCATCCAGCGCCAGGGCGACGAAGGCTTCGGCGAAGGCAACTTCAAGGCACTGTTCGAGTCGCTGGAACGCGACCAGATCGAACGCGGCACGCTCAAGGTCGAGGCCTGACCGGCATCGACCTGCCCCTGACCGGTCTCGGCCGCCTTCGTCGGTGCGCCGGTCCGGCAACGCGCACGCCCCGCGCGGCAGACACCCTGCCGCGCGCGCGGCGACGACCCCCAGGCCCAAGCGTCCGACTCAGACAACAGCCAGAGACGCGGGCCCGCATTCCATGAGAATGGGTAGAGGACACACTGCATGCATTCCAGCAATAACGACGGCTCGCTCAAGCGCGGGCTGAAGAACCGGCACATCCAGCTGATCGCTCTGGGTGGCGCCATCGGCACCGGACTTTTCCTGGGCATCGCCCAGACCATCAAGATGGCGGGGCCTTCGGTCCTGCTGGGCTATGCGATCGCCGGCATCGTGGCGTTCTTCATCATGCGCCAGCTCGGCGAGATGGTGGTGGACGAGCCCGTCGCCGGCTCGTTCAGCTACTTTGCCGACAAGTACTGCGGCCATTTCGCCGGCTTCCTGTCGGGATGGAACTACTGGGTGCTGTACATCCTGGTGAGCATGGCTGAGCTCTCCGCGGTCGGCATCTACGTGCAGTACTGGTGGCCGGAGATCCCCACCTGGGTCTCGGCACTGGCGTTCTTCGTCATCATCAACGCGATCAACCTGGCGAGCGTGAAGTCCTTCGGCGAGATGGAATTCTGGTTCTCGATCATCAAGGTCGCGGCGATCATCGGCATGATCGGCTTCGGCGGCTACCTGCTGATGTCCGGCAATGCCGGCCCGCAGGCCAGCGTGGCCAACCTGTGGCAGCACGGCGGCTTCTTCCCCAACGGCATGGGCGGTCTGGTGATGGCGATGGCGGTGATCATGTTCTCGTTCGGCGGCCTGGAGCTGGTGGGCATCACCGCGGCCGAGGCGGACTCGCCCGAGAAGACCATCCCCAAGGCCACCAACCAGGTCATCTACCGCATCCTGATCTTCTACGTGGGCGCGCTGGCCGTGCTGCTGTCGCTGTACCCGTGGGAGAACGTGGTCACCGGCGGCAGCCCGTTCGTGCTGATCTTCCACGCGCTGAACAGCAACTGGGTGGCCAACGTGCTGAACGTGGTGGTGCTGACCGCGGCGCTGTCGGTCTACAACAGCGGCGTGTACTGCAACAGCCGCATGCTGTACGGCCTGGCCAAGCAGGGCAACGCGCCCAAGGCGCTGCTCAAGGTCAACCAGCGCGGCATCCCGCTGACGGCGCTGGCGTTCTCGGCCGTGGCCACCGCGGCCTGCGTGGTGATCAACTACTTCATGCCAGGCAAGGCCTTCGAGCTGCTGATGGGGCTGGTGGTGTCGGCGCTGATCATCAACTGGGCCATGATCAGCCTGATCCACCTGAAGTTCCGCGCCGACAAGCGCAAGGCCGGCCAGGCCACGGGGTTCCAGAGCTGGGGCTATCCGCTGACCAACTACCTGTGCCTGGTGTTCCTGGCCGGCATCCTGGTGGTGATGTACCTGACTGAAGGCCTGCGCCTCTCGGTGTACCTGATCCCGGTGTGGCTGCTGGTGCTCGGCGTGAGCTACCTGGTGCGCCAGAAGAAGGCCGGCGCCGCGCTGCAAGCCGGCGTGGCCGCGCAGCAGCTGCGCTGACCAGCCCCCAGCCAGGCTGGCGCCTACAGCCTGCGGGCGCCGCCGGTTAAAATCCAGGCTGCGCGGCGCCTTGCGCCGCGGCAGCCGCCCCCGACCCAACTCCATCGCATCCCATGTTCGCACACATCGAGGCCTTTCCCGGCGATCCGATCCTCTCGCTCAACGAGGACTTCCAGCGTGACCCGCGCACCGACAA
This sequence comes from Cupriavidus mimosae, assembly GCF_023952485.1. Lineage (NCBI taxonomy): Bacteria > Pseudomonadati > Pseudomonadota > Betaproteobacteria > Burkholderiales > Burkholderiaceae > Cupriavidus > Cupriavidus mimosae. The sequence continues at coordinate 149,764 of NZ_JALHRY010000004.1, read as the reverse complement.
GGTCAACCTCAGCATCGGCATCTACTTCGACGACGACGGCCGCCTGCCGGTGATGCAGGCCGTGGCGCAGGCCGAGGCCGCGCTGCTGGCCGACATGGGTCCGCGCCCCTACCTGCCGATGTCGGGCCTGGCGGCCTACCGCAATGCCGTGCAGGCGCTGGTGTTCGGCGAGGATTCGCCGGCGCGCGCCGCCGGCCGTATCGCCACGCTGCAGACGCTGGGCGGCTCGGGCGCGCTGCGCGTGGGTGCCGATTTCCTCAAGCGCTACTATCCGCAGGCGCAGGTGTGGATCAGCGACCCCAGCTGGGAAAACCACCGCGTGGTGTTCGAGCGCGCCGGCTTCACCGTCAACACCTACCCGTACTATGATGATGCCACCGGCGGCCTCAAGTTCGACGCCATGATCGATGCACTGCGCGCGATCCCGGCCGGCAGCATCGTGCTGCTGCATGCCTGCTGCCACAACCCCACCGGCGTCGACCTGAACCAGGACCAGTGGCGCCAGCTGATCGCCCTGCTCAAGGCCAACAACCTGCTGCCGTTCGTCGACATGGCCTACCAGGGCTTCGGCGCCGGACTGGAAGACGACGCCTTCGCCATCCGCGAACTGGTGGCGCAGGACGTGCCCTGCCTGGTGGCCAACTCGTTCTCGAAGAACTTCTCGCTGTACGGCGAGCGCTGCGGCGGCCTGAGCGTGTTCTGCAACACCGCGACGGAGGCGTCCAACGTGCTGGGCCAGCTGACCGGCGCGGTGCGCGCCAACTACAGCAACCCGCCCACGCACGGCGCGCGCGTGGTCTCGAAAGTGCTGACCACGCCCGAACTGCGCCAGCTGTGGGAACAGGAACTGGCCGAGATGTGCGGCCGCATCGCGCGCATGCGCGAGGCCATCCACCACAATCTGCGCGACCATGTCAGCGGCGAGGCGCTGTCGCGCTACCTGACCCAGCGCGGCATGTTCACCTACACCGGCCTGACGGCCGACCAGGCCGAGCGCCTGCGCGAGGAGCACGGCGTGTACCTGCTGCGCTCGGGCCGCATGTGCGTGGCCGGGCTGAACGAGCGCAATGTCGGCATCGTGGCCAAGGCCATCGGCAGCGTGCTCAAGGGCTGAACCCGGTTCCACACGGCCTCATGGCGGCGCCTTCGGGCGCCGTTTTTGTTTTGTGGCGCGCGGATTCACCCAGCGTAATTTCTACACGCACCGCGTGGCGTTTTTGACGCTTGCCCCCGCCGCGTAGCCGTAGCGCCCACGGCGCCATGGCCGGGGCGCTGCCCGGCACTGAACTTGCAGCCATCCGGTATTCCCGGCGCCTTCTGACGACATGCCGGGACGCCGACAGAAGGCTCGCCCATGTCCGAAGACAACGTACCGGCCCATTGCAGCACCACCGCCCCGCCAGGCGCGGCCACCCGCGCAGTCACGCTCCATGTCAACGGCAAGCCCTGCAACCTGCAGCTGGAACCGCGCTGCACGCTGCTCGACGCGCTGCGTGAAATCCTCCATCTGACCGGGGCCAAGAAGGGCTGCGACCGCGGCCAGTGCGGCGCGTGCACGGTGCTGGTCGACGGCCACCGCATCAACGCCTGCCTGACGCTTGCGGTGATGCAGGAAGGCCGCCACATCACCACCATCGAAGGCCTGGCCAGCGGCGATACGCTGCACCCGATGCAGCAGGCCTTCGTCACCCACGACGCGCTGCAGTGCGGCTTTTGCACCCCCGGCCAGATCTGCTCGGCGGTGGGCATGCTGGCCGAGGCGCAGGCCGGCCATGCCAGCGCGCTGCGGCCGCTGGGCGCGCCGCCGCTGCCGCTCGGCGACGACGAAATCCGCGAGCGCATGAGCGGCAACCTGTGCCGCTGCGGCGCTTACCCCAATATCGTCGCCGCGGTCCGCGCCGTTTGCGGCAAGGGCGACGGCAGCTAGGGCCGGTATGAATCCTTTCGCTTATGAACGGCCGGGCTCGGTCGACGAGGCCATGCGCCTGGGGAGCCAGCCGGGCGCGCGCTATGTGGCCGGCGGCACCAACCTGCTGGACCTGGTCAAGGCCGGCGTGGAAGCGCCGCGGCTGCTGGTCGATGTCAGCCGGCTGCCGCTGGACCAGGTCACGGCGCTGCCCGATGGCGGCCTGCGCCTGGGCGCGATGGCCAGCAACACCGATGCGGCCAACCATGCGCTGGTGCGCGAACGCTATCCGCTGCTGGCGCAGGCGCTGCTGTCGGGCGCGTCCGGGCAGCTGCGCAATATGGCCACGGTGGGCGGCAACCTGCTGCAGCGCACCCGCTGCCATTACTTCTATGACCTGGGCTTCCCGGCCTGCAACAAGCGCAAGCCCGGCTCGGGCTGCGGCGCGCGCGACGGCATCAACCGCATCCATGCCATCCTCGGCGCCAGCGAGCATTGCATCGCGGTGCATCCTTCCGACATGTGCGTGGCGCTGGCCGCGCTCGAGGCCGTGATCGTGGTGTGCGCCACCACCGGCGAGCGCCGCATCCCGATCGGCGACTTCCATCGCCTGCCCGGCGACACCCCGCAATGCGACACCATGCTCGCCCCCGGCGAGCTGATCGTCGCCATCGAACTGCCGCCCTCGCCCTACGCCGCCCACGCGCACTACCTGAAGGTGCGCGACCGCTCCAGCTTTGCCTTCGCCCTGGTCTCGGTCGCCGCGGCGCTGGACCTCGACGGCAAGCTCGTGCGCAGCGCCCGGCTCGCGCTGGGCGGCGTTGCGCACAAGCCCTGGCGCGTGCCCGCGGCGGAACGCGCGCTGGCAGGCCGGCCGCTGAGCGCGCACAGCGCGGCCGACGCGGCGCGGCTGCTGCTCGACGGCGCGCACCCGTATGCGCACAACGCGTTCAAGATCGGCCTGGCGCAGCGCGCCGTCGCCCTCGCGCTGAAGGTTGCCAGCGGCCCGTCAGGAGCTTCGGCATGAGCATAACCGGCACCCCGCTCGACCGCGTCGACGGCATCCCGAAGGTCACCGGCCGCGCCCGCTACAGCGCCGACCACACCCTGCCGGGACTGGTCCATGCGGTGATGGTGACCAGCGCCATCGCCCGCGGCGAGATCGTCGCCATCGACACCGCCGCGTGCGAACGCATGCCGGGCGTGCGGCTGGTGCTGACGCCGTTCAACGCCCCGCACCTGCCCAGGGGCGGCAAGGCGGCCGCGGACATCACCACCGCCGGCCACGTCATGAGCCTGCTGCAGGACACCACGGTCCACTACAACAACCAGCCCATCGCGGTGGTGGTGGCCGATACGCTCGAGCAGGCCCGCGACGCCGCGCGCTGCCTGCCGGTGCAATACCGGCCGGCCGATGCCGAGCTGGACTTCGCGCAGGCGCGCGCGCGGGCCCGCAAGCCTGACGAGGACGAATCCGCCGACAGCCGCCGCGGCGATCCCGATGCGGGCCGGCGCGGGGCCGCAGCCGTGATCGACGCGGTCTACACCACGCCGATGGAAACCCACAACCCGATGGAGCCGCATGCCACCCTCGCGGCGTGGGATGGCGAGCAGCTCACCCTGTACGACGCGACGCAATACGTCACCGGCGTGCGCAAGGCCGTCGCCGCCGCGTTCGGCATCGCCGCCGACAAGGTGCGCGTGATCTGCCCGTATGTGGGCGGCGGCTTTGGCTGCAAGGGCTCGGTGTGGTCGCACGTGGTGCTGGCCGCGGTAGCGGCGCGGCAGGTCAGCCGTCCGGTCAGGCTGGTGGTGGAACGGACCCAGATGTTCGGCCCGGTGGGCGGGCGGCCTTTTACCGAGCAGCATGTGGTTGCCGCCGCGGCGGCCGACGGCGCGCTGCAGGCCTTACGCCATGACGTGACCACATGCACTTCCACGATCGAGGAATGGGTCGAATCCGCCGCGCTGATCACGCGCCGGCTCTACGCCTGCCCCAACGTGCAGACCAGCCACCGGCTGGTCGAACTGGACATCGGCACGCCCACCTTCATGCGCGCGCCGGGTGAAGCGCCCGGCAGCTTTGCGCTCGAATGCGCGCTCGACGAACTGGCGGAGCGGCTGGGGCTCGACCCGCTCGCGCTGCGCCTGCGCAACCACGCCGACACCGATCCGGACAAGCAGCTGCCGTTCTCGAGCAAGTCGCTGCGCGAGTGCTATCGCGACGCCGCCGAGCGCTTCGGCTGGGCCCGCCGCGCTCCGGCCCCACGCTCGATGCGCGTCGACGGCAAGCTGGTGGGGATGGGCATGGCCACCGCCACCTATCCAACCTACCGCTCGCCGGCCAGCGCGATGGTACGCCTGCTGCCGGACGGTACGGCGCTGGTGCGTTCGGGCTCGCAGGACCTCGGCACCGGCACTTATACGGTGATGACGCAGGTCGCCGCCGATGCGCTGGGCCTGCCATTCGAACACGTACATTTTGAACTGGGCGACACGGCCTTCCCGCAAGCTCCGGTGTCGGGCGGCTCGCAGTCCGTGGCCAGCGTCGCGCCCGCCGTGCAGCAGGCGGCCGAAGCGGCACGCCTGCGCCTGATCCGCCAGGCCGTGGCCGATACCGCCTCGCCGCTGGCTGGCGCGCCGGTGGAGGACGTCGAGGTCGTCGAAGGCTGGCTGCAACGCCGCTCGGATCCGGCGCAGCGCGAACCGATGTCCGCGCCGATCCGGCGTGCGGGCGGGCGAGCGATCGAGGCCCGCGCCAGCACCAAACCGGGCAAGGAGCGCCAGGCGTATTCCATGCATGCTTTCGGCGCGGTCTTTGCCGAAGTCCGCGTCGACCCGGACCTGGGCGAGATCCGCGTCCACCGCGTGGTTGCCAGCTACGGCGCCGGCCGGCTGCTGAACCGCAAGACCGCGCACAGCCAGCTGATGGGCGGCATCGTCTGGGGCATCGGCATGGCGCTGTACGAGAAGACCGAGCTGGACCTGGCCACCGGGCGCGTCGCCAACGCCAACCTGGCCGAGTACCACGTGCCGGTCAATGCCGACATCGGCACCATCGAAGTCACGGTGGTGGACGAGGACGATCCGCATATCAACGCGCTCGGCACCAAGGGCATCGGCGAGATCGGCATCGTCGGCGTGGCCGCGGCCATTGCCAATGCCGTGTACCACGCCACCGGCCGGCGCGTGCGCGACTTGCCGATCACGCTGGACAAGCTGATGGACTGAACGCCCCGAGGTCATCAGGCAGGCCGAGCCAGTGGTTGCGCGGGCGGCGATCCGGTGGAAAGATGTCGCCCACGGGCCCCGCGCCCGCAACCCATGGAGGCTGCCGTGACCGAGCGAAATCCGCCGCGTACTTCCTCGTGCATCGCCCTGCTGCTGGCCACCGGCGCGCTGCTGGCCGCCGGCCGGGCCGGCGCCCAGACGCCGGCCCCGCTGGCCGAATGGCAGTTCTCCGCCGGCATTCCGCTGCAGAAGCTGTTCCAGGACGACATCCCCGACTGGCAGGTCCGGCTGGGCGCCGCAGCGATGCTGCGGCCGCGCTACGACGGCTCGTCCGAGTACATCGTGATCGGCGGTCCCAGCATCGACATCCGCTACCGCGACCTTGCCTTTGCGTCGATCGGCGAAGGGCTGGGCCTGAACCTGCTGCGCGGCAAGAACTGGCGCGCCGGCATCGCGCTCACCTACAACCTGGGCCGGCGCGGCCAGGAAGACTCGCCGCACCTGGACGGCATGGGCAATATCAACCCGGCGCCGGAAGGCAAGCTGTTCGCCGAATACGCGGTCTCGAAGGAATTTCCGCTGGTGCTGCGCATCGACGCGCGCCGCAGCCTGGGCGGCAGCGATGGCTGGATCGGCGACCTCGGTGCCTATATGCCGCTGCCCGGCAGCTCGGAGAAGTTCTTCTGGTTCGCCGGCCCCACCGTCACGCTGGCCGACTCGCGCTACATGAATGCCTGGTACGGCGTCAGCGCCGCGCAGGCGCGCGCCGGCCGGCCGCAGTACCACGCGCGCGGCGGGATCAAGTCATACGGCTTCGGCGTGACCTCGGTGTGGTACTTCGCCAAACACTGGTTTGCCAGCTCTGACGTGGCAGTGTCGCAACTGGCCGGCGATGCCGCCGACAGCCCGATCACGCGCAAGCGGACCAATGCGGTGTTCGACCTGTCGGTCAACTACGAATTCTGACGATCGTCGCGGCCAGCTGGTTCGGCTATCGCACATTGGATGGCCCGCGCCCGTGTTTCGGCTGCCGTTGGCGCGGCACCGCGCAGACTGCGTCCCGCATAATTGGCCGGCCGGAGTTCCGGCCGCAGCCCCGCCAGGGGATTGCCAGGCATGCCAAAGAAGGAGACGTAGTTGAAGTCCAGCATCAAGCATCGCGTCGCGCGCCGCGCGCGTTCCATCGCCATCGCCGTTGCCGGCATGGCCGCCCTCCACACCGCCCCTGCTGTCCTTGCCGCCGACGCATGGCCGGCCAAGCCGATCAAGGTGATCGTGCCCTACACCCCGGGCGGCTCCACCGACACGGTCTCGCGAGTCGTGTTCGAGCAGGTCTCGCAACGGCTGGGCCAGCCCATCATCATCGAGAACAAGCCCGGTGCCAACAGCACCCTGGGCGTCGGCGTGGCCGCGCGCTCGGCGCCGGACGGCTACACCTTTGTCTCGGTGCTGGCGGCCTACAGCGCCAACATGTCGCTGTATTCCAAGCTCAGCTACAAGCCCGCCGACCTGGTGCCGGTGGCGGAAATGGCCGAGCTGCCGCTGTTCCTGTTCGCCAGCAAGAAGCTGCCGGTCAAGACCGTGGCCGAGCTGGTCGACTACGGCAAGAAGCATCCCGACACGCTGACCTTCGGCTCCAGCGGCGTCGGCAGCTCCGCCCATCTGACCGGCGAGCGCCTGGCGATGGAATCGAAGCTCAAGCTCACCCACGTGCCCTACAACGGCAGCGCGCCGATCCTGCCGGCACTGGTGTCCGGCGAGGTCTCAGTGGCGTTCGACCCGCTGCTGGTGCCGATGCCGCACGTCAAGTCAGGCAAGATCAACGTGCTGGCCGTCGCCTCGGCCAAACGCTGGCCGGGCGAGCCCAATATCCCGACCATGGAAGAAGCCGGCTTCCCCGGCTTCGTCATGAGTTCATGGACCGGCCTGCTGGCGCCGGCCGGCACGCCGCAGCCGATCGTCGCGCGCATGGCCCGGGAAATCGCCGCGGCCACGCGCAGCCCGGAAGTCACCAAGAAGCTGACCGACCTCGGCTTTGTGCCGGTGGGCGGTACGTCCGAGGATTTCCGCAAGCTGATCGAGCGCGATACCAGGCGCTATGCGGAGATCGTCAAGGCGGGCAAGATCACGCTCGACTAAAGACCGCGGGCTGGCGGCGCCGAGCGCCGCCAGCCACGCTGCACGGTTTACCAGCGGTGCTGGTACATCGCCGTCAGCGTGATGCCCGCGGCCGGCAGCCGGCTGGTGTTGTTGCTGTTGCGCAGCAGCTGGCTGTACAGCGGGTAGTAGTTGCGGTTGAACAGGTTCTCGATGCCGACCGTGATCGTATCCTTGCGCGTCAGCTCATAGCGGCTGATCAGGTCGACCGTGGTATAGCTGCTGACCTCGCGCCGGCCGAAGCTGTTCTGGCCGTTGAGCCGGTAGTCGCGACTGGCGTAGTAGCTCAGCTGCACGCGGTTGCTCCACTGGCTAACGGGACGGAACTGCAGGTAGGCCGTGACCTTGAGCGGCGGAATGCGGTAACCGGTCATGTCCTGGAAGTCCGCGCTGCCTTGCGGCCGCTCGCGTCCGTTGATCCAGGTGATGGTGCCGCCCGCGCCCCAGCGCTCGTCGTCCGAACGGTAATCTGCGGCCGCTTCCACGCCCGCGATGCGCTCTTCGGTACGGGTCAGGATCAGGCCGTTGTTGAAGCTCTGCACGTCGCCAAGCTTGGAGGTGGTGTAGAACAGCGCCACGCTCGCCAGCGTATTGCCCAGCGCGCCGCGCCAGCCCACTTCATAGTTGTTGGTCTTGACCGGGTCCAGGCTGGACGAATTGATATCGAAGCCGGCACGCGCATTGCGGATCTGCAGGCCGATGTCCGGCAGCTGGAAGCCCTGGCTGAACGAGGCATAGAACTCCTGGCCCTTGACCGGCGCATAGGCCGCCCCCAGGTTGAACAGCCAGGCGCCATAGTTGACCGTGCCGCCCTTTACCGTGGCCGGGTTGCTCACGCGCGCTTGCGACAAAGGCACGAAATCATCGAAGCTGGCGCTGGCGCGCTCATAGCGCAGACCGCCCTCGGTCGACCACTGCTCGCTGAACTTGTGCTGCAGCTGGCCGAAGATGCCGCCACTGCGCGTGGTCAGCGGCGGCATATAGGTGGCCGTGCCGATGCGGTTGAAGACCAGCCCGCCGCTGCTGTCGTAAGCGCGCGGATCGAACAGGTCCAGCGGCATGTCGCTGCGCTCCTGGTTGTAGTCGGCGCCCCACAGCAGCTTGGTGGCCTTGGCCTGGCCCAGCGGCGTGCTGATGGTCAGGCGCCCGCCGAACACGTCGCTGTTCTGGCTGATCTGGTCGACATTGCCGCCACGCGTGGCCACCGCGCGCGCATCGAACGGCGGGAAACGCGTAAAGTAGTCGCGGTAGTAGAACTGGCTCGATACCGTGCTGCCGAACAGGTCCTGGTGCTGGTAGTCCAGGTTGACCACGGTATTGCGCAGCTCGTTCTGCTTGTCCAGCTGCAGGCCGCGAATCGCGCGCGCGGCGGTAGAGCCGGCCGGCGCCCGGGCCACGGACGGATCGGACGCATAGTCGGTGTCCTGCTTGGCCTGGTACCGGCTGACGCTCAGCTGCAGGCGCTGCTGGCCGTCGATGCGCCAGCCCAGCTTGCCGCTCAGGTTGTAGACATTGGAATCGAACAGATCGCCCTGGCTGGGCTCCGGCGCAATGCGGTGGCCTTCGGCATCGTAGGGGCTGCCGATGCGTTGCGCGCCCAGGTGGAAGGCATAGTCGATCGGTCCCTGGCTGCCGGAGAAATGCTGCTGCACGTTGGCGCTCAGCCCTTCCTTGCTCAGCCGCGTCAGCGGCGTGCCCAGCGTGACCGTGGTGTCCGCGCTCGGCGGCCCGCCGGCCTGGCGCGTGGTGATCGAAATGATGCCGCCGCTGGCACCCGCCCCGTACAGCGCGCTGCTGCCGCGCAGCACCTCGATGCGCTCGATATTGCTGGGGTCGATGGTCGCCAGGTTGCGCGCCGAATCGCGGTTGGTATTCAGCGGGATGCCGTCGACCAGCACCAGCGCGCTGCGCCCGCGCAGGGTCTGGCCAAAATCCGTCACCGTGCGGCTGGAGTCGGCCATGCCCGGAATGATCTTGCTCAGCATGGTGGCAAGGTTGGTCGACCCCGTGCGCAGCTGGTCCAGCTCCTCGCGCTCGATCACCGTGACCTGCCGCATCGGGTTGACCAGGTCGCTCTTGATACGGTCGACCCGCACCTCCACCGCATTCAGGCTGCCCGCTTCCACCGACGCGGCCGGTGTCTGGGCCTGAGCTGAGGCCTGGGCAGCCGAGACAAGCGGCATCGTGCCCGCGATGGCACAGATCAGCAGAGACAGCGGGCGGGGACGAAGGGCGAAGCGGATAGAGGTGGCCGGAAAGGATTGCATGGTGGCTGCAGGCGCGCGCGCAGGGTTTTAATGATTTACAACAAAACCGGAAATGATAATGATTCCCGATTGCGTTAGCAAGCGCGGACGCGGCCCTGCTTATGTCTGGCATGGCATATATGGCAGCGCAGGACGCGATCGGAACCCGCCCCGCTTGCCGTGATAGAGTCGGTCTTCATTCGCTGTAGCCAGCCTTGTGTCGCCATCCATCGAGCGTGGACCAGGCGATCCGGCCCGCCGCCAACCTCGCATGGAGAACCACGCCGGTACGCACAGCATGACCGACCCGATCCCGCCTATCGTCCCCGCGCAAACCGCCCTGGTAGTCATGCACTACCAGACCGACATCCTGGCCCTGTTCCCCTGCGTCGCTCCCACCTTGCTTGCCAATACGCGCAAGCTGTGCGACGCCGCGCGCTCCCGGGGCGTCAGCGTCTATTTCGCCAAGATTCACTTCAGCCCGGGCTATCCGGAAGTCAGCCCGTTGAACCGCAATGGGCAGGGAATCAAGCAACTGGGCCTGTTCGTCGACGACCAGGTCTCGCCCGAACTCGGGCGGCGGGACAGTGAGCCGCTGATCGTCGCGCATCGCGCCAGCGTGTTCTTTGGTACCGACCTGCAGGTACGGCTGTCCGCGCAGGGCATCGATACCCTGCTGATGGCGGGCATTGCCTCGACCGGCGTGGTGCTGTCGTCGGTGGCGTATGCAAGCGATGCGGATTTCCGCCTGTTCACGGTCAAGGATTGCTGCTACGACCCGGACCAGGTCGTGCACGACCATCTGTTCGCCACGGCATTCGATTCGCGCACCACGGTGCTGTCGCTCGCCGATGCCCTGGCGCTGCTTGGCTGAGTCACCTGATTCCGGCAGCCGAGGCGCAGCGGGCACACCAACGACTGAGGAGAACCCATGTTTGACCACGTCAAATTCGGAGTCAGCGACTATGCGGCAAGCAAGGCGTTTTTCCTCAAAGCGCTGGAGCCGCTCGGTGTAGCGGTGGCGTCGGAGGGAGCACCGGCCTACGGTGTCGAGCTCAGCGGAAAGGGCAAGGCTTCGTTATGCCTGTTCCAGACCGACGAAAAACCCGCGCATCTGCACCTGGCATTTGTCGCCGGGACCCGGCAGCAGGTCGACGCCTTCCATCGCGCAGCGCTGGCGGCCGGGGCCAGGGACAATGGCGGACCCGGACTGCGACAGCACTACCACGCGAACTACTATGCGGCGTTCGTCATTGGTCCTGACGGCCACAACATCGAGGTGGTTTGTCACGCGCCCGGCGCGTAACCCATCGGATCAAGGCCTGTCGTCATCACTGCGCTGCTGGTGGCAATCACGGAGGCGCCAGCCCCTGCCGCTTAGGATTGATGCGCGTCAAGCACGCATCCACGCGGGCATCTACGCTGAAGAAGTCGACCCGCAACCTTGCTTGCGCACATCCCTTCGTCAGGAGACTCATCATGTACCAGCGCATCCTGCTCGCCATCGATGGCAGCCGCTCCTCGGACCTGGCCCTGAGCCAGGCCATCATCATCGCCAGGGCGACCGGCGCCGAAGTCAAGGCCTTGTTCGTGGCGGACGACACCGATGTCTTCTTCGAAGCCAGCTACTTCAACCCGAAAGAACTGGTCGACAGCCTCATCGCGCATGGCCGCAAGGCGCTCGATGCGGCCTCCGTCCGGCTCAGCGAGGCGGGCGTGCCGAACCTGATGCAACTGAATGAGAAGCCGGTGGCGCCGGGCCAGATCTCGTCGACCATCGTTGCCGAGGCCGATGCCTGGAATGCCGACCTGATCGTGCTTGGCACGCATGGGCGCCGCGGGGTACGGCGCCTGTTGATGGGCAGCGTCTCGGAAGGCGTGCTGGCCAAGACAAGCAAGCCCGTGCTGCTGGTTCGCAGCGAGGTCGAAGGGTAGCCCCAGGGACTGCAGTCGGTGGTGACACCGCAAACGTCAAGGTCTGCGTTGCCGGTGTGCAAGGGACCGCCTTCGCTCGCGACGCATTGCGGCAAGCCAGAGCGTGCCAGCCCGGCAGGTACGAAACCTGCAAGCGCATGCTGACACCAGCACTCACCGCATCCTTGCCATGAAACCTGTCACGCTGATTGGCGCCCCCACCGATGTCGGGGCCGGCACGCGCGGCTGCTCGATGGGCCCGGAGGCGCTGCGCGTCGCCGGCCTGGCGCAGGCGCTGTCACGCAACAATCTGCAGGTCGAGGACGCCGGCAACCTGAGCGGCCCCGCCAATCCATGGCAGCCGCCCCGGGACGGGTTGCGCCATCTCGACGAAGTGCTGGCGTGGAACCGTGCGGTCTATGACGCATGTCTCGGCACCCTGCAAGCCGGACGGCTGCCGCTGCTGATGGGTGGCGACCATTGCCTGGCGATCGGCTCGATCAGCGCCGCGGCGCGCCATTGCCGTGACACCGGCAAGACCCTGATGGTGCTGTGGCTCGACGCGCACGCCGACGCCAATATCGGCACCACCACGCCCACCGGAAACATGCATGGCATGCCGGTGGCCTGTTTGTGTGGAGACGGGCCGGCGCCACTGACCACGCTGGCCGGGGCGGCGCCAGCGGTGCAGCGCAGCGCGATCCGGCAGATTGGTATCCGCAGCGTCGATGCCGAGGAAAAGCGCCGCCTGCACGAGTTGCACCTGACGGTGTACGACATGCGCTACATCGACGAGAACGGCATGCGCCACACCATGCAACAGGCGCTGGCGGGCATGGACGCGCAGACGCACCTGCACGTCAGCTTTGACGTGGATTTCCTCGACTGCGCGATCGCGCCCGGCGTGGGCACGACCGTGCCGGGCGGCCCGACCTATCGCGAAACCCAGCTGTGCATGGAAATGATTGCCGATACCGGCCAGTTGGCATCGCTCGACGTGATGGAACTGAACCCGGCCTGCGACGTGCGCAACCAGACCGCGCAACTGGCCGTGGACCTGGTGGAAAGCCTGTTCGGAAAATCGACGCTGTGGCGTCCGCCGCCCGCTTGAAAAGTTGCACGACGTGCCTGTCGATACTTCAAAGCCGTGCCGCATCCGCCCCGGCCAAGGCGAAACGTCTTCGGGCAAGGACTCGCCGCTACTGCCGGCGCCGCCGCCACAACGGCACAGCAGGGCAAACCGTCCTACCTACCAAACGCCGCGAACTTCTCCGCCAGAAACTCCACGAACAGCCGGATTCGCGACGACAGCTGATGTCGCTGCTGATAAACGGCATAGATGTTGGCTTCCGGCGTCGCATACTGCGGCAGCACCTGTACCAGTCTGCCGCTGGGCAGGTAGCGGTCGACATCCCATTCGGCGCGCAGCACGATGCCGTGGCCTTCCAGCGCCCAGTTCACGGCGATCTCCCCATCGTTGGTGGTCAGGTTGCCGCGCACGTGGATGGACTCGGTGCGCGCCCTGGTTCCCTTGACCGGCGTCAGTCGCCAGACGCCATAGGCATCGCTGCCCTGGCGGATGCCGATGCAGTTATGACGCGGCAGGTCTGCCGGCACCTGGGGCGTGCCGTGCTTGCGCAGGTAACCCGGCGACGCCACCAGCAAACGACGATTCGGCGCCAGTTTGCGCGCCACGATGCGGGCGTCCGGCGGCTCGCCGAAGCGCACGCAAACGTCGAACGCGTCTTCCGTCAGCGGTGGCGGGTCGGCTGACAGCTGCAGTTGCACATCGACCTCGGGATACATGCGGCTGTAATCGGAGATGACCGGCGCCACGTGCATGCGCCCGAAACCGAGCGTGGCATTGACGCGCAGCAACCCGCTGGGCCGGCCCTTGGCGCTGGTCAGCAATTGCTCCAGGTCGTCCAGCTCGCCAAGGATGCGGCGCGCATGTTCGAGCAGCACCTCGCCCTCCGGGGTCAGGCTCATGCGCCGCGTGGTGCGGATCACCAGCGGCATGCCGATGCGCGCCTCCATCTGGCCCAGCCGCTTGCTGACCGCCGCGGTGGTGATACCGAGGTCGCGTGCCGCCGCGCTCAGGCTGCCGGCCGTCGCCAGCACGGTGAAAAAACCCAGCTCCGCGGGCTGGATCGCACTATTGGCCGCCATGCAACACCTTCAACTTTGGGTTAAGAATGGTTTAACTTTAGCCCCGATCCAAAACCTCGTCCATCCACCAGAATTCGTCCAACGCGCTTGGCAGCGGTGCAACGCGCCAACAGCATTTCCAGACCAGACAGGAGACGAACGATGAAGACGTACAAGATTGCAACCATCCCCGGCGACGGTATCGGCAAGGAGGTCGTGCCCGCCGGCCGCGAGGTCATGGAAGCGCTGGCTGCCCATGGCGCCGGCTTTCGCTTCGAGTTCGAGAACTTCGACTGGGGCGGCGACTACTACCGCCAGCATGGCGTGATGATGCCGGCGGACGGTCTCGATGCGCTGCGTGACAAGGATGCGATCCTGTTCGGCTCCGCCGGCGACAACCAGATCCCCGACCACATCACGCTCTGGGGCCTGCGCCTGAAGATCTGCCAGGGCTTCGACCAGTACGCCAACGTGCGGCCGACCCGCATCCTGCCGGGCATCGACGGCCCGCTCAAGCGCTGCGCGCCGGAAGATTTGAACTGGGTGATCGTGCGCGAGAACTCGGAAGGCGAATACTCCGGCGTCGGCGGCCGCGTGCACCAGGGCCATCCGATCGAGGCCGCCACCGATGTGTCGATGATGACGCGGGTCGGGGTGGAGCGCATCCTGCGCTTCGCGTTCAGGCTGGCCCAGTCGCGGCCGCGCAAGCTGCTGACGGTGATCACCAAGTCCAACGCGCAGCGCCACGCCATGGTCATGTGGGATGAAGTGGCGGTGCAGGTGGCGAAGGACTTTCCCGATGTCACCTGGGACAAGGAACTGGTCGATGCCGCCACCGCGCGCATGGTCAACCGCCCCGCGACGCTCGACACCATTGTCGCCACCAACCTGCACGCCGACATCCTGAGCGACCTGGCCGCCGCGCTGGCCGGCAGCCTCGGCATTGCGCCTACCGGCAACATCGATCCGGAGCGCCGCTATCCGTCGATGTTCGAGCCGATCCACGGCTCCGCCTTCGACATCATGGGCCAGGGCCTGGCCAATCCCGTCGGCACGTTCTGGTCGGTGGTGATGCTGCTCGAACACCTGGGCGAGCACGCCGCCGCGCAGCGCGTGATGGCGGCGATCGAAGCCGTCACCGCCAATCCGCTGCTGCATACCGGCGACCTGGGCGGCAAGGCGAAGACGATCGACGTGACCAGGGCCGTCTGCAAGTTCCTGGCGCAAAGCAGCCAGCCCAAGGCCGCCTAAGGTCGGCCACGCGGCTGCCTTGCAGCCCCCGCCTTCCTTGCGGCACCTTCGCGTCCCGGTTCCGACCGGGCCGCCGATGCGCACGCCGGACCGATGCACTGAGGTCGATGACGATGAAGATCCAGACAAACGAAGCGTCGGCACTGCTGCGCCGCATGTTCGACGCCGCCATTGCCGCGGCGCAGCCATCGCTGACCATCGAGCGCCACTTGCCCCTGCGTCCGCAGGGCCGCACCATCGTGATCGGTGCCGGCAAGGCATCGGCAGCCATGGCGCGGGCTTTTGAGTCCGCCTGGCCGTGGCCGCTGGAGGGTCTGGTCGTCACGCGCTACGGCCATGCGGTACCGTGCGAGCGCATCGAGGTCGTGGAAGCCGCGCATCCGGTGCCAGACGCCGCCGGGCATGACGCCGCGCGGCGCATGCTGGAACGGGTGTCCGGCCTGACCGGGGACGATCTGGTGGTCAGCCTTGTTTCCGGCGGCGGGCCTTCGCTGCTGCCGCTGCCGCTGGCCGGCATTGCGCTCGCGGATAAGCAGGCCATCAACCGCGCGCTGCTCAAGTCCGGGGCCACGATCGCAGAGACGAACTGTGTCCGGCGCCACCTCTCGGCGATCAAGGGCGGACGCCTGGCAGCGGCCTGCCATCCCGCCCGGGTGTGCAACCTGCTGCTGTCCGACGTGCCGGGCGATGACCCCGTCGACATCGCATCGGGCCCGACCGTGCCGGACCCCACCACCCGCCAGGATGCGCTCGACATCGTGCGCCGCTACGGCCTGGCGGTACCTGCGCACGTCATGCGCGTGCTGGAGTCCGAAGCGGCGGAAACCATCAAGCCCGCCGATGCACGGCTGCCGCGCATCGACACCACCTTGATCGCCACGCCGCGCATGGCATTGGAAGCGGCTGCCCGCGTCGCGCGCGAAGCAGGATTGCACGTGCACCTCCTCGGCGATGCCATCGAAGGCGAGGCGCGCGACGTAGGGCTGGTACTCGGCTCGCTTGCCCTCGAATCTGCCAGCCACCAGCTCTTCCCTACCCCATGCGTGCTGCTTTCCGGCGGCGAGACCACCGTCACGGTGCGGGGCCCGGGACGCGGCGGCCGCAATGTGGAATTCCTGCTCGCACTCGCGCTGGCACTGCGCGGCGATGCCCGCATCCATGCGCTGGCGGGCGACACCGATGGCGTCGACGGCCAGGAAGAGATTGCGGGCGCCATGGTCACGCCCGATACCTTGCAGCGCGCCTGGGCGCTGGGCCTGCGTCCGCAGGATGCCCTGGCGAACAACAACGGGCACGGCTTTTTCGAAGCGCTGGGCGATGCCGTCATCACCGGCCCCACCCTTACCAATGTCAACGATTTCCGCGCGATCCTGATCGCACCCTGATGGAGCATCACCATGAGACGCCTTCGCAATGCGAAGATCGTGGCCACGCTGGGGCCCGCCAGCACCTCATCCGAGATCATCGAAGCCCTGTTCGACGCCGGTGTCGATGTGTTCCGCCTGAACTTCAGCCACGGCAGTCACGACGACCACCGGCAGCGACTTGACACGATCCGGGCCATCGAGCGGGAACGCGGCCGCCCCATTGGCGTGCTGCTGGATTTGCAAGGCCCCAAGCTGCGCATCGGCACGTTCGCCGAGGGGCCGGTCCAGCTGGCCGCGGAGGCATCGTTCCGACTTGACCTCGACCAGGACCTTACCGGTTGCGCCGACCGCGTGAGCCTGCCCCACCCCGAAATCTTCGCGGCGCTGCGCCAAGGCACCGAGCTGCTGCTCGACGACGGCAAGATCCGCCTGCGCGTGGACCGTTGCGGCAGCGACTTCGCCGAAACCACGGTTGTCGATGGCGGCTTGCTGTCCGACCGCAAGGGCGTCAACGTGCCCGGCGTGGTATTGCCGCTCTCGGCCATGACCGATAAAGACCGGCGCGATCTCGAGTTTGGCCTGGCGCTCGGCGTGGACTGGATTGCGTTGTCGTTCGTGCAGCGCCCCGAAGACATCCGCGAGGTCACGGCGATCGTGCAGGGCCGCGCCGGCATCGTCGCCAAGCTGGAAAAGCCCGCCGCGATCCAGAGCCTGGATGCCATCGTTGCCGAAGCCGACGCGGTGATGGTGGCGCGTGGCGATCTCGGCGTGGAAATGCCCGCCGAGCAAGTGCCGTCGCTGCAGAAGCACATCGTGCGCGCCTGCCGCAAGGCGGGCAAGCCGGTGATCGTGGCCACGCAGATGCTGGAGTCGATGATTGCCGCGCCGGTGCCCACGCGCGCGGAAGCCTCCGACGTGGCCACCGCCGTCTACGACGGCGCCGATGCGGTGATGCTCTCCGCCGAGTCGGCCTCGGGCCGGTATCCCGTGGAGGCCGTGAAGATGATGAACGGCATCATCGCGCGCACCGAGTCCGATCCGCTCTATCACGAAGCGATCCAGGCTTCGCACACGCCGCCGCGCGCGGAGGCCGCGGACGCCATCGGCTACGCGGTGCGCCACGTGGCGGAACTGCTCAAGGTGCCGGCCGCGGTGGCCTACACCAGCTCAGGCTATTCCGCGCTGCGCATGGCGCGCGAGCGCCCCGGGGTGCCGATCCTGGGCATGACACCGCGCATGGCCACGGCACGCCGGCTTGCGCTTGCGTGGGGCGTTCACGCGGTGCTGTGCCATGAAGTCGTCGACGTGCTGGAAATGACCGAGCTGGCGAGCCGGACGGTGGTCAGGGAACGCTTTGGCGAGCGCGGCCAGCCGATCGTGATTTCCGCAGGCCTGCCGTTCACGGTGGCCGGCACCACCAACCTGCTGCGCATCGCGCAGGTTCAGTGAGGGACGGCTATCGACACAGCCCCCCTCACGCATTGACGCCACCAAACACCAAGGAGACAACCATGCATCGATTCACCATCCAGACTATCCGCCGCATCTGTGGCCTGTCGCTCTGCGCAATCGGACTTTGCGGCGCTACCGCGGGGATGGCACAGGACTGGCCGGCCAAGCCGGTCAGCCTGGTGGTGCCATTCCCATCGGGGGGCACCACCGACGTGCTGGCGCGCGCGCTCGGGGACCAGTTGGGGAAGGCCCTGGGCCAGCCGGTCATCGTCGAGAACCGCCCCGGCGCAGGCGCCACCGTGGGCGCCGACTACGTCTCCAAGGCAAAGCCCGACGGCTATACGCTGCTGATCGGCGCGGTGCACCATACCATCGCCACTTCCGTCTACAAGAAGCTGCCCTACAGCTTCCAGAAGGACCTGGCGCCGGTCTCCACGCTGGCGATGGTGCCCAATGTGCTGGTCATCAACAGCGCCAGGACGCCGGCGAAGAACGTAGCCGAGTTGATCGCGCTGGCAAGGAAGGCTTCGCCGGAACTGTCGTACGGTTCCAATGGCAACGGCACCGCTCAGCACCTGATCGGCACCCAGTTCCAGACCAGCACCGGTGTGAAGTTGCTGCATGTTCCCTACAAGGGAAGCGGCCCCCTGACCACCGACCTGCTTGGCGGCCAGGTATCCATGTCGTTCGA
This sequence comes from Cupriavidus mimosae, assembly GCF_023952485.1. Taxonomy (NCBI): domain Bacteria; kingdom Pseudomonadati; phylum Pseudomonadota; class Betaproteobacteria; order Burkholderiales; family Burkholderiaceae; genus Cupriavidus; species Cupriavidus mimosae. Next base: position 131,401 of record NZ_JALHRY010000004.1, on the reverse strand, counting down.
CACCCTGACCACGGTGCTGCCCCACATCAAGGGCGGCAAGCTCAGGGCGCTGGCGGTGACCACGGCAAAACGCTCCACCGCGTTGCCCGAGGTCCCGACCATGGAGGAGGCAGGACTCAAGGGCTTCGATATCGGCACGTGGTTTGGCGTACTTGCTCCTGCCGCCACACCCAAGCCTGTGCTCATGCGCCTGAATGCCGAGATCGTCAAGATTGTGAATTCGCCCGACTTCCAGCAACGCATGCTGGCCGCGGGCGCGGAGCCGATGTCGAGCACGCCTGAAGCGTTTGCCCGGCGCATCCACGACGAGACCGGCAAGTTCGCCGTCCTGGTCAGGGATGGCAAGGTCACCATCGAATAAACCGATCGCGAGACATGACGTGCGATGCGAACCAAGGCCGCCGCACGGCCGGCGCCCTTCTCAATTGAGTTGCTGGATCCGGATCATGTTGCCGGCCGGATCGCGCACTGCGAAATCGCGCACGCCGTAAGGCTGGTCTGTCGGCTCCTGCACGATCTCGGCGTCGCGGTCCTGCAGGCGCTGGAAGACGGCGTCGAGGTCTTTCGCGCCAAGCAGCAGCATGGCGAACGTCCCCTTGGCCATCATCTCGGCAATGGTGCGCTTCTCCTCGTCGGTGACGCCCGGGGTAGCGTTTGGCGGGTACAGGACGATGGCAGTGTCGGGCTTGTCCTTCGGCCCGACGGTGATCCAGCGGTGGCCGCCGAAGGCGACGTCCTTGCGGATCTCGAAATCCAGGGCGTCCCGGTAGAACGCCAGCGACACCTCCGCATCGGAATGCGGCAGAAAGGTCGAGTGAATGGTGAGGTCCATGATCAGTCTCCGTAAGGGGTAAGGGGTGAGGGGTGCGAAAGCGGTGGCCGCGGCCGTCGCGGCGTTGGCCCGGAAGGCATGGAGGGCAGTCTAGTCGGACGACGGTTCCGGCGCTTCTCGATTCCTGATCGGTCGCGTCACCTGCCTGGCGATGCAGGACGGGATACCCTCGGCCTCGCGCGCGCAATCGCGCCGGTAAATGCTGGGCGAGACGCCGACCAGCTCGGTAAACCGTGAACTGAAGGACCCCAGCGACGAGCACCCCACCTCGAAGCAGACCTCGGTCACAGTCAGGTCGCCCCGTCGCAGCAGCGCCATCGCGCGCTCGATGCGCCGGGTCATCAGGTAGGCATAGACCGACTCGCCATAGGCCAGCCGGAACTGCCGGCTGAGATGGCCCGCCGACATATGGACGTCGCGTGCGAGCGCCTCGACGTCCAGGGCTTGGGCATAGTCACGGTCAATGCGGTCACGGACCCGGCGCAGGCGGGCCAGGTCGCGCAGGACGGTAGCGGGGGTCGCGGCAGGCATCGGCGTATCCTGCCATGCCCGGCGGGCAGGCTCAAGCCGCTCAAGAGAATGTGGGCCCATCTGCGCAAGCTAGAGCCGGCCAGACGGCGGCCCGTGGCTCGCCAGCGCGGCGCCGCCCGGCCCCGGAAACCGGCCCGCCAGTATCGCTTGCACCCGCTCGCGGTTCGCGGCGTCACCGGTCACGACGAGCAGTCCGGTGTCCAGTGCCTGCTGCCAGCCGATCCGGCCCTCCAGCAGGCCGCGCAGCACTTGCTCTCCGGTCACCACGACAACATCGGCGGCGGCGGGGCCGGCCTCGTGGCCGGCATGGTGGTCGGCCTGGCGTTGGCCCGCCGGGGCATAGCGTGTCCAGAGCCGCGACTCGACCAGCAGCAGCGACGTGGGCGGCAAGGTCGACCTGACTGGCGCCAGCCGCTGTTCCAGCATGTGCGCGGTGTCGTCGGCACGCAAGCGCGCTTGCGCGCCAGTCAGGCTGCGGGCCGGTGCCAGCGTGCCTGTGCCCAGCGCGTCGTGCATGGCGAAGGCTACGCCGATCGAGGCCGGGTGGGCCGCGCCGACTTCGTCGCCAAGCACAAAGGCGGAGCCGCAGGCGGCGGCCGGCTGCGACGCCAGGGCCAGCCAGCCGGCGGCCAGGACGGTGACCAGTGCGGTAGCGTTCGCCTTCATGGCGTCACGATGTTGAACCAGAATGGGAAGGCGTCCAGCAGGCCAAGGAATTCGCCCAGCGCCTCGCGTCGGCCCTCCACCTTCATGTCTCCTTTCGCGATGGCGTTCTCGATGGTCGTTTCCTTGAGCTGGATGGCATCGAGCGTTGCCTTTGACATCGTGATGTTCGCGTCCGCCTGGGGCAACGGCTTGCCGTAGTTGAGCACGGCATTCTCCACCGCCAGGCCGTATTGCTTGTTCAGGTCGGTGAAGTCGAGATTGAGCGCCAATTTCCTGCCCGCCGCCTTCGGACCGTTCAGGCGCACGGACAGGTAGTCGAACAGCATTTCCGGCGGCATGGCCTTGATGGTGTCCGGGCTGGCCACGTCGGTGCCGCCTGCCTTTGGCACGCCATTGCGCAACTCGTAGGCCCCCATCAGATAGACGGAGCGCCACGGACCGCTTTCCGCCTGATAGCCCAGCTGTTCGAGCGAATCCGCGAGCAGGTCCTTGCCGGCCTTGCTGTCCGGGTTGGCGAAGACCACATGCTTCAGCGCTTCGGCGGTCCAGCGGTAATCGCCCTTGTCGAAATCGGCCTTGGCGCGGCGCAGGATCGCGGCCTCGCCGCCCATGTACTCCACGTATTTCCTTGCGGCCATTTCCGGCGGCAGGTTGTTCAGGTCAGACGGATTGCCGTCATACCAACCCATGTACCGTTGATAGACCGCCCGCGAGTTGTGGCGCAGCGTGCCGTAATACCCGCGATTCGGCCAGAACTTGTCGAGCTCGGGCGGCAGCTTGATCAGTTCCGAGATTTCCGCCGCCGTATAGCCCTTGTTCATCAGGTTCACCGACTGGTCGTGCGTGTACTTGTAGAGGTCGCGCTGCTTCTTCCAGTAATCGATGATCTTGGCATTGCCCCACATCGGCCAATGGTGGGCCTGGAACTTGAACTCCACGTCCTTGCCGTAGGTGTCGATGGTCTCGTTCAGGTAGCTCGACCACTTCAGCGCATCGCGCACCTGGGCACCCCGCAGCGTCAGGATGTTGTGCATGGTGTTGGTGGTGTTTTCCGCCATCCACATGCCCTTGAACTGAGGAAAGAAGGTGTTCATCTCCGCCGGAGCCTCGGTCCCCGGCGTCATCTGAAACACCATCCTGATGCCATCCACGGTAACTTCGGTCCCGGTCTTGCTGATGATGTCGGACGGCACGATCAACCCCGCGGTGCCGGTCGAGACGGTCTGCCCCAGTCCGCCGTTCACGCCGCCGCGGTCATTGCGTGGCAACAGCGCACCATACATGTAGACGGCCCGACGGCCCATCGCATTGCCGGCAATGACGTTTTCGCTGACGGCATGCTCGGTAAAGCCTTGCGGCGCGAAGATCTTGACCTTGCCCGATTTCACGTCGGCCTCATTGACCACGCCGCGCACGCCGCCGTAGTGATCGATGTGCGAATGGCTGTACACCACGGCCACGACGGGGCGGGCACCCAGGTGCTTCGTCACGAATTCATACGCTGACTTGGCGGTTTCCTCCGAGATCAGCGGGTCGAGCACGATCCACCCGCTATTCCCCTGGACGAAGGTCACATTGGAGAGATCGAAGCCGCGGACCTGGTAGATGCGGTCCGAGACCTTGAACAGGCCATGCTGCATGGTCAGCTGGGCATTGCGCCACAAGCTGGGGTTGACGGTATCCGGCGCGGGCTTGTCGATCCCGATGTATTGCTTGTAGGCCTCGAGATCCCAGACCACCTCGCCCTTGGCGTTGCGTATCGTCAGCGTGTCTGGCCTGGCGACCAGGCCGCGCTGCGCATCATCGAAATCGGCCTTGTCATGGAAGGGCAACTCCTTCAGCACCGCGGCGTTCGCCGCCTTCGTCGCCGCCGTGGCAGGCTTGCCACCCACCGGCTGGGCCTGGGCCCACCCGGAGGATGACCATGTCAGGAACAGCACGGTAGTCAGGACGGAAGCCGCCTTCATTGTTCTCTCCAGGGAATGTCACGTAGCGCGGATCGATCGGGCGCCCGGGCGCCCCGCCGAGGAGAATCGATAGCCCTTCATCAAGCATCACGACGGAAGTGAATGTTTTTTCGCGCGTATGAAATATCGTTGCGACCCCTGAACGGGTGAGACCGACTGTTCCTGACATGCCGGACCGCAGGCCGGGTGCCGGGCAGCCGCCAATCCATCCCTGGCGGAAGCCGTGCGTACGCGGTGGCGCGTTATCGGCGTGTGATCGTGCCTGTCGCAAAAATCCAGTGTGTGCGTCAACGTCTCAGGGCGTCTCGACACCCGTTTACGTGGCTCGATGGCCGTGCGGCAAGCTAAAGTCGGCGCTCTAGGCAGCCGATATCCGCCTGGAGCCGGCAGCTTCCGAGCACGAATTGCCCATCGCCGGCGAACCAGGAGAAGTACCACCGTGACCATGATCGAACCGATTGCAGCCAAGGCAGCGGCTGCCGTGTCGATGGATACGCCTGCGGCACCGCCCGCCGCCGCCAGCGAAAGCGCCAGCGACGCGCCGGGGATTCGTACCCGGCCGGCGGCCAGTGCCGAGCTCCATATCTCGGCCCCTGGCCACGCGCTGGCCGGCGGCAACCAGGCCGCTTCCGTGCGCGACCACAGCGATGTCGACGACAGCGGCCTGCCCGATCAGGCCAAGGATGCGATCAAGCGCCTGCGCGAACTGCGCGCGCAGCTGGCGCGCAAGCTGCAGGAGCTGGAGGCGGCGAAGAACGCCACCACCGGCACGCCGGACCAGAAGCGCATCCGCATCGCGGTGCTGCAGCAGGAAATCGCCAGCCTGGGCGCCGCCATCACCACCACGACGGCGACGCTGAACCAGGCCATTCGCGAGCTCTCGGCAGAACAGCAGATGCTGGCCGGCAGCCTGGCGATGCGTTAGCACGCCAGGCTGCATCGCCCAGTCGCGGCATCGCTTAGTCGCGATAGGCCCACAGGTCCACCACGCGGCCGCCGTCGTCCGCGATCAGGCGGAACGCGGACGGCTGGTAGTCCGTATCGATGGCGAGCACCCCCGTGGCGCTGGCGGGCAGCGTGCCGCAGGCCGACGTCGACAGTTTCAGGCCCAGCGTATTCGGCATGGCCTGCGCGGCGAGCGTTCCCGACAGCTGGCATGCCGAAGCGCCGGGCGCGATCTTGCCTTCGGCGGTGACGGTGAAGATGGCGCTGGCACCGCCAGGCAGCACCGTGGTGTAGGTGCCGGCCACGCTGGCAAGCTCTACGCTCGCGGCGGGCAGCGCGGCCTGGCTCAGCAGCCTGACGCTGGCGGACGCGTCCGCGCCCGGTGCGGCGACCCAGCTGCCGCCCTGGTCGCGGCGGTAGATGGCGGTGGCCTTGTCTTCGGCATCGGCCAGGGCCAGGTAGCGGCTGCCGTCCGTGCCGGCGTAGTACTTGCCGACGGTCGGGTTGTCGGCATCGCCCACGCTGACGACGTAGGCGCCGGGATCCAGGTCGGTGACGGACAAGGTCGCGCTGGCGGGCGGTGCGCCGTTGTCGGGCGAGTCGTTGCCGCCGCAGGCGGCCAGCCCCAACACGGCTGCCAGGGGAAACAGGGAAATGAGGCGTTTCATCGGGACCTGCCTCACTGGCCGAACAGTTCACCCAGGCGCAGGCGCAGCCATTGCTGGCCGGCGGGACGCTGGTCGAAGCCGATTTGCATGGCGGTGACGGCCGTCCTGGTCTTGTAGACCACCGACTCGTCCTCGGACTGCGCGGCCGTCGGCGTGCCGCCGCCGGCGCCGATGCCGAGCCCGTACGGCGCCGTGCCGCTGAACTTCAGCGCATAGGCGTCGAAGGTGCCATGCCGCGAGAATGCAAACGGCGTGGCCGCCGTCGGCGCATTCGGGAAGTTGACGTTCAGCGCCAGCCCCGCCGGCAGCAGCGGGCCGCCGTTGGCCTTGGCCTGCAGCGTGCCGAGCAGCTTGATGGTCAGCTGCGCCACCACGCCGGACACCGGGCTTGCCAGGCCGGCATTGTCGACCGAGTCCGTGCCCGCGCTCAGTGCGATCGACGGAATGCCGCGCGCCGCGCCGAACTGCGCATTGCTGACGGTGCCCGAGCTGTTGACGATGCGGCCGACGTTCTGGCCTTCATTGGGACCGGACAGCACCAGGTCCGGGGCCTTGCCCCAGCGCGCCGGCGCCAGCACGTCCAGGCCGTACATGGTCGCCATCACCGGCGTGCCATGGGCGTAGTGGTAGTCGCCATTGGTGTAGCCCGCCTTGGTGAAGGGGCCGACCGCCGGCTCGCCGGTCTTGGCCGCGCCGTTGTGACAGCCGCCTTCGGCCTCGACCTGGGTCTTGTCGTTGTCCGGCACGATGACCGTGGTGCTGTACATCACGATGCCGGCGCCGCGGCCGCTCTGGCCGGTGCAAGGGACGCTGACGATGACGTTGTGACCAGCGCCCTTGAGCGCTTCGTACAGCGCCTTCAGGTTGCTGGTCAGGCCGTCGTCGTTGGTCAGCAGGATGTTCAGGGCGAAGGCAGGACTCGCCGTGGCGGCCAGCAAGGCCGCGGCGATCAGGCGGGATTTCATGTCGGTGGTAGGTCTGGGCGGTTCAGGAATGCGGGCGTGGCGTGCCCGCGCGGCAGGCAAGATAATGCGGGCAGCCTGGTGAGGCTGTCGGGGCGCACGCGCCGGCAGCGCCGATGTAGGTGGCGCGGGCCGGGCGCAGCGCCCTGGGTCATCCGTGGTGGACGGACGCTACCTTAACCGCGCTTGATGACAGTTGCGTGAACAACAAAGGGCACCGTGCCATGAATTGACGAATGCGCCGCGCGCCGCCAGCGCCCGCACCGCCGGCACGTCAATGGAAATCCCGGCCCGGCCATCTCTGAATTTCCGGCCAGTACGGGATTCGCAGGAACTTGCTACATTGCTGACTGCTGGCGAAAACAGCCCCAGGCAGCTGCCCCGCTCACCGCAAACCGACAGACCAAGGAGACATCGAATGCACACCGCACTTCAACTTCGTTCGCAAATCAAGAGCAGCGGTGAACTCGAGCTATCGCTAGACAGCATCGACACGCCGCATCCTGGCCCGGATGAAGTGCTCATCCGCATTGAAGCCGCTCCTCTCAACCCGTCCGACCTCGGCCTGCTGTTCGGTGCGGCCGACATGAGCACGGCCAAGGCCAGCGGCACGGCCGAGCGCCCCATCGTCACCGCGCGCGTTCCGGAAGGCGCGATGCGCAGCATGGCGGGCCGCCTGAATGTGTCCATGCCGGTGGGCAATGAGGGCGCGGGCGTGGTCGTCGATGCAGGCTCGTCCCCTGCGGCGCAAGCCTTGATGGGAAAGACCGTCGCTGCCATCGGCGGCGCGATGTACTCGCAGTACCGCTGCATGTCCGCGGACCAGTGCCTGGTCTTGCCCGAAGGCGCCACGCCTGCTGACGGCGCGTCGTCATTCGTCAACCCGCTCACCGCACTGGGCATGGTCGAGACCATGCGGCTCGAAGGACATAGCGCCCTGGTGCACACCGCCGCGGCCTCCAACCTGGGCCAGATGCTCAATCAGATCTGTCTCAAGGATGACATCAAGCTGGTGAACATCGTGCGCAAGCAGGAGCAGGCGGACCTGCTCAAGGCACAAGGCGCGGTCCACGTCTGCAACGCCGCGTCGCCCACGTTCATGCAGGAGCTCACCGAGGCACTCGTCGCCACTGGCGCAACGATCGCGTTCGACGCCACGGGCGGCGGCAAGCTCGCCGGCCAGATCCTCACCTGCATGGAAGCGGCCTTGAACAAGACGGCCCGCGAATACAGCCGCTATGGCTCGACCACCCACAAGCAGGTCTACCTCTACGGCGGCCTGGACACAAGCCCGACCGAGTTCAACCGCAACTTCGGCATGGCGTGGGGCATGGGCGGCTGGCTGCTGTTCCCGTTCCTGCAGAAGATCGGGCGCGAGCGGGCCAACGCGCTGAAGCAACGCGTGGTGGCGGAGCTGAAGACCACCTTTGCCAGCCACTACTCGAAAGAGATCTCGCTGGCCGAGGTGCTCGACCTGGAGGTGATCGCCGTCTACAACAAGCGCGCGACGGGGGAGAAGTACCTGATCAACCCCAACAAGGGCCTGGCCGGGTAAATCACCGCGGGGCGCCTTGCGCGCCCACCCGTGTCAAGAATCAGCCGCTGCGCCACAGCCGGCGGCGCGGCGGTGTGGCAGCTCATCCAGGTGCTGCCCTGGCAGTCATCGCGAGATCGTCATGCACTTGTACAATTGGTCGATCACGGCTGGCTGCTGCCAGTGATGCCGTGGCCGTCTCTGACCGACCCTTCTGCGCCGTTCGAATCTTCCTCAACACGATGCTCGTTGCCTGAGGAGGAACTTCTGGATTTTGCCGGTCGACGTCCTGGGAAGGTGGCCGATGACTACTTTCTTCGGCGCCTTGAAGTGCGCCAAATGGGCGCGGCAATGTTCGATCAGTTCGCGCTCGCCGACCCTGGCGCCATCGACGACTTCGACAAAGGCGCATGGCGTCTCCCCCCAACGCTCGTCCGGCTGGGCGACGACGGCTGCCACGCGCACCGCAGGGTGCCGGTAGAGCACCTCTTCAACCTCCAGTGAGTTGATATTCTCTCCGCCCGAAATGATGACGTCCTTGGAACGGTCCCGGATCTGTACATATCCATCCGGGCAGACGACTGCGAGGTCACCCGAGTGGAACCAGCCGCCGGCAAAAGCTTCCGCCGTGGCCTCGGGGTTCTTCAGGTAGCCCTTCATCGTCATGTTGCCGCGGAACATGACTTCGCCGATGGTCTTCCCGTCCCACGGCACCGGCACAAGGGTTTCGGGATGCAGCACGGCCATGCCTTCCTGTGCGGTGTAGCGGACGCCTTGCCGTCCTTTTCGTTCCGCCAGCGCACCGATGCCGAGTTCCTCCCATTCGGGCTGCTCCACGCAAACCGCCGCGGGGCCGTAGACCTCGGTCAGCCCGTAGATCTGTGTGATCCTGATCCCCATGCGCATCAGGCCTTCGATCACCGGGATCGGCGGGGGGGCGCCGCCGATGAGTCCGTGGACCGGATGGTCGATGCCCGCCTTCCACGCTTCGGGTGCGTGGGCAAGCATCGCATGCACGATCGGCGCCCCGCAGTAATGCGTGACCTGGTGCTCGCGAATCGCATCGAGCACGGCGGCAGCCTCCACCCGCCGCAGGCAGACGCTGGTACCGGCGTTGGCAGCCAGCGTCCAGGCGAAGCACCAGCCATTGCAGTGGAACAGCGGCAGTGTCCACAGGAAGACGGCGTGCCGGGGCATGCCCCAGTCGAGCATGTTCGACAGCGCAGCCAGATAGGCGCCGCGATGGTGGTAGACCACGCCCTTTGGGTTGCCCGTGGTGCCGGAGGTATAGTTGAGGGCGATGGCCTGCCATTCGTCGGCGGGCTCGCCGCCCTCCCAGTACGGATCGCCCCCGGCCAGGAAGCCCTCGTATTCTATCTCCGCCAGCCTGCGGCCCCCTTCGACCGCGGGATCGATGATGTCAATCACCAGCGGCTTGTCGTCGAGCAGCGCCAGTGCGGCTTCGACTACCTCAGCGTACTCCGTGTCGGTGAACAGCACCTTTGCATCCGCGTGACTGAGCATGAAGGCAATGGCGGCCGCGTCCAGGCGCACGTTCAACGTGTTCAGCATGGCGCCGCTCATGGGCACGCCGAAATGCATCTCCAGCATCTCCGGCGTGTTGGCGGCCATCACGGCCACAGTGTCGCCAGTCCTGACGCCGGCGGCCACCAGCGCCGACGCGAGGCGGCGGCTGCGGTCCAGCATGGCCCGCCAGCTCGTGCGGCGCTCGCCGTAGACGATGGCTGTACGCTCAGGGTAGACCTCGGCCGTTCTACGCAGGAAGGAGATCGGCGTCAGGGGCACGAAGTTGACCGGGCAGCGCTCCAGCCCATCCGCGCTGTGTTCGACATGTTCCATGGATTGCCTCACTGGCTGCAGCCGTGCGTCAGCGCATTACGTCGCGGGAGATGATCATCCGCTGGATCTCGGAGGTCCCCTCAACGATCTCGAGCACCTTGGCATCCCCGAACGCGCGGGATACCGCGTACTCCGTCATGATCCCGTTGCCGCCGTGAATCTGCACGGCCTGGTGGGCCGCCTCCATGGCCTTCTCGGTTGCGAAGAGCTTTGCCATCGAGGCCTGCCGATCGTAGGGCCGGCCCTCGTCCTTGGCCACCGCAGCGTCGTAGAGCATCAGGCGGGCAGCGTGTGCGTGGGTCGCCATGTCGGCCAGCTTGAACTGCAGCGACTGGAACTGGTTGAGCGTCTTGCCAAACGCTGCGCGCTCGCTCATGTAGCGGACGGAGCGTTCCAGCGAGCCCTGCAGGATGCCCAGGCCCAGCGTTCCGATCAGGATGCGGCCGGTGCTCACCTGTGACAGGGTCTGCCTGAGGCCGGCCCCGACCTCGCCGAGCAGGTGGTTGGCAGGAATGGCGCAGTCCTCGAAGAACAGCTCGAATGTGGTCGATCCGCGCCAGCCGATCTTGTGCAGCTTCTTGCCATGACTGAAGCCGGGCGTGCCGTTCGGCACGATAAAGTTCGAAATCTCCTTGCGCCCGTCGGGCCGGATTCCCGTCACCGCCGCGATGACGATCGGGCCGGTGATCTCGGAACCCGAGTTGCTGATGAACGTCTTGGCGCCATTGATAACCCAGCAGCCATCCTTCAGCACTGCGCGGGTCTGGATATTGGCGGCGTCGGAGCCGGCGTTCGGCTCTGTCAGGCCAATGCAGCCGACCTGCGTGCCCGCCAGGATCGGCCGCAGGAAGCGCGCCTTCTGGTCATCGGTGCCGTAGTTGTTGAGCAGGCTGGCCGCCGTCGAATTGGCCATGATGGCCACCGCCACGGCACAATCGACGCGGGCGATCTCTTCCAGCGCAATGGCGAAGCCAAGCCAGTCGCCGCCGCTGCCTCCCCAGGCTTCGGGGTATGGCAGCCCGATATACCCCAGTTCGCCGGCCCGGCGCCAGACCTCGTAGGGAAAACTCTCCTCTTCCCACAACCGGTGGGCGACCGGTGCGATCTCTTCCTCGGCGAAGCGGCGCACCGCCTCGCGGATCATCTCGTGGTGTTCTGCGATGTATGACATCGTCTTGCTCCTCAAAACGATTCCTGCAGCATCGCCAGGTAGTCGTCGACCGTGGCAGTGCGGGGATTGGTGGCGTGGCAGTGGTCCTTCGTGGCGGCGACCGCGATGTCCTCCAACGCCTCACGCGGCACGCCCATGGCGCCGAGACCGGCCGGCAAGCCGAGACGGGCGTTGAGTTCGCTGATGGCCTGAGCCGGGTCCCCGCCGGCGGGCAGGCCCATGGCCTGGACAAGTGCGGCCTCTTTGGCTTGGGTCGCCGGCTTGTTGAAGCGCAGCACAGCCGGCAGCAGCACGGCATTAAGCGTGCCGTGGTGCAACGAGACGCCGGGCACCGCGCCCAGCGGGTGCGACAGGGCATGCACCGCGCCCAGTCCCTTCTGGAAGGCCAGCGCGCCTTCCATGGCGGCCATCATCATGTTCCAGCGCGCGTCGCGGTCGCAGCCGTCGGCGGTGGCCTTGCCGATATTGGCTATGCCGCGGCGCAGGCCGTCCAGGGCGATCGCTTCGGCGGGCGGGTTGATGGCCGGCGCCAGGAAGGTCTCGATGCAGTGGGCGATGGCGTCCATGCCGGTTGCGGCGGTCAGGGCCGGCGGCAGTCCCAGCGTCAGTTCGGGGTCGCAGATGGCGAGCTTCGGCAGCAGGAACGGACTAAGCAGGCCGAGCTTGCGGCCGGACTCCATGACAATGACCGCGCCCCGGCCCACTTCGCTGCCGGTACCCGCAGTTGTCGGGATGGCCACCAGCGGGGCGACCCGGCTGGTGATCCGGCTCGCGCCGCCCTCCACCGCCGCGTAGGTCTGCAGCGGTGCCGGGTGGGTCGCCAGCAGCGCAGTGGCCTTGCCCAGGTCGATGGGCGACCCGCCGCCCACGGCCACGATGCCGTCGCAGCCGTTGCCGAGGTAAAGGCCGGTCGCGGCGGACACGGCGGCTTCCGTCGGGTTGGGTGGGGTATCCTCGAAGACGGTGGGAGTGCAATCCGGGCCCAGGGCGTCGAGCACCTTGTCGGCGATACCGGCGGCGCGGATGCCGCGGTCGGTAACGATCAGCGGTCGCTGGATGCCCAGGCGCTGCAGCTCGGCCCCCAGCATCCGGATGGCGCCGAAGTCGATGTGGACGGTAGTCAGGTAGTTGATGACAGCCATGTTTTCCTCGTAGATAGGTCGATGCGTCAGGCGCGGAATAGCGTCGGGTCCATGCGCGGAAGCGGCTCCGCCACGCGCACCGGAGGGAAGGCCATCAGGTCTAGTACCTGGGACCTGACGTCTATTCCGGGCGCAACCTCCTCCAGCACCAGTCCGTCTGCCGCCACTGAGAAAACTGCGCGCTCGGTGATGACTTTGGCCTCCTGGCCGCGCTCGGCCACGTTGCGCCCCAGTGGATAGGTGATCTCGTCCACGCGCTCGACGAACTTGCGCACGCTCCCCTCACGCCCGACCGACAGGAAGCCGTCGGTGGTGTCGGCGACGAGGCCACCGGTGGTGAAGGTGCCGGTGAACAGCAGCTTGCGCGCGTTGTAAGCGATGTCAATGAAGCCGCCCGGCCCCGGATTGGCCGCGCCGAAGCGGCTGACGTTGATGTTCCCGTCCCGGTCGAACTGGGCAAAGGCCAGCGCCGCCATCGGGCAGTTGCCGCCGTCGATGAAGTCGAACTGCGACGGGCCGTCGATCAAGGCCTCCGGATACTTGTTGGCGGAGAATTGCCAGCCGCTCATCACGACGCCGCCGAAGGGGCCGTGCTCGGTGGTAAAGCTGTAGCGATGCAGGGCGCCGTCGGCAAACAGGCCGTCTTCCATCATCACCGTGGGCACGTCGGACGAAGCACCGAAGCCGAAGATGCTGACCTCGCCGGGTCTGATTTCCCGGGCCGCCCGCCGGGCGATCACCTTGTCAGCGCCGGGCGGCAGGCGGTCCGAGGCACGGCCGTCGAAAAGCTGGCCGCCGAGATAGGCATCGTCGTGCCGGATGTCGGTGGTCATCATGGCGTCGGGTTCCACCACGACGCGGTCCACCAGCACGCCCGGAATCCGCACCGCGTGCGCCGGCCGGGCGTGGCGCGGCACCAGCTTGCGCACCTGTGCGATCACGGTGCCGCCTGACGCCTTCACCGCCAGCGCCATGGCCAGCGCGCACGACGTGATCGGCTCGTCCTCGAAGCTCAGGTTGCCGTGCTCGTCGGCGCTGGTGGCACGCAGGAACGCCACGTCGAGCGGCCAGCTCGGATAGAACAGGTATTCCTTGCCGTCCAGCTCCTGCATCCGCACCAGGTCGTCGGTGGCGCGCGCCGTGTACTTGCCGCCCTGCTGGCGCGGGTCGATGTAGGAGCCGAGGCCGATGCGGGTCAGGTAGCCTGGGCTGCGCCGGGCGACTTCGCGCAGCCAGTGCATGGTGGCGCCGATCGGCCAGCAGTAGGCTTCCACCCGATTCTCGCGGATCAGGCGCATGAACTCGGGGCGCTTGCCGGTGGCCGGGTTCACCGCATTGGTAAAGTTGCCCGACACGATCCGCTTCATCAGCCCTTCGACGGCCACGTGATCCATGCCGCGGATGCCCATGCCGTCGCCGACACTGACCGGAAAGAAGAACGTCAGGTCACGGGGCGATCCCGTCTCGTGGAAGCGTTGCGCCAGCGCCTGGAACAGCGCGTCGGGCGTCAGCCAGCCGATCACGCCGACGCTGCCCACGCTCTGACCGGGCCGGATATCCGAAACGGCCTGCGCCGCAGTACAGATCTTGCTCATGCGATCTCTCACCTTTCTCGCCGCTCGAGCCCCGGGCTCACGCCTGGAAATGGATGATGTGGGTGCCGACGCAGACCGTCTCGCCCCGCTGGTTGAGTAGCGTCGCCTCGGCCCACAGGCGCTTCTTCTCGTCGTCGGCGCGGGCAATGCGATAGTTCACGGTTAGGGTGTCTCCGATGCGAACGGGCTTGGTGAAGCGTACGTTGTCGTAGCCGTAGGAGACCGCCGGGCGCTTGATCATGTCGAGATACTTGGTCACGGCGCCGGCGATGAAACCGACCATCATGGCGCCCTGCGCGATGCGGCCGCCGAAGCCCATGCGCTTGCAGTATTCGTCATCCATGTGGTTGGGGTGGTTGTCACCGCTGATGCCGGCGAAGGCATAGATGTCGTACTCGCCGAGGGTGCGGGTGTAGCTGGTGTGCGTGCCGATGAGGGTGGACACGTTGCCTTCGTGCGGGATCTTGATGTCGGACACTTGGGTTCTCCGGGAGTGGGTTGGGTTCAGACCTGGGTGGCGTCAATCCTGCCCGCGAGGATGAGCAGAGATTCGAAGAGAAAGTAGTCGCCCCAGACCAGCTCGTTATCCATGGCGACGCCATTGCGCTTGTTGAAGCAGCCGCCGGTGAGGATGCCTGGCTGCCGTCCATCGCCTGGACCGATTGGGGTCAGGAAGCGGGTCACGACTTGCTCGATGCTGTCGACGGCGGCCTGGCGGTAGACCGCCGCACGCTCCGGGATGAGCGCAGCCAGTTTGAGCAGGCTGGCGGCGGCGATGGCGGTGGCCGAGGTGTCGCGGTTAGTGTGCGGGATGGCGGGATCGTCGAAATCCCAGAAGGCCACGCGGTCGGCGGGCAGGTGCGCGACCCACCAATCTGCCACGCGGATCGCGTCCGATTTGAACGCCTGCTCGCCGCACGACAGCGCCTGCGCGAGGCCAAGCATGCCCCACGCCTGGGCGCGGGCCCACGTGCTGCTGTCATGGATGCCCTTGTGCGTGTAGCGCTTCACGAGCGAGCCATCGGCAGCGTTGAATGTGGCGGACTGGCAAACCGAGCCATCCTCCCGCACGCACAGGGCAATGTGCTGGCGCAGGTGCTGGCGGCCGATCTCGCCCGTATCGAGAGCGGCGTCGTGCCGCAGCAGCAGCGCCACGGTGCCCGGAATCGCATCGATGTTGGCCTCGCTCGTCCCCACGCTGGAGGCCTCCTCGGCCTCGGTGCCGAGCGGGATCAGGCGGGCCGCTTCGCTGTACATTTCCGCCAGGCCGCGCGTGCCGTCGCGCGCGAGCCCTGCGGCCTGCGGATCGGCCAGCAGCGAGCCGCCGAGTTGCGCGCCGTACCAGAAGAGGAATCCCTTGAACACCGACTTCGACGCCACCCGCGGCGCCAGGCGTGCGGACCACATGCGGGCGCTGTCGCGGTACTTCTGATCGCCAGTGCGCAAGGCAGCCAGCCACAGCATCCCGACCCAGAAGCCGCCGGTCCAGTCGCCGGCCGGCGAGCGTGTCCAGGTGCCGTCGGCCGGATTGCCATAGTGCGGAAAGCCCGCCTCGTCCTGCGCGATCGTCGCATCGATGCGTTGCAGGATGCGATCGAGCGCATCATCGATCAGTCTGGAATCCATAGTTTTGTCTCCATGCATACATTGGCTTGTCCGGTCTTCGCTGCCAGCCTTGCGGACCTCGGGGTGGAGCGCGGAGCGGGGTATGCATGGAATCGTAGGGATTGCGCAAACTAGTGTCCAATATATAATTAATAGCTCTTTTATACTTACAGGATATAGCGATGGACCTTCGCCACCTCCGGTACTTCATCGCCGTCGCCGAGGAACTCAACTTCACGCGGGCGGCCGAGCGCCTGCACATCGCCCAGCCGCCGCTGAGCCTGCAGATCCGCCAACTCGAGGAGGAGATGGATGTGACACTGCTGAACCGTTCGCGTCGGCACGTGGAGCTGACCGAGGCGGGTCGAATTTTCCTGGAGCAGGCGCGGCAGATTCTGCGCGCTACCGAGAGTGCGGTCATCCAGACGCAGCGCGCTCATCGCGGTGAGACTGGCCGGCTGACGGTCGGCTTCTTCGAGCACGCGTCCTATACGCTGCTGCCGCCCATCCTGCGCGCCTACCGGGAGCGTTTTCCGTCCGTGGAAATCCTGTTGCGCTGGTTTCCGGTCGTCGAACAGGCAGAGGCGCTGCGGCGGGGTGACGCGGATATCTCCTTCATGCGGCCCGTGCCCGACCTCGAGGACGTGACGTGGGAAACCATCCTCGAAGAGCCGTTCGTGCTGGCTGTGCCTGCAAGGCACCCATTCGCGAACGCGGAGTCAATCTCGCTGAAGGATTGCGCGCAGGAGCCCTTCATCATGTACATGCCCGAGGCGGCGCCGGACTTCCACGCCATGAACATGCGCATGTGCGCGTCGGCGGGTTTCGTGCCGAAGGTCGTGTCTGAAGTGGGGCAGGTCTACACGCTGGTCGGGTTGGTCAGCTCCGGTGCGGGCATTGGCTTCGTGCCGGCATCGGTCCGGCAGATGAAGTTCGCCCACGTTGCCTACAAGCCGATCAAAGGCCGGCAACCAACAGTCGAGATCATGCTCGGCTATAGCCAGCGCACCCCAACGCCGCTGATGACGGCTTTCATCGAGACCGCGAAAAGCATCCTGTGAAGGTTCCCCGGGGCCTCGCCCGCTGTAACGTTGGCGAGGGCCGGAGAATGGCGCGGACGTTCAGTCGCGCCGGGCTGCCGGCAATAGGCGGCAGCGGTACGTGGCGGTCGAACGCCAGCGAGTTGCCGTCGGCCAGGGCGGCCCGCAACAGGCGTGAGAGGAAGATCTGATAACAGGGCGATCTCGGCCATGGCGCCCGGCGAGGGTGTCGCCCGGCCCTTCGATGCCGGGGTCGATGGCCCCCGGCAAGCTGGCGCTCGCATCGGGCGTCGTCTCGCGACAGGTGATCTTCATGACGTCTTCTTCCCGACCAGCGGGCAGCCACCTTCTTCCATCGGCCGGAACGCCTCGTTGGCGGGAATGGTGGCGATGAGCTTGTAGAAGTCGCCCGCATACTTCGATTCCGACGGCTTCTTCGCCTCGAACAGATAGAGCGGGTGGATCTTCCGGCCGTCTTCGCGAATGCTGCCCTTGCCGAACAGCTTGTCGTCGGTGGGCATCGCCTTCATCTTCGCTACCACGGCGCCGCCGTCGCCATCCGCCTTCATCGCCGTTACTGCCTTCAGGTAGTGGATCACGGCCGAGTACGTACCCGCCTGCGCCATGGTCGGGAACTTGCCGTTGTTGGCAGCGGCGAATTCCTTGCCGAACTTGCGGTTCTCGTCGGACATATCCCAATACCAGGTCTCGCTCAGCAACAGGCCCTGTGCAGCCTTGAGGCCGAGCGCCTGGACGTCGCTGCTGAAGACGAGCAGGCCTGCCAGCTTCTGACCGCCGGCGGTCACGCCGAACTCAGCGGCCTGCTTGACCGCGCCGATAGTGTCGCCCCCGGCGTTGGCCAGGCCCACCACCTGCGCCTTAGAGGCCTGAGCCTGCAGCAGGTAGGAGGAGAAATCGTTGCCCGGGAAAGGATGCCGAACCTTGCCGAGGACCTTGCCACCATTCTTGACGACAACTGCTTCGGTATCGCGTTCGAGCGAGTGGCCGAAGGCGTAGTCAGCAGTCAAGAAGAACCAGCTCTTGCCACCCGACTTGACAACCGCCTTACCAGTCCCATTCGCCAGTGCCCACGTGTCGTAGGCCCAGTGGATCGCATTGGGCGTGCAGGCCTTGCCGGTGAGGTCGGAGGTGCCGCCGCCGGTGACAATCATCACCTTGTTTTTCTCCTTGGCCACCTGGTTGACCGCCAGGACGACCGACGAGGTCGGCACGTCGACGATAGCGTCCACCTTGTCCACGTCGAACCAGCGGCGGGCGATGCTCGCCCCGACGTCCGGCTTATTCTGGTGGTCGGCTGCCACGATTTCCACCTTCAGACCATGCTTCTCGGGCGCAAAGTCCTGGACCGCCTTCTTCGCGGCCCAGATCGAACCGGGACCAGCCAGCCCGGCATAAACGCCGGTCTGATCGTTGAGCACGCCGATCCGGACCACGCCGTCCGTGATCTCGGCCTGCGCCGTCGAGGCCGCCAGCAGCGCGGCGAGCGAAAGCAGCTTGATGCGATTGTTCATCCTGTGTCTCCTTTACTGTGGGGATATATATGGGGTGTTCCGTTCAGCGGTCGATTTCATGCCTTTCCTTCCACGCCCCGGGCATGCACGACTGATCCGGCGGTCGCTTCGTCATGACTTGGTGCCGGCACGGCAGCGTGGCGCGGTGCGGGCCGGCCACGGCGGTTGCCCACGATGTTCTGGCACAACGCGTTCAACTCGCCGACGATTCCGCGGCGGAACGCAAGCACGCACACGACGAAGATGCTCCCCATGATCACGGTGATCATGGAACCGACCTTGTCCGCCAAGGCGTTCTGGATGGCAACCACGATGCCCGCGCCCACCACCGGGCCGAAGGCAGTGCCAAGGCCGCCCAACAGCGTCATCAGTACGACTTCGCCGGAGGTGTGCCAGTGCGCGTCGGTCAGGGTGGCAAACTGAAACACCAGGGTCTTGGTGGCCCCGGCAAGTCCGGCCAGGGCCGCCGAGAGGACAAAGGCCAGCAGCTTGTAGCGCGCGACGTCGTAGCCCAACGAAGTGGTGCGCGCCTCGTTCTCGCGGATCGCCTTCAGAATCTGGCCGAAAGGCGAATGGATGATGCGGTGGATCAGCCAGAAGGTGAACAGGAAGATCGCCAGCACGAAGTAGTACATGCGCAGGTCCGACGCCAGGTCGAGCAGGCCGAACAGCCTGCCGCGCGGAATGGCCTGCATGCCATCCTCGCCGCCTGTGAACGGCGCCTGCAGGAACAAGAAGTACAACATCTGTGCCAAAGCAAGCGTGATCATCGCGAAGTAGATGCCCTGTCGGCGAATAGCGAGCGCCCCGACGACGAAGCCCGCGGCAGCCGAGACGGCCGTGCCGAGCAGCAGGCCGAGTTCCGGGGTGAGCCCCCAGGTCTTCATGCCATAGCCCGATATATAGGCCGCCGTGCCCAGGAACGCCGCATGGCCGAACGAGAGCAGGCCGGTATAGCCGAGCAGCAGGTTGAAGGCGCAGGCGAACAAGGCGAAGCACAGCACCTTCATCAGCATCACCGGATAGAGCACGGCCGGGGCCGCCAGCGCGCCCAGCAGCAGGACACCGTAGCCAAGATTTCTCATTTTCATGCTCGACCTCACTTTTCCTTGCCAAACAGGCCTGCCGGCCGAACCATCAGCACGATGACCATGATCACGAAAACCACCGTGGCCGACGCCTCTGGATAAAACACCTTGGTCAGTCCTTCGACCACGCCCAGCCCCAGTCCGGCGACGATCGCGCCAAGGATGGATCCCATGCCGCCGATCACCACCACCGCGAACACGACGATGATCAGGTTCGACCCCATCAGCGGACTTAGTTGCCCCGTCGGTGCTGCCAGCACGCCAGCCAGCCCGGCCAGGCCCACGCCGAAGGCATAGGTCATCATCACCATCACCGGCACGTTGATGCCGAAGGCTTGGGTAATGCCTGGGTTCTCGGTGGCGGCGCGCAGGTAGGCGCCAAGGCGGGTCTTCTCGATCGTGAACCAGGTCAGCAGGCACACTGTGAGCGAGGCGCCGATGACCCACGCGCGGTATTTCGGCAGGATCATGAAGCCGAGGTTAAAGGCACCGGCCACCTCGTCTGGAATCGAATAAGGCTGCCCCGAGACGCCGAACTGGAAGCGGAACAGGCCTTCGATAATGAGCGCCAGCCCGAAGGTGAGCAGCAGCCCGTACAGGTGGTCGAGCTTGTACAGCCACCGCAGCAGGCCGCGCTCGATGGCGATACCCGCCAGCCCGACCAGCACCGGCGCCGCCAGCAGCGACCACCAGTAGCTGACGCCGAGATACTCCAGGCCCGCCCAGGCGACGAATGCGCCCGCCATGAACATCGCGCCGTGGGCAAAGTTTATGATGTTGAGCATGCCGAAGATCACGGCGAGTCCGAGGCTGAGAATCGCGTAGAACGAGCCGTTTACCAGCCCGAGTACGAGTTGCCCCAACAGCCCCTGTAGCGGGACTCCCAGAATCGTTGTCATGTTGTCTCCTCCGCAGCGGTCTCAGACACCCAGGAGTTCCTGGAGCAGGTGCTGCTTCTCGTGAATCTCATGCTGGTGGATCTCCGCGGCGATCTGGCCGTGCTCCACCACGTACATGCGGTCGGCCAGCGGCGCGGCGAACCGGAAGTTCTGCTCCACCAGCACGATCGTGTAGCCCTTTGCCTTGAGGTCGCGGATGACCTGGGCGAGCTTCTGCACGATCACCGGCGCCAGTCCCTCGGAGATTTCGTCCAGCAGCAGCAGCCGCGCCCCGGTGCGCAGGATGCGCGCCATCGCCAGCATCTGTTGCTCGCCGCCCGAGAGCCGCGTGCCCTGGCTATGCCGCCGCTCGTGGAGGTTGGGGAACATTGCGTAGATCTCATCGAGGCTCATCCCGCCGCCACCCACCTGCGGCGGGAGCAGGAGGTTCTCCTCGCATGAGAGGCTGGAATAAATCGCCCGCTCCTCCGGGCAGAAGCCGACGCCGAGACGCGCGATGCGATGGGCCGGCATGCCGATTGCCTCGCGGCCGTCGATCATGACCGAGCCGGCGCGACGCCCCGTCAGGCCCATGATGGCGCGCAGGGTAGTGGTACGGCCTGCCCCGTTGCGGCCGAGCAGGGTTACGCACTCTCCCTCGTTCACCAGCAAGTCGATGCCGTGCAGGATGTGCGATTCGCCGTAGAAGGCATGGAGGTCGGTGACCCGCAGGTATTCCGTCGCCATGATCAATGCCCTCCCGGCGCAGCGAGCGCGGCATCAGCGCTGCCCATGTAGGCCTCGATGACCTGCGGGTTGGCGGAGACTTCTGCGTATGTGCCCTCGGCCAGCACGCTGCCGCGCGCCAGCACCGTGATGGCGTCGCAGATGCCGGACACCACTTTCATGTTGTGCTCCACCATCAGGATGCTGCGATTGGCCGAGACCTTCTTGATGAGCTGCATGACGCGGTCAACGTCTTCGTGGCCCATGCCCTGCGTAGGCTCGTCGAGCAGCATCAGCTCGGGATCGAGGGCCAGCGTGGTGGCGATTTCCAGCGCGCGCTTGCGGCCGTACGGCATCTCGGCGGTCGTCATGTCGGCGAAGTCCTCCAGTCCGACGTCGGCGAGCAAAGCCATGGCCCTGTCATCGAGCGATGCGAGGACTTTCGGCGAGCGCCAGAACTGGAAGGAAATCCCGAGCCTGCGCTGCAGCGGGATACGTACGTTCTCGAGCACGGTCAGGTGCGGAAACACCGCCGAGATCTGGAAGGAGCGCACCACGCCCCTGCGCGCGACCTGCGCCGGCTTCTCGCCGGTGATCTCGGCACCGTTGAACCGTATGGTGCCGCGCGTGGGATCCAGGAACTTGGTAAGGAGGTTGAAGCAGGTGGTCTTGCCTGCACCGTTCGGACCAATCAGCGCGTGGATGTGCCCACGCCTGACCTTGAGACTGACGTCGTTTACGGCGACAAATCCCTTGAACTCCTTCCTCAGTCCGACGGTTTCAAGAATGAGATTGCTTGCCATGGTCAATTCCACGCCCGTTGTTGGGTCTGCTTGAGAATATGGCCGCAGCTAGATCACGTCCAATATATTATTGGTTAGTAATTGACACTTTTTATGTATATATGTCGGAGCGAGCATTCAATCGGACGCTCTCGCGGATTGGCGTGGACGTCAGGGCACGAAGGCTTGGCGGGACCTGCAGGGCGACACCCCCCCAAAACACCGGCCTCCACACCCTGCTTTGGCCGCTCATGCAACAGCGGGACGAGAGGCGCCGTGCGTCTCAATGAAAATCCCGGCTCCCCACCATCAACCGTCCCAGCATCGGGCTCAGGTCCACCAGTTCCTGGGCCACCAGGTGGCGCACGTCGCCCTGGCGCTGCCAGGTGCCGACCACGCCTAGCAGCGTGGCGCCCAGCACCTCCTTGCGCTGGCGCTCGACCAGGTCGGGCCACAGGATCAGGTTGATGCTGCCGGTCTCGTCCTCGATGGTGGCGAAGATGGTGCCGCTGGCGGTGGACGGGCGCTGGCGCACGGTGACGATGCCGCAGGCACGCACGCGGCGGCCGTTGGCGCAGCGTTCGAGCTGGCTGGCGGTGGCAAAGCGCATCGCCGCCAGCTTGTGCCGCAGCAGCGCCAGCGGGTGCGACTTGAGCGACAAACCCAGGCTGGCATAGTCTGCGGTCACGTCTTCGCCGAGGCGCGGCGCGGGCAGCGTCAGCGCGGCTTCGGCGGGCGGCGCTTCATACAGCAGGTCGCGGTGCGCGGCTTGCGCGGCCGCGGCGCGCGCCTGCCAGCGGGCCTGGCGGCGGTTGCCGGCGAGCGGCGCGAGCGCGTCGGCGGCGGCCAGCACGTCGATGTCGTGGCGGTCCAGGCCGGCGCGCAGCGCCAGGTCTTCGACACTGTCGAAGGCACGCTGCGCGCGCGCGGCCTCGATGCGCAGCGCGGCGGCCTCGCGCATGCCCTTGACCCGGCCCAGGCCCAGGCGCACGCGTGGATGCAGGGGCCGATCCTGCCGCATGCTGGCCGCATCGGACTCCGGCACCGGCTCCAGCGTGCTGTCCCAGCGGCTGATGGTGACATCCACCGGCAGCACCTGCACATCATGGCGGCGCGCGTCCTGCACCAGCTGCGAGGGCGAATAGAACCCCATCGGCTGGCTGTTCAGCAGCGCGCACAGGAAGGCCGCGGGATGGTGGCGCTTGAGCCACGAACTCACGTACACCAGCTTGGCGAAGCTGGCCGCATGGCTTTCGGGGAAACCGTATTCGCCAAACCCCTCGATCTGCTTGCAGATCGCCAGCGCGAAGGATTCCGGATAGCCCTTGCCGGTCAGCGCGCGCACCAGCGCGTCCTGGTGCTTGCGCAGGTCGCCGCGCCGCCGCCACGCCGCCATCGAGCGGCGCAGCTGATCCGCCTGCCCCGGCGAGAAACCCGCCGCGTCGATGGCCAGCTGCATCACCTGCTCCTGGAAGATCGGCACGCCCAGCGTGCGGCCCAGCACTTTCTCGATTACCGCGTTGAAGTAGACCGGCGGCTTGCGCGTGCGGCGGAAAGCCTCGCGCCGCTTCAGGTATGGATGGACCATGCCGCCCTGGATCGGGCCCGGCCGCACGATCGCCACCTCCACCACCAGGTCGTAGTACTCGCGCGGCTGCAGCCGCGGCAGCATCGATTGCTGCGCGCGCGACTCGATCTGGAACACGCCGATGGTGTCGGCCTTGCAGATCATGTCGTAGGTCGGCTTGTCCTCCTTCGGAATGTCCTCCATGCGCGCCGGCAGCCCCGCGCGCGCCGGATCGCGGCTGGGGTTGGGGATCATCTCCAGCGCGCGCCGGATCGCCGACAGCATGCCCAGCGCCAGCACGTCGACCTTGAGCAGGCCCAGCGACTCCAGGTCGTCCTTGTCCCACTGGATCACGCTGCGGTCGGCCATGGCCGCGTTCTCGATCGGCACCAGTCGCGACAGCTTGTGGCGCGCGATCACGAAGCCGCCCACGTGCTGCGACAGGTGTCGCGGAAAGCCGCGCAGCTGCCCGGTCAGGCTGGCCCACTGCTGCACCGCCGGGGACTCGGGATCGAGCCCGTAGCGGGCGATCTTGTCGACAAAGCCCGGGCCGCCGTCCCACCATGCCTGCCCCTTCACCACCTGCTCGACCACGCTGGCATCGATGCCGAGCGCGCGGCCGACGTCGCGCAGGGCGCTGCGCGAACGGTAGGTGATCAGCGACGCCGCCAGCGCGGCGCGATGGCGGCCGTATTTGTCGTAGATGTACTGGATCACCTCTTCGCGCCGCTGGTGCTCGAAATCCACGTCGATATCGGGCGGCTCGTCGCGCTCGCGCGACAGGAAGCGGCCGAACAGCAGGTTGGCCTGCTCGGGGCTGACTTCGGTCACATACAGGCAAAAGCACACCAGCGAATTGGCGGCGGAGCCGCGCCCCTGGCACAGGATGCCGCGCGAGCGCGCAAAGCGCACGATGTCGTGCACCGTGAGGAAGAACGGTTCGTAGTGCTTTTCCTCGATCAGCTCCAGCTCTTCCTTCAGCTGCGCTTCCCACTCCGGCTTCAGGCCGTTGGGAAAGCGCTCGCGCTTGCCACGCTCGACTTCCTTGCGCAGGTAGGAGATCGGCGTCTCGGCGGGCGGCACCAGTTCCTCGGGATACTCGTAGCGCAGCGTGCCCAGCGAGAAATCGCAGGTCTCGGCAATCTTCAGCGTCTGCGCCAGCGCCTCGCGCGGGTACAGGCGCGACAGCACCTGGCGCATGCGCAGGTGCTGCTCGGCATTGGGCGCCAGCGCCATGCCGCATTCGGCCAGCGGCTGGCCCAGCCGGATCGCGGTCAGCACGTCGGACAGCGGCTTGCGCGAGCGCACATGCATGGTGACCGCGCCGGCCGCGGCCAGCGGCACGCCGGTCTGCGCCGATACCGCTTCCAGGCGCGCGCGGTGCAAGGCATCGGCATGGCCCTGCAACTGTTCCAGCGCGATCCAGGCACGTTCGCCGAACACTGCGCGGCACCACTCGGCCTGCTCCAGCAGCCGTTCAGGCTCGGCGCAATAGTCGGGCAGCAGCAGCGCCACGCAGCCGGGCATGCCGCGCAGGTGGGAGATGTCGCCGGCCGGCGCGGCGAGGTCTTCGGGATGCAGCCGGTAGCTGCCCTTCTGCGCGCGCCGGCGCCCCAGCGTGATCAGCTCGCTCAGGTTGCCGAAGCCCTCGCGATGCTGCGCGATCAGCACCAGCCGCAGCGGCGCCTGTTCCGGTCCATCGGCCGAAATCAGGCTGAAGCGGCTGCCGATCAGCAGCGAGAACGCATCGGCGGCACGGGCCAGCGCCTGCAGCCGCTGGTGGCGGCTGGCGCGGAAGCCGGGATCGTCGTCGCCGCTGCCGAAGGCATCGCCGTCGTCGAGCAGCGGTTCATCGATGCCGTCATCGGCGCCATCATCGACACCTTCATCCACGCCCTCAGCGCCCCGTGCCGCGCTGCGCGCCACCGCGTCGTGCAGGCGCTTGCGCAAGGTCTCGATGGCATCATGCGCGCGCGCGGTGCCGGCCACCGAGCATTCATCGGTCAGCGCCAGCCCGCTGTAGCCCAGACCGAAGGCGCGCTCGATCAGCTCGCCGGGGTGCGAGGCGCCGCTCAGGAAGGTGAAGTTGGAGATGCAGTGCAGCTCCACGTAATCCGGCAACGCCGGCAGCAAACCCGGCAACGAGGCGGACAGCGAGGTAGGCAAAGGCGGCGCGCTCATGCGAACAACCCATGCAGGAACCAGCGGTATTCGCCGCCATCGTCCTGCGCGGCATGGCCCGGACGCTCGCGGAAGATCCAGCAGCGCAGGCCGTCGGCGCGCTCGGCGATAAAGTAGTCGCGCGTGGCCAGGGCCCCGTCCCACCAGCCCGCCTCGATGCGCTCGGGCCGGCTCAGCAGCGCCAGCGGGCCGCCGTGGCAGGGCCGGTGGCGCTGCACCGGCAGCGGCAGCGGTTGCGGCAGCAGCCACAGCGGGCGCTCCGGCGGCGGCGCCGGCAGGCCGGCGGGCTTGCCGGCGGGCTCGTCGACCGGGCACCAGCGGTTGGCGCGCTCGGGCCGGTGGTCGGCCAGCGGCCACGGCTGCAGCACGTTGTCGCGGCCGAGCCGCGCCATCAGCGTATCGAGCAGGCGGCCCAGGTCTTCCGGCGTGCCGCCGGGCTCGGGAAACAGCGCCTCGCTTTGCGGCACGCACGCGGCCATGGCCTCCACGCGCAGCGCCAGGCCGGTCACCGGGGCATGGAAGCTGAGCTGGTCGAGTTTTTCTCGCAGCAGCCGCGACAGGTGCGCGGGATCGCGGCTGGGCTGGGCCAGGCCCAGTGGCACCGGGGTGCCTTCGGTCGCCGCGCCGCGCCGGTAGCGCTCATGCTCCAGCACCAGCACGCAGCGCGTGACGCCGGCCTGCTGCACCGCCAGCCAGCCCGCCAGCGCCAGCAGCAGCCGCTGCGCGCCGGCCAGCACGGCTTCGGCGGATTCGATCCGGCCCGGCAGGTCCATGCGCTGCGCAAACGCGGGCGGCGCCACAAACCAGATAAAGCGCGCCGGCGCCTCGCCATAGGCCTGGTCCAGCCGCGCCAGCAGCGCCGGGCCCAGCCGGCGTGTCAGGCCCGCGCGCGGCAGGCGCCGCACCTCGCCCAGCGTGCGGCAGCCGATGCCATCCAGCCAGGCCGGATCGGCCAGCGTGTGCAGCGCCTCCACCGGCAGGCGGTCGAGCAGCCGGTGCAGGCGCGCCATGCCCACCGCCCGGCGGCCGGGCCGCACCACGCCGCGCCGCGTGCGCCGCAGCGGCTGGCGCGCCAGCCACGCGGCGCCGTGCGCGGTCGGGCCGCAGCCCACCTGGGCCACGGTGCCCAGCTGGCGCACGCAGGCCCGCACCGCGCGGCACAGTGCGCGATGGCCGCCGAACAGGCGCAGGCTGGCGCCGGCATCGAGCATCAGCGTGGCCGACTCCGGCTCCTCGTCGACGGTCACGCCCGGCGTGAAACGCAGCAGCGCCAGCGCCACCGCTTCCATCAGCGCGGCTTCGGCGGCCGGGTCGCGCTCGAGCTGCACGATATCGGCCGACAGGGCCTGCACGCCGCCGCGGCGCATACCATAGCGCACGCCCAGCTGCATGGCCGGGCCGTTGGCCAGCACCACCTGCTCGCGCGCCATCACCGCCACCGGCAGCGCATGGTGCAGGGTGGCGGCGGCAGGCGGGCTCGCGGCGGGCGCCAGCTCAGGCCAGTTGGGCTGCAGGGCGTCCAGGGGCAGGCGCGGCAGGTGCACTGCGATCCAGTACGGCATCGGAAGAAAGCTGAGAAGACTGCGCCAGCGGTTCAGGCCAGGCGGCCGCGCGCGTGGCCGCCGCCATGCCGTCCAGGCGCAACAGCAGCGGCGTGTCCCGCACCGGCCCGCGGCGCTTGTGGAAGGTGATCGACAGCATGTTGCCGGGCAGCGGCGCCAGCAGCAGCCGCAGCACCGCGGGCGACGACTCGCGCAGCGCCGCGGCCGGGCGCAATGCCCAGGCCACCGCGTCGCCGGCCTGCGCCAGCACCTGCAGCCGCCGCAGCGCCTCGGGACGCGCCGCCGGCAGCCACACCAGCACGCCGCCAAAGGCCTGGCTGCGCAGCACTTGTTCGGCGGCCCACAGCATGTCGGCCTGCTGCGCGGCCCTGGCCGCTTCGGCGGGAGCACGCACCCAATAGCACTGCCGCGCCGGCAGCCCGGCAGCGGCCAGCCCCATCGCATTGGGCAGGTAAGGCGGCGCCACCAGCGCAATGCGCCGCCCCGCCCCGGCCAGCTTGCGCAGGGCCGGCAGCAACAGGCGCATTTCTCCCGCGCCGCCCTGCGTGGTCAGCAGTTCGGTCAGGCCGCCGGCCGGCCAGCCGCCGCCGGGCAGTTCCGCCGACAACGCGTCATACCCGGTCGGGCACACCGCGGCCCCGCCGGCGCGGCCCAGCTGGCCGGCCCGCCACAGCCCGGGATAGCGCTGCTCGAGCGCCGACAGCGCCTGCTGGCGCTCGGCCGCGGCAGGCCAGGCAGACCCTGAGGCCGCCGGCGCAGGGAAAAGCAGACCCTCCGCCGCCCTTGGCGGGGCTGCGTGCAATGGCGCAGTCATGTGAATTTAACGTCGCTCGCCGGCAGGGCGAGCATTTAGGATATTTACGATGACTGTATATTTATACAGTATCGGTGACAAGGCAAGCGGTAACGGCATGGGGTGGAGGCAGAGGCACTGCGCCGCGTCTCGACGACGCGCGGGCCCTCCCTCCCTCGCGTGCCTTTGGCCACGGAAGCTGCCATGCACTATTCATTCCATAGAATGATTTTTTTCGACAAAAGCTTCTATCGAATGAGCATCACGCCGGCAGCGAAGGCGGGTATCATTCTAAAGAATGAATTTTCTCATGGACTAATGCCATGTCATTAATCGCTCAATGTCGCCAGTTGCGGGAAGCCAGGGGCAAGAGCCTTGGCGAACTCGGCCGGATCCTCGGCATGGCGGCGCAAAACCTGTCGGCCATCCTGCTCGGCAAGAAGGACAGCCGCGCTTCCACGCTGGAAGCGCTGGCCGCCGCGCTGGATGCGCAGTGGGTCCTGGTGCCCAACGAGCGCCTCGCCGAAGTCCGGCAGGTGCTGGAAGGCAAGGGCAGCGGCCCCGACCGCGGCGCCCGCGCCGCGCTCGACATCTTCCTGGACAAGACATGAGCTACGCCCTGCACCCGCGCTTCCTGGAGGTTCGGCTCTATGACCGGCTGTGCGGCTACCTGTGCGAAGCCGGCGGCAATGTCCGCTTCGTGCCCGCCGATGAATTCCGCGGCGACACCGACCGCCCCACGCTGAGCCTGTCGATCACGGTGCCGACCGAAGCCGGCCGCCGCGCCACCGCCGAGGTGCTGGACAACCCCTTCCATCCCGCGCTCTACAACACCGCCCATGAACTGCCGCCTTACTTTGCCGGGCTGCTGCCCGAAGGCGAACTGCGCAAGCGGCTTGAAGCCACCCGCAGCCACCCCGAAGACAAGGACGACTTCGGCATCCTCGCCTCGGCCGGCAACGACCTGCCCGGCGCGGTGGTGGTGCGGCCGGCGGACATCGGCGCCCTGCCCGCCTATGCCCGCGCCTATGGCGTGACCGGCGGCGCCGACAACCTGGAGATCGCAGTGGTCGAGGGCGCCACGCAAGGGGCCGCGTCGGTGTCCGGGGTGCAGAACAAGCTGGCGCTGTCGACGGTGCAGGACGGCAAGCGCTACACGCTGCCGAGCCACGGCAAACTGTCCGACATCATCGCCAAGCTGCCGGCCAGGAACGACGACGCGCAAGTGTTCAACGAATCGGTCTCGATGCAGCTCGCGGCCGCCGCCGGCGTGCATGTCGCGGCCACGCGCGTGCTGCCCATGTCGACCATCGCGGTGGAGGGGCTGGCCGAGGCTCTGGGCGAGGACCTGCACTACCTGGCCGTCGACCGCTTCGACCGTACCCCGGCCGGGCGCGTCCATGCCGAGGACGGCTGCCAGATGCTGGGCCGCATGCCGGCCCGCAAGTACGCCAGCATCGACGGCTACGTGCAGCTTGTGGCCACGCTGTACCGCCTGAGTCCGAGCGGGGTCGAGCATGTGCGGCAGTTCTTCCTGCGCCAGGCGGTCAATACGCTGATCGGCAACAGCGACGCGCACCTGAAGAACTTCTCGGTGATCTACCCCAACGGCGTGCTGCCGGTGCTGTCGCCGGCGTATGACATCGTCTGCGTGGCCGCGCTGCCCGGCTTTGCCTCGTACGGCCAGAACGTCGCCATCGACCGGCTGCAGCGCGAGGAAACCCTGGCCATGTACGAGGCGATCGCAGAGAAAGCCGGCGTGCCGCGCCGCATCGCCACCGCCGCGGTCAGGGAAGCGGTGGCGCTGGCGCATGCCCGCTGGCCGCGCCTGCTGGACGAGCTCGACGCACCGCGCGCCATCCGCGAGGTCATCAGCGGGCGTCTGGCGACGCTGCCGCTGGCGCGCGCGGGGCGCTCGGTCCGGTGAGTACCCGGGACGGACAACGGCACCGAAAGCATCGCCATCGCGGATAATGCGCCATCCACCCATCGACCTCGCCCCATGTCCGCCAGCAGCCCCAGCACCCGACGCATCGACTGGACCACCCTGATTCTGCTGACCTTTCCCCCGCTGAGCTGGGCCGGCAATGCCATCGTGGGCCGGCTTGCCGCCGGCACGGTGCCGCCGGTCACGCTGAACTGGGTGCGCTGGGTGCTGGCCGGCATGCTGCTGGCACCGTTTGCCTGGCGCGGCGTGGTCGAGCACCGCGCGGTGCTGCGCCGTCACGCGGGCGTGATCACCGCCATGGGCATCCTGTCGATCGCCAGCTATAACGCGCTGCAGTACCTGGCGCTGACCAGCTCGACGCCGATCAACGTGACGCTGATCGGCGCGTCCACGCCGCTGTTTCTGATCGTGATCGGCGCGCTGTGCTTCGGCGAGCGGGTCCGGCCCTGGCATGTCGCCGGCGCGCTGCTGTGCATGGTCGGCGTGACCTTCGTGCTGGTGCGCGGCGAACTGGCGCGGCTGGCGCAGCTGGACCTGGTGCCGGGCGATCTTTTCATGCTGGCGGCCACCATCGCCTGGAGCGCCTACACCTGGCTGCTGCGCAAGCAGCGTCCCGCACTGCCCCTGCCGGTGCTGCTGTTCGCGCAGATCGTCACCGGCGTGCTGGCCAGCGCGCCGGTGACGGCGTGGGAACTGTTGACGCTGGAACAGCCGCTGCAATGGAGCGGCAAGGTCGCGGGCATCCTGCTCTATGTCGCGACCATCCCGTCGCTGCTGGCCTACTTTGCCTGGGACCGCGCCATCGCGCGCGCGGGCGCGCAGCTGCCGGTGTTCTTCATCACCCTGACGCCGGTCTTCGCCGCGCTGCTGTCGACGGTGCTGCTGGGCGACTGGCCGCGCTGGTACCACGGCGTCGGCCTGGCCGCGATCGCGGCCGGGATCTGGCTGGCGCAGCGGCGCTGACGCGACCGGCTGCGCTCGGCGCCGCCCTCAGCGCGCCATGACCTTGTCCGGCGTCATCGGCGTGCTGCGCAGCCGCCTGCCGGTGGCGTGATAGATCGCATTGCTGATCGCGGCGGCGACGCCCACCAGCCCGATTTCGCCGACGCCCTTGGCGCCCAGGCTGCTGACCACGCGGTCGTCCTCGTCGACAAAGATCACGTCCAGGTCCTGGATATCGGCATGCGAGGCGATGTGGTACTCGGCAATATTGCGGTTCATGAAGCGGCCGAGCGCATGGTCGCTGTGCGTTTCCTCGTGCAGCGCCTGGCCGATGCCCCACACCATGCCGCCCAGGATCTGGCTGCGCGCGGTGTTCGGGTTGATGATGCGCCCGGCCGCCACCGCGCTGACCACGCGCGTCACGCGCACGGTGCCCAGCGCCTCGTCGACGCGCACCTCGCAGAACACGGCCGAGTGCGCGGCGCGCGTGTACTGCTTCTGCTTGAACAAATTGGGCAATTGCAGGAACGATGCCTCGATCTGCTCGCGCCGGGCCGCTGCCATGATGCCGGTCAGCGGCAACGACGCGTCGGGGCCGCCGCGCAGGCTGACCTGGCCGTGCTCGAACACCAGGTCCTCGTAGCGCGCGCGCTCGAAGCCGGAGCCCTGCATGCGCCGCGCCATGTGCCACAGCATCCGGCGCAGCTTGTCGCACACGCCGTCCACCGCCGAGCCGACCGTGGCCACATGCGAGGAGCCGCCTTCCACGGGCGCCACCGGCAGCTCCGAATCGCCCAGCACGAACGTCACCTGCTCCAGCGGCAGGCCCAGCGACGCGGCGGCGATCTGGCTCATCACCGTCAGCGTGCCGGTGCCGATATCGGTGGCGGCGCTGGCTACCTCGAGCCGGCCGTCGGCGCGGAACACCGCGCGCGCGCGGCTGAACATCTGCAGCGCATCCCAGGTGCCGCTGGCCATGCCCCAGCCGATCAGCTCGTGGCCATCGCGCATCGAACGCGGCTGCGGCGGCCGCCCGGCCCAGCCGAACCGTTGCGCGCCCTGCGCGTAGCATTCCCGCAGTGCCTTGCTCGAGAACGGCAGGCCGCTGGCACCGTCGCGCTCGGCGTAGTTTTTGAGCCGCAGCGCCAGCGGGTCCATCCCCAACCCATAGGACAATTCATCCATCGCCACCTCGATCGCATGCACGCCGTGCGCGGCGCCCGGCGCGCGCATGTCGGCCGGGGTGGGCTGGTCCAGGTCGACCAGTCGATAGTCCTGCCGGCTGTTCTCGGAGGCATAGAGCTGTGTGGACCAGTTGACCACCACCTCGACGTAGTGCTCCATGCGCGAGGTCTCGGCCACGGCCTCATGGATCAGGCTCACCAGCCCCCCATCGGCGTCGGCACCCAGCCGCACGCGCTGCCAGGTCTCCGGCCGGTGGCAGAAGGTGAACATCTGCGGCCGCGTCAGCACCACGCGCACCGAGCGTTCCAGCGCCAGCGCCGCCATCACTGCCAGGATCAGCTGGTACTGCGGCCGCAGCCCCGAGCCGAACGCACCGCCCACGTATTGATTGCGCACCGTGACCTTGCGCCTGGGCAGCCCGAACACCCGCGACACCATCCAGCGCGAATTCTGCGAGCCCTGGGTCTTGTCGTAGATGGTCAGGTGGCCGTCGCCGCCGCGGATCACCGTGGTGGCGTGCATCTCCATCGGGTTGTGGTGCTCGACGCCGCTGTAGAACTCTGCGTCGACCTGAAAAGCCGCGCGCGCGAAGGCGGCGTCGGCGTCGCCGCGCGCCTTGGGCGGGCCGGAATAGCCCGCCTTGAAGCGCATCGGCTTGCCGGCGCGGCCCAGGTGCTCCAGCAGGCTGGTCTCGTGCTGCCGCGCCTGGTAGCGCACGCGCACCAGCGTGGCGGCATGGCGCGCCGCCTCGAAGGTCTCGGCCACCACCAGCGCGACCGGCTGGCCGCTGTACCAGATGCGCGCGTCGTGCAGCGGCTTGAACGGCGAACCGGCGGGCGCGACCATGTCCTTGTAGAACAGGTCGAGCGAACGCACGCGCGGGCGGCGCTCATGGGTCAGCACCTCGAGCACGCCCGGCACCGCCAGCGCTGCGCTGCAATCGATCGACACGATGCGTCCGCGCGCAATGGTGCTGTTCACCACTACCCCGTGCGCAAGGTCGAAGGCCGGATGCTCGGCGGCATAGCGCGCCGTGCCGGTGACCTTGGCCACGCCATCGAGGCGCGGGACCGGCGTGCCGATGCCGACCGGACCCGTGCCGGGCCGTGCGCGCGGCGTGCATTGCGGCATCAGGTCGTTCATGGCTGTTCCTCCTCGCTGAAGGCGTCTTCGCCGGTATTGCTCAGCACGCCGGCGACCGCCATTTCCAGCGCGCGCACGATGGCGCGCTCGGCCAGCGCAATCTTGAAGCTGTTGCCGGGCAGGCTCTCGGGCACGGCCGGGCCGCCCCAGGCGCGCGCATCGCGCAGCAGGAAACGGGCCACCGCGGCAAAGTGCTCGGCGGTGGCGGGCCGGCCCTGCAGGTGCGCCTCGGCCTCGGGATCGCGCCACGGCTTGTGGGCCACGCCGCCCAGTGCCAGCCGCGCCGCGCAAACGGTGCCATCGTCGGCAAGGTCCAGCGCGGCAGCCACCGACACCAGCGCGAACGCAAACGACGCGCGCTCGCGAATCTTCAGGTAACAGGCATGGCGCGCGAACTCGGCGGCGGGCGGCAGCACGATGTGGGTGATCAGTTCGTCGGGGCGCAGCGTGGTGTCGATGTGCGGGCGATCCTCTGGCAGGCGATGGAATTCATGGAACGGAATCTCGCGGCGGCCGCTGGCCGATGCCACGTGCACCACCGCGCCCAGCGCCGCCAGTGCCACGCACATGTCGGAGGGATGGGTGGCGACGCAATGCTCGCTTGCGCCCAGGATGGCATGCTGGCGCGCCAGCCCGGTTGCCGCCGGGCAGCCGCTGCCAGGCTCGCGCTTGTTGCACGGCACGCCCGGATCGTAGAAGTAATAGCAGCGCGTGCGCTGCAGCAGGTTGCCGCCGTTGGTCGCCATATTGCGGATCTGCGCCGAGGCTCCGGCCAGGATCGCCGCGCGCAGCAGCGGATACTGCCCGCGCACCAGAGGGTGCTGCGCGGTATCGGCGTTGCTGGCCAGCGCACCGAGCCTGAGCCCGCCATCCGCCGTGGCCTCGATCATCCGCAGCGGCAGTTGCCTGACATCGACCAGCGCGGCCGGATGCATCAGGCCGCCCTTCACCAGGTCGATCAGGTTAGTGCCGGAAGCCAGGAAGTGCGGCGCGTGGTCGTCGCCAAGGCTTTGCACTTCGGCGTCCCGCTGCGCCGCGGCGATCGACTGCAGCGCAGCTTCCACCGTGGCGGCGCGCTCATAGCGGAACGGGTTCATGACGGCTCCTGGTCGCGGCCCGTGAGCCCGGCGACTTCGGCGATCGCCTCGACGATCTGCGTATACGCGCCGCAGCGGCACAGATTGCCGCTCATGCGCTCGCGGATCTCCTGCCGGCTTGCCGGAGGATGCTCGTTCAGCAGGCCCAGGGCCGAGCACAGCTGTCCCGGCGTGCAATAGCCGCACTGGAACGCGTCGTGGTCGATAAAGGCTTGTTGCAGCGGATGCAGCGCGCCCGTGTCGCGATCGGCGAGCCCCTCCACGGTGGTGATGTCGGCGCCGTCATAGGACACGGCCAGGCACAGGCACGACTTGATGCGCCTGCCGCCAACCAGCACCGTGCAGGCGCCGCATTGGCCGTGGTCGCAACCCTTCTTGGTACCGGTGAGTTGCAGTTGCTCGCGCAGCAGGTCCAGCAGGATTACCCACGGGGCCAGCAGCAGCTCATGGGCGATGCCGTTGATGTACAGCGTGGTGGGAATCTGTTGCAATGCGCCGGCCTGGGATGCCGGGGGAGCAAGCGGGTCTTCCAGTGCCATGGGCGCCTCCGCCGGGTCACGTTCGTGGGGGAATGGAACGAAGGCAGCAAGCGTCATGCCATCAGGCTTCGCCGGCTTCACCACATCGCATCCGACCAGCGGCGCGTGCCGCCGTGCCGGCCGGCTTTGCATATATTGCCGCCGGCGCCGTGCACGAATTACCGCACTGTCGTGGGCTTACCCGGTGGCCTTGCCCTGGCTGGCGCGCCTGAACTGCGTTGGCGCGTACCCGGTCCAGCGCAGGAAGGCGCGGCGAAAGGCTTCCTCGCTGGCAAAGCCAAGCTGCTCGGCGATCCTGCCGACGCTCCAGCGGGTGGTGCGCAAGCATTGCTCGGCGTATTCCTGCAGGCTGTGCTCGCGCAATTGCCGGTAGCTGCTGCCGTCCGCCGCGAGCCGGCGGCGCAGCGTCGGTTCGCTGACATCGAAGCGGACTGCCAGCTCGCCCAGCGTGGGCAGCCGGGCGCCATGCACCAGCGCCGCATGCAGCGTGCCGCGCACTTGCTGGCTCAGCGACACCACCTCGACCGGCGCCCCGACCAGCCGGTAAGGCAAGTCCTTCAGGAAAGCCTGAAGCTCCGCGGCCTGGCGCACCACCGGCCGGTCGAGCAAGGCCTGGTCGAAGTCGAAGCCGTAGGCCGGGTTGCCGGACGTCACCGGCGCATGGAACAGGCCGAGAAACGGCAAGGCGTCCTCGCGCCGCGGATGCGCCAGGCTTACCCGGGTCGGTCGTATCGGCTGGCCTACCAGCCAGCCGAACAGCAGCAGGTAGAAAAACAGCCCGGTCAGGTCTACCAGGCAGGCTGCCGACGATTTCACCCGCCGCAGCGAATCCATCTGAAACACCGCCTGGCCCGCGCGCTCGCGCAGGCCAAGCGCGCCGGCGCGCGGATACAGCATCGCGCAGAAATCGGCCGCGCAGTGGATCGCCTCGCGCAGCGTCTGGCAACTCAACACGCAGCGGCACAGCAAATCCACTTCCTGCTTGCACATGGGCGGGTGGCCGTCGCCTTTGGCGACCAGCGCTTCCAGCCGCTCGATCGCGGCGCGATAGAGCGCGGTGAACTGTGCCGGCCGCGGCGGTTCCGTGCCGGCGGCCGGTACCTCCACGCCCTGCCGTTTCAGCTCATCCAGCAAGCGCTGCACCATGCCGTGCGGAACAGGGACGGGACTCCCCGGGAGGTGGGCATTCATGGGCGCTGATCGTGATTGCTTCGGTAGCGGTGATTGATCGTCCGGGTAGGGGTGCGTGGCCAACGGGCCCTCCATAATCGTCCCGGCAGCCATGGAGGTTGCCATGCGCGCAGCACCATGCCTATACGGGACAACCCATGAGAGGACGCCACACCCACATGATCCACGTGCTCGATGAAATCGTGCTCGCGCCCGGCCAGCTGACCGCGGTGCTTGAGCTGCTGGAATCCCGCTACCTGCCCGGCAGCGCTGCCAGGGGCCTGGCCCTGCTGCATCGCTGGGTGTCGCCACCCGTGGCGCTGCAAGATGCGCCCAATACGTTGTGGCTGCTGTGGCAAGTGCCGGATGCGCCGGCGTATTACGCCATGCGCGCCGGCATTGACGGTTCCGCCCTCGCCTTCTGGTCGACGGTCGGCTCCCTGTGCCAGTCGCGCCGCCGCCATGTGATGGCCGCCGCGACAAACGTGCTGCCACAGCCGAAGGAGCATTGCGATGCGCCTTGAGACTGCGCAACTGCACCTGCACACCGGCATTTGCGACGGGATGCCCGACCCCGGGCCAGCCCTGCTCGACCGCGTTGAAAGGCTGCCGGGCCTGCACCGGGTGGCGCTCGGCCGCAACCTGACCGGAAGCTGGGGCGCCGGCGACTACACGCTCGACCTGCAGTTCAAGCCCGGCTCGCCAGCCGCGCAGGCTAATGCCGCGGGCCTCGCCGCGGTAATGGACGGCATCGCAACGGTCGATCACGTCGCCTACCGCGCGATCGCGGACGGCATGCGTGCGCCGCAACTGCGCGACGGCATCTGGCGCACGCTGATGTTCCGGGTCCGCCCTGAGGCGCAGCCGTGGCAGGTCCACGCGCTGGAGCAGGACCTGCTGCGGATGCCGGCGTACATGCCCCGCATTCGCAACTGGCGGCTGGGACGCGTGGTGTCGCCGGGCACATGGACCCATGTCTGGCAGCAGGAGTTCGCCGGCACGGACGACCTGCTGGGCGAATACCTGATGCACCCGTTCCATTGGGGACGGGTCGACCGCTGGTTCGACCCGGAGTTTCCGGAATGGACGGTCGAGGCGATCTGCCATGCCTTCTGCCCGCTCGCGACCAGCCTGATTGTCAGCCAGATTGCCAGCCACAACCATAAGGAGGAAACCGCACCATGACCGCACACGGAACACTGACAGGAAAGATCGCGCTGGTGACCGGCGCCAGCCGCGGCATCGGCCGTGCCATCGCGCAGCGCTTCGCGGCGGAAGGCGCGCTGGTGGTGGCGAGCGCACGGCGCGCCGGCAGCTCCGGGGAAGATCCTGGCACGCTGGCCGAGACCGTGGCGCTGATCAGGCGGCAAGGCGGCCGCGCCATGGCGCTGGCGGCGGATCTCGACGATGCCGCGCAGCGCGACCAGCTTGTGCTGCGGGCCGCCGAGGCCGCGGGGGGCCTGGACATCCTGGTCAACAATGCCGGCCTGGCCGAATACATCCCCATCGACGCAATGCCGCTGGACATCTTCGACCGTACCGTGGACCACTACCTGCGCATCCCGTTCGTGCTGAGCCGCGCCGCGATACCGCTGATGCGCGCACGCGGTGCGGGGTGGATCCTGAACCTGGGCTCGGTCACGGCGCTGTCGCCGGCACGGCCCTACCAGGACTTTGACCGCGCCGGCGGCGTCACCGCCTACGCGGCCGTCAAGGCCGCCGTCAACCGGTTCACCGAAGGCCTGGCCGCGGAACTGGAGGCCGACGGTATCGCCGTCAATTCGGTGGCGCCAAGCACCGCGATCCTTACGCCGGGCAGCGAGCGCTATATCCCCGACGGCTATCCCACCGAGCCCGTGGAATACCTGGTGGAAACCGCGCTGGCGCTATGCAGCGTGCCGGCACGGTTGCACACCGGCCAGATCGCCCATAGCCTGCACTTTCCCCTTGCGCATGGACTGGAGGTCCGCACGCTCGACGGCAAAGGCGTGCTGCCGCCGCCCGTCATTCCGGCCTGGGCCCATCCGGCGCTGGGCCAGCCCGAACTGCCGGCGAGGTAGCCTCATGGAACAGAACATGCGCGCGGTCCTGATCGACCGCCACGGCGGGTCCGAGGTCATCCGGCTTGGTGAGGTCGCAACGCCGAAGCCGGCAGCCGGCGAAGTCCTGATCCGCGTCGCCTGCGCCGGCGTGAATCCCGCCGACTGGAAATGCCGCGAAGGTTATCTGAGCGCCTTCATGCAGGCCGGCTTTCCCTTCGTGCTTGGCTTCGATGCCAGCGGCGTGGTGGCCGCGGTCGGTGCCGGTGTCACGGGCTTCGTGCGCGGACAGCGGGTGTTCGCGCAAACCGGAGTCGGCGCCGGCCAATGGGGATCGTATGCGGAATACGTGGCCGTCGGCCAGGATTGCGTGGTGCCGATTCCGGACAATCTCGGATTCGCCGAAGCCGCGGCGGTGCCGACACCGGCGCTGGCCGCCTGGACCGGACTGTTCGATGACGGCGGACTGCGCCCGGGCCAGACCGTGCTGGTGCACGGCGGCGCGGGCGCGGTCGGCACGTTCGCCGTGCAGCTGGCCAGGGCCGCCGGCGCCGCCGTCGCCGCCACCTGCAGCGCGGCCCGCCGCGACGCGCTGCTGGCGCTCGGCTGCGACCTGGCCATCGACTACCGCGCAAGCGATATCGGCGACGCCGTGCGGGCCTGGGCGCCGGCCGGCGTCGACCTGGTGCTCGACGCGGTGGGAGGCGGCACCCTGCCGATGGGGCTGGACCTGCTCCGGCCCGGCGGCATCCTGGTGACCATCCTGACGCTGGTCAGCGGCGACCACGCCCCCGATCCCGCCGAGGCCGCGCGGCGCGGCGTGCGCACCGCCGTCGCGTTCAGCAAGATGCCAAGCGGCGCGCGCCTGGGCGAAATCGCCGCACTGCTGCACAGCGGGCGTTTGCGGCCGCCTCGCATCGAATGCCTGCCGCTGGCACAGGCCGGGCACGCGCTCGAGCTGGTACGGTCAGGCCAGGCGGCGAGCAAACTGGTGCTGCGTGTCGGCGGGCCGTGGAACGCGTGAAGGACAGGCACCGGCGTTCATACCCGCTCTCCCTTCGCCAGCGGGACCGCGTGCCCGGCCCGGTTCACATCGCGCATCAGTGCCGTACTGACAAAGGCGATCACGCTGAGCGCACCCAGGTACCAGACGATGTATGCGGGGTCGCCGCCGCCATGATTCAACAGTGACGTGGCCACGATGGGCGCCAGGCCCCCGCCGATCGCACCGGACACCTGCACCGCGATCGAGATGCCGCTATAGCGGACCTCGGGCGGAAACTGGGCGGAGAACAGGCTGCCTTCAGGGCCGTACAGGCATGCGTAGACGAGGCCGATCGCGACGGCCATGGCAATCGTGACATTGCCTGCATCGAGCGTTTGCAGCAGCGCGAAGAACTGCGGCGCAAAGACCAGGATCCCTACGGTACCGGCCATGAATACCCACTTGAAGCTAAAGCGGTCGCCCAGAATGCCGAACAGCGGCATGGTGAACATCGCGACCGCAGCGCCCCACACCGTGGCATCGAGCATCACGGTCTTGGCTATGCCGAGCGTGCCGGTGGCGTAGGCCAGGGCAAAGGTCGCCACGGTGTAGAACCACGTGACTTCCGACAGGCGGCCACCGACCACGGTCAGGACCTGGCGCGGATAGCGGCGCAGCACCACCAGCGCCGGCATCTCGACCTTGTCGCCCGACTTTTTCATTTGCTCGAAGTCGGGGGATTCGCTCACTTTGGCCCGGATGAACCAGCCTACCGCCAGCAGCACCACGCTCGCCAGGAACGGCACGCGCCATCCCCACGTCAGCATGTCGTGCTCCGGCAGCGTCGCGACCATGCCCATCGCCAGCGAGGACAGGATCAGGCCCGGTGCGACCCCTGCCTGCGGCAGGCTGCCAAAGAAGCCCTTCTTGCCTTCGGGCGCGTGCTCGACCGCCATCAGCACCGCGCCGCCCCACTCGCCCCCTACGGCGACGCCTTGCAGGAAACGCAGCAGCACGAGCGCGACCGCGGCCCAGTAACCGATGCTGTCATAGGACGGGATCAGGCCGATGAGGATGGTCGGGATGCCCATCATGAACAGCGTGATCAGCAGCATGGACTTGCGTCCGACGCGGTCGCCGAAATGGCCAAAGACAATGCCACCCAACGGGCGCGCGAAGAAGCCGACCGAGTAGGTGGCAAACGCTGCCAGGGTCCCGGTCAGCGGATCGAACGAGGGAAAGAAAATCTTGTTGAAGATCAGGGCCGCGGCGGTGCCGTAGAGGAAGAAGTCATACCATTCGATGGTCGTGCCCATCATGCTGGCGAGGCCCGCCGTGATGTAGTGGCGGCGCGAGCGCATGCCTTGTTGCGTGGTCATCGTCTTGTCTCCTTGTCTGTTCTGATGCGTGCTGCCAGCGCGTCACGGCTTGACGTACGGCGCGATGCCGTGCGTCTGGCGCGCCCAGTACGCGAACGTGGAGTTGACGATGGACGGCTTCAGCAGGTAGTCGTGAGCCTCCCTGGCCAGCTCGTCAGCGACCGGCGTGAGCGGGCCGAATGCCTGGGCGCGGATCTGCATGCGGGCAGCGCGCTCGAGATAGACGGAGAGGTAGGTCGCCTCTTCGCAGGTCTTGCCTGCGGTCAGATAGCCGTGGTGCGCGAGGATGATGGCGCGCTTGTCACCGAGCGCTTCCGAGATGATCACGCCTTCCTGGTCCGCGATCGGGACCCCCGGCCAGTTGCCGAGGAACGCGCAGTCGTTGTGCAGGGGGGTCATGTCCATCTGCGCGATGACCAGAGGCTGGCGTGCGGCAGCAAGCGCGCTGGCCCACGGCGAATGGGTATGGATGATGGCGTTGACGTCCGGCCGGGCGTCGTAGACCCACAGGTGGAAGCGCGTCGCCGGGTTGGCCATGCCGCCGCCGCTCAGCGTGTTGAGATCGCGATCGACCTCGATAAAATCCGCCGGCGTCGCTTCGTCGAAGCCAAGTCCGAAACGCAGCGTCCAGTAAGCGCCCGGACGTTCGGAACGGACACTGATCTGGCCCGCCAGGCCGGCTTCCTGCTCCGTCATGGCCAGGATCCGGCAGGCATAGGCCATGGTTTCCTGCGTGGTGCGCGACTGGCTCGGCAGATGCTTCGCCATGTCGCTGGACGCGCGCTGGTCGAAGTACGACTTGTCTCTGAGGGGGGCGTTCATACTGGTTTTCTCCGGGTTTTCCCTGCGACAAGAGGTCGTCGAAAGGGTCGGGATCCAGTATGGGATTGGGGTTCCACGCGAGCTACGGAGCCGGCTTCATAGCAGCTATGTCATGGCTTCACGTGTCCAGCGCCTTGGCAACCTGGAGCGCACAGGAGAGCAAGGCCGCGGCCAGCGGCAAGGGCTGGCGCTCGGGATGCGCCACCGCCACCATGCGCCGCTTCAACAGCGGCGCATGGATCTTCACCTTGCACAGGCCATACTCGGCCAGCAGCTTGTCGGGCAGGCGGCTCGGCAGGATGCATGACCCGACCCCGGCGGAAACCAGCTTGAGCATGGCGTCCACCGTTTCCGCCTCTGCGACATAAGCGCCCTTCAGGCCGGCGCTATCGAGCATCCGTCGCAGCGCATAGCCATGCGGGAAGGCAACCAGGCGCAGGTCGCGGCCGCCCAGGTCGATGCCGGGATCGTCCGCAGCCGGGGCCGCGCTGCCCTGCTCCACCAGGCACATGGTATCGTCGAAGAGCGGATAAACCGCCAGCGCGGCCGTGTCCACCGCGGTATCGTAGGCCACGCCCAGATCCGCCTTGCCGCTTTCCACCAGGGCCACGACCTCCGGCGAACTGCGCCCCATCATCGACAGGTTGACCCCGGGATGCGCACTGACGAAACTCGCCACCACATCGCCGATGAAGTAATAGCTGACCGTGTGGACCAGGGCCAGCCTTACCGTCCCTTCGGTACTGCCATGCGCGTCGCGGATCATGTCCACGGCGTGATCGATGGCGCGATAGGGCCCTTCGATCGCTTCCTGCAGCTTTTGCCCGGCCTCCGTCAGGGCAACGCCACGCCCCGTTCGCGTAAACAACGCCTTGCCCAGGTGGGCTTCGAGCGCGGCCAGTTGCTTGCTGACGCCGGACTGCGTCTGGTTCAGGTCATCCGCAGCCTTCGACAATGACTTCAGCGAGGCGATACGCAAAAAGCTGCGCAGCAGGCGGTCTGGCGTTTCCATGTCGGGGGGCAGGTAGTTTTGCTGCCATTCTGCATGGGGCGTGGCCGCGGCCGCAACCGCAACCGCGCCCCGGCGTGGCAGCGTGCGCAAACTGGCCCGCAACGACTCTCCTGGCCTCACGCCGCAGTGCGGATCCTTCCGCCAGCGGGCCGCGGGCCTCACGCCCGTCACAGGCGACCTGCCGGGCGCTTGAGGCAACGGTCACTAACGCTGACTTACCGTGACCGGAACGATTTGTTCCAGCCGGTCCAGCAGCAACTCTTTTTGCTGCTCGGGCAACCTGACCAGGCTGGGATACATGTTGATCAAAGCCATCCGTTGCGCGGGTGACCGGGTACGCAGCAGCATGAGCAATCCTGCCTTCTCACGGTCCGACAGCGATGACAGGTGCGGTAGCGCGCCAAGTTGCGCAAGTTCGGGGGAGTCTGCAGAAGGCACGGCAGTTTCGTCGGTCACTGCTGAAGGTGCCGGGATTTCCCGCGCAGGCGGCGTGCCTTGCGCAGCGAACGGACTCTGTCCTGATGACGCTTGCTGCGGAGCGGTCATGGATACCGGAGCCGGATCTCCTCCTCCGCATCCGGCGAGCAGCAGGCTGAACCCCAGCATCCACGGGACCTGCCGGTAGTGGTGCGGCGCAGGTGAGACGGCCCGCACGCAGTCATTGAGGTGAAGGTCTTGTCGCATGGCGAATCATCCAATGATTCAGGAAAAGGCAGGCGTGGTACCGCACGCAATGACGGTACCCGCCGTAGCCGATTGCGGCGTGCCCGCAGTGCTGGCACGCCTTCCCAATGGCTCAGGACGCTCTCGCCGGTGTCGGATGTTCCGGTATCAGTGAATGTGCCGAAGCCTGTGCCAGGCCGATCAGGGACCGACGATGCTGATATAAGGCTGGGTGAAGCCGGCGAACGTGACCGTATACACGAAGCTCGTAAGGGTCGGCCCCCCCAGCAGCAGCTTGGTCCAGTTTCCGTTGGGGCAGACAGCCGCGTTTTGTAGTTCCGTGGCGGTCGGCGCCGACGTGCTGAGCGGCGGCACCACCAGTTGCCCGTTCCGGGATGGCCGCAGGGTTCCCGAGGAAGTCGCCTCCGTGGTCTGGGTCTTCACCTCGACGATCTGGCCGCCACGGTTCTGGCACTGCACCGTGCCGGAGTAAGTCGCCGACAGAATCGCTGTCGCATTGGTGTTGCCCACGCCTCCGATGGTGGTCCCGGTACAGTTCACATCGAGGGACGAGTCCACCGAACATACGGGCTCGGCAGAGCCGTTGGCATAGTGGGCCCCGTTCGGCCCATTGGCGGCGACGGTTTCGGCCCAGGCCGCGGGAGCGGCCAGCAACGCAGCCAATGAAACCAGGGCTAGATTCTTCATGTTCGTCTCCAGAGAATCTATTGCCCCCGGATGAGAAATAACGGCTTGCTGTTTACGTTGTTCTTCTTTAATCGATCAAGTAGAGGCAGGGTTTTCCGGTTCCGCTCCAGTTCTGTAATTGCGTACTACCAAATAAAGTGGTCGAAAATATTCGTGCGCCCGAGAAAGAGGGGATTTCGTCCCTGGCGACGTCGAAAATTATAGTTAAAGCGTGGCCTCGAACCGGGGATTTTTTCTTCGCGTTGTGTTTAATTTCGCACCCTATCCTTGCGCGCCACGCTGCCCCACCACCTATGCTTGATGTTTATGGCCGCGCTAGTCTCAGGCGCCGGCGAACCATTACCTGGCGGGCCTGGAATTCACGATGCAAGCGCAACGCCGTGATCGCCGCGCGCCACTCCTTGCATGCTTGAATTTGCGCAGCCTGGCTGCCGTACAGCGCCGCCGCATCCGACCTGGTCATCCATTGTGGTGGGCGAACTCTTTCGCCCCCCCCAAAGGCAAATGGCAAGACCCCGCCACACGCCATACCCAAAATGGATGATGGAACTTCGACGTTGCCAATCTAACCTTCCGGTGTAAATCGACGGAGGGAAACAATGATTACTTTTGACGGCACCAGGAAAGGCATCAGAAGCTCTCGCCTGATCGCCATCACCATGGTAATTGCGCTCGGCCTGAGCGGATGCGGTGGTTACGGTGATGCCAACGTGA
This sequence comes from Cupriavidus mimosae, assembly GCF_023952485.1. Lineage (NCBI taxonomy): Bacteria > Pseudomonadati > Pseudomonadota > Betaproteobacteria > Burkholderiales > Burkholderiaceae > Cupriavidus > Cupriavidus mimosae. The sequence continues at coordinate 87,428 of NZ_JALHRY010000004.1, read as the reverse complement.
CTGCGGCTCCGAATGATTCTGTTAACCATTCATTTAATCAGAAAGGAGGTACTGGCTGAATTGAAGTGAGCCGCGCCCCCGCGTGGCGTGGCGTAATCCGAAAGAGCCGCCGGTGGGTACCTCGTGCGCGAGACGGTGCGGAGCCTGCAGCGGCGCCAAGCGTGTTGTTGCATTACTCAGGAATCCTGGAGGAAATCAAAATGAACAAGAACAATATTGCCCGCGCCATCCTCGCTGCCATCCTGCCACTGGCGGCGGCGTTTCCATCCGGCCAGGCGATGTCGGCCGGGCAGAACGGCACGACCCTGGCAGCCTCGAAGACGCTCGACATCTGCGCTGTGCCGGGTACCGGCAACTGGCGGTATTCCGGCGTGGTGTCGGTATGGAACCAGGGCGCCATCGACACGGTCGGACTTACCATTGACGACTGGATCCAGAACAAGGTGTCCGGGCCCAACTTCCTGGACGTCTATCATGCCCTGTATGCCACCGGCACTGAAATCCCGGCCGGCACCACCCAGCTTACCGCGGTCACGTTTCCCTATAGCTATGACGGTGCGCCGCTGAGCGGCACGATCCGCAACATCGCAAGGGTGAAGATCCTGAATCACTCCGGCTCGCTCAATATCCCCACCGGCCCGGAACCGAAATTTACCTTCGTTGGTGACGTGCAGCCGTGCCCGATGCCCGGCGGCTGCGTCTACACGCAAGGCTACTGGGGCAACAAGCCCGGCGTGGTCTGGCCACTGCCTTACAGCCGCAGTGCGCCGTTCTTCAACAGCGGCTTGACCTGGCAGCAGATCCTGGATACGCCCGCCGGCGGTAACGGATATATCATCCTGGGTGTCCAGTACATTGCCGCAGTGCTGAACCAGGCCAGCGGCGCTGCCGTTCCGGCCGGCATTCAGTCGGTCCTGAGCGACGCACAAAGCTTCTTCTCGGGCACCAGCACCCCGGACGTGGCATGTCCGGCCGCAAACTCCTGCGGCACGCAAAAGACCTGGGGCGGAACCCTGGATTCGTACAACAACGGCGTCTATCCCGGCGGACCTTCACATTGCGATTGACGCCAGTCCTTGTTTCGGGTCATCGCTAAAGGACTCGCCCCCCGGGGCCCGTTCCGCCCGCTGCCCAGTGCAGCGGGCGGAAGATACTCTTCCCATGGTCTCGGCGCCATGTCCCGGCCAAGATCCGTTGGCCCTGCTCGGCCATTTGGCGGATAGGAGAAACCCACAGCAGCGTCCATATTCCGGAATCCGGATCTGGAAATTCCCGAGTGAAAGCTGATGGTCTTGCGCACCGGGAGGCGCGATGCCCATCGCAGCACAGGCCATGCGGCATGCCAGGTCCGATGCGAATCCGGGAGGCATGATGACCCCAGCCAGCCAGCTCAATCCGGCCGATGCCGACGATGAGGCCCTGATCGACGACATCTATGCCGCCGGACTGGGAGAGCAGCCATGGCAGACCGTGTTGCATGCGCTCCGACGCAAGACGGGGGTGAGGCTGGTGAACCTGCTCACACTTGACGCCATCTCTCCCTGGCTGGCACCGGTGGCGGTGGCGGGCGACGATGACGCCTGGACTGCGGCGGCACTGCAAAGCTACGGCACCGAATTCTTCCGATACGATCCCGCGCTTCCGATTATGCACAAATGGGAGACCGGCCACTGGCTCGACGATGTCGACGTGTGCTCGCCCAGACAACAGGCGCGCGACATCTTCCAACAGGAGTTCATGCGTGCCCGTGGCTTGGAGCATTGGTCCGCATTGAAGCTGTATCAGAATGGCCAGCGCAGCGGCTTCATGAGCTTTATGGCCGAATGCGACGCACCGCCGCTGACCGAAGAGCAACACAACACCATCGCCCGGCTGTGCAGGCACGTGAGCCGGGCCTCGCTGCTGGGCCTGCGCATCCGGCATCTCGAAGAAAAGGCACTGCTGGCAGAGTGCATGCTGGAGTCGCTGGACTCCGCGGTCTGGTTGCTTGACACGGATCGCCGCGTCTTGTCTTGCAACGCGGCCGCGCGCACGCTGATGGCGAGCCAGAGCACCCGGCTGCGCGTGGTGCATGGCCGCCTGATTCCGGAAGGCTGCTCCGAGTCGATGCAATGGCAGGCGGCCTGCATGAACGGCCTGCTCTCGCTGCTGCCGGCAGGGACCCAGGGTGATGCCGCGCATCCCCTGCATTTCAGCCTGATTCGCCTTCCGCCCGGCACGCAACTGGCACGGACCTGGCAACGTCCCCTGACGCTGATGACCTTTCGCGTGATGCGTGGGCCTGGCGAGCGCGTACGCCGGCTGCTTCTGGTGTATGGCCTGTCGGAAGCGGAAGCCAGCGTGTGTGTGCTGATGTGCTGCGATGGCCTGACTCCGCAAGACTGCGCAGACAGAAGACAGGTAAGCATCGCGACGATCCGCACCCAGATCAAGTCGATCTACGCCAAGACCAATATGCAGCGGCACGGCGATCTCGTGCGGCTGGTCTTGTCACTTTGACGCCAAGCGCATGGGCACCGTTCTCCGTGCTCGCAGCCCGGAAAACGCAGCGGCATTGCACCCCCCCTGCGGGTCGATCCTGTGCAGCGCGCCGTGCCTCGGGCACGGCGCGCCGGGTCTCGCGCGGGCTGTGTCCCCGCTCTGCACCCCCTCAGGCCGCATCCCGCCGCGCCGCGCCGCGATACTGCGCCAGCAGCGCCTCGCGCCGCACCGCCGCCGCGGCCATGCTGGCTTCCTTCACGTGACCGTAGCCACGGACATCGTCAGGCAGCGCGGCCAGGGCCAGCGCGGTGTCGAGGTTGTCCGCGCTCAGTGAAGCCGCGAACTCTTCGACCATGGCCAGGTAGTCGCTGACCAGCGCGCGCTCGGCGCGGCGCTCGGCGGTCTTGCCGAACACGTCCAGCACGGTGCCGCGCAGACTCTTCAGGCGCGCCAGCAGGCGGAATGCCGTCATGGTACGGGGACCGAAGCGACGCTTGACCAGATGGCCCTTGGCGTCAGTCTTGGCCAGCAGCGGCGGTGCCAGCCAGAAATTGAGCTGGTAGTCGCGGCCGGGCTCGCCTTCGAACTGCGCGCGCAGCTTGTCGAGGAAGGCGGGATCGGTGTACAGGCGCGCCACCTCGTACTCGTCCTTGTACGCCATCAGCTTGGCCAGGTTGCGGGCCACGGCCTCGGTCAGCGGCAGCTTGCGGTCGATGCCCAGCTGCTGCTCCGCGGCGCGGATGCGGGCAACGGCGTCGCGATAGCGCGCGGCATAGGCGGCGTTCTGGTAGTCGGTCAGCAGCGCCTCGCGCTTGCGGATCAGCGCGTCGAGCGTCTGCGGCATCGCCACCACCTGCGCGCTGGCGGCGGCCGGCGCAGCTGGCAGCAGCGCCTTGACCGCGGCCTCGCCGTGGTGGGCGAGGTAACGGCCCCATTCGAAGGCGAGACGGTTCTTGTCGACCGACACCCCATTGAGTTCGATCGCGCGCACCAGGCTGGCGTGCTGCAGCGGGATCCAGCCCTTCTGCCAGGCAAAGCCCAGCAGCAGCGGGTTGGAGTAGATCGCGTCGGCCAGCAGGGTCACGGCCCAGGCGCTGGCGTCAAAGAAGGCGCAGGCCTCGCCCACGCTGGCGCGCAGGTCCTGCTCGGCGCTGGCGCCGGGGAATTTCCACTTCGGATTCTTGATGAACTCCGCGGTGGGGGTGTTGGCGCTGTTGACCACGGCGGCGGTCAGGCCGTGCCGGACCTTGGACAGCACTTCGGCCGAGGCCGAAACGATGGCGTCGCCGCCGATCACCAGGCGCGCCTCGCCGGTGGCGATGCGGGTCGCATGCAGGTGTTCCGGGGCCGGCGCGATCTGCACGTGGCTGATCACCGCCCCGCCCTTCTGCGCCAGGCCCGCCATGTCGAGCACGGTCACGCCCTTGCGCTCCAGGTGCGAGGCCATGCCCAGCAGCCCGCCGATGGTGACCACGCCGGTGCCGCCGACGCCGGTGACCAGCACGCCGTAAGGCCGCTCCAGCGCCGGCAGCCGCGGCTGCGGCAGCGCCGCGAAGTCGGCGCCGCTGCCCTTGCCAGCCGCAGCCGCGGGCTTGCGCACCTGCGCGCCCTCGGCGGTGACGAAGCTGGGGCAGAAGCCGTTCACGCAGGAGAAGTCCTTGTTGCACGACGACTGGTTGATCCGCCGCTTGGTGCCGAGCTCAGTCTCGAGCGGCTCCACCGACAGGCAGTTGGACTTGGCCGAGCAGTCGCCGCAGCCTTCGCACACCGCATCGTTGATAAAGGCGCGCTTGGCCGGATCCGGATAGGTGCCGCGCTTGCGGCGGCGGCGCTTCTCGGTGGCGCAGGTCTGGTCGTAGATCAGGATGGTGACGCCTTCGGTGTCGCGCAGCTCAAGCTGCACGGCATCGAGCTGGTCGCGATGGAGCACCGCCACGCCGGACGGCAGCATCGCGCCATCGCCATACTTGGCGGGCTCGTCGGTGACCACCACCAGCTTCTTCGCGCCCTCGGCCAGCACCTGGTGCGCGATCTGCGGCACCGTCAGCACGCCGTCGATGGGCTGTCCACCGGTCATCGCCACCGCGTCGTTGAACAGGATCTTGTAGGTGATGTTGGCCCGGGCCGCGATCGACGCGCGGATCGCCAGCAGCCCCGAGTGGAAGTACGTGCCGTCGCCCAGGTTGGCGAACACGTGCTTGTCGTCGGTGAAATGCATCTGCCCGGTCCACGCCACGCCCTCGCCGCCCATCTGGCTGAAGGTCTCGGTATTGCGGTCCATCCACAAGGTCATGTAGTGGCAGCCGATGCCGGCCAGCGCGCGCGAGCCCTCCGGTACGCGCGTCGAGGTGTTGTGCGGGCAGCCCGAGCAGAACCACGGCTTGCGCTCCACCGCGATGCGCGGCTGCGCCGCCTCGCGCTCCTTGGCCTCGATCAGCGCCACGCGCGCGGCGATGCGTGCGCGCACCTCGGCCGGCAGGTCGAAGCGTTCCAGCCGGCGCGCGATGGCCTTGGCGATCAGCGCCGGCGACAGCTCGTAGTGGGCCGGCAGCAGCCAGTCGCCGCGCGGCACCGACCACTCGCCGCCGTCGTTGCCGCGCTGGTCAAACTTGCCGAAAACCTTGGGCCGCACATCCTCGCGCCAGTTGTACAGCTCTTCCTTCAGTGCGTATTCGAGGATCTGGCGCTTTTCTTCGACCACCAGGATCTCTTCCAGGCCGGTGGCGAATTCGCGCGCGCCGTGCGCCTCCAGCGGCCACACGCAGCCAACCTTGTAGACGCGGATGCCGATGCGGGCGCAGGTGTCGTCATCCAGACCCAGGTCCACCAGCGCCTGGCGCACGTCCAGGTACGCCTTGCCGGCGGTCATGATGCCGAAGCGCGCGTTGGGCGAATCGAGCACCACCCGGTTCAGGCGGTTGGCCCGCACGTAGGCCAGCGCCGCATACCACTTGTGGTCGAGCAGCCGCGCTTCCTGCTCCAGCGGGGAATCGGGCCAGCGGATATTGAGGCCGCCCGCCGGCATGGCAAAGTCCTGCGGCAGCGCGACCTGCACGCGGTTGGGGTCGATCTCGACCGAGGCGGTCGACTCGACCACGTCGGTGACGCACTTCATCGCCACCCACAGGCCGGAATAGCGGCTCATGGCCCAGCCGTGCAGGCCGTAATCCAGGTATTCCTGCACGTTGGCGGGATACAGCACCGGGATGCCGGCCGCCTGCAGCACGTGCTCGGACTGGTGCGCCACGGTGGAAGACTTGGCGGCATGGTCGTCGCCGGCCAGCAGCAGCACGCCGCCATGGCGCGACGAGCCGGCCGAATTGGCGTGCTTGAGCACGTCGATGGAGCGGTCGACGCCGGGCCCCTTGCCATACCACATCGAGAACACGCCATCGCGCTTGGCGCCGGGGAACAGGTTGACCTGCTGGCTGCCCCATACCGCGGTGGCGGCGAGGTCTTCGTTGACGCCCGGCTGGAACACCACGTCGCTGGCTGCGAGATGCTGCTTGGCCTTCCACAGCGCCTGGTCGACGCCGCCCAGCGGCGAGCCGCGGTAGCCCGAGACAAAGCCGGCGGTATTGAGCCCGGCGGCGCGGTCGCGCGCCTTCTGCAGCATCGGCAGGCGCACCAGCGCCTGCACGCCGCTCAGGTAGACACGGCCCTGGTCCAGGGTGTACTTGTCGTCCAGGCTGGCGCTGGCCAGGGCTTCGAGCAAGGCGGGATTGAGCGGGGCATTCACGATGTGGGTCTCCGGGCTTCGTTCTGGTTGCTTTATTTGCTGTCCGAAGGAGTGTAGAAACCGCCGCGATCATCGTAAAATCATCAATTCCAACACCTGATATCTGCAAAACGGATACCTCGGAGACACCATGTTCAAGGCGCGCGAAGGTTCGGAAAGACTGGCCAAGGAAGTCACGCTGCGGCAATTCCGCTATTTCGTCGCGGCGGCGGAAACCGGGCAGTTCTCGATGGCGGCGACCGCCGAGCACGTGTCGCAGTCGGCCGTGACCAATGCCGTGCTGGCGCTGGAGCAGCGCCTGGGCGTGCGCCTGTTCGAGCGGCGGCCGCATGGCGTGACGCTGACGGCTGAAGGCCACCTGTTCTTCCAGCACGCCCGCCAGATCCTGGATTCGGTCGAAGACGCACTGCGCGAGCCGCGCTTCCAGGTGCACGGGCTGCAGGGCAGCGTGCGGCTGGCGGCGTCCTACACCGTGCTGGGATACTTTTTGCCGGGATTGCTGGCGCGCTTCCGCACCAACTATCCGGATATCGAACTGGACCTGCTCGACATGGACCGCCCTGACATCGAGCGCGCCGTGCTGGCGGGCGAGATCGAGTTCGGCATCGCGCTGCTGTCCAACCTGGAGAAGCCCCAGCGCTTCCAGCGCCATACGCTGATGCGGTCGCGGCGCCAGCTATGGACCTCGGCCAGCCATCCGCTGCTGGAGGTGGAGCGGCCTTCGCTGCGCGATATCGCGGCGTATCCGTACCTGCTCATCACCGTCGACGAGGCCGAGGACTCAACACTGCGCTACTGGCGCAGCCACCGGCTCGCGCCCAATGTCGCCTTCCGCACCGGTTCGATGGAAGCGCTGCGCGGGCTGGTGGCGCATGGCTTCGGCGTCACCGTGCTGTCCGACATGGTGTATCGGCCGTGGTCGCTGGAGGGCAAGCAGATCGAGGCCCGGCCGATTGCCAATGCGGTGCCCGACATGGAGGTCGGCATGCTGTGGCAGCCCGGCCGCAAGCTGGGCAAGCCGGCCGATGCGCTGCGTGAATTCCTGATCCACGCTTGCGGCAGCTGAAGCGCGCAAGCGTGTAGCGGGCCGGCTTGCCCCGGCGCGGAGCCTTTAATTCAGCGTGGCGCCAGCCTGCTTGACAATGCGCGCATGCTTGTCCAGCTCGCTCCGGAAGAACGGCACCGCCGCGTCGGCGCCGGTGCCCGTCACCACCAGCCCTTGCGCCGACAGTTGCTCCTGCACCTCGCGTTCGCGCAGCGTGGCCTGGATCTTCGCCTGGAGGTCCTGCACACCCGGTTTCGGCATGCCCGCCGGACCGACGATCGCCAGCCACGCGTCGAAGCTGTAGCGCGGCACGCCCGACTCCGCCAGCGTTGGCACCTCGGGCAGCGCCGGCACCCGCTGCGCGGTGGACACGGCGATCGCCCGCAGCTTGCCCGCCTTGATCAGGGGCAGCACCGCCTGCACGGTCAGGAAGCCCATCTGCACCTGGCCGCCGACCAGGTCGGTGGTGTAGTTGCCGGCGCCTTTGTACGGCACATGGCGGATGTCCACCCTGGCCTCCGTGGCGAAGAGCTGGCCGGCCAGGTGCAGCACCGTGCCGTTGCCCGACGAGCCATAGTTCAGTTCGCCCGGCTTCGACTTCAGCAGCGCCAGCAGGTCCCTGGTGTTGTGCGCGCTCACCGCGGGATTGACCACCAGCACCAGCGGCAGCGTGCCGATCACCGTGATCGGCGTGATGTCCTGCAGCGCGTCATACGGCAGGCTCTTGTAGATGAACGGGTTGATGACGTGGTTCGACGAGATCAGGCCCAGCGTCGAGCCGTCCTTCGGCGCGCGCACGATCTGCTGGGTGCCCGGCACGCCGCCGGCGCCGGCGATATTCTCGACCACCACCGACTGGCCCAGCTGCTTGCCCAGCGGCTGGCTCAGCGCGCGGGCCACGGCGTCGGCCTGTGAGCCGGGCTGGGTCGGCACGATCAGCCTGAGCGGCTTGCCATCCTGCGCATGGGCTGGAACGGCCTGGCCGCCAAGCATTGCCAGCGTGGTCAGGGCCGCAAGCGCCTTGCACGCCTGTCGAATCAGCGAGGTCTGCATGTGTTGTCTCCGTGGGTCGAATCGCACCGTGGACGGTGGCTTTGGCACGGAGTGTAGGGTTGCGACGCCGCGGTGGCCGAGTGCTAATGCGCTGCACCGGGTATCTCAGCCCGGCATAGCTTCGCCCCCCGCCTGCGGCTGCAGTGCCGCGATCATCGCGGCGATCGCCCGCAGCCGCGGTTGCTTGTACGGGGCATAGATGCGCAACTGGCGCTGGCGCCACGGTTCATCCAGCGGCACGCGCACAAAGCGCCGCGTTCCCGCATAGGCCGCGCCGGCACTGGCTGGCAGCACGGCGATGCCCAGTCCCGCCTCCACCATGCGGCAGGCGGCCTCGAAACTGGAGACCGCCACGCCCTGGTTGAACGGCAGCCGCAGGTTGGCCGCCTGCTCGCGCAGGTCCTGGTCGAGCGCGCCGCCCGGCTGCACCACCACCAGCGGATGTTCCAGCACCTCGGCATAGCGCATGCGCTTGCGCCGGGCCAGCGCATGCGACGACGGCACCACCACATTGAGCGGATCGCTGGCGAAGGCCCATGATTCCAGCCCGCCCGGCGTCTTGGCCGCGACGCCGATGCCGACGTCGGCGCGGTCATCCAGGCAGGCACGTAGCGTTTCCGCGGTGGAGCGCTCGTACAGCGCGATCTCGACCAGCGGATGCGCCGCCTTGAACGCATGCAGGCGCTCCGGCAGGAAACCGATGATGGCCGATGGGCTGGCCGACACCCGCACCACGCCGGCGACCCGATCCCCCAAATCCTGCACCTCGCGCGCAAAGCTGGCGATGTCCTCGTTCAGCTTGCGCCCCAACTCCAGCGCGCGGGCGCCGGCATCGGTCAGCACCACGCCGGCAGGCGAGCGCACGAACAGCACCACCCCCAGGCTGCGCTCCAGTTCCGCGATGCGCCGGCTCAGCGCCGACTGGGCGATATGCTCGGTTTCAGCCGCGCGCTTGATCGAGCCCTCGCGGGCCGCGGCCAGGAACAGCTGGATGTTGACGGGATCGATGCGGTGCATGGGTCAGTGCGCCCGGGTGGGCAGGCCGGAATGTCGCCCGATACTAACCTTGCGGCGAGCGTCACGCATGACCACCGGGTTTACCCTGATATGTCTGACTCAGATAGCCGCGATGCCGCATCAGCGCTTCGTGCGCGCGCGCCAGGGCCGGTAGAGTTGCGCCGAAATGCCTTCGGAGATCCTGCATGAGCGCCATCGGGGCCACGGCCCGCATCCTGTTCCTCGCCGACTCGGCGTCGGCCATGACGGCACAGCTGCAGGGGCAGCCGATGACGCTGGCCACCGCCGGCGCCCTGCGCGACGACGTTTCCACGGACGAGATCACGCCGGTGCCGATCCTGACGCACTATGACGACGCGCTCGGCCGCTTTCCCTATACCGGCTACAAGGTCGAAGGTGTCTGCCCGGTCCCGCCCGGCGCGATCCGCGACGGCGGCTTCACCGTGACCATTGCCGGCAACCGCTACGGCAAGGGCTCGTCGCGCGAGCATAGTCCGGCGGCGGAGCAGCTGGCCGGCATCCGCCTCGTCATCGCCCGCAGCTTCGAGCGCATCTACCGCCAGAATGCCGACAACATCGGCCTGTTCACCTCGACCGACTTCAGCCTGCTCACCCGGCTGGAGCACGGCGGGCCCATCGACGCGGACACGCTGGTGGCCGGGCGCGACGCCCTCGCCGCCGCCATCCTGCGGCATGGCGGCCTGCTCAGGCTCGGCCAGGCGTACCTGAGCAACGTGGAACCCGCGCCCTCCGGCCACCCCGTCGGCCCGCAGACCCTGTTCGAGAAAATCGTGCAACGGCATCTGCTCGCAACGCCGGTGACGCCGGAGCGCCCGGTCGCGGGCGACGGCATTTTCGTGCGGGCCGACTGGCGCTTTATCCACGAGTACTACACCGGCATGTGCGCCCACATGCTGCACGCGGCGTTCGGCAAGCCGCTGCAGCTCAGGGATGCGGACCGCATCGTGGTGTTCGAGGACCACACCTCCTATGTCGGCGAAAGCCCGGCCCACGTGCGCGGCGGCCTGGTCGACAACGTCGTGCGCATGTGCGCGGCGCAACGCGACTTCGTGCGCGACTACCAGCTCCGGTGCCACCGCACGCTGACCGAGGACGAGTCACGCGGCGCCGCGGTCGCTCGTGCGGCCGGCATCTCGCACGCCATGATGGCCGAGCGCTATGCCCTGCCGGGGCAGGTCGTGGTCGGCACCGATTCCCACACCCCGCACAGCGGCGCGCTGGGCTGCGTGGCGTTCGGCGTCGGCACCACCGACATGGCCAACGCCTTCGTAACCGGCGCGGTGCGCATGACGCTGCCGCAATGCCTGCTGGTGCGCCTGCACGGCGTGCTGGCGCCGGGCGTCACCGCCAAGGACGTGGTGCTGCACCTGCTGGCCCGGGCCGACATCAAGGCCGGCGCCGGCGTCGGCAAGGTGTTCGAGTTCACCGGACCGGTCGTCAGCGCGATGTCGATCGACGAGCGCGCCACGCTGACCAATATGTGCGCCGAACTGGGCGGCTTCACCGGCATCGTCGCGCCCGATGCCGAGACCGTGCGCTTCCTGAAGGAAAGGCGCGGCATCGATTTCGAGATCGCGCCCTGGATGCGCAGCGATGACGGCGCCGCGTTCGCCGCCATGCTGGACATCGATTGCGGCGCGCTCGAACCCATGGTGGCCCGCCCCGGCGATCCGGGCAACGGCATGCCGCTCGCCGCGCTGACGCTGCGGGTGCCCGTCGACATTGCCTACGGCGGCTCCTGCACGGCGGGCAAGCGCGAGGACTTCGACCGGTACCACGAAGTGCTGCACTGGGCCGTGCAACGCGGCCTGCGCCTTGCGCCGCAGGTCACGCTCTACCTGCAGTTCGGCACCACCGACGTGCGCGACTATTGCATCCGCCAGGGCTACATGGAGACGTTCCAGGCGATCGGCGCGCGCATCCTCCAGCCGTCGTGCGGCGCCTGCGCCAACTGCGGCCCGGGGTCGTCGGAGCGGCCGGCGCAGGTGACGGTCAGCTCGATCAACCGCAACTTCCCCGGGCGCTCCGGTCCGGGGCAGGTCTGGCTGGCCAGCCCGCCCACGGTGGCGGCCAGTGCGATCTGCGGGGAACTGGTGTCGTTCGAGGATTTGCAGCAGCGCTACGCCGACGGCGCGGCTTAGGCAAAGCCAGCCGAAACTGGCCCGGCCGCACCGCTGCCGGCATCAGCCGCCCGGCCCCGCCTTAGCACAGTCCGTGCCGAAGTCCGCCAGGCAGTGCAGGTCCAGCGCCCGGATTGCATCCGTCATAAAGTCGACGAACACGCGGATGCGCGACGGCAGGTGCTGGCGGCTCAGGTAGCAGAGATAGTGCCCGCGATCGTCCGGCGCATGCCGGCCCAGCGCGGTGACCAGCGCGCCGCGCGCGATCAGCTCGCACACCTGGTAGCCCGCCATCTGTGCCAGGCCCATGCCGTCGAGCACCGCCGCCAGCACCAGGTCCGGGTCGTTGAAGGTCAGCCTTGCGGTAGGCAGGACCTTGCGCAGGTGCCCGTCGACCTTGAACTCCCATTCCAGCACGCGCGCGCCGCCGACACGGGTATGGATGCATTGATGCCGGGCGAGATCGTCCAGCGTCAGCGGCAAGCCGTGCCGCGCGGCATACGCCGGCGACGCGCACACCGCCATCTGCATCGGGATCAGTTGCCTGGCGATGATGCTGGAATCCTCGATACGCCCGTTGCGGAACGCCACATCGATCTTCTCCGCCGCGAAATCCAGCGGACGGTCATCCAGCAGCAGGTCGAGCGAGATCTCCGGATAGGCTGCCGAGAACCGGGTCAGCAGCGGCGCCACCACTTTGCGCCCGAAGCCCGTCGCCGCGCTAATGCGCAGCACGCCGCTGGGCGGCCCCTGGCGCAGCGCCAGCATGTCGTTCATGGCTTCGACGATTTGCGCCACCCCCTGGTGGCAGTTCTCGAAGAAGCGCTCGCCCTCGCGCGTCAGGCGGGTCGAACGCGTGGTGCGCAGGAACAGCCGCGTGCTGAGCTGCGCTTCCAGCTTCTGCACATTGCGGCTGACTGCGGAGCGACCGATGCCCAGCCGCTCACCCGCCCTGGAGAAGCTGCCTTCGGTGGCGACCGCCATGAAGGCGATGATGCCGGCGTAGCTGGCCGCGAAGCTGGCGGACAGGCCGTCCGCGCGCTCGGGGGCGCGGTCGGGCGCACCCTCGCGCCGGCCGTGCTGCTGGCCCCGTTGCAACGGGCCGGTTGTGCCCATGTCCGGGCCGGCGCGCCTGGCGGGAGACGCCGGACGGAGATCGGGAACGACGATGTCCATGTCAATGCCTTTCGGCGCAATGCCAGGGTTCAGGTCCGCGTTGCGCGGTGCATGACCATGCCGGGATCTTAATGACCCGCCGCGGGCCGGGTAAATGCCAGATGCCCCTCGATTTCTGCCAGCCGGCCGCTGCGACACGCAACATTGCAGACATGGCGATGCGCCAGGCCCTGGCCGCAGCCGCGTCGTGCCGCAGGCGCCGCACGACGCGCGACAGCCGCGGTCGCGCCTTGCCGCGGAGCGCGCGCCTGGCATAACATCGACCGACTTTCGCGATCCTTGCCATGGCCCTTTCCGCATCCGCGCCCGCCGCACACGACTCTGCCCTGCCGCTCGACCACCACCCGCGCGGCCTGCTGTTCGTCGCCTTTCCCGGCATGAGCGTGCTGGACCTCACCGGGCCGCAAACCGCATTCTGGGCGGCGTCGCGCTACGCGCGCGAACGGGGCCTGGCCGGCTACCAGATTTACCTGGCCAGCGAACTTGGCGGCCTGACCGCCTCGGCCGAAGGCACGTCCGTGGATACTTTGCCGCTGGCAGCCATCGACCTGCGGCGTATCGACACCATCGTGCTGCCCGGCGCGCCCGAGATGCTCACCCTGCTGGACAGCGCCACCTCCCTGGTCGCCTGGTTGAAGCAGGCCGCCGCCCGCGTGCCCCGCGTCGCCTCGGTGTGCAGCGGCGCCTTCCTGCTGGCGCAGGCGGGCCTGCTCGACGGCAAGCGCGCCGCCACGCACTGGGCCATGCATGCCGCGTTCCGCGCGCGCTTTGCCGCGGTCACGCTGGACCCGGACGCCATCTTCGTGCGCCAGGACCGGATCTGGACTTCGGCCGGCGTGACCACCGGCATCGACATGGCGCTGGCGCTGGTCGAAGACGACTACGGCCACGACATCTCGCTGAGCGCGGCGCGGGAACTGGCGGTCTTCATCAAGCGCCCCGGGGGCCAGCCCCAGCTCAGCGAAATGCTGCTGACGCAGAGCCGGCAAATGCCGTTGTTCGAGGCTCTCCATCTCTGGATCGTCGAGAACCTGTCGCGGGAAACGCTGTCGGTGGAGCAGCTTGCCGAGCAGGCCGGCATGAGCCCGCGCAACTTTGCGCGGGTGTACAAGCAGCAAACCGGCCGCACGCCGGCCAAGGGGGTGGAGCATTTCCGGCTCGAAGCCGCGCGCCGGCTGCTGCAGGACCCGCACCGGCCGGTCGACCAGATCGCCAGGCAGTGCGGCTTCGGCAGCGAGGAACGGATGCGGCTGACGTTCCAGCGCCACCTGGGCGTCTCTCCCAGCGCATACCGCGCCGGGGCTACCGGCTGACGGCCCGCTTCCCGTGGCAGCCGGGTGATTGGTGCCGGGCTGGAAACAGCGTGCATCCGACCGCGGCGCTACCGCGTCGATCCTGGTTCACCTAGCATGGGACCTGGGTTCACAGCCCGTCCCCTCCAACAGAAACCGAGGTGCATGATGAAGATCGTTGTGATTGGCGGTACCGGACTGATCGGCAGCAAGGTCGTGGCGCGGCTTGCGGCGCAAGGCCATCAAGTGGTGGCGGCATCGCCGCAGACCGGGGTGAATGCGCTCACCGGAGAAGGCCTGGAGCAGGCGCTTGCCGGCGCGCAGGTGGTCGTTGACGTGGCCAATTCGCCGTCATTCGCCGACGATGCCGTGCTGCATTTCTTCGAGACCTCGGGTCGCAATCTGGCGGCAGCGGAAACAGCCGCAGGGGTCAGGCACCATGTGGCACTGTCGGTGGTCGGCACCGACAAGCTGGCCCAGAGCGGCTACTTCCGCGGCAAGATCGCGCAGGAAGCGCTGATCCGCAACGCCGGCATCCCCTACACCATTGTCCGTTCCACGCAGTTCCTCGAATTCCTTGGCGGCATCGCCGAGTCGGGCGCCGACGGCGATGCGATCCGCCTGTCTTCCGCATCGATCCAGCCGATCGCTTCCGACGACGTGGCCGAGGCCGTGGCTGACCAGGCCCTTGCCGATCCCGCCAACGGCATCGTCGATATCGCCGGGCCGCAGCGCTTTGCCCTGAGCGAGCTGGTGCAACGCTATCTCGAAGCCACCGATGATCGGCGCAAGGTGGTCGTCGACGCCAGGGCCCGCTATTTCGGCGCCGAGCTGGACGATGGCACGCTGGTTCCGGAGGGCCCCGCGCGGCTGGGCAAGACCAGCTTCGAGGCATGGCTGCGACAGCGCCAGCAAGCGCGCGCCTGACCCCAGACCGGCCCATGGCGAACCGGAAGCTGCAAGCGCCGCCGTTGAGCCTGCTCGACAAATATCGCGGGCCCGGCTTCGATCCGCTCTACACCACCACCGTCACCGTCACGGGTGGCGAAACCGGACACGGGCGCGCCTCCGGCGTGGCCCGCTCCGATGACGGCAACCTCGTCATCGACCTGCGGCTGCCGGCCGCGCTGGGAGGGCCGGGCAACGGCACCAACCCGGAACAGCTGTTCGCCGCGGGCTATGCTGCGTGCTTCCACGGCGCCCTGCACCTGCTGGCCCGACGTGCCCGCCTCCGTATCGACCACCTCGCCGTGGAAGTCGAAGTCGCCTTCGGCCGCGACCCGGTGGACGGCGCCTATGCGCTGTCCGCGGATGTCCGCGTCAGGATGCCGGGCGTGGCCCGGGCGCTGGCCGAAGAACTGGTGCGCAATACCGAGCGCTTCTGCCCCTATGTGAAGATGGCCCGGCAAGGCATTGCCAGCGTCGTGGCGGTGGTGGAATGACGCAGCTCGTCCGATACCTGCCGCCACGACGCGCCGGCAGCACCTTAGTCGGCAATCGCTTCCAGCGCCCTGCCGCGGGTTTCGATGCCGAACCGGAGCACGATTGCCGCCGCGGCAAGGAAACACAGCGCGCCCAGGCAGAACACACCAGCCTGCCCCGCGACGGGCAGCACCAGGCCCACCAGCGTCGGCCCCAGCAGCGAGCCGATGCGCCCCACGGTCGAAGCCATGCCACAGCCAGAAGCGCGAGCGCGCGTGGGATAGAGCTCCGGGGTATAGGTATAGAGCACCGCCCACATGCCGAACATGAAGAACTGCATCATGCCGCCGGAGAGGAATAGCGCCAGCGGCCCCGACGCCGCGCCAGCGACCCGGCCATAGATAAAGACCATGCACGCCCCGCCGACCAGCGTCGCCACGCAGGCAGGCTTGCGTCCCCAGCGCTCCACCACCCACGCCGCCCACAGGAAGCCCGGAATCCCGCCGATCGAGATATACACCGTGTACAACACGGACTTGGTCACATCCAGCCCCGATTGCTGCAGCAGCGCGCCGATCCACGTATTGAGGCCGTAGAACCCCAGCAGGGCAAAGAACCACAGCCCCCAGACAGTCAGGGTCCGGCTGCGGTACGCGCGCGACCACAGCACGCGCAATCCCGTTGCCTCCGGCTCCGCCGCCGCAGCCGCCGGAGTGACTTCCGGCAATGCATCGAGCTTCATCCGCCGCATCACCGACTGCTCGATGCGTTCGACGATCGCTGCGGCTTCGGCATGGCGCCCCTGCGACTCCAGCCAGCGCGGAGACTCGGGCACGAAGCGCCGAACCACGATCAGGAAGAGCGCCGGCACCGCGCCAAGCAGGAACATCGTGCGCCAGGTATAGGCGTTCAGCACGTAGTACGACATCAGGCCAGCGCAGATGAACGCGATCGGCCAGTTGCCGTCCATCAATGCCAGGTACTTGCCGCGCTGCCGCGCCGGGATGAACTCCGACATCAGCGTCTGTGCCAGTGGCAGCTCCATGCCCATGCCGATGCCGAGCAAGAGCCGGTATGCGCCCAGTTCCATAGGGTTGCTTGCGGTCGAACAGAGATAGCTGCCCACGCCCCAGATGATCATGCTGACCTGGAACACGGGCTTGCGTCCGAACCTGTCGGCAAGCATTCCCGAACTGAGCGCGCCGACGGCCATGCCGACAAAGCTGGCGCTTCCGAGCATGCCCGCTTGCGCAGCGGTCAAGCCAAACTCCGTGCGTATCGAACCCAGCAAATACGTCATCATGGCCAGGTCGAGATTGTCGAAGAAGAAGGCCAGCGCAATGATTGCAAACAGACGGCGGTGATACCCGCATACGGGCAGCCGTTCCAGGCGGTCGCCGGTGCGCACGCGCATCAGCTCGAGAGGGGTGTGCTTCATCTTGTCTCCAGTCGTTCTAGTGCCAGTGCTCTATGGCACTGGCGCAAGCGATAACGCGTGGTTGCGCTATCGCTCGCTACTGTCGCTTGCGGGCAAGTGCGCGACGCGCGCCGGAACGCCAAGGTCTGTCTCGCAGGCGCCAATGCATCGGAGGAGCTTGTGCCGAGCCACCGAGCACAAAAAAAGTGGTGCCGAAGCACCTCTTCATGTCATGCGATCGCGAGCCCTACTTCCCCCCAAACCGACGGGGATCGAACGCTTCCGGCGGCAGACCGGACAGCGTCGCACCGGACTGGAACGGATAGCGCAGGTACGGCGCGCGCGGCTGCCCTGGCGGCGAATACTGTCCGTCAGCGAGGATGCGCTTCTTCGCGCTCAACTCGCGGATCTCGCAGCGATAGGCCACGATCTGGCTGGCCGCGCCGTCCTCGATCGGCGAGTAGTCCTTCTCGGGCCGGAACTTGTCCAGCGCCTGGTACTGATGCGCGCGCACCTCCTCGGTACTGTCACGCAGCCGGACTTCACAGCGCGCGATGACGCTGAAATACTCGAGGCTGGTGTTCTGGCCCTTCGGCGCCTTCAGCAAGGCCACGGGCCGATCGATTTCGATCGTGACCAGCGGGTTCGCCCGGATCGCGGCGGCAAGCTTGCCGAACCTGGAACTGTGGATCAGGAACGCGTCGCCGGTGAAGGTAAAACTCTGCGCCGTGACATAGGGGTACGGTTCGTCATGCACCGCCACGCGGCAGATCAGCTCATCCTTCAGAAAGGCTTCGATGGCCGGCCAGTCGGTCCAGGCCAGGTCGGTCCTGCGCATCTCGCCGCGCAGGTAGGCGGGGGTTGAACTTGTCATGGTGTGGTCTGCTGGTTGGGTTCAAGAAGCCGCATTTGCGCGCGTTCCGGTCCTAGTCCGATGCCGCGCAGGGGCCGGCCGATGGCCTGCGCCAGCCATGCGAGCAGCGCTTCAAGCTGCGGGGGCAGCGGCGAGGCGGCATCCGTCGGTATGGCGCCCTGCGCGAACGCGGGAAATTGCAGCACGCGCTGGCTTGCGCTACCGGCCTCGCCAGCGACGACTACTGGAATGCAACGCTCGGGCGTATGGGAAAAGGCGGCCAGGCTGTCGCATTTGTTGAGATACACCTCGTCGACGCCGGCCTGCTGTATCGCGAGCTGCAGTTGCGCAACGTCAAGCAGGCCCACGCGCCGTGGCCGGCCGGTGCCGGTGCCGTACTCGTTCGCCAGCATCCGGATCGCCACGCCGGTCGAGAATGCATCCGCTTCGGCGAGCAACTTCAGCGGATCGTGGCTTGCCGCTTCGTCGGCGCGGCCGCGGCCCGCATGGGCCGCCGCGGCGCAATAGGCTTCGGAACGCTGCCCGCCCAGTTCGGTCGGCAGCGGGCCGTTGCCGACCCGGGAGACGATGGCCTTGGCCACGCCGATGGTCTTGCGGTGATAGCGGCACGGCAGGTCTCCGCCTACGTAGGCATAGGCGGGGAGCGTGTGGCTGGACGTGACCCACGGCTGGACGCCATGCACCACATCCAGCATCACCGACTGTGCGCCCTCGAACAGTACCCTTGCCCCGGCCTCGACCCGCCGCAACAGCGCGACAGCATCATTCGTCACGAACGGCCGAACCACCCTCCACGCGTGGCGCATGCCGTCCACCATCGCCGCTATGGCCTCGTCATCGTCGTCGGCCTGCGATGCCAGCCGGGTCATCAGTTCGAACACGCGGCCCTCGTCACACCACAAGTCGCGCAACTGGAACGCAACACGCTCGGCGCCCCGCATCCGGGCCGCCAGATCGGCGTAGCACGGACCGATGCCGTTGCCGGTGGTGCCGATCCGTGCGCCATCGCGGCGGTCCGCCAGCACATGCCGCGGCTGAACCAGCGGACACCTGTCGCTGATTGTCAGCCGTCCCTCCAGGCTGATACCTTGGTCCGCCAGCATCGCAATCTCGGATGCCAGCTGCTGCAATCCGACCACGCAGCCCGAGCCGATGTAGAGCGCAACGCCAGGGTGCAGCACGCCAGAGGGCACTTGCCGCAGCCGCAGCGCACCGGCGGGCGTGGCGATGGTATGTCCGGCGTTGGCCCCGCCATTGAAACGCGCAATCACGTCATACCCGGCAGCGAGGTGATCAACGATTCGGGCCTTGCCCTCGTCGCCAAATTGCAGGCCCACCAGGACGTCGGCATAGCCGGCCTTTGTCGCGGCGCCCATCGCCTAGGCGTCCAGTGCAAAGGTTGCCTCGATCTCAACCGGGGCACCGAACGGAAGGCTCGCCACGCCGAGCGCAAGGCGGGCGTGGCGCCCGCGCTCGGCAAAAATCCGGTTGAGAAGCTCCGAGGCGGCGTTGATCACCAGCGGCGCATCGTTGAAACCCGGATCCGCTGCAACGTAGCCGCCTACCCGCACGATGCCCCGGATCCGTTCGAAATCGCCATCGACCGCGGCGGCCACCCAGCCCAGCAGGTTGGCCAGGCAAAGCCGGGCCGCCGCCTGCGCTGCCTCGACGCTGACCGCACCGGGCACCTTGCCGACGAACACGGGCTTGCCGTCCTGCAGCGGCAGCTGTCCCGATATCGTCAGCAAGCCCCGGTGCAGCGTGTACGGGACATAAAGCGCCTTGGGCATTGCGGCGGCAGGCAGGACGATGCCCGCTGCCTGGATACGATCCATCACTGACATACTCACTCCTCGACTTGGACAAATGCCGACGGAGCAAGCACGGTGCTGGCCATCCGGCGGCACCTAGACTGTGCCGCAGGGCCCAGGCCTCGATTCGCGCCTTGACGCCAGTTGATGTCGCGCAGATGCCAACCGGCAGCCTGAGGCCTAGTCGCCGCTGCGGTCGCGGAAATACTCGGTGGGGGTCATGCCAAGCGCTCGTCTGAACATGGCGCTGAATGCGCTTGGACTCTCGTATCCAAGCTGAAGGGCGATGTCCGTGACATGGCAACCCTCGGCAAGCAGGCGAACCGCGGCCATCAGCCGCGCCTGCTGCTTCCAGCGGCTGTATGTCATCCCCGTTTCTTCCGGAAACAGGCGGATGATGGTCCGTTCGCTGGCGCCAACCGAGCGGCTCCAGGTCTGGACCGAGGTCTCGTCCGAGGGATCGTCGAGGATCTTCGCGCAGATCTTGCCCAGGCGTGGGTCCCTGGGCATTGGCAGATGCAGCGGGACCACCGACAGCGGACGCAACTCCTGCAGCAGAAGCTGCACCACCAGGCCGTCGCGGCTGCCTTCGTCATAGGCCAGCGGCATGCGCACGGCGGCCGAGATCAGCTCGCGCAGCAGCGGCGGCACCGCGACCACGCAACAGCCGTGCAACTCGCCCGGTACGGCATCTTCGCGAACGTAGACGGTGCGCATCTCCACGTCGCCGCACGCCTGCATGGCGTGCTTGACGTTGCAAGGCACCCAGACGGCGCGCTGGGGCGGCACCACCCACGAACCGAAGTCCGTTGTGACCAGGATGGCCCCCACATAGGCATAGATCAGCTGCGCGCGCGGATGCGAATGCGGGGCGATATAGAAGCCATCCTTCAGCTTGCGCGCCATGCCGCCGACCGGCTGCGCTATCGCCTGGTAGTCATCGCGGTTTTCGCTTTTTCCGAACATGGCGTCTTTGCGATAGTGGTTGTCATCCCGCGGCGCGCGCTGCTAAACGCGGATACGTATCTTTGGCCGGACGCGACAAGCGTCGCAACGACCCAATGGAATCGAAGCATCGATCCCAACGTCAGGAGCCAAATCTAATGTCAGTGTATCGAAACTTCAACCAGGAAGAACTGGACCAGCAGTACAACGTCAGGGCTGGAATCCCCGGGTTCCAGGACATCTTCAAGCGATGGGCCGACACCAGCGCCACGTTCCGTCGGAACCATCTGGTCAAGCCGGATCTTGCGTATGGCGCACACGCTTTGCAGGCGCTCGACTTCTTCCCCGCAGCCACCCCAAAGCGCCCTCTGCTGGTCTTCATTCATGGCGGCTACTGGCAATCGCTGGACAAGTCGGACTTCAGCTTCGTTGCCGCGCCCTACCTGCAGCGCGATATCAACGTCGCGGTGGTGAACTACCGCCTGGCTCCGGATGTGGGCATGGCCGAGATTGTCCGCGACAATCAGGAAGCGGTGGCATGGCTCTACCGGCATGCCAACGAACTGGGATTCGATCCGGATCGCATCGTCTTGTCCGGCCACTCAGCCGGCGGCCATCTCACCGCCACGCTGGCGGCAACGGACTGGCCGGCCTTCGGCGTACCGGCGGATATCCTCAAGGGAGGTTGCGCGATCAGCGGCTTGTATGACCTGGAGCCAATCCGGCTGTGCTACCTCAACCAGGTGGTTGGGCTGACTGAAGCGGACGTTGCCCGTTACAGTCCGATCCATCATGTCCCGAAAGCCAAACTGCCCATGATCCTGACCGTCGGCGGCGATGAATCCCCGGAGTATCACCGGCTGCAGCGCGAATATCATGCGCTGCTCGGCGAATGCGGCTTCGACGTGCAGGTGGTGGTGCAGCAGCGCGGTCACCATTTCGACGCGGTCGACCTGCTGGGCGAGGACGATGGTGCCCTGGCCAGCGCTGTATTGCGCATGATCGGGCGCGCCTGAGACATCGGCGGCGAGATCGCGGCGTATATCAGTGAATCACGCCGCGCCCCTTCACGGCTGCGACAGCGCGAACTCGTAATCCGAAGTATCCAGCTTCGAGACGCGGTACTCGATCCGCTCGTTCTGGTACGACGACGCCACCCGCAGGATCTTCAGCATCGCCGTGCCGACGGGGACGCCCAGCAGTTCGTGGTCTTCCTCGTCGGCCAGTGCCGCGCGCAGGCGTTCTTCGGTGCGGATGATGTTGATGTCGAAGACGTCCTGGTAGAAGTTGTAGAGCGTGTTCGGCCGCTCGCGCAGCAGCTTTTCGGTGAGCGTCCTGAAGCGTTCCGCCGGGACGGTAATGGCGTCGATCATGACCGCGCGCCCTTCCAGCGACAGCACGTTGGTGAAGCGGAACACGGCTTCACCGAGCGGCAGCCCCAGTGCCGCGGCTTCTTCCTTGTCGGCCCTGGCGCGGCGGAACTTTGCCAGCTGCACCGTCGGGAACTCGCGGTAGCCGTCCTGCCGCACGATGCGGAAGAAGCGGAAGAAATGGTCTTCCTGCCGATGCGTCGCGACGAAGGTTCCCCGCCCCTGGTGGCGGATCATGATGTTCTCGGCCACCAGTTCGTCGATGGCCTTGCGCAGCGTGCCGATGGAGACGCCGAAGCGCTCGATCAGCTTGCGCTCCGACGGAATGGCCTCGCCCGGTTTCCACTCGCCCTCGGCCAGGGCGGCCAGGATGGCGTGCTTGACGTCCTTGTACAGCACGCCGCCGATGGCTGCGCCGGCATCGAATCTGGAGCCCACGTTAGTGTCCTTTGCAACGCCGCCTGCGGGGCGGCCGGCCGATCCATGACTGACTCATATAGATAAGACGAATCATACTAAAGCCGGCCGCCGTACCCGCCGGCCGGCCTTTCCCGGCGCGGCGGGCGCGCCGCGCCGCTATTCGACCCGGATGTGCTTTTCTTCGATCAGCCGGGCCCAGCGCGTCACCTCGCCGCTGAAATAGTCGGCAAACGGAGGCCCGCCGGCCGCGGGGGTAAAGCCCGCGGTGACGATGCGCCCGCGCACCGACTCGGCGGCCAGCATGCGTGCGACCGAGGCCGCCACCTTGTCGACGATGGGCCGGGGTGTGCCGGCCGGCATCATCAGGCCGGTCCAGTTCTCGACGATCAGTTCCGGATAGCCGGCCTCGGCCACGGTGGGCACGTCGGGCAGCAGCGGATGGCGCTCGCGCGTGGTCACGGCGAGCGCGCGCAGCTTGCCGCCTTTCACATAGGCGAGCGACTCGGGGAAGTTGGAGAAGACCACGTCGATCTGGCCGCCGATCAGGTCGGTCATCGACGGCGCGCCGCCCTTGTACGGCACATGGGTGAAGCTGGTCCGGGTCTGGCTTTCGAACAGGGCCAGCGTCAGGTGCGGCGGCGTGCCGTTGCCGCTCGAGCCCGCGTTCAGCTTGGACTGCTGCGCCGCCGCGGCCAGGTCTTTCATCGACTTGATCGGCGAGCTGGCAGGCACCACCACCATCATCGGCGACGAGGCGATCCGCGCCACCGGCACCAGGTCTTTCTGCATGCTGAACGGCGGCTTGGGAAACAAGGTCACGTTGGACGCGTGCGTCAGCGTCACCGCCAGCCAGGTGTAGCCGTCGGGCGGCGCCTTGGCGACCTGCTCGGCGCCGATATTGGCATTGCCGCCCGGCCGGTTGTCGACCACGATGGGCTTCTTCCACTCTTCCGAGAGTTGGTGGCCGACCATGCGCGCCATGATGTCGGTCAGGCCGCCGGCCGCGAACGGCACCACGTACCGGATCGGCTTGCCCGGAAAGTCCGCGGCTGCGGCATCGCTGCCGCCCTGCGCCGCGGCAGGCCGCGGCGCCAGCGCAGCCAGGGCCGATACAACTGACAAGGCAAGCAGCACGCGGTTCAGGTGCCTGCGCGCGCCGCCCATCAAGCGTCGATTCATGATTTGTCTCCGGTAGTTATGGCGGCCCATCTAAGCGTGGGTCCGTTGTGAGGAAATCAATGCGGCGCGCCAACCTCCTCGCCCGCGAGCCATTGCAGTTCACGCCACAGCGCGTCGGGCACGTCGACGCCGTGCGCTGCCGCCTGCGCCTGCGCGGTTACGCGGCGCTCGCCCGGCACGCGTGTGCCTTCGTCGTCCAGCATCGCCGCCAGCAGCGCTTCCACGCGCGCGGCGTAGACTTGCGAGCCGGCGAAGGCGCCGGGATCCAGCACGAAGAACAACTGACCGATGCGCGGACGGTTGCCCGCATCGCTGAAGAAGGAATCGGCCTCGGCGCCGAACTGCGCCCCGGCCAGCGACGTCACCAGCAGCTCCACCAGCAACGCCAGCATCGCGCCCTTGACTCCACCCGCCGGCAGCATCGAGCCGCGCAGCGCGGCCTGGGCGTCGGTGGTCGGCTGGCCGGCCTCATCCAGCGCCCATCCGACCGGTATCGGCTTGCCCTGTTTCGCCGCCACCATGATCTTGCCGCGCGCGACTTCCGACAGCGACAGGTCGATCACCACCGGCGCGTGGCCCTGCCGCGGGAATACCGCCGCAATCGGGTTGGTGCCGAACAACGGCCGCTTGCCGCCCCACGCCGGCATGGCCGCTGGCGAATTGCCCATGGCGATGCCGACCATGCCGGCGCGCGCCACGGCCTCCAGCGGCAGCGCTGCGGCGCCGAAGTGATGGCTGTTGGTGACCGCGGCCACGCCGACGCCGGATGCGCGCGCGCGTGCCACGGCTTCGGCGATGGCCAGGTCGCACGCCGCGAAGGCAAAGCCGCAGCGCGCGTCGACCAGCACCGCGCTGGCGCGCGTGCCCTGTACCGCCGGCTCGGCATTGCCGTCGACCCGGTCATGGCGCAGGTGCGCCACGTACATCGGCACGCGCGAGACGCCGTGCGACGGCAGCCCCGCCGCATCAGCCCGCGCCAGCGCCGCCGCGGTCGCCCGCGCCTGCAGGGCACTGGCCCCGGCCCGGCGCAGGCCCGCGGCGGCCACGCGCTCCAGTTCCTGCAACGCAATCCGGCTCATGGTATCTGCTCCAGCGATTGCCGCACCTCGCGGGCGATCATCATCGATACGCGCGCATTGGCTTCGCGCGTCACGCCACCGACGTGCGGTGTCAGGATCAGGTTGGGGACGCCCCGCAGCGCGCTGCCCGCGGGCAGCGGCTCGCTGGCGAACACGTCCAGCGCGGCGCCGGCCAAATGCCCGGCCCGCAGCGCATCGGCAAGCGCCGCCTCGTCGACCACGCCGCCGCGCGCGGTATTGATCAGCACCGCGCCGGACTTCATCGCCGCCAGGCGGCCGACATCGATCAGGTTGCGCGTGGCGGGCACCAGCGGCACATGCAGGCTGACCGCGTCCGCCTGCGCCAGCAGCGCGTCGAGCGGCACGCAGGCTACCCCGGTGGCGGTCCACACCGGATCGTCTGCGGGCAGCATCGGATCGCTGGCAATGACTTGCATGCCGAAGGCGCGCGCCAGCGCCGCGGTCTGCCGGCCGATGTCACCGAAACCGATCAGGCCCAGCGTCTTGCCCAGCGCCTCCCGGCCCTCCGACAAGCTGGCCCGCGGCCACTGGCCGTCCGCCACCTCGGCGCTGGACAGGTAGGCACCGCGCAGCAGCACGGCCGCCGTGGTCACCACGTACTCCGCCACCGAGCGTGCATTGGCCCCCGCCGCGGGAATCACGCGGATGCCGCGCTCGCGGCAGGCGGCGACGTCGATGTTGTCCAGCCCCACGCCAAGCCGCCCCACTACCCGCAAGGCCGGCGCGCTCGCCAGCAACGCCGCGTCCACCTGGGTGCGGTTGCGCACCACCAGCGCGTGCGCCCCGTCCAGGACCTCGAGCAGCTCGCCGCGCCTGTCCACCCAGCCCGGCTCGTAGCGCAGGTCGAAGCCGGCGCTCAGCGCCTGCACCGCGGCCGGGTCCATGAACTCGCTGATGCAGATGCGCTTCATTATGCCGACTCGTGGATGCGGGTCAGCACGAACTCGCGGTGGCCGAGCGCCTCGGCCGCGGTCCAGCGGCCGTTGATGGTGGCCAGCATGCATTCCAGCAGCTTGTCGCCGGTCTGGTCCAGGGTCTGCTCGCGCTGCAGCAGGCCCGAGCAGTCGACGTCCATGTGCTCGCTCATCAGGCGCACGGTGCGCGGGTTGGCGCACAGCTTGATCACCGGCACGATCGGGTTGCCGATCACGTTGCCCTGCCCGGTCGGGAAGAAATGGACCACATATCCGGCGGCCGCGCACAGCGTGACCATCTCGGCCGCGGCCGACGACGAATCCATGAACCACAGCCCCGCATGCGTCGGCGCCTCGGCCTTGTCGAGCACGCCGTCGACGGTGCACTTCTTGCCGATTTTCTGGATATTGCCCAGCGCCTTCTCTTCGATGGTGGTCAGGCCGCCGGCGATATTGCCCTTGGTCGGCTGCGACTCCGACAGGTCGGAGGTCTTCCAGCGGTCGATCATGCCCTGGTAGCGCTCGAACATCGCCATGAACTGGTGGCGCACGTCGTCGTTGGCGCAGCGCGCCGCGACGATATGCTCGCCGCCGGTCAGCTCCGAGGTCTCGCCGAATACCAGCGTGGTGCCCAGCGGATGCAGCTTGTCGAAGGCGTTGCCGACGGTCGGGTTGGCGCCGCAGCCCGAGGTGGTATCCGATTCGCCGCACTTGGTCGAGACCCACAGTTCGTTGATCGGGCACTCCACGCGGTGCAGCGCGGTGGCGTATTGCACGAACTCGCGCGCGGCCCTGGAGGCGCGCATGATGGTGTCGTGGTCGCCGTGGCCCTCGATGCCGAAGCCGACCACCGGCTTGCCGGTCTGAGCGATGCCGTCGACCACTTTCTTGGTCCAGCCCTCCTCGATGCCGATCACCACCACCGCGGCGACGTTCGGGTTGCTGCCCGCGCCGATCAGGGTGCGGAAATGCAGGTCCAGGTCGGGCCCGAACTGCAGGCGGCCGTACGGATGGGGAATCGCCATGGTGCCCTTGATCGCGGCGGCAACGGCCTCGGCGGCGGCGTTGGACAGGTCGTCCAGCGGCAGGATGATGACGTGGTTGCGCACGCCGACGCGGCCGTTGTCGCGGCGGTAGCCCCAGAAGGTGGTGTTTTGGTCGATCACGGACATGACGTGGATCCTTGGATGCGCGATGGAAGCGGAATTGAAGCGGAATGAAGGCAAATGGAACGCAGGCGCGGCGCGCCCGGCTTACCAGCGCTTGGTCTTGATGTTGTGGACGTGGGCGTGCTGGCCGGCCTTGATCGGCGCCACCACCTTGCCGATGTCGATGCCGTACTTGTAGACGGTCTCGTTCACATCCATGTCGCGCAGCGCCACCTTGTGGCCGATGGGAATCGGCTGCAGGGCGGTCACCGTCACGATCTTGTCTTCGTCCATGATCCAGGCATTGAGCTGGGTGCCGGGCTGGATCCCTTCCACCACGGCCACCGCGACGGTGTCCTTGGCGTCATGAAGCACTACGTGAATCATCGTTGTCTCCTCTCTGTGGGTCGTGCGTGAAATCATGGTAGGCGTTGAATTCATCCATGTCAACCAACTCATATATATGAATTTCGATCGACGTCCTGGTCAGCGTGCCGGTCGCGCGCGCGGCGCAGTCAGACGGTTTCGGGAATCAGCACCACCTTGGCGGCCGCCACGCGGCCTGCGGCCAGATCGGCAAAGGCCGCCGGACCATCGCTCAGCGCGCGCGTCTCGACCCACTCCAGCGTGCCGAAACTGCCACGCTCCAGCGCCGCCACGGTGGCACGCAGGTCGGCCATGGTGTAGGTATAGGTGCCCAGCAGGGTCAGCTCGGCCAAAGTCAGCTTGCGCATGTCGATCTCGCTGGCCCAGTCCTGCAGGCCGATATGCATGACCACGCCGCCGGGCCACGCGGCGGCGATGGCGAGCTTGCGCGTCGCACCCGCGCCCACCGCGTCGATGACCACGTCGAAGGCTGATTCCGGCAGCGGGCCGGCCAGCGGGTCGACCGCCTCGCAGCCGAGATGCCGCGTCACCGAAGCCCGGCGCAGCGCATTGGTCTCGGCCACCTGGGCTTCGCCGCAGCCATAGGACCGCACCAGCGCGGCGGCCAGCATGCCGATCGCGCCGCCGCCGATGACCAGCACGCGGGACTCGGGCAGCGGCCTGGCCAGCGCACGCATGGTCAGGTTCACCGCATGCAGCGCGGTCGCCGCGGGCTCGGTCAGAGCCGCGCTGACGCTGGGCAGCGCGTCCGGAAGCGGGATCGCGCAGCGGATCGGAATCGCCAGGTATTCGGACAACGCGCCGGGCCGGCTCATGCCGACCATGCCCCGGTGCGCGCACAGGTTGTCGCGCCCTTGCAGGCAATAGTCGCAATGCCCGCAGGTCACCAGCGGGTTGGCGGTCACGCGCTGCCCGACGGCCAGCCGGGCCGGGTCGGACGAGGCCACCACCGTGCCCGCGAACTCGTGGCCAAGCACCAGTCCCGGCTTGCGGCGCGGATCGTGGCCGTGGTAGGCATGCAGGTCAGAGCCGCAGATGCCGCTGGCATCGATGCGCAGCAGGGCTTCGCCGGGGGCCAGGGCCGGCATGTCGCGCTCCAGGACCGCGACGGCGTTGGGTTCGGTATAGACGATCGCTTTCATGGCCTTGCCAGTAGTGGACATGGGAGGGGAACCACAAGGACGGGCGGCGCAATTGCCGCCCGAACGAAGGAATCAGGCGCCGGCTTCGGACGGTGCCAGCGCACGCGCGCCGGCCGGGCCCTGGCGCCGGCCGATCCACAGCGTGCAGGCCGCGCTGAGCACGCCGATCGCCAGCACGTAGCCGCACAGGTACCAGGGCTCGCCGCCGCCCTGCGCATTCAGCCAGGTGGCGATGATCGGCGTCAGGCCGCCGGCGAACACGCCCGCGAACTGGTAGACGAAGGAAATCCCGGTATAGCGCACGCGCGCATCGAAGACCTCGGAGAACATCGACGACATGGTGCCGAACACGGCGGCATGGAAGATGCCGAAGGGGATGATGATTGCCGCCCATACCAGCAGCACATTGCCGCCCGAATGCTGCATCAGCCAGAACGCGGGAAACGCCGACAGGCCCGCCAGCAGCGCGCCAGTGCCATACACCAGCGGCCGGCCGAGGCGATCGGACACGGCGCCCCACAGCGGGATGAACAGCGTCATCACGGCGGCGCCCAGCAGCACGCCCAGCAACGCCTCGTTGCGCGACAGCTTCAGGGTCTGGGTCAGGTAGGCAAGCGAGAACACCCCGAACACGTTGAAGAAGACGCCGTCGATAAAGCGCGCGCCCATGCACGCCAGCACCACGCGGGGGTACTGGCGCAGCATGGCCAGGAACGGCAAGGCGCTGGCATCCGGCTGCTGGCTCGGCGGGTGGCGTTGTGCCGCGGCAAATTCCGGCGACTCCTCGACATGGGTGCGCATGTAGGAGCCGATGAAGACCATCACCGCACTCAGCAGGAAGGCGATGCGCCAGCCCCATGCCAGGAAGTCCCGGTCCGACAGCAGCGCCGACAGCAACGCAATCACGCCGCTGGCCAGCACCAGGCCCAGCGACATGCCGGTCTGCGGCAGGCTGGCGAAGAAGCCGCGGCGGCCCGCCGGCGCGCTCTCGAACGTCATCAGCACGGCGCCGCCCCATTCGCCGCCGAGGCCGATGCCTTGCGCGATGCGGCACAACAGCAGCAGCACCGGGGCCCAGATGCCGATCTGGTCGTAGGTCGGGATCAGGCCGATGGCCGTGGTGGCGATGCCCATGATCATCAGCGTCAGCACCAGCATGCGCTTGCGTCCCAGCGTATCGCCGAAATGGCCGAAGATCACGCCGCCCAGCGGGCGCGCGACAAACCCGGCGGCGAAGGTGGCGTAGGCCAGCAGCGTGCCGACCACCGGGTCGGTCGACGGGAAGTACAGCTTGTTGAACACGAGTCCGGCGACCACGCCGTACAGGAAAAAGTCGTACCACTCCACCATCGCGCCGATCGTGCTCGAGGTCACGATCTTCCTCAGCTTGCGTCCGGGGTCTTGTGCCGGCGGCTGCGCCGCTACCTGTCTCGTCATGCTTGTCTCCTGTCGGGTCTGGTCCCGAGGCGGCGCGTATGGCGCTCTGGATATCGGTCAAGGCGCGCGGGGCGAATCGATGCGCCCCGCGGCGGGAATCATCTTGCCGTGTAGCCACCGTCGACCATGAAGGTCTGCCCGGTGATATACGCGGCCATGTCGCTGGCCAGGAACGCGGCCAGCCCATGCAGGTCCGGCAACGCGCCGTTGCGGCCGATGCAGGTGCGCCCGGCATGGTAATCGGCCAGCGCGGCATCGGCGAACACGGGCCCGGTCAGCGCGGTCGGGAAAAAGCCGGGTCCGATCGCATTGCAGGTGATGCCGTGCCGCGACCACGCCTCGGCGATGGCACGCGTCAGCTGCACGATGCCACCCTTGGCCGCGCCATAGGGCGCGCTGTTGGCGAAGGCGCGGTAAGACTGCAGCGACGCGAGGTTGAGCACCCGCCCCCATCCTTGCGCCTGCATCGCGGGCGCCAGCGCCTGCGTCAGGAAGAACGGCGCGCCCAGATGCGTGTCCAGCTGCAACCGCCACGACGCCGGCGTGACGCTGTCAAAGGGCTGGCGCAGGTTCATGCCCGCGGCATTCACCAGGATATCGATGGTGCCGCAGCGGCGCTGCAAGGCCGCTGCGGCGGCGGGAATCGCATCGAGGTCGGACACGTCCAGCGCCTGCGTGTCGACCGCGATGCCGATCGCGTCGAGCCGCGAAGCCGCCGCATCGAGTTGCGGCTGGCGGCGCGCCGCCAGCACCACCCTGGCGCCGGCCCGGCCCAGTGCCTCGGCAAGGCTTTCGCCGATACCGGAACTGCCGCCGGTCACCAGCGCCTGCCGGCCGCGCAGGTCCGGTCCGGCAGCGCCGGCCGTGTTGTGGATGGGCGCCATCGTCACACCTCCACCGGCGCGCCCATCTCGAAGCGGGCGTTCGGAAAGTACTTTGCCATGCGGTCGTCCGCGGTACGCGCGTGCGCCTCCATGCCCTCCAGGCGCGAAATGCGCGCGGTCACCTGCCCGATCTGCCGCGTCGCCTCGCGCGTCATCTTCTGCCAGGTCAGTGTCTTCATGAACTTGTGCACCGAGAGCCCGCCGGAATAGCGCGCCGCGCCCTTGGTCGGCAGCACATGGTTGGGGCCGCTGGTCTTGTCGCCAAAGGCCACCGTGGTCTCTTCGCCAAGGAACAGCGAGCCGTAGCAGGTCAGGTGGGCCAGCCACCAGTCGAGGTCGCGCGCATGCACCTCCAGATGCTCGGAGGCATAGCGATCCGATACCGCGGCCACTTCTTCGCGGCTGTCGCAGACGATGACCTCGCCATAGTCGCGCCATGCCGCCGTGGCCGCGTCGCGCGCGGTCGGCGGCAACGCAGCAATCAGCGCCGGCACCAGCGCCATTACCTGTTCCGCCAGCGCGCGCGAGGTGGTGAAGAGCCAGGCAGGCGACTCGTGGCCATGCTCGGCCTGACCCACCAGGTCGCTGGCAACGAGGGCCGGGTCGGCGCTGTCGTCGGCGATCACGGCAACTTCGGACGGCCCCGCGAATACGTCGATGCCTACCTGCCCGTACAGCGACCGCTTGGCCTCGGCGACAAACTTGTTGCCGGGACCGACCACCACGTCGGCGGGCTTGCCGCTGAACAGGCCATAGGCCATCGCAGCGATCGCCTGCACGCCGCCGAGCGTCATGATTACGTCCGCGCCGGCCGCCTGAAAGGCATAGAGCACGTGCGGGTGGATGCCCTGGCCGCGGAACGGGCTCGAGCACGCCACCACGGTGCCGACGCCGGCGGCCTTCGCCGTCGCCACCCCCATGTAGGCCGAGGCAATATGCGCATAGCGCCCGGCCGGGGCGTAGCAGCCCACTACGTTGACCGGGATCACGCGCTGCCCCGCCGTCACGCCCGGGTGCAGTTCGACCGCGAACTCGCGCAGCGATTCGCGCTGCGCCAGCGCGAACTCCCGCACCTGGCGGATCGCGAAATCGATGTCGGCGCGCACCGACGCGGGCACGTCGCGGGTCTGCTGCCGGACCTGGTCCGGGGTCAGCACGATCTCGCCGTCCCAGCCGTCGAGCTTGCTGGCGTACT
This sequence comes from Cupriavidus mimosae, assembly GCF_023952485.1. Classification (NCBI taxonomy): domain Bacteria; kingdom Pseudomonadati; phylum Pseudomonadota; class Betaproteobacteria; order Burkholderiales; family Burkholderiaceae; genus Cupriavidus; species Cupriavidus mimosae. The sequence continues at coordinate 55,839 of NZ_JALHRY010000004.1, read as the reverse complement.
GGCGCACGGCCGCCTCCCCATGCGCCCGGATCTCGGCCAGCATGTCGGTTACCACTTTCTGCGCGGTGGCGGTCTCTGTCTGCGGCGTTTTCTCGGCTTGCTTCAGGTAGGTGATCATCGGGCGTCCTCGGCTTTAATTTCGGATGTAAGCGCTATCATTTCTGGGCGAGGCAAAACTGTGAATCTCGAATTTCCAGGCATTTTTCAAATGAAAGCGCTTTCATGCAAGATTAGACGGAGAACGACGGAGTGCAAGGCAGGGTTTTCCCTCAGCAAACTTGCAAGTCAGGGCCACCGTCCCCGGCATAGTCGTGTGTACCGCACAGATCGGTGACAATGGCGCAACGGCAACCAGGACAGCAAACGTGCGGCGGACCAGACTTGAAGACGTGGCGAAGCTAGCGGGAGTATCGATGGCGACGGTGTCGCGCGCCCTGTCATCGCCCTCGCTGGTGCGGGAAGACACCCTGCAGCGGGTGCGCCAGGCGATCGACGCGCTCGGCTATGTCCCCGATGCGTCGGCGCGCACGCTGGCATCAGGGCGTTCGCGCACCGTCGCCGCGGTAGTGCCGACGCTGGACAACGCCATCTTTTCCCATGCGATCCAGGGCATGCAGCAGGTACTGGCGGCCGGCGGCTACCAGTTGCTGCTGGGCTCGCACAACTACGATCCGGACACCGAGACCGACGTGGTACGCGCCCTGTCCGAGCGCGCGGTCGATGCCATGGTCCTGGTCGGCGCCGACCATGCGCCGGACACGCTGGCGCTGCTGCGCCAATCCGGCACGCGCACCATCCTGACCTGGTCCCTGTCCAGCCAGTATCCCTGCATTGGCTTCGACAATTTCGAGATCGGCGCGCAGGCTGCGCGCCATCTGTACGACCTGGGCCACCGCCGCTTCGGCATGATTTCCGGCATCGGCGCCCATAACGACCGCGCGCGACTTCGCACCGAGGGTTTCCTCGGCACGCTGCGTGCGCTGCGCGCGCCGCTGCCTCCAGGCGCCGTATGCGAGCAACCCTACACCTTCGCCGGCGGCCGGGCCGGCTTGCGCGCGGTGCTTGCCCATGCCCCGGCAACGCCGACGGCGATCTTCTGCGGCAACGACGTGCTCGCACTCGGCTGCCTGTTCGAGGCCACGGCCATGGGCCTGGAGGTGCCGCGCCAGTTGTCCATCGTCGGCTGCGACGACCTGCCGATCTCCGCCGAAGTCACGCCCGCGTTGACGACCATTGCGCTGGAAAGCAGCGAACTGGGCCGGCAGACCGCGCTCGCGCTGCTGCGCTGGCTGCAGGACGGCATCGAGCCGGGCCGGATGGAAATGCCGGTCGCGCTGGTACAGCGCGGCACCACCGCGCCGCCGGGCGAGCCAGCCTAGGTTGGCCGCGGTTTCACCCGTGCCGGCGCAGCGAACCAGCGCCGGCCTTTGCACAACCCTGAGGAGACACGACTTGACGATCCCATACCGATTCCCGCTCGGCCTGCTTGCCGCGGCAGCCCTCGTTGCTGCCAGCCCGGCCAACGCACAAGACTCCTGGCCCGCAAAGACCATCCGCTTCGTCGTGCCGTTCGCCGCGGGCGGCGCCAATGACCTGATGGCGCGCGCGGCCGCCGAAGGCGCCAGCAAGGCGCTGGGCCAGACCGTGCTGGTCGAGAACCGGCCGGGCGCGGGCGGCACCGTGGGCGCCGACCTGGTGGCGCGGAGCGCGCCGGACGGCTACACCTTCCTGATCAGCGCCGCCGGCGTGATCTCCAACAGCATGATCAAGAAGTCGATGCCGTTCAAGGACGACGCGCTGGTGCCGGTGGCGATGATCGGGCTGGCGCCGTCGGTGATCGTGGTGCCGAAGAACGCGCCCTACAAGGACCTGCGCGACTTCGTCGAGGCTTCGAAGAAAGGCAATGGCTTCAATTTCGCCACCGCCGGCACCGGCAGCACCCCGCATTTCGTCGCGGAGATCCTGAACGTGAAGTACGGCGCGAAGCTGCAGCCGGTGCCTTACAAGAGCGGATCGGAAAGCACCACGGCCGTGCTGGGCGGCCAGGTGGAAGGCACCTCCGAAGCCAGCATCATCGCACTGCCGCATATCCTGCACGACGGCAAGTTCAAGGCGCTGGCCACCACGTGGACGCAGCGCATCTCGGCCTACCCGCAGCTGTCCACCGCGGTGGAGCAAGGCTTTCCGGACCTGCAGATTGCGCACTGGGCCGGCGTCCATGCGCCCAGGGGCACGCCCGACGCCATCCTCGACAAGGTCGCCGCGGCAGTGGACAAGGCCATGAAAGATCCGGCCGCCGCCGCCAAGCTCAAGCAAGTGGGCATCGAGCCCGTCGGCGGCACGCGCGCGGACTTCATCAAGTTCGTCGACGCGGAACGCCGGCGCCTCGGTGAGATCGTCAAGGCGGCGAAGATGCAGGAGAAGTAGGCGCCTTGCCGCCACGCCGAAAAAGCGACCCGTGCCGGCCCCGGCTCAACCGGCAGTCGCCGCAGCGGCGTGGCGGCTGCCCCAGTTCTCTGCCTGCCGCTCCAGGTGCTGGCGGATAAAGTCCATCAGCGTGCGCGTGGCCAGGGTCGGAAAGCGGTTGGGCGCGGTCAGCATGTAGACGCTGTCGCCCACGCCTTCGGCTTCGCACTCGGCCAGCACCTCGCGCATCTGTCCCGATTGCAGTTGTCGCCAGACTGCATAGCGCGGCAGCAGCGCCACGCCAAGCCCTCCCATCACCGATTCGAACAGGAACGGATAGTCGCCTGACTGGATCCGCGGCGACACGCGCAAGGTCATCGGCGTGCCGGCCAACCATACCTTCAGCGTAAAGCGGCGTCCCAGCGATGCCGGCGCAATCATGTCGCAGCGCTCCAGGTCGGCTACGGTGCGCACCGGCCCGTGGCGGTCCAGAAACGATGCCGATGCGCACAGGCACCAGCCCACCTCGCAGATGCGCCGGGCCACATGGTCGTCGGGCGGCTGCGAAGTGATCTTCAGCGCCACGTCGACCTCGGCCGGAATCAGGTCGCCAATGTTGTCGTTGATCACCACGCGCAGCGAAATCTGCGGATAGCTGCGCGCGAATTCCAGCAGCAGCGGCGTCAGGTAGAGGTGGCCCAGCCCGGTCGGCAGGCGGATCCGCACGTCGCCGCGCACCACCTGGCCAAGGCTGTCGATGGCGGTATTGGCGGACTGCAGTTCATCCAGCATGCGCAGGCCATGCGCATACAGCAGCTGTCCCGCTTCGGTCAGCTCGACATGGCGCGTGGTGCGGCGCATCAGCTGTGCGCCCAGATGCTGCTCCAGCAGCTTCAGGCGGCGCGACACGTTCGAGCGCGTCATGCCGCTGCGCTGCGCCGCCGCCGTCAGCGTGCGCGACTCCACCATGGTGACGAAGAGCCGCACCAGGTTGAGATCGAAATCATTGTCAATCATCAGTCAACACCATTGGCACAAATCGAGGGATTGTTTCGGCGGAACGCCAACCCTAGCATAAAGCTCGTGTTTATCCCTGCCGACGAGCTCATGCCCCCACCCTCCACCACCAGCCCGGACGACACCGACCTGCCCTTTGCCGGCCTGCGCGTGCTGGACATCAGCCAGGGCATCGCCGGCCCGTATTGCGCCCACATCCTGTGGCAGCAAGGCGCGGAAGTCATCAAGATCGAGCCTCCCGCGGGCGACTGGGGCCGCAAGGTCGGTGTCTTGCGCGGCGATACCAGCGCGCTGGCACTGGCCTATAACGGCGGCAAGCGCAGCGCCTGCATCGATGCCACCACCGACACTGGCAAGGCCGTGCTGCTTGACCTGGCGCTGCAGGCCGACGTGCTGGTGCAGAACTTCCGCCCGCAGGTGGCCGGACGGCTGGGCGTGGGCTATGCGACGCTGGCCGAGCGACGGCCCGAGCTGGTCTATGTGTCGATCAGCGGGTATGGTCCGGACGGTCCGTATGCCGACTATCCGGCGTCGGACTCTGTCATGCAGGCGGATTCCGGACTCATGTTCGCCAACCGGGACGCCGATGGCAGCGCGCGCCGCATCGGCATGCTGCTGGCCGATGCCGCCACCGGCCTTTATGCCGCGCAGGCGTGCGCCGCGGCACTGTGCCGGCGCTATCGCAGCGGGCGCGGTGGCCATGTCGAACTGAACCTGTTCGAGGCCTGCTGCGCGCTGCAGGCCAACAACCTGCTCGAGCATGCCATCGGCGGCCCGTCCGCAGCGGGGCCAGTCAGCGCGCCCAACGGGGTCTATGCCAGCCGCGACGGCAGCCTGACGCTGCTGGCGCTGAACGACGCGCAGTTTGGCAAGCTGTGCCAGGCGCTGGACCACGCCGACTGGCTCGAAGACCCGCGCTTTGCCGACAACGCCGCGCGCATGGCTCATGCCGCGCTGCTCAACCAGCTGGTGGCGCGCTGCATCGCCACCCGCACCACCGCGCAATGGCAGGACATACTCAGCCGGCATGACGTGCTGCATGCCCCGGTGCGCACCTATGACGACGTGCTCGCGCATCCGCAGGCCGCGCATCGGCAAACCTTCCAGGCCATCGCGCAGCCCGGGCTGGGGCCGCTGCCCTTTGCCGGCATCCCGGCGCGCGGCTTGCGCCGGGATGCCGGCCCGGCGCCGGCCAACGGCGAACACACCGTCGAGATCCTGCGCGAGGCGGGCTTCAGCCAGCTGGCCATCGACGACTGGCTGCGCCAGGGCGTGGCGCGGCAGGCCCCAGCGGCCAGGGCAGGTGTCCAATGAAGGCGCTGGTGTGCGAACAATTTGGCAGTGTGCACGACGTCTCCGTGCAATCCATTCCCGAGCCGGCGCTGGCTGACCCGCACGCGGTCACGATCGCGGTCGAGTATGCCAGCGTAAGCCACGCCACCGGCCTGATGATTGCCGGGCAGTACCAAAGACGCCCGCCACTGCCTTTCGTGCCGGGGACCGAGGCCGTCGGCCGCGTGGTCGCCTGCGGCGATGCCGTCACGCGGCTGCGCCCGGGCCACCGCGTGGTGGCGATCGCGGACTGGGGCTGCTTTGCCGAACGGGTCACGGTGCCCGAATACACGGTCTATCGCGTGCCGGACGCGCTGCCCTCGACGGTCGCGCTGCCGGTTCCGATTTCGTACGGCACGGCCTATTGCGGGTTGGTGTGGCGCTGCGCGCTGCGCCCCGGCGATACCGTGCTGGTGCTGGGCGCGGGTGCGGGCGTGGGGCTGGCCGCGGTGGAGATTGCGCGCGAGCTCGGCGCCACCGTGATCGCCTGCGCCAGCACCGAGGCCAAGCGTGCCGACGCGCTGCGGCGCGGCGCCACGCACGCAGTGGCGCCGGCGGACCTGGCAAGCGCGGTCAAGGCCCTGACCGGCGGCCGCGGTGCCGACGTGGTGGTAGATCCCGTCGGTGGCGAGCTGTTCCAGCAGGCGCTGCGCGCGGCGGCGGCCAACGCCCGCATCCTCAGCATCGGCTTTGCCAGCGGCACCATCCCGCAGGCACCGGTGAACCTGCTACTGGTCAAGAACCTGACGCTGCACGGCTTCTTCTTTGGCCGCTATATCGGCTGGACGCCCGCCAACGAGCGCGCACAGCACGCCGCGGCGCTGCAGGACGTCATGGCAACGCTGTTCGACTGGGCCGCGCAGGGCAAGCTGGCGCCGACCGTGTCCGCGACGTATCCGATCACCGGCCTGGGCGATGCCCTGGCCGCGCTGGAATCCCGCCAGGTGGTGGGCAAGGTAGCGATAAAAATCAAGGAGACAGAGACGTGAACACCCGATATCCGAAATCACGTGCGATATGGACGCGGCTGCGCGCGGCGCTGGTGCTGTCGGCCGCCAGCGCGCTGCTGCCCGCTGCCGCCGGCGCGGAGGAATTTCCGCAACATCCTGTGCGCATGGTGCTGCCCTACCCGGCCGGCGGGCCCACCGACCTGCTGGCGCGCGTGGTGGCGGTCAAGATGGGCGAAAGCCTGGGCCAGGGCGTGGTGGTCGACAACAAGCCTGGCGCCAGCGGCATGATCGGTGCCGAAGCCGTGGCGCGCGCGGCCCCCGACGGCTACACCATCCTCGCCAATGCCTCGCTGCACGTGATCAACCCCAGCATCCAGCCGAAGATGCGCTATGACGCATTCAAGGATTTCGTGCCAATCACGCAGCTGGCCGATGTACCGCTGGTGCTGGTGGTCGGCAACGCCTCGCCGGTGAAGACCGTGCAGGACCTGATTGCCTATGCCAGGCGCGAGGGCGGCGCGCTCAACTTCGGCTCGGCGGGCAATGCCTCGGCCCAGCACCTGGCGGGCGAATCCTTCAAACTTGCGGCCAGGGTGCCGATGCAGCATGTTCCATACAAGGGCAGCGCGCCGGCGCTGACGGACCTGATGGGCGGCCAGATTCAGCTGATGTTCGATTCCATGCCGTCGGCCATGCCGTTCATCAAGTCGGGCAAGCTACGTGCCATCGCTGTTACCACCCCACGCCGCGCAAGCGCGCTGCCCGACATCCCGACCGTTGCGGAGTCGGGCTTGCCCGGCTTCGACATCAGTACCTGGTATGGCTTGTGGGCGCCGCGCGGCACGCCGGCAGCGGTGGTCGAGAAGCTTGCCGCGCATGCGGCTGCCGCGCTGAAACGACCCGATGTGCGCCAGCAATACGCGGACATGGGTGCTGAGCCGGTGGGCTCGTCACCCGCCGACTTTGCCCGCTACAACGCCGCCGAGGGCAGGAAATGGGCGGAAATCGTGCGCCGTTCGGGCGCGAAGGCAGACCAGTAGGCAATAGCGGCGACCGTCGCCTCCTCACATGACTCCGCCATCGCTTGCCGCCCTCACCGCCTGAACCACAACATCGACAACCCGCACGCCAACGCCAGCAATACCACCGCCCCTGCAGCGAACAAGGCACCCAGCTCGGTTTCCCTGCGCTCCAGTGCAAAGCGCGCGCTGAGCTGGCGGTACACCTGGCTCAGATCGGCCGCCGAGCCGGCGTGGAAATACTCGCCGCCGGTGATGGCGGCGACCGCGCGCAGCGCCGGTTCGTCCAGTTGCATGAAGTAGGCCAGGCTGGACTCCGGCGCGGACGTGACCTGCTGCGAGCCAAAGCCGACGGTGTAGACGCGCACGCCACGCTGGGCGGCCATGCGTGCCGCGTCGAGCGGGTCCGGGCCGGTGGTGCGCCGGCCGTCGCTGAGCAGGATCACCGCGCCGTGCGGGTACGAACCGGGCTGCGCCGCCTGCTGGTTCTGTTCGCGCCGGCGCGCGGCATCGGCCGCGGCGGCCTCGTCGAGCGAGGTGCCGCGTCCGGCGCGGTCCGAGCGGCTGCCGAACAGGATCACTTCGAGGTCGATGCCGTCTTCTGGAAACAGCACCGCCAGCGCCTGGAACAGGCCGCTGCCGGTGGCGGTGCCGCGCTGCAGCTGGAAACGATCGATCGCGTCGAGCATGTCTTGCCGGTTGTCGGTGGGCGGCAGCACCACCGCCGTGGTGCCGGCGAACGAGACAATGCCCAGCCGCACGCTGGCCGGCAGCCCGACCACGAGGTCGCGCGCGGCCTGCTGGGCGGCGCTGATGCGGTTGGGCGGCACGTCGGCGGCCTCCATGCTGCGCGAGGTGTCCATCGCCAGCACCAGGGTCACGGTGTCGGCCGGCAGCGTGATGGTGGCGCTGGGACGCGCGCAGGCCAGCAATGCCGCGGCCAGCGCGAAGAAGAACAGCAACGGTGGAATGTGGCGCCGCAGGCGTTGGCGCGGGCCGAGCGCGGCGCGCGGCAATGCAAGGCTTGCATACAGCACCGCGGCCTTCTTGCGCCGCGCGAGCAGGTACAGGTAAGCGGCTGCCAGCACCGGAAGCGCAAGCAGCAACCAGAGCATCTGCGGCCAGAGAAACTGCATGCCCTGCTCCTTGGCGCGTGGGTAAGAGGATGGTACTGTATTTTTTAAGGCGGGACGGGACCTCGGGGGCTGCGATGAAACGGGTGACGATCTACGGATGGGTCTCGGCGACCGTCGCGCTGGTTCTGGCCGCCGGCGTGGGCTCGGCGTGGCTGCTGCAGCCCAAGCCGCGCGCGCTGACGCAGAAGGATATCGACGCGGCCGTGCTGCACACGCTCGAGACCAAGCCCCTCCCGTCGCGCACCGCCATGGCGGCCGAGGCGGTGCGCGAGTCGGTGGTCGAAATCCGCAATTTCCCCGCGCCCGCGAAAAGCGCCGATGCGGCGTCCGCGCCGCAGGCCGAGCGTGATGCGGCCCCGCCGCCGGAAGCCCCATCCTCGACGCTGCCCGCCCCGACCGCCCCGCCCCTGCCCAACGAACGCCCGCCCGGCAACAGCGCGGAGAACCAGCCGGAATCCCGCCACATCGGCTCGGGCGTGGTGGTGACCGAGCGCGGCGTGATCCTTACCAGCCTCCACGTGATTGCGGGAGCGCGCCGCCTGGAGCTGACCTTCCACGACGGACACACCTCCGAGGCCACCGTGCTGCAGACGATTCCCGAGAAAGACCTGGCGGTGATCCAGGCCCGGTCGATACCCGACGACCTGCCCGCGGCAACGCTGGGTTCCAGCCGGGACCTGCTGCCCGGCTCCGAGGTGGTCGCGGTGGGATTTCCGTTCGGCATCGGGCCGTCGGTATCCGCCGGGGTGGTGTCCGGGCTGGACCGCGAGTTCGTCGCGTCGGACAACAAGCGGACCCTGGACAAGCTGATCCAGTTCGACGCCGCGGTCAATCCGGGCAACTCGGGCGGCCCGCTGGTGAACATGAACGGCGAGGTGGTGGGCATCGTCACCGCCATCCTCAATCCCGGCAACAGCGGCACCTTCATCGGCATCGGCTTCGCCACCACGATCGAAAGCGCCGGCGTATCCATCGGAACTTCTCCTTTCTGACGCGGGGACCTATGAACGACCAAGCCAGGGGCGCAGCCGACAGCGCCAACTTGATGGAACGCCTGCTGTACGAGGTGAAACGCGTGGTGGTCGGGCAGGACCACTTTCTCGAACGGGTGCTGGTGGCCATCCTGTCCGGCGGCCACCTGCTGGTGGAGGGCGTGCCGGGGCTGGCCAAGACCCTGACCGTCAATACGCTGGCGCGGACCATGAGCGGCACCTTCAAGCGCATCCAGTTCACGCCCGACCTGCTGCCAGCCGACCTGGTCGGCACGCGCATGTACAACCAGGGCACGGGCGAGTTCTCCACGGTGCGCGGCCCGGTCTTTGCCAACCTGCTGCTGGCCGACGAGATCAACCGGGCGCCGGCCAAGGTGCAGAGCGCGCTGCTGGAAGTGATGCAGGAGAAGCAGGTCACCATCGCCGGCGAAACCCATCGCGTGCCCGCGCCGTTCCTGGTCATGGCGACGCAGAACCCGATCGAGACCGAAGGCACCTACCCGCTGCCCGAGGCGCAGGTCGACCGCTTCATGATGAAGGTGCTGGTGGGCTATCCGTCGGAAGAGGAAGAAGTGGTGATCGTCAACCGCGTCACCGGCCCGCGCATCAGCGTAAGCCCGGTGGCCACGCCGGAGCACCTGACCGCGCTGCAGGAGGCCTGCCGCAAGGTGTATGTCGATCCCAGCCTGGTCCAGTACGCGGTGCGCGTGGTCGCGGCCACGCGCAAGCCGGGCGACTTCGGCCTGGCGGACCTGGACCGCTACGTGTCGTTCGGCGCCAGCCCGCGCGCCACCATCGGCCTGGTCGAAGGGGCGCGCGCGCTGGCCTACCTGCGCGGCCGCCACTACGCCCTGCCCGAGGACGTGGCCGACCTGGTGCCGGACGTGTTGCGCCATCGCCTGTCGCTCTCGTATGAGGCCATGTCCGACGGCGTCACGGCCGACCAGCTCATCACCCGCATCTCGCAGGCGCTGCCGGTTCCCGAGCGGCCCATGGAATCCCATGTTCGGGCGGCGGCGGACTAAGCCCCGGGACGCCCCGGACACCGCGACCGGGGTTGCGTCCGGCGTTGTATCCGGCGTGGCGCCCGCCGGCGCCGGCGCGAACCAGACCGACGCGCTGCTGCGGCGCCTCGAATGGACCGTGGTGCGCCGCCTCGACGGGCTGCTGCAAGGCGACTACCGCACGCTGTTCCGCGGCTTCGGCCTGGACCTTGCCGACCTGCGCGAATACCACCCCGGCGACGACGTGCGCCATATCGACTGGAACGTGACCGCGCGGCTGCAAACGCCGCATGTGCGCGAATACCAGGAAGACCGCGAGGTCGCGGCCTGGTTCTTGCTGGACCTGAGCGGCTCGATCGACTTCGGCTCGGGCAACGTACGCAAGCGCGACCTGCTGAGCGACTTCACCACGGTGATGGCGCTGCTGCTGACGCGCTATGGCAACCGGGTGGGCGCCGTGCTCTATGGCGGGGCCACCAACACGGACGCCACCGTGGTGCCGGCGCGCGCCGGGCGCCGCCAGCTGCTGCACCTGCTGCACCGCATGCGCGCCACGCCCGCCGCATCGCCGGGCGACACCCGCCTGCGCGACCTGCTCGAACGCGCCCGCGCGGTGGCAAGGCGGCGCTCGGTGGTGTTCGTGGTGTCGGATTTCATCAGCGCGCCCGGCTGGCAGGCGGCACTGGGCATGCTGGCGCGGCGCCATGAAGTGGTCGCGGTGCGGCTGGTCGATCCGCTGGAAACCGCGTTGCCGGACCTGGGACTGGTGGTGCTGCAGGATGCGGAGACCGGCGAGCAGTTGTTCGTCGACACGCACGACCCGTCCTTCCGCAAGCGCTTCGCCGCCGCCGCCGAGGCGCGAGAGGCGGAGTTGCGCCAGGCCTTCGCGCGCGCCGGGGTGGCGTGCCTGACGCTGTCGACCTACGCCCGGCTCGACCTGGCGCTGCTTAGCTTCGCGCGCCAGCGGCGGCGCCAGCAAGTCAGCGCCAGGGCAGCGAACATCGCCCGGGGGGCCGCATGATCGACGCGATCAGCCGCTTGCCCGTGTTCAGCTTCCTGTGGCCAGGCATGCTGTGGCTGTTCGCTCTGGTCGGGGGGCTGGCGGCGGGCTATGTCTGGCTCGATCGGCGCAGGCGGCACGCTGCCGTGCATTTCCCGGCGCTGAAGACCGCGGGCGTTGCCACCCGTGGCGGCAGTGGCTGGCGCCGCCACGTGGCGCCGGTGCTGATCCTGCTGGCGCTGGCCGCTCTGATCGCGGCGATCGCGCGGCCCCAGGCCGTGATGATGCTGCCTTCGCGCATCGAGACGGTGGTGCTGGTGATGGACCTGTCCGGCAGCATGCGGGCCCAGGATGTCAAGCCCAGCCGCCTGGGCGCCGCCCAGCAGGCGGCCACCACCCTGCTGGAGGCGCAACCCGCCGGCGTCAGCGTCGGCGTGGTTGCCATGGCCGGCACCGCCGCCGTGGCGCAGGCTCCCACCCGCGCCAGGGAAGCCGTTGCCACCGCGATCGAGCGCCTGCAGCCGCAGGGCGGCACCGCGCTGGGCAACGGCATGCTGATTGCGCTGACCACGCTGCTGCCGGACCTCACGCCCGATGCCGAGCGTCTGATGAACGACGACACGCCGCCGCCAAGACGATCACGGGCCCTGGCCAATCCGGCCGGCGACAGCGACCCAGTGCAGCCCGGCTCCTATACCGCCGGCGCGATCGTGCTGTTCTCCGACGGCGAAAGCAACGCCGGCCCGGCCGCGCTGCGCGCGGCACAGCTTGCCGCCGAGCACGGCGTGCGCATCTATACCGTGGGCGTGGGCACCCCCGAAGGCGTGGTGCTCTCGGTCGACGGCTGGTCGGCCCGCGTCAGGCTGGACGAGAAGGTGCTGAAGGAAGTCGCCGATGCCACCGGCGCCGAGTACTTCCGGCTGGAGGACGCTACCGAACTGAAGCGCGTATACCGCGCGCTCAACGCGCGGCTGGCGTTCGACAAGCGCAGCCAGGTCGAGATCACCGCGTTGTTCGCCGCGCTGGGCGCGCTGCTGGCGGCCTGCGCAGGACTGTTGTCGCTGTGGTGGTTCGGGCGCGTGATGTAGCGGGCGGCGGCCGGCGAATCAGCGCGCCGTGCGCGGCGTGACCGAGATCGCGATTGCCTCGGTGTAGACCGCCTGCACCTGCTCGCCGGCGCGCACCGCCTTCAGCTGCTTCGGGTCGGCGACATGCACGTCCACCATCCGGCCCTGCGGCCCCTTCAGCGTCACCATGCCGGTCTTGGTGTCGACCGCCACCACGTCCGCGGTGACCGTGACCTCGCGCCCGACCATGCCGCCCGGCTTGGCGCCCGGCGCGGCGCGCTGCGTGATCTCGCGCTCGCTGCTGGAGCGGATGCCGCTCTGGCGGTTCAGGCTGACCGACAAGGCCTGCGTGTATTCCGCCGTGACCGCATCGCCCACGCGCAGCTGCCCGAAGTTGCGCACGTCGTCGCCCACCTGCACGTCAGTGAGCTTGCCCTGCTCGTCCTTGAGGGTGATGGTGCGCGTGGCCGCATCGATGGCCGCCACCGTGGCCGTGGCCTTGACCGTGCCGGTGGTGCGCGACGCCCCCACGCCGGAAACCGAGTCGACGCGGGTCTCGGGTTGCGTCAGCGCTGTAGCGGACGCGGCGGCAAGCGCCGCCGCCACGATTAGCTTGCCGGGTTTCATGCCGTTCTCCCTGGTTCCAAGGTTGCCGTGGGCCGCCGTGCGCGCTGCCGGCCAGGGGCCGGCGCGCGTGACGGAAAGGCCTGTTAACCATAGCAGAGGGAGCAGCAAGCCGTTGGCGGCGTGCAGGACAACTCCATATGCTCACAGCGGCCCGGGCAGCGTCTTCAGGCCCACCCAAAGCACGCCGATGACAACATTGACCGGCACGCACAGCGCGCCGGGCACGTAGAACAGCGCCGACAGCGCCGGTGCGGACAACATCAGCTCCACCGCGCTGCCCAGCGCGTAGAAGAACACGCCGCACCAAAGCCAGCGCCGCATGTAGGTCAGCAACCAATGCGCGCGCGCCTGGTTGAAGTGCCAGGCGCGCGTGCGTTCGGCGCGGTTGCCGCGGCTGGCGTCCCGGAACAGCCAGCCGAAGAAGAAATAGCGGTACAGCAGGGCGCTAAAGCTCAGCTCTTGCATGATCACTCCTTTGGCCGCTGCCAGCCGGGGGAGTGCAGAAATCACCCGCGCTCGGGGCGCAAGCAGCGATGGCAGCGGCAGGCATACCACCAGCGTACCAAAGAAGTTGCGCTAACCCGAGCCACCGATGTCCCGGCATGACCGGCTGCACTGAGACAGTGCAGCCGGTCATGCGATGATCGCACACCGATCACTGCAGGCTGATATCGAGCTGCTGCACCACGCGCTTCTCGCGCTCGAACTGTTCGGCCGCGAACCTGGTGTAGTCCGCGCTGTTGAGGTGGACCGGCTCCAGGTCGATGGCCTCGAGCGAGCGCAGGTAGGCCGGGTCTTGCGCGGCGCGGAAGAACGCATCGTGCAGCTTCCTGACCACTGCCGGGTCCATGCCGCGCGGGCCGACGATGCCCACCAGCGAGCTGGCGCTGATGTCGTAGCCCCGCTCCTTCAGGGTCGGCACATCCTTGAAGCGCGCAAAGCGCGCGTCGCCGACGATGGCCAGCGGCCGCACCTTGCCGGCGACGGCGAATTGGCCCCAGCCCGGGTCCAGCACGGCATCGATGTCGCCGCCCATCAACGCCATCATTTCCTCGGCGCCGCCCTTGTAAGGCACGAAGGTAAATTTGGCGCCGGCGGCCCGGCCCAGCTTCTCCATCGAGATATGTCCCGAGCTGCCGATGCCGACCGCACCGTAGGTCACTTTGCCCGGGTTCGCCTTCGCGTAGGCAAGGAATTCTTCCAGCGTCTTCCAGCGCGCGTCGGCGCGCACCACCAGGCCATAGCGGTAGTTGGTCAGGCCGATGATGTAGGTAAAGTCCCTGAGCGGGTCGTATGGCGTCTTTTGCAGGTGCGGCATGCGGAAGATGTTGGCCGCGACCATCGACAGCGTGTAGCCGTTCGGCGCCGCCGTCTGGGACATCACCTGGGCCGCCAGCGTGGCGCCCGCTCCCGGCTTGTTGATCGGCACCACGCGCTGGTCCAGTTCCTTGCCGGCGGCTGCCAGCAGCGTGCGCAGCGAGCCGTCGGTAGGGCCGCCGGGCGGGAACGGAATCCAGAACTCGATGGGCTTGGCCGGGAAATCGCCCGCCGCCGTCGCGGCCGGCGCTGCCGCCGCGCAGATCGCCATTGCCGCCATGGCCCTGGCCACGACCGATAGCAAACGCCCTCCCACTCCACGCCTTGCGATAGCCATGCGCTGTCTCCTGGTTGTCGTTCTGGTGTTGGCGCCCGGCGTGCCGGCCGCGGGCGTTTTCGACAGACGTTAGAGCGTTGCGCCAGGCGGGCCAATTGCCGTTCTGTTCAATGTCATTGGCCGAAACGCCCGGCATGCGGGGCCGGACGCGCGGGCCGCTTCACGGGCCCATCGCTGCAACCACCGTGCCCAGCACGCGCACGCCCTGCTCTATCTGCGCGCTGGTCAGGCTGGCGTAGCCCAGCACCAGGCCGGCCGCACGCGGCCGGCCCGCCCCATGCGGCCGGGCATACAGCGCCGAGACCGGGTAGACGCCCACGCCGGCGCCGCGCGCGGTGGCCACCAGTGCCGGCTCGTGCCGCGGACGCAGTGATGGCAGCCACAGCACCACGTGCAGCCCGGCGGCGGTGCCGCTGACCTCGGCATCGCCGGGCAGGTGGCGCGCAATGCCATCGAGCAGGGCCGCGCGGCGGCGCTCGTTCTCGCGGCGCATGCGGCGCACGTGGCGCTCGTAGGCGCCGCCGTCGATCAGCGCGGCCAGCACGCGCTGCTCAAGCACGGGCGCATGGCGATCGGCCAGTCGCTTGGCCTGCTGGAACACCGGCACCAGTTCCGGCGGCAGCACCAGGTAGCCGAGCCGCAGCTGCGGCGAGAGCGCCTTGGAGAAGGTGCCGACATAGATCACGCGACCATCGGTGTCGATCGCCCGCAGGGTGTCGATCGGGCGCTGGCCGTAGCGGAATTCGCCGTCGTAGTCGTCCTCGACGATCCACGCATCATGGCGCCGCGCCCATTGCAGCAAGGCCTGTCGGCGCCCGATCGGCAGCACGCCGCCCAGCGGGAACTGGTGCGACGGCGTCACGTAAGCCAGCCGGACCCGGTCCGCCGCGGGCAGGCTGGCGGTATCCATGCCATGCCCGTCCACCGGGACCGGCAGGCACGTCGCGCCGGTGGCCTCGAAGCAGCGCCTGGCCATCAGGTAGCCGGGGTCTTCAAAGGCAAAGGCATCGCCATCGTCCAGCAACAGCCGCGCGCACAGGTCGATGCCCTGCTGCGAGCCATGCACCACCACGATCTGCCCGGCATCGCAGGCCAGCCCGCGCGCGCGGCGCAGATAGCCCTGCAGCGCGCGCCGCAGCGATGCCTCGCCTTCCGGCGCGGCGTAGCACAGGCTGTCGTGCTGGCGCAGCAGCTCGGCCTGCCAGGCGCGCCGCCAGGCCAGCGCCGGGAAGTCGCGCCAGGCCACGGCGCCGTACAGGAAATCGAAGCGCACCGGCTCGGCCGGCGGCGCTGCCGGCAGCCCCAGTGCCGCCACGCGGCGGCCGAACTGCGACAGCGCCGGTACCCTGGCGCGCCGCGCCCCATCGGGCCGGGCCGGCGGGGACGCCGCCAGCGGGCTGGCGATGCGGGCCGCCCGCCCCCTCGCCGTGACCAGGAAGCCCTCGGCCGCCAGCTGTTCGTAGGCGGCGGTCACGGTGGTGCGCGATACCCCCAGCTCGGCCGCCAGGCTGCGCGTGGACGGCGCCGGCGCGCCCGGCGGCAGCGTGCCGTCGGCGATCTGGGCGCGCAGCAGCTCATAGATGCGGCGTCCCGCGCCCGTGGCGCCGGGCCGGGTGCCGGCGGACGGCTCAAACTGGCCCATTCAAATTCCTCGAAACTGGACCTTCCGATTGTGCCAGTTGTCGGCGACAGTATCGAGCATCCGATCGCCCCGAGCCCCAACGATGTACCTCCCCGAACATTTCGCCGAGACCCGCCCCGAGGCCCTTGCCCGCATCATCCATGCGCACCCGCTGGGCATGCTGGTCACGCACGGCCAGCACGGCCTGGATGCCGACCATCTGCCCTTCGAATTCGACCCTGGTGCGGGTGCCCTCGGCGCTCTCACCGCGCACGTGGCGCGGGCCAACCCGGTCTGGCAGCGGTGCCCGACCGGCACATCGGTGATGGTGGTGTTCCGCGGCGCCGAGGCCTATGTCTCGCCGAACTGGTACCCGAGCAAGCATGAGACGCATCGTCAGGTGCCGACCTGGAACTACGAGGTGGTGCACGTGCACGGCATCCTCACCGTGCGCGACGACGAGCGCTTCGTGCGTGGCCTGGTCGCGCGCCTGACGCGGCGGCACGAGGCCGCCGAGGCCCGGCCGTGGAAGATGGGCGACGCCCCGCCCGACTACCTCGACGCCATGCTGCGCGGCATCGTCGGCCTCGAGATCGCCGTGACATCGCTGGTGGGCAAGCGCAAGCTCAGCCAGAACAAGGACACGCGCGACCGCCTCGGCGCGGCCGACACGCTGCACGCGCGCGGCTGCGCCGAGCTGGCGCAGTCGATGCGCAACGCGGGCTGATCCGCGTGCATCGGGCATTACGCCTGGAACGGCCTGCCCATCGGCTTGAGCCGGATGCCAGGGGCCAGCCGGGTCCAGGGCAGGTCCGCCGGATCGGCCGTCATCGGGCCCGGTGCCTTGGCCACCAGCACGGCATGCGCGATGCCCTGGAAATCGGCGCGGAAGTGCACCGAGCTCTTGTTGACCAGGATCTTCATCGCCTCGGGCTCGACCCCGCCCACCCGGAACAGGTTGCGGTCGAGCATCTGGGCCTTGCCGGCACTGACCACCACCTGCACATCGTCGATACGCAACAGTGCCACCGGGCCGACATCGGCCTGCATGCCGTGCATCATCGGCCCGCCGTAGCGGCATACGCCGTCGGACAGCTTCAGCACCTCGAAGCGGCCCTGCAGCGGCGCGTCGCCGGGCACCCCGGATACGCCGCCCAGCGCGACCTCGATGGTCGCGCCCACGCCGGCGCGGTGCGCCTCGGCCACCACGGCCGGGTCCCAGATCAGCCCGATCGCCGCCTGCCGCGCGCCCTGGCGCAACAGCGCGCGCAGCATGCCCATGGTGTTCGAATCGCCGCCCGCGCCGGGGTTGTCCTGCGTGTCGGCGATGACCACCGGGCGCGTGGCTCCCGCGGCCAGCCGCATCGCTTCGACCACGGCCTCGTCGGGCGAGAGGAACGGCACCTCCCAGGCGGGCTCGTCGGCCAGCATCCGCTCGTACAAGGCCTGCACCGCCGCTTCGGCCGCGCCGGCGTCGTCGCCATAGCCCCAGATCACCGGCCCGCACTCCGGGAAATCGGCGGCCGGAAAGCCCGGCGCGAACGACAGCGACACCACCTCGCCGTGCTCGCGCTGCTGCAACAGCGCGTACATGGCGCGCGCCGGTTCCAGCATCGTGCACATGCCGTTGATCGGGATCAGGAACGGCAGCCGGCGCACCGCGCGGTGCAACGGCCCCTTGCGCGCCAGCAGTCGCTGCAGCAGCGCCGCGGCGCGCGCGCCGGTCTCGGCCATGTCCACATGCGGGTAGGTGCGGTAGGCCACCAGCGCGTCGGCCGCCTGCAGCATGGCCTGCGTGACGTTGGCATGCAGGTCGAGCGAGGCAACCACCGGCACCCCGGGGCCCACCGCCGCGCGGATGCGCTCGAGCAGCGTGCCTTCGCCGTCGTCGGTGTGCTCGGCCACCATGGCGCCGTGCAGGTCGAGGTAGACCGCGTCGAAGCCGCCCGCGCTGGCCGCGCCGACGATCTCGCCGGCGATGCGCTCATACGCGTCCTCGGTCACGTGCGCGGACGGGCTGGCGCCGGCCCAGATCACCGGTAGCAGCGTCCAGCCGTAGCGCTCGGCCGCGGCCAGGAAGCCGCCGGCCGGGATGTTGACGTCGCGCAGCGCGCGCATGTCGGCGCCGCGCACCATCGCGGGAAAGCCCTCGCCGCGCTCGAAGCTGGCGTAAGTTGCCTTTGACGGCGCAAAGGTATTGGTCTCGTGCTGGAAGCCGGCGACCAGGATCCGTGTTGCCAAGGTTCTTCTCCGTGAAACAAAAGTCCGGCGTCATGCCGGCGACACCGCGCCCTGCGGCGCCGGCATCCGGTTGGCCACCAGCACCGCCGCGCCGGCCAGCAGCAGCGCCACCATCACCAGCAGGCCGGCCTGCATGCTGCCGGTGGCCGTGCGCACGGCACCGATGATGGTAGGACTGAGAAAGCCGCCGATCAGGCCGATGGTGTTGATCAGCGCGATACCGCCCGCCGCGGCATCGCCCTTCAGGTATTGCGAAGGAATTGCCCAGAACACGGTATAGGCGGCCCACATCATCGCCGTGGCAATGGTCATGCACAGCAGCGACACCGGCAGGTTGCCGCTGGACTGCGTGGCCAGGGCCAGTGCCACCGCGCCGGCAAACGCCGGCACCGCGCTGTGCCAGCGGCGCTCGCCGCGGCGGTCCGAGCTGCGGCCGATCACCAGCATCGCGATCGCCGCGGCAATATAGGGAATCATCGAATACAGGCCGATCTGCATGGTGTCGGTGACGCCGTCCGCCTTCAGGATAGACGGCAGCCAGAAGCTCACCGCGTAAATGCCGCAGATCATGGTGAAGTAGGCAAAGGCCAGCAGGTACACGCGCGGATCGCGCGCCACCTGGCCGAACGAGTGATGCCCGCCCGCCGGCGCCTGCAGTTCGGCGGCCAGCATGCGCTTTTCCGCGTCGCTGAGCCAGCTTGCGTCGGCCGGGCGGTCGGCCAGCACGCGTAGTGCCAGCGCGCCAAGCAGCACGCAGGGCAGCCCTTCGACCAGGAACATCCATTGCCACCCGGCCAGGCCGTGCGCCCCGGACAGCGCCGTCATCAGCCAGGTGGACAGCGGCGAGCCAAAGATGCCGCCGATGGGGCCAGCCAGCATCACCACCGCCATCACACGGGCCATGCGTTGCTGCCCGTACCAGTAGGTCAGGTAGAAGATCATGCCGGGGGCGAAGCCGGCCTCGAACACGCCAAGCAGGAAGCGCAGCACATAGAACGTGGTTTCGTCGCGCACGAACATCATGCCCGCCGAGGTCAGGCCCCACAGCACCAGGATGCGGCTGATGGTCTTGCGCGCGCCGATCCGGGGCAGCAACAGGTTGCTCGGGATCTCGAACAGTACGTAGCCGAAGAAAAAGATGCCTGCGCCCAGCCCGTACACCGCGTCGGAAAAGCCCAGGTCGCTCTGCATCTGCAGCTTGGCGAAGCCGATGTTGACGCGATCCAGGTAGGCAAAGGTGTAGCACAGCAGCAGGAACGGCAACAGGCGCCAGTTCAGCTTGCGGTACAGCGCCTGCTGCGCGGCGCTGGCGGCTGCAATGGCGGGGCGTGGGGGCAGGGTTGCGGACATGTCGATCTCTCCCGTGGTGGTCGGCTCTTGTGGACGCGATGTCTTTCGCTGGCAGGCGTTGATCGTCTGGCATCTGAAAAAACAGAGCAAGAGCAACTTAAGTCGGCTATCGTTGCCCTGCCGGCAACACAAAGAAACGCCGGCGCCTTCCACGCCAGACAACGAGGTCCCGACATGCGCGAACTGAACCAGCGCAGGCTGCGCTATTTTCACGAGGTACTCACGCACGGTTCGATCCGTGGCGCGGCCGACAGCATCAACACCTCGCCGTCGGTCATCACACGCCAGATCCGCCTGCTGGAAGAAGAGGTCGGCGCGCCGCTGTTCGACCGCCATGCGCGCGGCGTGCAGCCGACCGAAGCCGCCCAGCACCTGCTGGAGTACTGGCGCGGCTGCCGCGCCCAGCAGGAGCTGTTCGAAGACCGCCTGCAGGCCTTGCGCGGGCTGCAGCATGGCCAGGTGCGCATCGCCACCAGCGAGGGCTATGTCGACGGCCTGATGGATGAAGTGCTGACCGACTTCTGCGCGCGCTATCCGCGGCTGGACGTGACCGTCGACATCCTGCCGGTCAACAACGTGCTGCAGGAGGTGGCCGAAAGCCGCGCCCATATCGGCCTGGCCTACAACCCGCCCGGCCATGCCGACATCGCCTGGGTGGCGACGTCATCGCAGCCGGTGGTGCTGCTGGTGCATGCCGGGCATCCGCTGGCGCGCCGCGGCGGCAAGGTCGGCGTGCAGGAGCTGGCCGACTATCCGCTGGCGATGATGCCGCCGGCATTCGGGCTGGGACAGGTGGTGCAGATGCTGGCCTACGCGGAGAACATCCAGATCCGCCCGACGCTGACCACCAATTCGCTGGCGGTGCTGCGCCATTTCGTGAAGCGCCATGACGGCATCACGCTGATCGGCGGCTTTGCGGCCTACCGGGAATTGCAGTCCGGCGAACTGGTGACCTTGCCGATCGCGCATCCGCTGTTCGAAGCCGCCAAGGCGCGCCTGCTGGTCAAGGCGGGCCGGCCGATGGGCGTGGCGGCCAATACGCTGCTGGACTGCATCCTGCGCGACATGTCGATGTTCGCCAGCGCGCGCCGGCGCCGGAAGCGATAGGCCGCGGCCCGCTACTCCGGCACGAAGCCAATCGACCGCAGCAGCTCCGCCTGCCGCTCATAGGCCGCGCGGGCCTCCTTTGACAGCGCTTCGCTGCCGAGCGGCTGGCCGTTGTCCATGCCCATGTCTTCCACGTGCTTGCGGTAGCCCGGCTGCTGCACCACCGCCAGCGTGGCGTTGCGGATCTTCTCCTGCACCGCCGCCGGCACGTCCGGCGGCAGCCACAAGCCCATCCAGCCCGGCTCCGTCATCGCCAGGAAGCCGACCTCGGCGAAGGTCGGCACGTCCGGCAGCGCGGGAATGCGCTTCGGGTAGGCCACGGCATAGGCCCTGAGCTTGCCGGCCTTGATCAGCGGCAGCGAGGTGGCCAGCCCGTCGAACATCAGCGGCACGTGTCCGCCCATCACGTCCTGCAGCGCGGGCGGCGAGCCCTTGTAGCCGACGTGGCTCATGTTCACCCCCGCCAGTCGGTTGAACTGGACCCCGAGGGTCTGGCCGCGCATGCCGGCGGCATACGAGGCGTAGTCGATCTGCCCCGGCTTGCTCTTGATGTAGGCCAGCAGCTCGCTGAAGTTCTTCGCCGGCAGCTTCGGGTTGCCGACCAGGACCAGGCCGGTGCGCGCCACCTGGGCAATGGGCTTCAGGTCCTTGAACGGATCGAACGAGACCTTCAGCGCCAGCGGGGTCTCGGAGACGATGCCGCCCTGGATCAGCAGCAGCGTATGCCCGTCGTGCGGCGCCGACAACAGCGTGCCGACCGCGATCGCACCGGCGCCGCCGGGCTTCTGCTCGACGATCACCGGCTTGCCCAGCGACTGCGTCAGCCCCTCGGCGAGCAGGCGCGCGAGGATGTCGGCGGTGCCGCCGGCGGGACCGCCGACCACAATCCTGACCACCTTGGACGGCCACGCCTGGGCATGGGCAGCCGATGGTAACGCGGCCGGCAGCGCCAGGCCGAGCATGCATGACAGCAGCGCCCTGCGGCGCGCCGACGGTTGTGCTTGCTTCATGGTTGTCTCCGAATGTGCGAGGGTTCGGGTCAGCCAGCCGCCGCCCCTGCCCTTCTGCGGGCCGCCTGCCGGTGGCAGCCGGCCCGGTTCAGGCGGCCTTGCGCAGGAAGCCCTGGTTGCCGCCATTGCGGTTGGGCGCGAAGCCGTTGGCCGCCAGCGTCTCCTCGACCGTGTCGTAGAACACGCCGATCTTCTGGATCTCGCGCGCTTCCTGGGCGCTTGCCACCTTGCGGCCGAATTCGCCGGCAATGCGCACCAGCTGCTCGATCTGCTTCACGGTACTCATCTTGGCCGTGCGCGACTGGTTCCACAGGCAGTCCTCGGTCCCGCAGCGCACATGCAGCCCCAGCGCAATGCCCATCATGTTCACCGGCAGCACGTTGCGTACCGAGCTTTCGACGGTCAGCACCGCGCCGTCCGGCACCGCGCGGACGATGTTGGCCAGGTTGAACACGCTCGGCGCATCCATGCCGCCGCTGATGGCAACCCAGTTCATCACCAGCGGGCCTTTGTAGATGCCGCGCCGGATCAGCCGCTCGACCGATTCGAAGCTATTGATGTTGTAGCACTGGAATGCGCTCTGGATGCCGGCGGCGGACAGGCGGCGGATATGCTCCTCGACCCAGCCGGGCTGCGCGGGCACCGTCATTTCCTTGTACGCGTTGAAGATCGCAGGGTTCTCGCGCGAGGTGCCGCGGAAATCCGCCAGTTCGGCATGCTCGGTGACGTTCATCTGCGAGGTGTTCACGGTCACGGTGACCTGGTCCGGCACCGGATCGAGTTCGGCCAGCATATGGCGCGTGTCGTCGGACAGCCACTTCGCGGCATCGCCCTCGTTTTCCGGGGCGAAACTGATCGATCCGCCCACCTGGATGACCATCTCCGGCACCGCCTTGCGCACGCCGGCGATCAGTTCGTTGAACTTGGACAGGCGCTTCGAGCCCTTGCCGTCGAGTTCGCGCACGTGCAGGTGCAGCACGGTCGCGCCGGCGTTGTAGCAGTCAACGGCTTTCTGGATCTGGTCTTCCATCGTCACCGGGATATCTTCCGGGAAGTCGGACGGCAGCCAGCCCGGCGCATAAGGGGCCGCGGTGATGATCAGCGGCTGCTGGTTTTCAGGGAACAGGGACCCATCTAGGTAATGCACGGCATGTCTCCATTGATCGTGGCGTGGCCAGGCCTGCGGCGCTGGCGCGGCTCAGAACGGCTTGTCGCCGATGATGGCGGCGCGCTCCATCTTGCGCGGGGCCGGCCAGTAGTCCTGCACCGCGTAGTGCTGGGTGCAGCGGTTGTCCCAGATCGCCACGCTGTTGGGCTGCCAGCGGAAGCGCACGTGGTATTCGGGAATCGCCGCCTGGCTGATCAGGTAGTTCAGCAGATGGCTCGCGCCCGGGGTCTTGTCCTGCCCGTAGCGCACGTTCTCGGGCGTGTGGAAATTGACGAAGTGGGTAGAGAAGCCGCAGACATAGAGCACCTTCTCGCCGGTCTCCGGATGCGTGCGCACCACCGGGTGCTCGACCGCGGGGTACTGCGCCGCCAGTTTGGCGCGGTTCTCCGGGCTCATCGCCGCGCCGAAGGAATGCTCGATGCCGTGCTTGGCGCGCAGGCCGGCGATGCGCTGCTTGATTTCCTGCGGCAAGTGCTCGTACGCCGCGGCCATGTTGACCCAGATGGTGTCGCCGCCGACGGGCGGCGATTCGACGCAGCGCAGCACGCAGCCCATCGGCGGGCATTCGCGCCAGCTGCCGTCGGTGTGGTAGCTGTTCTCGTAGTTCTCGCGCTTGTCGCTGCGATAGATCTGCACCAGCCCGGGATGGTCGGGATCGCTGCCCGCCACCGGATGGTCCTCCAGTTCGCCGAAGCGCCGCGCGAACGCCACGTGGTCCGCGCGCGAGATCTCCTGGCCGCGCAGGAACAGCACCTTGTGCTCGAGCAGCAGCGACCTGATCTCGGCAAACAGCGCCGCATCGCGCGCGGCATCGGCCAGGCTGACGCCGCTCAGTTCGGCGCCGATGCTGCAGGTAAGTGGTTGGACTCGCATGAGGACGCTCCTTTACAGCACGAAGATCGATGAGCCGGTGGTCTTGCGCGACTCCAGGTCGCGGTGGGCCTGGACCGCATCCTGCAGCGCGTAGCGCTGGTTGATGCCGATGCGCAGCCGCCCGGCGGCCACGTGGCCGAACACTTCCGCGGCCAGTTCAGCCTTCTCGGCGGGATCGGCGATGTAGTCGGCCAGCGCCGGACGGGTCAGGTAGAGCGAACCTTTGCGCGCCAGCAGTTGCGGATCGAACGGCGGGATCGTGCCCGAGGCGGTGCCGACGCAGACCATCAGCCCGCGCCGCCTGAGCGAATCCAGCGAGCCCTGGAAGGTGCTGCGGCCGACGCTGTCGAACACCACCGATACGCCCGTGCCGTCGGTCAGTTCGCGCACCCGCGTTGCCACGTCCTCGCGGCTGTAGTCGATGACGTGGTCGCAGCCATGCGCGCGCGCCAGCTCGGCCTTGGCTTCGGTCGAGACCGTGCCGATCACGGTCAGGCCGAGCAGCCTGGCCCATTGCGAGACGATCAGTCCCACCCCGCCGGCGGCCGCGTGCAGCAGGATGGTCTCGCCGCCGCTGAACGGATAGATGCGGCGCATCAGGTAGGCCGAGGTCAGGCCGCGCATGGTCATCGCCGCGGCAGTCTCGAAGGAAATCGCATCCGGCAGGCGGATCAGCGGCGCGGCGGGCACCAGACGCTCCGTGCTGTACGCGCCCAATGTGTTGGTGAAGCCGGTATAGGTGACGCGATCGCCCTCCGAAATGTGGGTCACGCCGGGGCCGACGGCCTGCACCACCCCGGCAGCCTCCACGCCCATGCCGCTGGGCAGCGGCACCGGGTAGGTGCCGTTGCGGAAGTAAGTGTCGGCATAGTTGAGCCCGACCGCGACGTGGCGGATCCGTACCTCGCCCGGGCCCGGATCGCCGACTTCGGCGTCCTCGTAGCGGAGGACTTCGGGGCCCCCGGTCTCATACATGCGAATGGCTTTGGCCAAAGCTGTCTCCTGATTGTGGTGTCCTGCCCGCGCCGCTATCATTGGCGCGGCGCAGTCGATTGTCAGACAGCCGGGCCGCAGCGCCCTTGACCGATCGCGCCAGGATTTGCCATTTGACGACGGACACGACCAACGCCCCCACCCACTCTCGCGGCAGCCCCATGACCGTCCTTGTTCGCAGCGCATCGCTGACCAAATACCTGGGCATTGCCCGGGGCGCGGGCCTGGATCCGGTGCAGATGGTGGCCCGGGCCGGCCTGGACCAGGCGTGCCTGTACACGCCCGACCTGCGCATTCCCGAGCAGCGCCTGGCGCAAGTGCTGGAGACCTCGGCGCGCGAGACCAGCTGCCATTCGCTGGGCCTGATGGTGGGGGAATCGTGGCGCCTGTCGGACTTCGGCCCGGTCAGCCTGCTGTTGCAGCATCAGCCCACGCTGCGCGACGCGCTGGCCGAGATCGAGCGCTACCGCCACTGGCTGAGCGACTCGATCGCCATCCTGGTCACCGAGCATCGCGGTGTCGCGGTGCTGCACGTGACGCTGCAGACCGGGCGGCAACAGCCCGGCCGGCAGGCGATGGAGCTGACCGTGGCCGCATTGCACAGCCTGATCCGCGCCATCCTGGGCGAGTCGTGGATGCCGCACAGCGTGCATTTCGCGCATGCGGCGCCGGCCGACCTGCGCATCCACCGGCGCCTGTTCGGGCCGCGCATCGAATTCGGTTCAGACTTCGACGGGCTGGTGCTTGCCAGCGGCGACCTGGACCGCGTCAATCCCCTGGCCGATGCCAGCCTGGCCGGGTACGCGCGGGGTTTCCTCGACCTGCAGCCGGGGGCCGGCAAGCCCTCCCTCGCCGCGGACGTGCGGCGCACCCTCAACCAGTTGCTGCCGCGCGGACGCGGTGCGGTGGAACAGGTCGCGCAAAGCCTGGGCACCAGCCCGCGCACGCTGCAGCGCCAGCTGGAACAGGATGGCCTGACGTTCTCCGCACTGGTAAATGAAGTGCGCCGCGAACTGGCGCAACGCCATCTGCAGGATCCGCGGCGGCCGCTGGCGCAGGTCGCCACGCTGCTTGGGTTTTCGGAACCGAGCGCATTCTCGCGCTGGTTCGCGGCGCAGTTCGGCAAGTCGCCGACGCGCTGGCGCCAGCACGGCGCCTGAGGCGGACCGCTTACTTCAGGTACTTCATCGTGGCCACGCCGGTGGCCACCAGCAGCGCGCCATCCAGCCACACCTCGGCCCGTGAAAAGAAGATCGAACGCCCGCGGCGGTCGACCATCCCTTTCGCCGTCAGCAACTCTCCGGTCCCGTTGCTGAGGAAGTTCGATGTCAGCGACAGCGTGACCGCGTGCCGCGGGCTTTCGCCCGGCGCCGAGTAGAGCCCCGCATAGCCGGTGGCGGCATCGAGCAAGGTGCAGATCGTGCCGCCATGCACGACGCGGCTGCGGTTGAGCATATTGGGCGCGAGTGGCAGTTCCAGCTCGACATAGTCGTCGCGCCAATGGGTGATCCTGACCCCGATGCTTTCCAGTGCCGGATTGTCGAGGCTGTATGCCTCGCCCTTACATGCTGCCATTGCCGCGTCCATCGCCCAGATTTCCCTTTGCTTGATCAAGCCTCCTTTCTGCGCGATCTGCGTGTTTCCGACAATCTGTATTTCGCAAACCGGACCTTCCGCCTGCATGAATCCGGGCATGCGCCGCCGCACGCGCGGCTTTGACTCGGCCTGCAGAACGACCTAGGCTAGGTAGGCTTACCGCGCACTCGGCCACGCGCCAGGTGACGTACCGGCGATGTCGCGAGGTCCGCCAGGACCAGGGAGGGGCTCACCATGAACATGCGGCCAGATCCGACGTTTCACGCCTCGCCGGAGCTTGCGATCCACGCGCCAGCGGAATCCTTTGCTTACACGGTGCTGCTCAGCCCCGGCGGCGCGCAGCCCGACGCGCTCGCGGTAATCGACGTCAAGCCCGGATCGCCGACCTACAGCCAGGTGGTGCATACCGTGCCGATGACGCACCAGGGCGATGAACTCCATCACTTCGGCTGGAACGCCTGTTCGTCGGCGCTGTCGCCGCTGACCGGCCATGCGTTTCTGGAGCGGCGCTACCTGATCATCCCCGGGATGCGCTCGTCGCGCCTGTATATCGTCGACACCAAGCCGCATCCGACCCAGGCGCGCATCCACAAGATCGTCGAGCCCGACGAGATCTTCCGCAAGACCGGCTATTCGCGGCCGCATACCGTGCACTGCGGCCCGGAAGGCATCTATGTCAGCACGCTGGGCGGCGGCGGGCCGGACGGCACGGACGGCGCGCCCGGCATCTTCATCATGGACTGCGAAACCTTCGAGGTGCTGGGCCGCTGGGAGATCGACCGCGGCGAGCAGCAGAAGCACTACGACTTCTGGTGGAACCTGCCGCGCGACTACATGGTGTCGAGCGAATGGGCCCTGCCCCCGCAGTTCGAGAACGGGCTGGTGCCCGAGGATTTGCTGGGCAACCGCTACGGCCACAAGCTGCATTTCTGGGACCTGCGCGCACGGCGCAACGTGCAGACCATCGACCTCGGCGCCAATCACCAGATGGCGCTGGAAGTGCGGCCCGCGCATGATCCGGTGCGCGAGTACGGCTTCGTCGGCGTGGTGGTCGACACCACCAACCTGGAAGGCTCGATCTGGACCTGGTGGCGCGAAGATGGCAAGTTTCACGCCGAGAAGACGGCGACGATCCCGGCCGAGCCCGCCGATGCCAGCCAGCTGCCGCCACTGCTGCAAGGCTTCGGCGCGGTGCCGCCGCTGGTGACCGATATCGACTTGTCGCTGGACGACAAATTTCTCTATGTGTCGTGCTGGGGCACGGGCGAGATGCGCCAGTACGACGTCACCGATCCGCGCAAGCCCCGGCTGGCGGGCTCGGTCCATCTTGGCGGCATGGTCCGCCGCACCCCGCATCCCAACGGCAAGCCCTTCGCCGGCGGCCCGCAGATGGTGGAGATCAGCCGCGACGGCGAGCGTGTCTACTGGACCAACTCGCTGTATTCCACCTGGGACCAGCAGTTCTACCCCGACGGCATTCCCGGCGCGCAGGTCATGGCCCGCGCCGGAGCGGACGGCGGCCTGACGCTGGCCGAAGATTACTGGGTCGAGTTTCCCGAAGGCTACCGCGCGCACCAGATCCGGCTGGAAGGCGGCGACTGCTCGACCGATTCGTTTTGCTATCCCTCGGCCAGGGCTTGAGCGGGCACGACTGGGAACAGCTTGGCCTGTGGTCGGCGGTGCTGGCCAGCGGGCTCTATCACGGCGTCAATCCGGCGATGGGATGGCCGCTGGCAGTATCGAACGGCCTGCTGGCGCACAGCGGCCGCGCCCTGCTTGCGGCGCTGGGGTACCTGGCGGTCGGGCACGCGCTGGCGGTGCTGGCGGTGACGCTGCCGTTCGGCGTGCTGGCCGCGCTGGTCGCCTGGCAGGCGCAGATCCGCATCGGCGCCAGCGTGCTGCTGATCGGCGGCGGCATCGCGCTGCTGCTCAGGCGCGCCCATCCGCGCGCACTGGTGCGCATCGCGCCCTCGCGCCTGGCACTGTGGTCGTTCGCGGTGGCGATCGCGCATGGCGCCGGGCTGATGCTGGTGCCGATCTATCTTGGCCTGTGCCGCACCGATAGCGAGCCGGGGCACCAGGCGGCCGCCACGCTTGCCGGTGCCAACCTGGGCATGGCGCTGGCCGTCGCGCTGCTGCATACGCTGGCCATGTTTGCCATGGGCGGCGGCATGGCGTGGCTGGTCTACCGCTACCTGGGGCTGCAGTTCGTTTCGCGCAGCTGGTTCAACCTGGAGGCGGTCTGGGCCCTCAGCCTCATCCTGGTGGGGATGCTGGCGCTGGGGCTTGAAGCCTTTGGCTAGGCGCCAGGCTCAGCCGGCCAGTCGCGCCGCCAGCCGCCCGCGCGTGATGGCCGCGATCTGCGCCAGCGCCTCGTCCAGTTCCTGCTGCGTGCTGCGGCCGATGCGGCGCTCGAACGCGGCAAAGATACCTTCGCGGGTGTAGTGGCGCACGCAGATGATGAAGGGGAAGCCGTGGCGGGCCTGGTAGTCGGCGTTGAGCTGGTCCAGCGCGGCCTCCTGCTGCACCGACATCGCATCCAGTCCGGCGCTCTTCTGTTCGGCATTGGAATCCGCCGTCATGGTGCCCGCGCGGATATTGCGCGCCGACAGCTGCGGATGCAGGTTCAGGAAATCGCACTGGCGCGGCGCATCGAGCTTGCGCACCACGTCCATCATCGCGCCATGCAGCGCCGCCACCGAGGCGAACGGCCGCTGCGCCCATGCGCCTGCCGCGGCCTGCGGAAAGTGTTCGAACACGCTGCCGAAGGCCTCGGCAAAGGCCGCTTCGTCCAGGGCGTTGACCGACGCCAGGTCGAGGGGGTGAGACATGGAGGCTTCTCCCGTAGGGATTCCCGCAAGGGCAATCGTTGAATACGGGGCCGAGTATAGGAACGCCTCGCCGCAGCGGCGAGAGCCCGCGCCCTATAGATCGCATAACAGAAACCGATACCGCTAACGATGCATGTCGCGCAGGTCGCGCAGTGCCTGCGAGGCCGCGCTCAGCATGCCGCGCAACCACACGTGCGCGGCCGAGCGGTGGCGCGACGGATGCCACAGCTGGTAGAAGCGCATGAAGGGAAACTCGATCGGCGGCTCCAGCACCGCCAGCGGCACATGCTGCGCATGGTAGTTGGCGAAATGGCGCGCCGTGGTCAGGATCAGGTCGGTGCCGGGAATCAGGCTGGGCGCGAGGTTGAAGTAAGGACAGCTGATCCGGTTGTCGCGGTGCACGCGCATGGTGCTCAGGCCTGCATCCACCAGTCCGCGCTGGTCGCGCGAATACGGCGTCGGCACGATATGCGATGCGCCCAGGTAGGCCTGCGCGGTGAACTTGCCGGGCTGCGCGTGCACGCTGTCCTGCGCCACCACGCATACCACCTCGTCTTCCAGCAGCACCGACAGGTGCAGGTGTTCGGGCGGATTGGGCCAGTTGCCGATCACGATATCGACCGCGCCCGCCGACAGCGCCTGCTCATAGTCGAAGCTGGTCCCCAGCGGCAGCGCCGACAGCCGCGCATGCGGCGCGGCGCGGCGCACGGCGCGCACCACATGCGCAAAGAACGGCGGCGCCAGGTAGTCCGGCATCGCCACCACGAAGCTCTGCTCGGTGGTGGCCGGGTCGAAGCGGTCGTCCGACACCAGCAGGTTGTCCAGCGCGCTGAGCGCGGCCTGCGCGTTGCGCGCCAGCTGCAGCGCACGTTCGGTCGGCACCATCACGTTCTTCTCGCGCGTCAGGAGCGGGTCGTTGAAGATCGCGCGCAGGCGCTTGAGCGCGGCGCTGATGGCCGGCTGCGACTGGTTCAGGCGGATCGCCGTGCGCGACACGCTCTGCTCGGCGATCAGGATGCACAGCACGCGCAGCAGGTAGGTGTCGAACGGGTCGTCGGCGCGAATCATGTTGGGTCCGTGGCAGGGGAACAAAAGAAAGCATGGCGGGTGCGGCTGCCGCCGCTCGCGGCGGCGCGGGCACGTCCGGCCATGGCGACTTTGTAGCGTGTCGCGCACCGCACGGCAACCGGTGGAACCCGCACAGGCGCCGCCGCGCCGCGCGCGCGGCATCCCTGCAGCGGGCCGATCAGGGTAATCCATAGGTCCGCCGGCAGCCGCCGCGGATGTCCGCAAACCCGCGCCAGGCAAGGGTTGGCGGCCCATATCGGCGCTGCTATGGGGCCTATACCAGCCCCCTCGTTTCGCATCGGCGGGCCATTCATATACTTGCTCCCAACCCGGCGGACCGCATGCACCGCCACCAGGCCGCGGCCTGGCAGAACACCACAAGACAGGAGACATCATGTCGATCACGAAACAAGGGGTACCGGTCTTCGCCGGTACCGCCGAAGACGCCGAGGACAGCGTCTACCGCAAAGTTACCTGGCGCCTGCTGCCCTTCCTCGGGGTGTTGTGGGTGCTGGCGTGGCTGGACCGCGTCAACATCGGCTTCGCCAAGCTGCAGATGCTGGACGCGCTGCGCTTCAGCGAGGCCGTGTACGGGCTCGGCGCGGGCATCTTCTTCCTGGGCTACTTCTTCTTCGAAGTGCCGTCGAACATGCTGCTGCAGAAGATCGGCGCCAAGAAGACCATCATGCGCATCACCATCTGCTGGGGCGTGATCTGCATGCTGCAGAGCTTCGTCACCACGCCCACGCAGTTCTACATCCTGCGCTTCCTGCTGGGCGCGTTCGAGGCCGGCTTCTACCCCGGCGTGATCCTGTACCTGACCTACTGGTATCCGTCGCAGCGCCGCGCGCGCGCCTTCGGCACCTTCATGTCGGCATCCGCCATCGCCGGCGTGCTGGGCGGCCCGCTGGCCGGCTGGATCATGACCGGCATGGCGGGTGTCAACGGCATGCACGGCTGGCAATGGCTGTTCATCCTGGAGGGCATCCCGTCGGTGCTGGCCGGCATCTTTGCCTGGTTCTACATGACCGACAAGCCCGAGCAGGCGCACTGGCTGTCCGAGGCCGAGAAGCGCGTGGTGCAGGACGCGCTCAAGCGCGACCACGCCGCCATGGGCGAGCGTGGCGATGACTGGCGCGCGCTCTTCACCAACCCCAAGGTCTGGCTGCTGATCGCGATCTTCTTCTGCCTGCTGTGCGCCAACTCGACGCTGACCTTCTGGATCCCGACCATCATCAAGGACGTGGGCTTCACCACGCCGATGGCGGTGGGCTGGATCGCCGCGGTGGCCTACCTGTGCGGCGCCGCCGGCATGATCCTCAACGGCGCGCATTCCGACCGCCGCAATGAAGTGCGCTGGCACTTCAGCGGCGCGGCGCTGGTCGGCGGCGGTGCCATGGCCGTGCTGGCGGTGCTGCTGGGCGCGCAGGTGCTGTCGCCGGTGATCGCGCTGCTGGCCATGACCGCCGCGCTGGTCGGCACCATGAGCGCGATCCCGGTGTTCTGGCAACTGCCCAACCGCTACCTGGCCGGCAGCGCCGCCGCGGTGGGCGTGGCGCTGATCAACTCGGTGGCCAACCTGGCCGGCTTCGGTGCCCCGTACGTGATGGGGCTGGTCAAGAACACCACCGGCAAGCTCACCTCCGGGCTGTACCTGGTGGCGGTGATCGAAGTGCTGGCCGCGGTGCTGGTGCTGGTGGGCATCCGCCAGCTGCGCGGCAAGACCCCACCGGCAACTGTACGTTAAGGAGCCTGAGATGGACGACCATACCTTTGATCCTGCGCGCCGGCGCTTCGCGCTGCAATCGATGACGCTGGGCGGCGGCGCGCTGCTGGCCGGCGCCAGCTGGGGCGCCACGCCGGATGCGCCGGCGCCGAACCAGACCGCGGCGCCGGTGCAGCAAGGCGGGCTGAGCCCGCGCCTGACGCTGCATGCGCTGGACACCTACCACGGCACGCCCGCGGCCGGCATGCGCGTGGAGATGTTCCGCATCGACAATGGCCAGCGCGTGCCGCTGCAGACCGTCACGCTGGCCGCCAACGGCCGCAGCGAGCCGCCGCTGCTGATCGGCGACAGCTACCGCACCGGCACCTACGAGCTGATCCTGCACGCCGACGAATACTTCGCCGCGCGCAAGGCCAGCCTGCCGCAACCGTCGTTCCTGTCGAAGATTCCGCTGCGCGTGCGCGTCACCGACGCCGGCCAGCGCATCCACCTGCCCGTGCTGTTCGGGCCGTGGAGCTACAACTACTACCGCGGCAGCTGAGCGCGCGGCCCAATCCGGAGAGATCGCATCATGGCAGGTATCAGCACCCATGTGCTCGACGTATCGCTGGGCCGCCCGGTGGCCGGCATGCAGGTCGAGCTGTTCGACGTCGCGGTACAGCCGCCCCGGCTGCTCGCGCGCACCCGCACCAATCACGACGGCCGCACCGACGCGCCGATGCTGCCGCCGGCGCAGGCGCGCACCGGCGAGTTCGAACTGCGCTTCTGGGTGGCGGATTACTTCCGCACCCCCGACGTGTTCGCCGACATCGTGCCGGTGCGCTTCACCATCGCGGATGCCGCGCAGCACTACCATGTGCCGCTGCTATGTTCGCCGTGGAGCTTCGGCACCTATCGCGGCAGTTGAGCACCAGGGCGCAGGCCCGCGTCTACCGCGGCTTGCGCACCTCCGCCTCGTCGTGCGACAGCGCCTTGCCGTCGCCGGAGCGCGGCATCATCGGCGGCACCGGCTTGCCGGTGCGCTTTTCCACCAGTTGCGAGCGGCGCTCGCCGCGCGCGAACAGGTGGTGTTCCCCCCACTGGCGCAACGCCACCACGATGGGGAACAGGCTCTCTCCCATTTCCGTCAGCACGTACTCCTGGTAGGCACTGCCATCCGAGGCCGGCCGCGTCGCCAGGATGCCGGCTTCCACCAGCCGGCGCAAACGGTCGGACAGGATATTGCGCGCCACCGCCAGGCTGCGCTGGAAGTCGCTGAAGCGGTGCATGCCGTCAAAGGCATCGCGCACGATCATCAGCGACCAGCGGTCGCCGACCAGCGCCAGCGCGCGCGCCACGGGGCAGGTGTCTTCGCTCGGGTCCTTGCGGGTGACCATGTCTGGCTAGCCTTGGGCGCATCGCCCGCTGTCAAAGTAGTTGCATTTTAAAACCAGCCGGCTTACGCTTCAACTGGTTTTGATTTGCAACCACTTGGACGCGATATGGAAACCTGCTCGCGCGCACCGGATACGGCATCGCCCACCGTCCCCGCCGTCCCCACCATCCCCACCGCTCGCCCCGCGGCCTTGCCCGCACCGCTGTCGCGCGCCGCGGTGCTGCTGTTCGCCTGCGCCAGCGGGCTGAGCGTGGCCAACGTCTATTACGCGCAGCCGCTGCTGGACGCGCTGATGGCGGATTTCCACATCGGCGCCGCCGCCATTGGCGGCGTGGTCACTGCCACCCAGGCCGGCTGCGCGCTGGCGCTGCTGTTGCTGGTGCCGCTCGGCGACCTGCTGCCGCGCCGCCGCCTGATGCTGGCGCAGGTGCTGGCGCTGGCCGGAGCGCTGGCCGTGGTGGCGCTGGCTCCATCGGTCCCCGTGCTGCTGGCGGGGATGCTGCTGACCGGCCTGCTCGGCACCGCCATGACGCAGGGACTGATCGCGTATGCGGCCGCCGCGGCGGCGCCACGGGAACGCGGGCACGTGGTCGGCACCGCGCAGGGCGGCGTGTTTGCCGGCTTGCTGCTGGCGCGCGTGGTCGCCGGCGGCGTCAGCGACCTGGCTGGATGGCGCAGCGTCTATGTCTGCGCCGCCGCTGCCATGCTGGTGCTGGCCTTGCTGCTGTGGCGCTCTCTGCCGCTGCTGCCGGGCCCCGCACAGCGGATGCGCTATGCCAGCCTGGTGGGGTCGATGTTCGCGCTGCTGCGCCGCGACCGGGTCCTGCAGATCCGCGGCATGATCGCGCTGCTGATGTTCGCCGCGTTCAATATCTTCTGGAGCGCGCTGGTGCTGCCGCTGAGCGCCCCGCCCTACCAGCTGTCGCACACCGCCATCGGCGCCTTCGGGCTGGTCGGCGCGGCCGGTGCGCTGGCCGCGGCGCGCGCGGGGCGCTGGGCCGACCAGGGCCTCGGACAGCGCACCACATGCGCGGCGCTGGTGCTGCTGGTGGCCGCCTGGCTGCCGCTGTCATGGCTGGGCACCTCGTTGTGGCCGCTGGCGCTGGGCATCGTGCTGCTCGATCTGGGCGGCCAGGCCATCCACGTCACCAACCAGAGCATGATTTTCCGCGCCGACGCCACCGCGCACAGCCGGCTGGTCGGCGCGTACATGCTCTTCTATGCGACCGGCAGCGGCCTGGGCGCGCTTGCCGCCACGGCGACCTATGACGTTGCGGGATGGCGCGGCGTGTGCATGCTGGGCGCGGGGGTCAGCTTGCTGGCGCTGTTGTTCTGGGCCGGCACGCGGCGATGGATGGCGGCGCGCTGCTGACCAGTGCCAGCGGGGGCGCAACACCCGGCCGGTTCACTCGGGCTTGATGCCCGCGGCCTTGATCACCTTCGCCCATTTCACGGTTTCGCTGCGCACGAAGGCCGCCAGTTCCTCGGGCGTTGACGGCGAGGGTTCGCCGCCGCTGCGGGCAAAGTATTCGGCGGCAGCCGGACCGGTCAGTCCGTTGCGCATCAGGCCGCTCATGCGATCCACCACCGGCTTTGGCGTCCCGGCCGGGAAGAAGGCTGCCGCCCACGCCACCATCTCATAGCCCGGCAGGCCGCTCTCGGCCATGGTCGGCACATCCTTCAGCACCGGATTGCGGCGCGCGGTGGTCACGGCGACAGCGCGCAGCTTGCCACCCTGGATCAACGGCATGGCTGGCGATACATCACTGATCATGAAGTCGACCTGGTGTCCCATCAGGTCGGTGAGGGCCAGCGGCACGCCCTTGTACGGCACGTGCAGCGCCTGCACGCCGGCCAGCATCTTGTAGAGCTCGCTGGCGATGCGGGTGGACGAACTGCCGCTCGCAAACGTGAGGGCCCCTTGCCTGGCCCGCGCCAGCTCGGTCAGGTCCGCCAGCGTGCGCACCGGGCTGTCGGACGGCACCACCAGCACCAGCCCGCTCTTGACGATCAGCGATGCCGGCGCGAAATCCCTGACCGGATCGTAGGGAAGCTTCTTGAACAAGGACGCGTTGGCGGCATGCGTGGTATTGGTGGTCACCAGCATGGTGTAACCGTCGCCCGGCGCGCCGGCGGCCGCCTTGGCCGCAATGAAGCCGTTGGCGCCCGGGCGGTTGTCGACCACGACGGGCTTGCCGGTCTGCGCAGTGATGCGCTCGCCGATGAAGCGGGCGCTGCTGTCGGTGCCGCTGCCCGCCGGGAACGGCACGATCACGCGGATCGCCTTCTCAGGGTACGGGCCGGGGTCTGCGGCCCGCGCGGCCCCGATCGTTGCTGTCGCCGCCAGTGGCAGCAGCAGGCTGGCCACCGCTTTGCGCATGCATGGATGAATCATGGTTGTCTCCTCGTGCCTTTGGCATCTATTGATGGTTGGTGCGCTGGCTGCGGTCCGGGTCAGCCGCAGGCGTCGTGCGCGCGCACCAGGATGGCCTCGCACCCGCCAGCCAGCGCGGCGAAGCTGAAACGCCCGTCCTCCGGCACAAAGACCCAGTCGCCGGAATCCGCGGTGAAGCCGTGGCCGTTGATCTCGCCGCTGACCGACCCCGACTGCAGGAACAGCACCTGCTCGGTGCCCGGCACCGTATGGGCTTCGGCACCGCCAGAGGCTTGCACGGCGAGCTGGCAAATATCCAGGTGACGCGCATTGACCGTCTCGCGCGTGATAACGGGCCGGGCAAGCGCTCCGTGGTAGTGAGGCAGGCTGCGCGCCGCGGCGTGCATCGGCACCTCGCACACGGTGTCCGCGTGGGCGCGGCAGCGCGGGTCGTCCGCGCCATCGGCCACCATGGCGGCGTCGGGGTTTTCGCTGTATGGCGGCGCGTAGACCACCATGACCTGCACCGGCGCTTCGCTGACCACTTCGAAGCGGTGGAATACCCCCATCGGGTTAAAGCTCCAGTCTCCCGCACGCAGGAGGTGCGAGCGGCCCGCGCTCTCCCCAAGGCCCTCGCCCTGCAGCAGGTACGACGCCTGCTCCAGGTTCGGATGCGCATGGGGCAAGGCGCCGTGGCCGCGAGCGATCGTGCCCAGCAGCACTTCGACGCGCCGCGCGCCGACGGTCTCCCTGCCAATGACGCGCTGGTTGGCGGTGCCGGTATGGTTCGCCGGGGAATACGCGGGCACATCGGCCGCGCGCCGTACGAATGGCGATGTCATGGCTGGTCTCCTTGCTAGTCTTCTTCGCGGGCG
Organism: Cupriavidus mimosae; assembly: GCF_023952485.1. NCBI lineage: Bacteria > Pseudomonadati > Pseudomonadota > Betaproteobacteria > Burkholderiales > Burkholderiaceae > Cupriavidus > Cupriavidus mimosae. The sequence goes on along the minus strand of NZ_JALHRY010000004.1, from coordinate 19,427 downwards.
GCGGCCTTGGGGATGGCCAGTTCGGGGTAGCGCTCGGTCAGCTGGGCTGGCATTTCCACGTCCAGGATGAAGCGGTCGCCGCGATACCAGAAGCGGCCTGCCGTCAGCACGTTGCCATCGACATCCAGCGTGGTGCGGACCATGCGCGCCACCGGTGCCGCGAAGGCGTAGTCCAGCGCGCGCGCCAGCATGGCATCGGCCGGTTCCACGGTCATGGTCTGGCGCATCATGCCAAGGCGGTCGCCCAGCTGCTGCCGCAACAGGTGGGCGATCTTGTGGTGATTCTCGGCGCCGCGCGGAAAGCTGGCGAACACCGGTTCCGCCACATACAGATCGATCAGGCAGAACGGCACACCGTCATGCACATGCAGCTTGCGCAGCATCACGTAGCGGTCCATCAACACGCCGCAAGTGGCAAGCCCGGGTGCCAGGCTCACACCCTTGCGCTTTTCCAGGATGCGGATCTCGAGATCGCCGGCGCCGACCGAGACATCATTGATCGCCGAGCGCATGCCCTCGCCGGGGCCTGACGGCGCCATGATGACGTGGGTACCCCGCCCGCGCTGGCTGCTGATCAGCCCTTCCTCGGTCAGCAGCGCATAGGCCTGCCTTACCGTGACCTTGGCAATGCCATAGGTGTGCGCAAGATGCTCCACCGTAGGCAACTGGTGCCCGACCGGATACTCGCCCGAGACGATCTTGTGGCGCAGCACGCTGGCCAGCTGGCGGTAGCGGGTCACGCCGCCGGCATTGTCGTCGCTCAGTGCAACGCCGTCGTTGGCCGCTATTTTTTGCGTGGCGCGCGTCATGGCAGCAGGCTCCGCGGTACGCGCACAGGCATGGTCAGCAGGATCTGCGCCATTCCCTTGCCCAGCGAGTCATTGCGCAGCGATGCCATGCCGCCGCCGTCAAGCGCGGATTCGCAAACGAAGTTCATCGCGTCAAAGCCCGGCAAGTCGTAGCGTGCAACGCTGCCCTTCACCAGGTGGCCCAGCCAGTCCGCCACCCGGCAGGCGGTGACTTCGGCGCGCAGCACGGGCAGGTACTCCGGCCGGCGTGCCATCAGGCCGATATTGGAGATATCGCCCTTGTCGCCGCTGCGCCCGTAGGCCAGCCGGATCAGCGGCACCTCGATGCAGTCGCCGCGGGCCGGCCCGGCGCTGGCAGCCGGCGCTTGCGCCGCTGCCGGCACGGCATCCTCTTCCGGCATGCGCGCGGCGGGACTGGCGACGGCGGTGCGCACGCCATCCATCACCACTGTGGGGGCCAACGCGGCCTTGTCCAGCAGGAATGCGTATTGCCGGATCGACGGCGATGGACTGGCGCGTCCGCCGCCCGATCCCGTGGTGCCCGGCGCCCAGCTGGTGCCGGCTGCCGCGATCTCGCGCGCGAACAGCTCCAGCGCCGCCTTCTCGGCATGCATGACCGCCAGCCGCATGATGGCCTCGCGGGTATGGCGCGTGGCCGCATGCGGCCCGAAACAGGATTCGGCGCCGAGGACTTCGACCCGGCTCCGGGTGTAGTCGCCCCAGCCGTTTTCCGCGAAGAGCCGGCGCGTGCGGGCGAGGATTGCTTCGGCCGTGCGCTCTGCCTTGGCCACGGCATCGATCCCGACGATGGTTAACTGGGCATTGCACCGGAACCCGTCCAGGTAGGTGGCGCTGACCTTGTAGCAGGGCCCCGGGGCCCGCCCCCGCGCGCCGCGCACTTCGACCAGGTTCGGCCCGGCCCGGCGCAGCGCCACCTGCGTGAAATCGCAGGTCACATCGGGCAGCAGGTAGGCCGCGGGGTCGCCGATCTCATACAGCACCTGCTCGCCCACCGTGGCGGTACTGACCAGCCCACCGGTGGCCGGCGGCTTGCCCACCAGGAAGCTGCCGTCCGCCCTGCACTCGAGCACCGGATAGCCGATGTTCGGCCAGTCGGGCACTTGCTCCCAGTCGGTATGCAGCCCGCCAGTCGCCTGGCAGCCGCATTCGATGATATGGCCGGCCAGGCTGCCCTGCGCGAGCCGGTCATAGTCGTCCGCCTGCCAGCCGAACTCGTGCATCAACACGCCCAGGGTCACGGCGCTGTCCACGCAGCGCCCGGTAATGACGATCTGCGCGCCCTGGTCCAGCGCCTGGCGGACCGGCAGCGCGCCAAGATAGGCATTGGCGCTGACCAGCTGGTCCGGCAGTGGCATGCCCTTCTGCAGGTCCGCAATGCCCGCCTGGCGCAGCGACGGCAGCAACGGCATGACATCGTCGCCCTCGACCACGGCGATGCGCACGTCGATGCCCTGCTCGGCGGCGATTGCCGCCAGCGCCTGCGCGCAGCCTTGCGGATTGATGCCGCCGGCGTTGCTGACAACGCGGATATTGCGCGCCACGATGTCGCGCAGCAGGCTCTTCATCGTCACCGTGACGAAGTCGGTGGCATAGCCAAGTTCCGGCTTGCGCAGCCGCGCCGCGGCCAGCACTGACATAGTCAGCTCGGCCAGGTAGTCGAACACCAGGTAATCGATGTCCCCATGGCGCACCAGTTGCGGCGCGCCCACGCTGCTGTCCCCCCAGAAGCCGGAGGCACCGCCGATGCGGACGGTCTTGTCATGCATGGTCCATTCTCCTTGCTTACTTGCCAGTCCAGTTCGGCTTGCGTTTTTCGCGGAAGGCGAGCTGTCCCTCGCGCGCGTCCTCGGTCATGGCGAACAGGCCGATCTGGCTTTCCGTGAATGCCATCGACTGCTCGAACGGCATGGCCTCGATGTGTTTGAGCGTGTAAAGGCCGCGCCGGATCGCCGCGGGCGATTTGTCCATCAGCCGGCGCAGCAGCCAGTCGAGCTTGCCGTCGAGGTCCGCGCTGACATGGTTGACCAGTCCGGCCGCCAGCGCGTCCTGCGCGGACAGCGGCTCGCCACACAGGCAAAGTTCATTGAGCACGCGCCGCGGCACCAGGTGCTGCAGCACGCTCAGCACCTGCGCCGGGAAGACGCCCACCTTGACCTCGGGCAGGCCGAACACCGCGCGATCGCTGGCGACCGCCAGGTCGCACATGGCCATCAGGCCCATGCCGCCGGCCATGCACGCGCCATTGACGCGCGCAACCAGCGGCACATTGGAGCGCCGCGCGCGGCGCAGCAGGTCGGCCAGCCGCTGGCCCGGCTCCGCGTAGTCGAAAGCAAAGGCCTTGCCGCTGTGCAGGTCGGCGCCCGCGCAAAAGGCCTGGTCGCCCGCGCCGGTGATGACCACGGCGCGAATGCCGGGGTCATCATTGGCACGCTCGATGCCTGCGTGCAGCCCGTCCAGCACCGCCGCATTGATGGCGTTGCGGCGCTCGGGCCGGTTGATGGTCAGCCACAGCACAGCGCTACGGACTTCGCTCAACAGTTCTTCATGCATGCTCCGCTCCCGCTTGTGCCGGTGACGGGCGCGCTTCGCAAGATGCGCCGCACGCCATCAGGCCGTCGATATCGGCTTCGCTGTAGCCGGCTTCGCGCAGCACCTCGCGGCTATGCTCGCCGAGGGAGGGCGCATGGCGACGCTGCGCCGGCGGGGTACCGTGCCATTCGCTGGGCACGGCCATTTCGCGGATGCGGCCCACCGCCGGATGGTCGGCTTCATTGAAGAAGCCAATGTCGTTCAGGTGCGGGTCATCGAGCAGCGAGGCAAAGGTGTGCATTGGAAACACCGGGATATCGGCCTCCTTCAGCAGCATCCGCCATTCCTCGGTGGAGCGCCTGGCCAGTTCGTCGCTGACCATGGCATAGAGCTCGGTAATGTGGGCGGTCCGGGTGGTCATGTCGGCAAAGCGGGGATCGCTGTCGTACAGCTCGGGCTTGCCGATGACCTTCAGGAACGCGCGCCAGTGGTGGTCGTGGTAGATCAGGCAGCAGACATGGCCGTCCAGCGTCCGGTAAGGCCGGCGCTCGGGGGACAGCAGCCGCGGATAGCCGAATCCGCCCCTGGCCGGCACGAAGGTCTCGCCATAGAGATGGTCGCCCAAGACGTAGGGCACCATGGTTTCGAACATCGGCACATCGACGCGCTGGCCGCGGCCGGTGCGCTCGCGCGCATAGAGCGCGGCGCAGATCACGCCGAAGGCATAGAGGCCCACGGAACGGTCCGCGATGGTCAGCGGCAGATAGCGCGGCATGTCGCCGGTGCCCAGGGCGACTGCCTCCGGCAAGCCGGTGGCGGCCTGGATCAGGTCATCGAAGGCCGCCTGGGGGGCATAGCGCCCGCGCTGCGAAAAGCCGAACATGCCGACATAGAGCAGCCGCGGATTGACCTGCGCCAGCGTCTCGTAGTCCAGTCCCAGGCGCTGCATGGCCTGCGGCCGCACGTTGTAGGCGAGCACGTCCGCGCTCTCGACCAGCCGCAACAACGCTTCGCGCCCCTGCGGCGACTTCAGGTCCAGCACGATGCTGCGCTTGTTGCGGTTCAGCCCCAGGAACAGCGGCCCCATCTTGTCATTGCCACCGGGCCCGATGCCGCGGGTGCTGTCGCCTGCGGGCGGCTCCACCTTGATCACGTCCGCGCCCAGGTCACCCAGCATCTGCGTGGCCGAGGGCCCCATGAATACCGCCGTGATATCCACGACCCTGACGCCAGCCAGCGCTCCAGTGCTTGTCTCCATCGTCGCTCCTGTCTTGTTTCTATAGTTCTATGTATAGAACTATATGCGAAAGAAGATCAGGGACGCAAGCGGGCGCCACGGCGTTTCGGCGGCAAGAAAGCCGTAGAATCCCCGCTGGCAACCTATCTCAAGACCGTGAAAGCCCTTTCCCGCCTCAACATCAAACCGTTCACGCTGGCCTGCGCCGCACTGCTGGCCTCCGTTTCCGTCCACGCCGCAACCACCGCAGCCCAGCCCGAGCCGGCCGGCAATACCGCGGCACCGCTGGGCCTGGAACTGGGCAAGGCCAAGTGCTCGCGCCTGTCGCCACCGCAGAACCATGCCAAAACCGGCACCTCCGAATGGGCCGGCGGCGATATGGTGGAATTGAAGCACCTCGAGCGCTTCCATCTGAACGGCCTGTCGCGCGTGGTGCTGAACTGCGATGCGCAGGATGCGGTGGCGCTGGTCACCATGACCTTCGAGCGCCCTGCCATGGAAGAGGTGCGCAGGAAGCTTGACGAACGCTATGTCCCCGTGCGCAAGACCGAAGGCGCGGCGGAGAACGGCTATGCCGAATGGAGTGCCGCCAATGGCAGCCTGGAGTTGCTCTACGGGCGCGACGGCAAGCACTTCACCGTGGCTTACTGGGCCAGGGGCGCCAAGGCCAGGTACTTCTCCTACAGCGGCGGCGGCAGGAAGCCTGCGGCCCCGCCACAGCCTGCGCCGCTGTAGCGCAGGGTCGCGGCGCGGACCTGCAGAGCCGCGTCGCCAGGCGCTCCCGGGCGTCGAAATCATCACTGCACAACTTTGATGCGCTGGATGATTCCTTTGTATGGAAGGCGCCGTCTCGCCTATGCTGTCCAGTGCGGCAACGAAAAAGAGAACCCGCGCAGCATCACATGCACTGAAAACAAGAAGGGGCAAGTCCCCACAAGCGGGAAGCGCAGCGGCTGGCGCCTCCCTGCTTTTGCCTTGGCCTGAGTCACGGGGTGGATCGATCGCACACGAGCATGTGGGGGCTCGTGGGCGGGATGCGCCGTTGACGACAACATGACAGACCAATTCCTGTTTAGTAAGCCGTTCACGTTTCTCGCCTGCGCCGGCATGACAGAAGTCAGGGACGGCATCGAGGCACTGGAAGCGCTTCCGGGCCACCTGTTCTGGCTGGAGAACGAGGATTTCATCCGTCGGGTCTACGTGCCCGATTTCCTGGAGCAAAGCCGCGCCGCCCTCGACGCCGCGATGCCGGGCGGGCCGGAGCTGATCGACGCCCTCGCGCCCGAGATCCGCCGCAGCCCGGCCGTGCTGCCGGCATTGCGGCAGCTATCCGCGGACCAGGCCGCGCTGGCCCACTCGTATTGCTACTGGGGCTATTGCGCCGATGTGGTCGGGCGCGCCCAGGGCATCCCGCGCAGCGCCATCGCGCGCCAGTTCGAGCGCGCCGCCGCCGCGCGCGACGGCGCGCACAAGCTGCAATGGCTGTGCCCATGCTGCGGCGGCCGGGCGCAGTATCAGGTCGATGGTTTGCTGGCATCGCAGCGGCCGGTGCGCCAGGGCGGCTTTTCGCTCGAATGCGCGCATTGCGGACACCAGGAGCGGCTCTATGCCGGCTTCCTGCACGCGGGCCGGCTCGAATGCCGCTGCGCGCTGTGCACCAGTTTTGTCCAGTCGCTGGCCGGCCAGCTGGCGCGGGCCGCGCGCAAGCTGTGCGCCAGCCTGGAAGACTATGCGTGGATGCACGCGGTGGACACCGCCGCGGAAATCGGCGAACTCAAGGATGCCTCGCTGCAACGGATTGCACACGGGGACAAGCCTTCCGCCAACGCGATGGCGTTTGCGGCAGCAGCCCAGTCCGGCGAGATGCGCGCCATGCCGGAACTGCTCGCCCGCATCGACCCCACGCTGGAGAACCGGCTCGACAAGAACCCCAGGGCCTGGGCGCTCTTGTGCGAGCTGCTGCGCGAAGGCGTGGTCGATAGCGAATGCGCCATCTATGACCACGACGGCCGCAAGCACGTGGCGCTTGAAATTGCCTTGCTCGACGACGACCCGGCGCTGGACGGCGGCACCGCGCAGGACTATCTCGCGACCCTGCTGCGCGGCTACCAGCCGGCCGAGCCCGAGGCCTTCGTCGGCTGGCTGAAAGCGATGAAGCGGCTGCGCCTGTGCACCGGCCGGTTCAATGCGGCCGTCGACGTATCGTGGAAACCCAACCTGGAGCACTGCCGCATCCTGACCGCGCGCTGGCTGCAGGACTCGGCGCCACTGGCGCCATTGGCCGCGCACGGCAGCGCCCCGTGGCCGCTAGCGCAGCGCGCGCGCACCCCGGAACGCCCGGTGTATCTCGACGCCGAACTGGAGGCCGTGCAGCTGCTCAAGTCGCTGGGCTATATCCTGCTCAGTCCGGAAGACATCCGTTCGCAACGGGATCCGGCCGAGTCCACCGGACTCGACTGAGCGATCGGTGGCGGCGCTGACCGCCGCGTACCACGCATATCGAAGCGCGGATTTATTCGTTGGTGCAGGGGCGCGGTCCGCGTACGTTCGGGGGTTCTGACATCGAACGCCCCGCACACCATGACCGCTTCCCGACGCCAGTTCCTGCGCCGCGGCGCCGCCGCCACGGCCGCGCTTGCCTCCGGCCCAATCCTCGGCATCACCACCTTCGCTGCCGGCCCCGCCCACGCGCAGGGACGCCAGGTGCTGAAGGCCGGCGACCAGAAAGGCGGCCTGCGCGCCCTGCTGGAATCCGCCAACGCGCTCGAGGGCCTGGCCTACGAGATCCAGTGGACCGAGTTCCCCGCCGCGGCACCGCTGGCCGAGGCGCTCAACGCGGGCGCGGTCGACAGCGGCCCGATCGGCGATGCGCCGGCCATCTTCGCGCTGGCCGCCGGCACGCGCATCCGGCTGATCGGCGCAAACCGCTCTGACCCCTACGGCACCGCGGTGCTGGTGCGGCCCGACTCGCCACTGCGGCAGGCGGTCGACCTGAAAGGCAAGAGCATCGGCACCAACCGCGGCTCGATCGGGCACCTGATCGCGCTCAAGGCGCTGGAATCGGCCGGACTGAAACCGGAGGACGCCAACCTGCGCTTCCTGCCGCCCGCGGATGCCAAGCTGGCGCTGAGCAGCGGCTCGATCGATGCCTGGGCCACGTGGGAGCCCTATACCGCGATGGCCGAAACCAGCCAGCACGCGCGGGTGCTGGTCAACGGCCGCGGGCTGTGGTCCGGCCTCAGCTACCTGGCCGCGACCGACGCCGCGCTGGCAAACAAGCGCGCGGTGCTGCAGGACTTCCTGCACCGCGTGGTGCGCGCGCAGCAATGGTCCTACCAGCATGTGCCGGAATTCTCGGCGACGCTGGCCCGCATCATCGGCATCTCGCCGCAGGCAGCGCGGCTGCAGTTCGAGCGGCGCCGCACGCAGTGGCGCAGCATCGACGCCGGGCTGATCGCCGAGCAGCAGCGCACCGCGGACTTCTACCTGAAATCCGGCCTGCTCCGGCAGCGGCTCGATGTGCGCCAGACCTTCGACTCCGGGTTCTCCCTGAGCGCCTGAACGCGCTGGCCCGGCACGTTGACCGCGCAAGCGGCGCCGACGAATCCCCGGCGCCGGCCGCGGCCGGTACAGGAATTCCATGATTGACGCAGCCCCGCGCCACCGCTCCCCGCGGCCCGGCGCGGCCTGCGCGCGCGCGGCCGGTTCTGGTCCCACCGAATCCCGGCAACTGGTCCTATAGGCCCGGAATCGGGCTCACCTATAAAGCCGTGACCCCCAAACCCATTTCTCATCCGAGGAGCACAACCATGCGGTGGATCAAGCAGATTGCGATGTATTTCGCGCTGGCGGCGGCGCTGGTGCCGACCGCACATGCCCAAAGCAAGAATGTAGTGATTGCTTACCAGGACATGGTCGTACCCTGGCGCTATGCGCAGGACATGAAGGAGCTGGAAAAGCAGACCGGCTACACGGTCTCGTTCCGGCAGTTCGGGGGCGGCGGCGATGTGATCCGCGCCATGGCCTCGGGCCAGATCGCCATCGGCGAAGCCGGCACCTCGCCAATCGCCTCGGCACTGTCGCAAGGACTGGATGTCGAGCTGTTCTGGATTCTGGACGATATCAACGCGGCCGAAGCCATGGTCGCGCGCAACGGCAGCAAGATCGCCAGCGTCGCGGACCTGAAGGGCAAGCGCATCGGCGTGCCGTTCGTGTCGACCACGCACTACCACACGCTGGTCGCGCTGGAGCGCGCGAAGATCAATCCGAAAGACGTGCGCATCGTCAATATGCGCCCGCCCGAGGTGGCCGCCGCCTGGGAACGCGGCGATATCGACGCCACCTTTATCTGGGACCCGGTGCTGGCCAAGCTCAAGCAGTCCGGCACGGTGCTGACCACCTCGGGACAGATCGCCGCCGACACCGGCAAGGCGACCTTCGACGGCATGATCGCCAACAAGAAGTTCGCGCGCGAGAACCCCGAGTTCATGGTCAAGCTGGTGCGCGTGCTGGCCGCGGCGGATGAAAACTACCGCAAGAACAAGGCGACGTGGACCGCCGACTCGCCCATGGTGAAGGCCGTGGCCAAGGTCTCCGGCGCCAAGCCCGAGACCGTGCCGGCCAGCATGGCGCTGTACAGCTTCCCCACGCTGCAGGAGCAGGTCTCCGAACGCTGGCTCGGCGGCGGCGCGGCGCGCGCGCTGCAGTCGGCGGCGCAGTTCCTCAAGGAGCAGGGCACCATCCAGACCGTGCTGCCGGACTATGGCCCCGGCGTCAACGCGGAATGGGCAAAGCGGGCGCTGCGCTGACCACGCCCCCCAGTCGCTGAAGCTGGCCGCCGCTCCCCTGCTTTCATGCGGCGGTCCCGTAGATCCTGTTGCGGAAGCCCATCATGTACCAACTCGAAATCGATAATGTCAGTGTCAACTACGGCACGGCCGGCGGCGCGAAGACGCTGGCACTGTCGCAGGTCAACCTCACCATGGAGCGCGGCGATTTCGTGGTCGCGCTGGGTGCCTCGGGCTGCGGCAAGACCACCCTGCTGTCGTGCATTGCAGGCTTCATGGAGCCGTCGGAGGGCGAGATCCGGCTGAGCGGCAAGCCCGTGCACGGCCCCGGCGCCGAGCGCGGCGTGGTGTTTCAGAAGCATGCGTTGATGCCATGGCTCAGCGTCGAGGACAACGTTGCGCTGGGCCTGCGCCTGCGAGGCGTCAACCGTGCCGAGCGGCTGCGCATCGCCCATGAAAAACTCGCCGCGGTCGGGCTGGAAAGCGTCGCCGCCAAGCCGGTCTACCAGCTCTCGGGCGGCATGCAGCAGCGCGTTGGCATAGCCCGCGCGCTCGCCTGCGATCCGGCGGTGATGCTGATGGACGAGCCGCTGGGCGCGCTCGACGCGCTCACGCGCGAGTCGATCCAGGCGCTGATCCTGAAGCTGTGGGCGCGCGAGCAGAAGATCGTCTTCTTCATCACGCACAGCGTGGAAGAGGCGCTGTTCCTGGCCACGCGGCTGATCGTGATGACGCCCTCGCCCGGGCGCATCGCCCATACCTATGAACTGCCGTTCGCGCGCCGCTTCATTGAATGCGGCGACGCCCGCGCAGTCAAGTCCGACCCGGAGTTCATCCGCTACCGCGAAGAGATCGTCGACCTGATCCATGCCACCGCCTGAGGAGAAGCAGATGTCCGCTACCGTCCAACGCATCGAGCCGCCGCCGCATGCCCCCGCGGCGTCCGCGGCCGCACCAAGCCGCCCCATGAAGACCGTGTCGGGCTACCGCCTGCCCGGCGAAGGGTCAAGCTCGCGCATTTCCACCATCACCGTGGTGCTGCTGCTGGCGCTGTGGTGGCTGGCCAGCCACCTGCGCTGGCTGCCGCCGCTGTTCCTGCCCACGCCCGAGTCGATCTTCACCGCCTTTATCGATGCCTGGCAGGGCAACCTGCAGGGCGGCCAGCCGCTGACCGAGCATTTTGCCGCGAGCATGCTGCGCGTGTTCGGCGCCTTCGCGCTGGCGGTCGCCACCGCGGTGCCGATCGGCGTGATGATGGGCGTGTCGCGCATCGCCCGCGGCATCTTCGATCCGCCGATCGAGTTCTACCGCCCGCTGCCGCCGCTGGCCTACCTGCCGCTGATCGTGATCTGGTTCGGCATCGACGAGACCTCCAAGGTGCTGCTGATCTTCCTGGCCTGCTTCGCACCGCTGGCGATGTCGGCGCAGGCGGGGGTGCGCTCGGTCACGATCGAGCAGATCAACGCCGCCTATTCGATGGGCGCGAGCCCGTGGCAGGTGGTGCGCCATGTGGTAATCCCGGCGGCGCTGCCCGATATCCTGACCGGCATGCGCATCGCCATCGGCTTTGGCTGGACCACGCTGGTCGCCGCCGAGATGGTCGCGGCCACGGCCGGGCTGGGCCAGATGGTGCTCAATGCATCAAACTTCCTGCGCACCGACGTGGTGATCATGGGCATCGTGCTGATCGGGCTGATCGCCTACGTGTTCGACCTGCTGATGCGCAAGCTGGCCAAGTGGCTGGTGCCCTGGAAGGGCAGGATGTGATGCCGGCGGCCCCGGGGCAAGCCCGCGGGCCGGTTGCGCGGTAACATGGCGGGCACCTCGCCGGGCGTGGCCCGGCGACTCCTGCAAGCCCGCCATGAACCGCTGCCCTTCCCTCTCCTCCCTCGCCCGCCTGTGCGTGGCCGTAGCCGGCATGACCTGCCTGGGCAGCGCCCGCGCCACCGATATCGATTGCGACCCGTCCGCCAGACCGGCCGTCGCCACCCACGCGCAGCGGCTGGTCTGCGAATCCGCGCTGTTTTCCATGGGCTATCAGCGTATTTACGCCGACCAGCAACGGCTGCTCAAGGCGGGCGCCATCACCGACGCAGACATCGCCGCGTTCCGGAACAAGCGTGATCGTTGCGACACGGCCGCCTGCCTGGATGCCGTGTTCCGGGAGTGGCGGACCTTCGCGGCTCAGGCCCGGGCCAGGCCATAGGCGCCGTGTGCCTGGCCCGCCGCGCAAGCCACCCGATGCCGCGGGGTATGCCAGCTGCCCGGCCTTGATACAATCCCGGTTCACACAACGGCAGACATCATGGGCTTCGAACAACTGGCAGCACTCAGGGACCAACTCGCCAAGAAGGCGGCCGCGGAATCCAGGAAGGGCGAGCGCAAGGGCCCGCGCAAAGGCGCGGCCAGCGGCACGACCAGCGGCACAACCGGCGAGGCGTCCAAGGGCGCATCCAAGGGCGCGCCGAAGCGCCCCCGTGACGGCGAGCGTACCGGCGCCGGTGCGGACACGGCAGGCGCCAGGGGCCGCCGCGCGGCGCCTGCCGCGGCGCCGGCCAAGCAGGTCGATCCGGTGGTGCATTCCATTGCCCGGCTGCAAAAGCACTTCCCCAAGGCTTTCCCCAAGAACCCGGCTCCCAAGGTGCCGCTGAAGATCGGCACCTTCGAAGACCTGACCCAGCATGCGACAAAGCTAGGCCTGGACGAGGCCGAGCTGCGCGAGGCGATCCGCACCTGGTGCAGCGGCGCGCGCTACTGGTCATGCATGGTGGAAGGCGCCAAGCGGCTGGACCTGGACGGCAACGAGGCCGGCGTGGTCACCCTGGCGGATGCCAAGCGCGCCCAGCAACTGAAGGCGCGCCGCGCCGGCGCCGCGCGCCAGAAGGCCAAGGCTGCAGCGCCTGCAGCCGCTGCAGCGCCTGCCGCTGCGGCCGCTGCGGAGTCAGCCGAGGCGTCTGCCGAGGCACAGGAGCCGGCGACGCCGGCGACGCCTGATACCCCGGATACGCCCTGATCCGCGCCGCCGGCCGTCCGGCGGCGCCTACCCCAGCACCGCGCGCGCGATCACCGTCCGCTGGATTTCCGACGAGCCCTCGTAGATGCGCAGGATGCGCGCATCGCGCACCAGCCGCTCCAGCGGCATTTCGCGCGTGAAGCCGTAGCCGCCGTGGATCTGCAGCGCGGCATCGGTGACGAACCCCACCATTTCCGAGGCATAGAGCTTGGCCATCGAAGCCTGCTCGGTAAAGGGCTCGCCGTCGCGGCGCCGCGCCGCGGCCTGCAGCGTCAGCAGCCAGGCCGCCTCCAGCCGCGTGCGCATATCCGCGAACATCCATTGCAGGCCCTGCTTGCGCGCCAGCGGTTCGCCGCCCACCTGGCGCTGCCGGGCCCAGTCCACGGCGCAGGCCAGCGCCGCCTCGGCAATGCCCAGGCTGGTGGCAGCGACGTCGAGCCGGCTGTTGTCGAGCACCTTCATCGCGGTGCGGAATCCCGTGCCCTCCGGCCCGAGCCGGTTGGCGGCGGGCACGAAGCAGTCGAGCGCCACCTCATGGGCCGGGGCGCCGTGGATGCCCATCAGTTTCTCCGCTGGCGCCACCTGCACGCCGTCGCTGCGGCGGTCCACCACGAAGGCGCTGATGCCGCGCGTGCCCGCGGCCGGGTCGGTCTTGGCATAGACCACGATAAAGTCCGCCGCCTCGGCGTTGGAGATAAAGTGCTTGACCCCGCGCAGCCGGTAGCCATCGCCTTCCGGCATGGCGCGCGTGGCCATGTCGGCCGGGTTGGACCCGGCGCGCGGCTCGGTCAGCGCGAAGGCGCCCAGCCGCGTGCCGGCCGCCGCATCGGGCAGATAGCGTGCACGCTGGCTGTCGTCGCCGCCGATCAGGATGGAATCGGTGGCCAGGTAGTGTGCGCCAAGCATCGATGACGTCGACGCGCAGGCCTTGGCAACCTCCACCAGCGACAGGATCAGCGCCACCGGCGATGTTTCCGTGCCGCCCCAGCGTTCCGGCAGGTTCATCCCCATCAGGCCGAGTTCGGCCAGTTGCGGCACATAGCGCGTGGTGGACGTTTCCGCGCGGTCCACTTCGGCCGCCTTTGGCGCCAGTTCGCTCTGCGCGAAGCGGCCGATGGCATCGGCGATTTCCAGGTCGCCCGGCTCGACGCCCAAACGTTTACGCATGTTGTGTCTCCTTGCTGAAATCGTGCGCGGCCAGGATGGCCTCGGTGTGCTGCCCCAACTCAGGCGCGGGCGTGACACGGTTGGGGCCATAGCCCGAGAACTTCACCGGCTGCGACGGCAGCCGCACGGTGCTTCCATCCGGCCCGGCCACTTCGGTCAGCAAGCCGCGATGGATGGCCTGTTCGCTCTCCAGCGCCTGCCTGACATTGCGGATCGGCGCGACCGGAATGCCCGCCGCGCCCAGCAGGCGGTTCACCTCGGCGACGGAGCGGCCTGACGACCATGCTTCCAGGCCCGCGCGCAGCGCGGGCTCGAAGCGGCAGCGCGATTCATCATCGGCAAAGCGCGGGTCATGCGCCATCTCCGGGCAGCCGATGGTCTCGGCCAGCGTGTGGAACAGCTTGTTGTTGAGCACCGCCACTACGTAGAAGCCATCCGCGGCGCGGTACACGCCAAACGGCGCGGACGAGGGATGGCGGTTGCCCACCCGTTGCGGCGCCCGCCCGGTGGCGGCATAGCGCGCCACCAGCGTCGCACTCAGGCTGAGCGTGGCGTCGAACATCGACACATCGACATGCGTGCCGCGCCCGCTCTTTGCGCGCGCCAGCAGCGCGGCCAGCACGCCCCATGAGGCAAAGAGCCCGCTGACCGCATCGGAGACCGCCTCGCCCAGCATGGTCGGCGCGCCGTCCGGCGCGCCGGTGGCATCCATCAGCCCGCACATCGCCTGCAGGATGATGTCGTAGGCCGGCCGGTGCGATTCCGGCCCGGTCTGGCCGAAGCCCGACACGCTGGCGTAGACCAGCGACGGATTCAGGGCCCGCAGCGCCTCGTAGCCGATGCCGAGCTTGTCCGCCACGCCAGGGCGGAAATTCTCCACCACCACGTCGGCGCGCTCGCACAGCGTGCGCGCCAGTTCCAGCCCCGCTGCGGTCTTCAGGTCGATGACGATGCTCTGCTTGTTGCGGTTCATCGCCGAGAACAACCCGCTCCTGCCATCGACGAAGGGCCCGACGGCGCGGTAGTCGTCGCCGCCTGGCGGCTCGACCTTGATCACCTCGGCGCCGAGGTCGCCCAGCAGCGCCGTGCAGTAAGGGCCGGCCAGCACCCGCGAAAAGTCGATCACGCGGATGCCGGCCAGCGGCAGGTCGGAATGGTTGGAATCGCTGGAAGGGTCCAAGGCTTGCTCCTTGATGGCTTGCGTTTCAGTGGCTCGATTCTGCGCAGCGCAAGCTATCAAGTAAAATATGGAATTCGACTAGCACCTATAGGATTTCCTGATGCCTGTCTCCCGCATCTCGCTGCGGCGGTTGCGCTACTTCGCCGCGACTGCGGAAACCGGCAGCACCACGGCGGCGGCGCGGCTGCTGAACGTGTCGCAGCCGTCCATCTCCGTGGCCATCCGCGAGCTGGAGACCCTGTTCGAGGAAGCCCTGTTCGCCCGCGACGCCGGCGCGCGCATGACCCTGACCCGCTTCGGCGCGCGCAAGCTGGCGGAAGCGCGCCACATCCTGGGCGTGGCCACGGCGTTTGAAGTCGACAAGCGCGGCGACGGCGCGGCCGGCGAAGTGCAGATCGGGGTGTTCCGCACGCTGGCGCCGGTCTACCTGCCGGTGGTGCTGCGCATGGCGCGCGAGCGTTATCCGAACCTGGCGGTGCGCTTTGTCGAGGGCGACCTGGCCCAGCTGGAAGACTGGCTGCATGGCGGGCAGATCGAACTGGCGCTGAGCTACGACGTCGGCATGCCCGAGGACCTCGAGCGCGAACGGCTGGCCGAGCTGCGGCCCTACGGCCTGGTGCCCGCCGGATCGCGGCTGGCCCGGCGCCGTGGCAGCATCTCGCTGCACGACCTGGCGCAGGAGCCGCTGATCCTGATCGACCTGCCGCACAGCCGCGAATTCCTGATGGCGCCGTTCTGGCAATACGGGCTGCAGCCCGAAGTGCGCTACCGCGCCACTTCGCTGGAGCTGGCGCGCGGCATGGTGGCCAACGGCCTGGGCGTGGCGCTGCTGATCACGCAGGCACCTGCGTCATCGCAGATCGCCGCCGTGGTGGAAAAACCGATACGCGAAGAGACCGTGCGCCAGCCGCTGGTGATCGCCCGCGCGGCGCGCGCCACGCGGTCCCGTGCGTCGGAATTGCTGGCCGAATGCGTGCGCGCCGCCGTGGCGGAGGCAACCGCGGCATCAGCCCACGCGCGCCCACGCGCTACCTGAGTTCCGTTATCGCCAGCGCCACTGTGGTAGCGTGGCGCTTTCCGCCTGGCTTGCTCCCATGACCGACTTCGACGCCGACGCCCTGAAACGCCTGGTCACCGTCACCATGCCCTTTGGCAAGCACAAAGGCACGCTGATCGCCGACCTGCCTGGCAATTACCTGAACTGGTTCGCGCGCGAAGGTTTTCCGCCGGGGCAGATCGGCGCGCTGCTGGCGCTGATGCATGAACTGGATCACAACGGGCTGGCGTATTTGCTGAAGCCGTTGCGGGGCCACGCATCGCCCAAATGAATCCAGCCTCAAGTCACCGGCGCCGGATTGAACAACACCAGCGCATTGCGGATCTGCCAATGCTCCGCCCATGACTTCTTGCCGCTGGCCACGGCCAGCAGCGTGTGGAACAGCTCCCAGCCCACTTCCTCGATGGTGGCTTCGCCGGTGGCGATGCGGCCGGCGTTGATGTCCATCAGGTCGTGCCAGCGCCGCGCCAGGTCATTGCGGGTGGAGACCTTGATCACCGGCACTTCGGCCAGGCCGTATGGCGTACCGCGCCCGGTGGTGAACACGTGCAGGTTCATGCCGGCGGCAAGTTGCAGCGTGCCGCAGACAAAGTCGCCGGCGGGCGTGGCGGCGTAGATCAGGCCTTTCTGCGTGACTTTTTCCCCCGGGCCGCTGACGCCGTGGATCGGCCCGGTACCGGACTTGACGATCGAGCCCATCGCCTTTTCGACGATGTTGGACAGGCCACCCTTCTTGTTGCCCGGCGTGGTGTTGGCGCTGCGATCGACCTGGCCTCGCTCCAGGTAGCGGTCATACCAGGCCATCTGGCGCACCAGCGCCTCGGCCACCTCGGGCGTGGCGGCGCGTGCGGTGAGCTGGTCGATGCCGTCGCGCACCTCGGTCACTTCGGAGAACATCACCGTGGCGCCGGCGCGCACCAGCAGGTCGGTGGCAAAACCCACCGCCGGGTTGGCGGTGACGCCGGAGAACGCATCGCTGCCGCCGCACTGGACCCCCACTACCAGGTCCGACGCCGGGCAGGTCTCGCGCCGGCGCGCGTTCAGGCGCGCGAGATGCTTTTCCGCCGTGGCCATGATCGATTCGATCATCGAGGCAAAGCCCACATGCTGCTCGTCCTGCAGGCAGACCACGTCGGGCTCGCCCGCTTTCTGGATCGGAATGGTGCCGGCGCCGATCAGGCGCGCCGGCTGCAGCTTTTCGCAGCCCAGGCTGACGATCATCACCTCGCCGCCGAAGTTGGGGTTCAGCGCGATATTGCGGATGGTGCGGATGGGGATGCCGGCGTCGGGCGCGTCGATGGCCACGCCGCAGCCATAGGTGTGCTCCAGGCCGACCACGTCGTCGACGTTGGGGTACTTCGGCAGCAGTTCTTCCTTGATGCGTCGCACCGCGAACTCGACCACGCCCTCGACGCACTGCACCGTGGTCGTAATGCCCAGGATGTTGCGGGTGCCGACCGAGCCGTCGGCATTGCGATAGCCCTCGAAGGTATAGCCCTCCAGCGGCGGCAGCGGCGTCACGCGCGTGCCCACCGGCAGGTCCTCAAGCCCGGGCGCGTCCGGCATGCGGATCACGCGCTCATTGACCCAGCTGCCGCGCGGCAGGTACTTGAGCGCGTAGCCGATCACCACGTTGTAGCGGATCACCGCGTCGCCTTCGCGCAGGTCGGCCAGCGCGACCTTGTGGCCTTGCGGGACGGCTTCGGCCAGCACCAGGCCGCACGGGAACGTGGTGCCTGCCGGCAGGCCGCCGTCATTGGCGACGATGGCGACGTTGTCAGCGCCGTGCATCGCAATGTAGAGGGGGCGCGCCGCCTGCGGGGCCACGGTAGGTGCTGCTGCCATGTTCTCTCCGGCCCCGAAATCCCTTCAGGGCATGTGTTACGTTGTCTGACAACATTTTATCTGACTCGACCCCGTTTTGGTTGGGGGTTATCCCTGAACACGTAGCATTGCGGGGCGAAGACCGCTTCACATGATCTCCATGTTGTACGACAACATATAAAAAGGCGTAACTAAACATCGGGCGCGAGGGGCTTCTGCTGCACTGCAAAATGACCGCCACCGCCGACATCGCCTATAAGAGTGCAACCGGTTTCATGCAGCCGAGACCGACGATATCGACGCGCCGGACATGCGCAACGTATGGTCCGGCGCCCCATTCCATTCCGCATCGCTGGTCGTTCAGCACGGCCAGATACACGAAAGGAGGCATGACTCATGCGCTGGAAGCAACGTCCGCAAGGTTCCAACTGGGGAGACTTCGGCCCCGACGACCAGCTTGGCCGCATCAACCTGATCGGGCCCGAGCAGGTCATCAAGGGCGCGCGCGAGGTGCAGGCCGGCCTGAGCTTCTGCCTGTCGCTGCCGCTGGACTACCCCGGCGGCAACAAGCTCAATCCGCGCCGTCATCCGCCAGTGCTGCGGCCGACCTTCCGCGACGACGCGCCGTACACCAACTTCCCGCTGGCAAAGATGGACCCTGCCGCGACCGATGTCATCAGCGACGACCAGGTGCTGATGTGCCTGCAGTACAGCACCCAATGGGACGCGCTGGCGCATGTGGGCGCGCTCTTCGACGCCGACGGCGATGGCCGCGCCGAGCGGGTCTACTACAACGGCTACCGCGCCAACGAGCATATCGTCGGCCCGGTCGACTATGCCGAGGACGACAACTTCGCGGCGCACCCGTGCGGCCACGACCACAGCGCGGCGCACGCGCTCGGCATCGAGAACTTCGCGGTCAAGGGCATGCAGGGACGCGGCGTGCTGGTGGACCTGGCGCATGTCTTCGGCATGGACTTCCGCAACGTCGGCTACGACGACCTGATGCGCGCAATGGAGGCCACCGCGGTGGAAGTCGAACGCGGCGACATGCTGTTGCTGCGCACCGGCTTTGCCGAAGTGGTGCTGTCGATGCAGCGCGAGCCGGACGAGGCCGTGCTGCATCACAGTTGCTGCGCGCTCGACGGGCGTGATGACAAGCTGCTGAACTGGATCACCGATGCTGGCATCGCGGCGCTGATCGCCGATAACTATGCGGTGGAGCGCTACCCTGCCCGCCCGGCACCCGACGGCGAATCGCACCATCCGTTGCTGCCGCTGCATCACCATTGCCTGTTCAAGCTGGGGTTGCCATTGGGAGAGCTGTGGTATTTGCGGGAGCTGGCGGACTGGCTGAGGGGGAATCGGCGGACGCGGTTTCAGTTGACGGCGCCGCCGTTGCGGTTGCCCGGGGCGGTTGGGTCGCCGGTTACGCCGGTTGCTACGGTGTAAGGGTGCCCATCTTCGGCATTTTGGGCTGGGATCGCTCTTGGCGGGCGCGGCTGTTTCGCCGGCGTAGCCGGCGAGTCACTTTTTGGCCGAGCGCCAAAAAGTAACCAAAAAACGCGTCGCCTGTGCGGCTGGCAATCAATTTCACGGTGTTGGTGGCTCGGGCGGCGGTGCTTTCCGTTTGGGCGTGGGTGCCCGTTCGGCCCTGCTACGCTATGTGAGTCAGGGGCGGTGCCTGCGATCACCCACTATTGGACAATCCCAATGAGGGTGTAGGCAGCCTGCTGCCGGCCGTATCGCGGGGACGCCTGCGGCTGCTGCGCAGGCTCGATTGCGGTCACGGGCATGGGGCGT
>NZ_JALHRY010000039.1:0-8947 GCF_023952485.1 Cupriavidus mimosae | reverse complement strand
GACGTAACAGCGAGAGCTGAAATCCCTGGCATGCCCGGGGTACGCTACACAGCAGGGATTGACATTCCCGAATTCACTGAAGCGGCTTTCGAGGCACTGAGACGAGAACGGGATTACCTTGCGCGGCAGGGACACAAAGGCCCGATGCCACCGGCGGTGTTCGTCGCGATTTCTGGTGGTGGCGACAATGGTGCATTTGCCGCTGGCCTTCTGAATGCGTGGACCGCAACTGGGACGCGACCGGAGTTCAAGCTCGTCACCGGCATCAGTACCGGGGCCCTGATAGCCCCTTTCGCTTTCCTCGGGCCGAAGTACGACGGGACTCTGAAAGAGGTCTACACGACAATTTCCCCGAAAGACGTCTTGGAACCGCGTAGCTTTCTGGCAGGCGTGCTGAGCGATGGCATGGCGGATAATGCGCCGTTGCTAAGGCTGACGCGAAAATCCGTGACGGAGGCCTTCCTGAAAGAGATTGCAGCGGAGTACGCAAAAGGTCGCATGCTGTTGGTCGCCACTGCCGACCTTGATGCAAGGCGCGCAATCATCTGGGACATGGGTAAGATCGCAAGCTATGGTGGCCCCAAGGCATTAGATCTGTTCGTAAAGGTCATGGTGGCGTCAGCTTCGATCCCGGGCGGCTTCCCACCGATGATGGTCGACGTCGTAGTCGACGGAAAGCCCTATCAAGAAATGCACGTTGACGGGGGAATCGTCGCACAGGTATTCGCTTATCCGGCTGGGATACGCATCAACGACGAGGCGGCGTCGGTCGGAGTCAAGCGGGAGCGCAAACTCTATGTGATCCGCAACGCCAGACTCGATGCGGATTGGGCGCAAGTTGAGCGCTCCACAATGAGCATTGCCTCTCGCGCGGTCGCTTCGTTGATTCAAAGCCAGGGTATCGGCGACCTTTACCGCATTTATGCGACTGCAGAGCGTGATGGTGTTGATTTCAATCTTGCCTTCATCCCGGCGAGTTTCAAGGCGCCCCACAAGGAAGAGTTCGACACCGATTACATGCGAGCGCTCTATGACACTGGCTATAACATGGCGTCGAAGGGTTACCCTTGGGCTAAGGCCCCGCCTGGGTTCGCCTTGCCGGCCGCTATAACGAAATAGCCCTCAGATGTCGGATTCCCTGCCGATTGCATTATGGCTAGCACCTGATGCGGCCCAACCTTTATTCTGACGAATGATGTCCGCATCCCATTCGTCCTTGTCGCCGGTCATGTGCCAATATGGAATGGTAGCGAGGGATGATCAATTTTCACAGAGGCTGCGTAAGTCTGCTCGACACGAGCATGCGAATGCGGCCTGGCAGTAGAGCAGAGCGTCATCCTGACCAAGCAAGGAGGAGTGTGAAAATGGTCGAATCGAAAAACGGACGTTGGAGCCAGACCGGCAGGGTGCTGGCCGTGGCCGGTCTTCTGGCGCTATCGGGCGCTGCCCCGGCAACCGAGCAGTCGCAGCAGCGTCAACAAGGCAGAGACGCAAACCAGGCAGCCAAACAGCAGGCGCGTTCGGGAAAGGTCGACTGCCGGGCTGAAAATCAGAAGAGCAACGCTGAGTGCCGGCAGGACAAGCGCGACACGAAGCAGGAGGGCCGTCAGGAAAAGCGGGACACCAAGTACTAAAGAGCCGTATCGGTCGACCGCCGTGCCCGCCAGCAGCGTAGCTGTCCTGCGACGCCAATGCCGTGGGCTGAGCCGGGACTAGCGGTCTCCCTAAAGCGGTTGCGGTTGCCGTTGCCTTGCAGGTCGGGGGCGTTTCTTATCTTAGTATCGATTCGGTGCATGCGGGACCACCGCGGGCGGAAGATACGGCTCGAATTCTCCCGCTCCATCATCCTCTGCGGCTAAAAAGAATCCGTAGCGCCTTCAGTTCCAGATCGGATCTTCCTTCTGCATCTGGTCCTTGGTTTTCTTCATCCAGTAGGCACCGATCTGGCGCTCGGTGACGTAACCCTGCTTTTTCACGTCGATCTTGTCGAAGTTTTCGTAGACCTTTGGCATTCCCGCCTGAGCCTCGTCACGAGTCAGCTTGCCATTATGGTTGGCATCGGCCGCCTTGAAGCGCTCGGCGATAAAAGCCTTGGCCTGGGCCGTAGTCGGGGGCGCTGCGGGAACGTCGGATGGCGCCGCACCCGGTTGCGATCCCTGGGGTGTCTGGGCGGCCGCGCCTATCGAAGTCAGTGCCATCAGGACTGCGAAACCAAATGCGGGCAATTTGCATGCGGACATGTCGTTCTCCTCGATACGTTATGTGTGTTTGGACTTCAGACACCAAAACGACTTCTGATCAAACTCCTGTGAGCCTTGGCTCACCAGCATTCTAGGCGCTCCGCACCGGGAGCGCTTCACTGGCGACTGTTGCAACCGGCCGACACTGTTTTTCCGTTTCGAGCGTTTCCAGTCATCGAATGTTGGCGGAGAGCGTATTACGCTCCTATGCTCGAACAGGTTGCCTGGCAGCATGCCGTAAGGTCAGCCATGCAGCGACTGAAGCCGTGGTTGAACCACCAACAAAAAAGAACGAGAGGAGAGCGGGCATGGCACTGAAAAGAATGGCCTTGATGTCATTGCTTGGATGGCCACTGGCAACCGTTGCGCAGTCAAGCGTCACGCTGTACGGCGTGATCGACGCCAACGTGGAATACGTCAACCACGCCGGCGTCGTGCCGACGGCCGCCAATGGTTTTAATCCGGGACCGGCCAACGATGCCTACCGTCTGACTTCGGGAGGGCTATCCGGCTCCCGCTGGGGCCTGCGCGGCAACGAAGACCTGGGTGGCGGCATCAAGGCCCTCTTCGTGCTGGAAAGCGGCTTCGGCATCGACAACGGCTTGTCGCAGCAAAGCGGCCGTCTGTTCGGCCGCCAGGCATACGTGGGCGTCCAAAGCAGCCGTCTTGGCATGGTCAGCCTTGGCCGGCAATACACCTCGATGTTCGAGGCCCTGGCCAACTTCTCTCCGACCGCCTATGCCACGCAGTATGAGCCGGTCGTCATGCAATCCGGCCCCAATTACCGCGCGGACAACACCGTCAAGTACACCGGGAAGTTCGGGGGACTGACGGCGCTCGCGCACTGGTCCTTCGGCGTCGGGGTGGCCTTGCCCGCCTCGGTAGGATTCCCCATTCCGATCGGCGGCAATGGCGAAGTCCCGGGGCAGTTCCGGCGCGACACCGCCTATGGCGGGGCGCTGGCTTACACGTTCGGCCCGTTCGCCGCGACCGCGGGCTATGACCAGTGGAATCCCACCATCGGCACCGGCACCGGCACCATCAAGAAAGCCGCGGTAGGCGCCAGCTATGCCTTCGGCCCGGCCAAGATCATGGGCGGCTACCGTTGGGGCCAGAACAGGAATGCGGCCGATGCCCTGATCCAGCGCGATGACTTCTACTGGGTCGGCGCCAACTATCAGGTCACGCCGGCGCTGGCACTCACGCTCGAGTACAACTACGACGATCTCAAGAACCTTTACGGCAATACAAGCGTGGCCAATCCGTGGCAGATCTCCTTCGTGGCCGACTACTCGCTGTCCAAGCGTACCGATGTCTACGTGACCACTGCCTATGCCAAGAACGCCGGCTTGATGCTTGACTCGCTCGCGACCGTCTTTGCCAACAGTCTGTCGCTGGGTAACAGCTATGTGCTGGGCAACGGGCAGAGCAATATGTTCGGCGTCGCCTTGGGTATCCGGCACAAATTCTGAGCCGACCCGCAATCGTCGCCTAGTTCCTGCACGCATTGCGTCGCAGCCTTCTGGAGGGCCACGTGTTAATCCGAAGCACAATCGTCTCTGCCTGCGTGGTGACCATGCTGGTTTCCGCATGCTCGACCACGCCGATAGCCGCAAGTCAGGCGGCGCCAGCACCTTCCGAGCGGCTTAGCGGATTGCAAACGCCGCCACCCGGCGAGTTTGCAACGCTGGTCGTGACCCGGGACCAAGGGTTCTACGGCAGCGCTTGCGATACCGTCCTGTCAGTCGATGGGAAGGAAGTTGGCCGACTCAGATCCGGTGAGGTGGCGCGGTTCTACGCCAAACCGGGGGCGATCATTCTTGGCGCCCAGACTTCGGCCATGTGTCTCGGTGGCTTGAAGGAGAGGGAGATAAGGCTCACTCCAGCTGCGACGGTCCGTTACCGGATTTCCATCGATTCGAGTGGCGGCCTGGATTGCGGCGATCTTTTCTCCGGCGATGAAGGGGTACCATCGTTCAATGTACGATCGGAGTTGGTCATTGAGCATAGCTGTCCGGATTTGTAGCAGGTTGTGCGCGAACCGGGGCCGCCAAGCCATCTGCTGCCGTTTCACGAATCGCTTGCTGGCCACCTGGTTGACGGCAGACTCGACGAACCCTGATGCAATGGGCTCCTCATGCCGATAGCGGTCACCGTAGTTCACTACGATGCAGCTCCGACTGTTGTCCAGGTAGACGATGAACTCCTCCAGTTTGTCAACGAGCTTGGCCTCTTCGGCGCTGGCCTCAGTACCAGATCCCAGCCCAGGCTTTCCAGTCGGCGTAATCTGGATAGAGGCAGCCATGCCATGAGTGCTACTTGGCGCCCCGCAGCGCCTTTACCAGAGTCCGCGCGCACGCGCCCGTCCCGCACGCCTCTTGATTCTTCGTTCGGCTGAGTGTGCAATGCCGAGCATGACCCTGAGCCATGCCTAAGGAGGATTCTGTGAAGAAGGGCGTTCTGATCTGTTGCGCCGCCGCCTCGGTCGGGTTCGCGGGCCTGCCTGCGATGGCGAAGGATGGTGTCGCGATCACGCTGCCGGACCAGCGGGTGGCTGTGCTGTCCGAGGGCGATCTGGAAGCGGCCTCGATGGGCAGCTACAGCGTCGCCGTGTTCAAGGATGCGCAGCTCCTGCATTTCGACGCCGGCGCGGTATTCTCGCGCAATGGCACCATCTTTCGAGATGACGGTAAGCTGCGCGCGAAGTTCGCCGACATCACCGGCGACGGCATCCAGGCGCTGGTTCTCTCCAAGCTCACCGCCGGCTCGGGAAAATACCTGGAAGTGGATGCGTTGCGGATCGACGCCGGCAGCGTACGCCTTCTCACGCGCGTCCAAACCGATACCCATCACGATGAGATCGCCGAGCTGAAGGCGGCGTGCCGGCGGGGCGCGTGCTCGCCCAAGTAGCGCGCCGAGCAGCGGGGCGCGGTCTCCTCAGTGGCGACCGCGCCATCGACCCGCGCTGGGGCTGGGACGTGGGTGACGGCGGACATTGCACGAAAGCTGCGATAAGGTTCGATAACTAGCCCGTATCACTCGTATGACGCCGCCTCGCGCTTGTCTATTGCGCAACCTCCCACGGGGGGGTCCCATGCGTCTGCACCTTTCCTCTGCTGTGCACACAGCACCGTGCGTTTGTGCATAAAAAAGCACAAGTTCTTACGCGCGCACGTTGCTAAAAATCCTCTTCGCTGAGTTTTCACCGTTTCGGATATTACGAATTCGATTATTTCGAATTATCATACCGTCACACGTACGATCCGGGGACTTCCATGCACGCAACCATCACTAACACGACGCTGCCTTCGGCAGACGAAAGCGCTATCGCTCGGGAATCGAGCCGTAGCCTGGCGGTGGCACTGGACAGCCGATCCGATACGCAGCAATTCGATTTCAAGACTGACAAGGGCGAGTTGCATAGTGTCACATTGCCCACCTCTGCTCTGAGGCTTCTCGTCGAGGTTCTCGCCGAAATCGGCCAAGGGAACGCCGTCTCCATCATTCCAATTCACGCCGAGCTGACGACGCAAGAGGCGGCGGACCTGCTTAACGTCTCTCGCCCATACTTGGTTCAACTTCTGGAGAAGGGCGAGATTCCGTTCCGTAAAGTCAACACGCATCGGCGCGTCCTCTACCAGGACGTTGTCAGCTACAAGCAGCGCATTGATGACGAGCGACGCAAGGCACTAGACGAACTCGCAGCGCAGGCCCAAGAGTTGGACATGGGCTATTGAGCATGACCTCCAACTTCGCTGTCGTCTACGATGCTTGCGTTCTCTATCCTGCTCCGCTGCGCGATCTGCTGATGCGGCTCGCGCTGACCGACCTGTACCGTGCAAAATGGACGAATCAAATTCATGACGAGTGGGTTCGCAACCTCCTCGCGCGGCGGCCGGAGCTTTCCGCGGATCGTCTTGCAGGCACGCGCGAACTGATGAACCGAAGCGTTCGCGATTCGCTAGTTTTCGGCTATGAACACCTTATTGAGTCCATTGAGTTGCCTGACCCTGACGATCGACATGTGGTCGCGGCCGCAATTCATAGCGGCTCGGAGGCAATCATCACCTTCAATATGAAGGACTTTCCGGAAGCAGCGCTCAAGGAGTTCAACGTCGAAGCGATCCACCCGGACGATTTCGTCGTGGACCTCTTTGATCTGAATGCAGGGAAGGTCCTAGCGGCAGTGGCGGACCACCGTGCATCTCTGAAGAATCCACCGAAGTCTCCTTCGGAGTATTTGACCACCCTTTCGGCGCAAGGCCTGACGCAAACGGTGTTGATCCTAACGCAGTACAGTTTGGCAATCTGAATCCCCGTGCAGGTAGCCAGTCCGTCCCGGCGACCGATGCTCGGCCCCCAGACGTCGTGGCAAGCCGGCGACGATCATATACGTATACGGCAGGGCAGATGCCTCAGCAAGAAGATGCTGCACCGGGCTTGGAACAAGGTCGTGCAAGCCGGCGACGGCTTTCACCCCGGAAAGTCTGTCACGGCACATTCGACATAACGCCCGTAAGCCGCAATTTGCCGGGACATGGCTCACCGCGGCCTTCGGCTTTCCCTTTCTCAGGCCGCCATGACGGCTCGCCAAAGCACCATCGCGCCAATGTTCACGACGACAGTGCCCCAGAACATCGCCTGAAACGCCCGCTTGCGATTCTTGTGTCGCAGCAGGTGCTGGGCGGCGAGCGCGCCCGGCCAACCGCCGCAGAGCGCCAGCAGGTGCAGGGTGGTCTCAGGCGTGCGCCACGTATTCCGGCTGGCCCGCGTCTTGTCGTCGCCATAGGCGAAGAACGTGATGAGGCTCGTCACGAGGCTGACCAGGCCGGCCTGGTGTGGAAAATAACCCATCAGGGCGCCGCCGGCGATGAGGCCCAACGCCGCGAGACCCGCGAACACCGGCCAAAGACTCGTGTCCGACCGCGCCTTCGTTGCGCCGACGATGGCAACGTTCAAGGCTTGTGGCCTGCCGTCCCGGCCTTTGCCGAGTTCGAAGCTCACGCGGTCGCCAGACGTTGGCGTCACGGCACGCGTTTGTAGGGCGGTGATGTGAAAAAACACATCCGTGTCCGCGTGGACGTTGATAAAACCAAAGCCCTTGTCTGCATGCCACGTCTTGACCCGACCTGCTTTTCTCATGGTTTTTGTGTGATGTTGCGCGAAGGATGCAGTTTAAGGGATGCCGTCAAGCGAAACTATGGCGGGAGTTCGCGAAGTTACCGGGTAGGGGCTGGCGGCTCTGCCACCCGTAGTCGGTGGGGTGTTGGCTCGTTGCAACCCGTTGTGCGTGTCAGATCGGGTAGATTTGCCGGTAGGGGGATGGCGCGGGCTGCAGTGGATAACAACAACAGGTAGAGAAATGGGTCGCAGAAGGAAGGAGCCGTCGCTTAGCGAGATATTGATCGATGCGCCGTGGTGGGTATCTGCAGCGCTCGCAGTGGGTGCCTACATCGTGTTGCGCGGGGTCGTCCCAGCGATATTCGGATCGAGCCCATTGTTGACGGGCATTGCGGTGTTAAGCCAGTCGTTAGCTTGGATGCCTGCCGCCATGTTCGGCTTTCTGGGTGTGCTGTCATACATCCGTGCGCGGCGTAGGGAAAGGGCAGGGCAGCAAGAAATCCCCGTGAGGGCTCGGAGTTCTCGCACGAGTCGATCGTCGTCGCGGTGGAAGTCATCCCAATCCTCCGGTGAATCCATGGGGTCCAGGGAGGACGTCGGCCCGCCGCCGCGGACAGCCGCCTTAGCGGAAAAGCCGGAAATCAATAGCTGGACGCTCGATGCCCTCCAGCAGCTGGAGTGGAAGCGATTTGAGCTGCTTTGTGTTGGGTACTACGAGGCGATGGGATTCACCGTCAAGACCGTGCCCCACGGTCCCGATGGCGGCATCGACGCAACCTTGTACAAGGCTGGCCGGGATGGTCCCGTGGCCGTGGTCCAATGCAAGGCATGGCGCAAGCCGGTGAAGGTGGAGCAGGTCCGCGCGCTTGCCGGTGTCATGCACGAACACAAGGTGCGTCGGGGCGTTTTCTGGTCGTTGTCTGGCTATGTCGGGCGACCGGTGCAGGAGTCGGCGGAGCGAGCCGGCATTCAATTGCTTGATGGTGCGGGTATTGTCGAACGGATACGCGCCCTCGATCAGTACAAGCAAGCGACGCTGCTGAAGCAGGCGTTTCGGGGGGACTATCGCACGCCGACATGCGCGGCCTGCGGAATCAAGATGGTCGAGCGGAAGGGACCAGCTGGTGCATTCTGGGGTTGCCTGAACTATCCCGGTTGCAGGGTCAAGCTCTCCCGCAACGTCTAAGAACCGGCTGGATAATCATCGCGCTTTCAGGCAAAGGTCACTCTCAGGTAAGGCTGGCTGTTCGGCAGGCTGGAGCGCCGGTTTTCTGCATTGATACTGACACTCTCCTTTAAGCGAGTCATGCCTCGTGAATCGCCCAGAGCGCGGCAAGAACCTGGCACTTTCTATCCGGTGGGCTCTTTCCGACCCTTCTCCGACGTTTGCCAGCGGGCTACCGAATGGCTGCGACGGCGGAGAACGGTCATCTGCTCAAGTGTTGGAAGCAATCGGGTGATAAAAGGAGGGACGGATTCACTGCGAGCGAGCCAGATCAGTGATGGCATCGCGGCTGCAAGCGATTTCACGTAGCCGGTACTTCTGAATCTTTCCGGTTCCGGTTTTGGGTAGCGGCCCATAAACA
>NZ_JALHRY010000038.1:0-9472 GCF_023952485.1 Cupriavidus mimosae | reverse complement strand
GGTTGAACGCACCAACGACCAAGGTCTTCCATCCACCGACGCTCTCTTCGGCAATGAGTATCCTTGGCGGAATCTACATAGGGCTGTTTTTTTAGATAGCCGATAACCGCGTTGACGTCCTTGGCCGCATCCATACCGCTTGCCACGGCATCGCATCCGTGCCGACGGAGGTAGCCTTCCGAATTACCATAGCCACGCATCATGGGCTCGGCCACGACATATCCGCGCGACAGCAAATAGCCCGTCGCAAAATTAAAACGAAATCGTGTGGTTTTCCAGGAATGAGCCGTGGTTTAGTACCGCAAGAAATGGACTCGGACCCGGCCGGGTGTACAGCGTGACTTCGAGCTTGACCGGATCGTCGGGATTTCCTTCCACCAGAATCACCCGCTCGCTTTTCTGCACGACCTCTGGAAGATGCTGCTTCGGTTCCCTCTCAGCGAGGGGCGCACAGGCCGCGACGAGCAAGGCCCCCGAAGGCCAGAAGCAAAGAGAGATGCTTTGACATGGATTTACTTTCTCCCTTCGCAAATGCCGTGGCGGTTTCGTTCATCGTTCCACCTGTACATTGTTCATGCCAAGCCGCCCCAGGCTGCCCGCCAGCCGCAACCGCGTGGCTTTCCAATCGGCCAGTGCCTGTACGCGCTGCTGCTTGGCATTGGCCAGCGCCGTTTGCGCATTCAGCAGTTCGAGAATATTGCCGACGCCGGCCTGATAGCGATGTTCGGCAGCGTTAAAGGATTGCTGCGCAGTATCGAGTAGCGTTGCGCTGTACTTCACGCTGTCCGTGGCGGTTCGAACGGCCTGATAACTGCTCCACACCTCCAGCCCCACCTGCTGGCGCGCAGCATCCAGACCGTCGTGCTCGCGTTCGAGCTGTGCCTGGGCCTGATGGATCCGGTACAAACGGCCAAAACCTTCAAATAACGGGATCGTGAGCTGAATCCCGACATACCAGTCGCGTCCGGTAGCCGGAAAGCTCGGGACGCCGAGCCCTAGCGTAGCTGGCTGATTGTTCAGGCTGTAGCGGGATACCAGGCCGAGGCTGGGCATGCCCTCGGCGCGCGTCTGGTCAACCCTGGCCGCCGCCGCATCCACCTGGGCCTCGGCGGCCATCACGCTTGGATGTGCCTGCCTGGCGCCCTCGATCAACTCGCCAACCGCCTGGGTGAACTGCGCGTCCGTCCTCACCTCGTCGCCCACACCGGGCAGGGTGAGCGGCACGTCCGGCGATAGATTCATGTCAGCAGCGAGCGTGCCAACGGCGGTTTGCCACTGGCCGTCCGCCTTGGCGCGGTTTAGTACCGCCTGCGTATAGGCCGTCTGTGCCTGCAAGGCATCCGAGATGGGCGCCACGCCTTTGTCCACCCGCCCCGAGGCCGCGCGGAGGCTGTTCGCCGCCATCGCCTCCACATCGCGCGCCGCAACCAAGGCGCCCGCACTCGCCTGGGCCGTGTAGTAATCCTTGGCCGTGGTCACGAACAGGCTTTGCACGGTGGCATCCTGCGTTGATTGTGCGGCAGCCAGCAATGCCGATGCGCTGCTCACGGCAGCGCTACGCGCACCGAAATCGTAGAGCACCCAATTCAATGCCACGTTGCCGGTGCCCACATTGGCGAGCGTGGCCGAACTCAGATTCGGATGCCTGGTCACATCCGTCCTCGCCCCGTCTCGCACGTACTGCCCGGTGCCGTTCACGGTCGGCAAGTAGCCTGCCCGCGCAGTCCCCACGCCAGCGGCCTGGGCCTTGACATCGGCCCAAGCCTGGCGCGTCTTTGGGTTGACGCATAGCGCCCGTTCGACGGCCTCGCCCAGGAGCAGCGGCGAGACTGGCGGCCCGGCCCGACATCCGGCGATGTCCGGAATGAGCGCGCCGGCAGGGGTGGCCGGAAGGTGCTGCTCCGCGCGCAGCGGGTCGAAGGCCTGCGCGTCCTGGACCAGCCCCCATAGCCCGGCCAGGATGAGGGTGAGCGGGATGCGTCTAGCGTTCACGCAAGCTCTCCTGAGCGGCCTCGATCACGGGGCCTAGGAAGTATTCGGCCACCGTGCGCTTGCCGGTACGGATATCCGCCGTAACCGCCATGCCAGGCGTGAGCGCGATCCAGCGGTTCTCCACCCGGATGCGGTTAGTGGTGAGGCGAATACGCACCGGAAAGGTGAGCCCAAGCTTCTTGTCGTTGGTAGCGTCATTCGACACGGAGAGCACCGTGCCCTCGATGAAGCCATAGCGGGAATAGGGAAACGCCTCCACCTTGACCGCGACAGCCTGGCCCACGTCCACAAAACCGATATCCTTGTTTTCCAGTTGTCCCTCGACCTCCAGCGTGTCGTCGGGCACGATTTCCATCAGCGCCTGGGCCGTGGTCGCGACACCGCCCAGTGTGTGCGCGGCGAGTTGCTGCACCGTGCCGGCCACGGGCGCGGTGAGGCTCATCAGTTCCTGGCGCGTCTGCGCCTTGGTCTCATCGTTGCGGCTCTGCGCCCCCTGCTGGGTGTGTTTCTCCAGCTCATCGAGCTGGTCATGCCGAAACTTCGAGGCTAGCGCCCCCAGTTCGGCCCGCTGCTCGGCGATACCGGCCGTAAGCTCCAGCACGTGGGCACGCTGGGCCGCCAGCTCGTTCTCCAGGTCCAGGGCCTTCTGTTCCTTGTCCAGGTAATCGTGACGCGCCACATACTTGTCAGCCACCAGCGCCTTATAGTCCATGGCCTGCTGGCGCGCAAGCGGCGCGGTGGCCTGTAACCGTGCCACTTCGGCCCGTGTGCTGTCCCGCGCCGCCTCGCGCTTGTGCAGCTCTGCCTGCGCGCTGTCGATGCGATCCTGATACTCGCGCCAGGCGCCATTGGCCAGATGCTGGGCTTCGCGCATTCGGTCTTCCGACGCGCCATCCACCTGCACAACCTGCGGCGGTTGTTTGATTTCCTGCGCGCCAAGCAGCGCCCGCGCACGGGCCGCACCGAGGCCGGCATCGACGCGGGAGAGGTACGCCTTGTCCGCATCGGCGGCGGCCTGAGTGGTGTCGAGCTTCACCAGCAACTGGCCCGCCGCCACGCGCTGGCCATCACGCACGAGGATTTCGCGAATGACGCCGGTCACCGCCGGCTGAATCACCTTCACCCGCGCATTGGGTACAAATTTCCCCTTGGCAGTTACCACGATATCGAGCTTGCCAAAGATGCCGATCAATAACACCAGTCCGGTTAGCGCCACAATGATTCGCATTGTCCAGCGGGGCGCCGGATGCGCTGGCGTTTCCGCCAATTCCAGATGGGCGGGGAGAAATGCCAGTTCGTGCGGGGTCCGACTGGGCGCGTCCAACTCGCGACGGATGTGCCAGGCCGCCCGGAATACGCTGGCGTAGCGGCGCAGCGGCTCACGCAGCGCCGCCCATTGGGATACGCCGGGGGTACTCATAGTCCGCTGTCCTGTAACGAGACGAGATGGGCATAGTAGCCACCCAGTGCCAGCAACTCCTCATGCCTGCCCCGTTCCACGATACGGCCGCCGTCCATGGCAATGATCTGGTCGGCGTGGCGCACGGCGGTGAGCCGGTGGGCGATGATGATCACCGTGCGTCCGGCGCAGATGGCCTTCATATTGTTTTGGATAATTCGCTCGGTCTCGAAATCGAGCGCACTGGTGGCTTCGTCGAACACCAGCACGCGCGGATTGGTCAGCAGCGCCCGTGCAATCGCCAGGCGCTGCCGCTGGCCGCCCGAAAGGTTGCCGCCGTGTTCACCGACCACCGTGTCGTACCCTTCCGGCATGTCGCAGATAAAATCGTGCGCTCCCGCCAGCTTCGCCGCTTGCATGACTGCCTCCAGCGGGGCGCCGGGATCGGTGAGCGAAATGTTGTCGCGGATCGAGCGATTGAACAGCAGGTTCTCCTGCAACACCACGCCGATCTGGCGGCGCAGCCAGGAGGGATCGGCCAGCGCGAGGTCGATGCCATCTATACGCACCGCGCCCTGCTCCGGCAGATAGAGTCGCTGTAGCAGTTTGGTGAGCGTGCTCTTGCCTGAGCCCGAGCGCCCGACAATACCCACGACGTGGCCGGTGGTGATCCCCAGGCTCACGCCATCGAGGATCGGCGGGCCGTCCGCGCGATAGCGGAAGCGGATGTTCTCGAACACGATGCTGCCCTTGATGGACGGCGGCGTTTGCCGGCTTTGCGCCAGCTCCGTGCGCGTATTCAAGATGTCGCCGAGGCGGCTCATGGATATACCGACTTGCTGAAAATCCTGCCACAGTTGCGCGAGGCGCAGCACCGGGGCGCTCACGCGCTGCGACATCATGTTGAAGGCGATCAGCGCGCCCACGGTCAGCTTGCCGTCGATGACGAGCTTGGCTCCAAAAAACAGCGTGCCGAGCGTCACCAGCTTCCCCACCAATTGAATCGCCTGCTGCCCGACGTTGCCGAGTGAGGTCACACGGAAGCCCGCCGCGACGTATGCCGCGAGCTGGGTTTCCCAGCGTTTGACGAACTGCGGCTCCACGGCCATGGCCTTGACCGTTTCGATCCCGGACACCGATTCCACGAGGAACGATTGGTTATCCGCGCCACGGGCGAACTTGTCGTTCAGGCGCTTGCGCAGCAACGGCGTAATGAAGGCGGAAATCGCACCGTAGAGCGGCAAGGACAGAACCACCATCAGCGTGAGCCAGACGCTGTACAGGCACATGACAGCGAGGAACACCACAGAGAACACCAGATCGATGAGCGCGGTCAGCGCCTGGCCGGTCAGGAAATTTCGAATGCTTTCCAACTCCCGCACGCGTGCCACGGTGTCGCCCACACGCCGCGCGCCGAAATAGGCGAGTGGCAAGGCTACAAGATGGCGAAACAGGCGCGCGCCCAGTTCCACGTCGATACGGTTGGTCGTGTGCGCGAATACATGGTTGCGCAGGCCCGTGAGCAACACCTCAAATACCGAGCTGACAAGGAGCGCCAGGCACACCACGTTGAGGGTGCTATAGGTGCGGTTCACCAGCACCTTGTCCATCACCACCTGGAACATCAGTGGCGACACCAGCCCGAACAGTTGCAGCGCCATCGAAACGCCGAGCACTTCCAGCAGCAGGCGGCGGTACTTGACCACCGCCGGGATAAACCATGAGAAATCGAAGCGAGCCAGCTCGCCTGCCAGGGAGGCGCGCGAGGTGAAAAGCAGGATGCGCCCGCTCGTACGCGCCACTATCTCTTCGATCGGCTTGGGTGCGGGCGCCGACATGCCGGGCTCCAGTATCAGCGCGGTCTTGCCATCGGAACCGGCGAGAATGAAATGCCGGCCCGCACTGTCCAGCACCAAGGCCGGGAATGGGGTCTTGCCAAGCCGATCTGCCACCAGCGCCACTGCTCGGGCTTTCAGGCCCATGCCACGAGCGGCTAATACCAGATCGGCCTCAGAGAAGGACTCGCCACCGAGCGCGGCGGCATGGCGGATTTGCGCGGCATCCGTAGCAATGCCATGAAATCGTGCGATGAGCACGAGCGCAGCCAAGCCGGCATCGTCGAGACGCGCCAGGTTTTCGTTCGAACCCATGGATCAGTGCGAAATTGTTCTTGTTAGACGGGGTGGCTATCGACAAGCGTAGAAAAACCGGCGCCCTCGCAAGGGCGCCGTCTGCTACCGTCGGGGTGACGTATCAATGAGCCGCCAGTTGCAGTGTGGTTTGATCCTGGGGCAGCGCCTGCGCAACGATGCTACCGGCTGCGTCCGGCGCATACGCGGCCATTGCCTGAATCAACTGATTCACTTGTTTTTGGGCGAAGGTATCCGCCGCGCTAGGCGTCTGGCCGTTGCCCGGATTGAACATCAGATTGACCCCGGCAATGTCGCCCGTGGTGCCATCGGCGCGCGTGTACGTGCCGTCATCCAGGATGGTGTTGCCGTTGCTGTCCTGGCTGATGTGCGTGGCATCCAGGTTGATCCCTGCAATACCCAATTGGTCGAGGGTGTACAGTTGCCCGCTCTGGAACTGGCCGGTGCCTGTCGTATCACCCCACACCTTGAGGGTCTGCCACGTTGCCACGTTGGCGCCCACATTGAAGACGTTGTTGCTGGTGCAGACTAGGTCATTGGCACCGGTGTTGATGGTGTTGTTTGTACCGTTCGCCGTGACCGTGACATTATTGCCGGCGTTAATGGTGTTGCCAGTGCCGTTCACTGTAGCGGTGGCGCCATTCAGAAGATTAACGGTTGCATTATTCGCATTGACCGTCGCACTAGTATAGACATTTTCGGTAAGCAGATTGCCAGATGGATTCGTAACGGTCGACGTGCTCGGCGCTGTTCCAGTGAACTTTACCTGGATCGTATTACCGGATGAGTAGTTCTCCGACATCGAACCAATCTGATTGGTCGCGTTGTTGTTCGTAAAGGTGACCGATTGAAGGGTTCCAGGCGCGGGAGCCTGTGCGCCACTGGCTGCGCCGTAATAATTGAAGTAGGCCTGCCAGTTAACACTGTTCGGCAAGGTCGCATAGACGCCCATTGCACTATCAATCAGAATCTGCCGATCAGAACCGATAAGGCTACTGGAGCGAATATCCGTGGCATGTTGCGTATCAAGTAACGACTGAAGCCCGGTACTACTAACGCTACCATCAGGATTCGCCTTATACTCGCCCGCCAAATAAATCTGCGGACCATTATTGCTCAGAATCTCCCGCTGAACCACCCAGTTGTTATAGACTGCTTCGCCCTCTTGATGCAGGCCGACCATGGCGCTCATCGCATAGGCGTCTGGACTACTGGACGGAACTGCATACGCCGATTTGAAGTCAGTGTCGGCTTTCACATTCGCGAAATGACCGATCTCATGGGCCAAGCTACCGATGACCTCGCCATCCGGCCAAGTTTTCCAATTGCTAGCAAACGTAATTCCTCCCCCTTCCTTGAAGAACATGCTGCCATCGGGCCCTTGAACAATTGGGTTCAATGATCCCGCAGCAACTGCCGCCTGGTAATCCAATAGCTGGGACACAAGAGTTGGACTCTTGTTTATAAGTGCAATCTGACTCGTTGAGAGTCGGACGTTACCCCACATTGATTCATTGCCCGTGATAATCTGATTACTTGTCATGGTAACTCAACCATTTTCCTGTTTTGAAATAAACTGATATTTGTTGCACAGTCAATCGTAGAGAAGCCAACTATCAACTCAATCCAATTCTCCTTGTAATTGAATCCATAAAAATAGTCCTCACCCGGGTGATCATAATTTCTATGTGATATACCTCGACCGAATTTATCAAAGAGCACGCCACGAGTTATACATATATTATTTCGATCAAGATAATCACCAAATGACACCCTCGGCAGCCCTCCATCACTCGGCGCAAGGGTTCCATATGACGCGCTGGGAGTTGTTGAATAAAGAAAAGTTTCTTGAGACGCCGATGCGATCTTGAAATCCCGTCGGATTCCAATTAACTCATTAGTTTTCGGATGAAAGGCTTGATGCGGCTCTCCGTGGCTAAATTTCAGTCGAAAGCTTTCCGCCAATAGTTCGCTATTTGTTAAATCGCCATGCTCAATGACGTTATTGATCGCTGCGAGAAAAGCCTCCGGTGTTCTGGCAGCATCTGATGCCGACCGCGAGCCCGCGCAGCCATATAGGTAGCCAATGGAGATAGCAATAGCAAGCACTGTCGCTTTGCCTGAAAGATGGCGCCCATTACGCCTTCGATAGCTGATCATTTGAGCTTTATCACCTCCAAGTATGTTGACACCCAGCGTCAAACACGCAAATCTGGTCATGCCCTTAGGCACGCCTCCGCCATGCTGAATAAACTCAGAAAAAATGCACCGAATATTCGCACGAGCAAACCAGCCCATCATTTATTGCAGCACAGGCGGCCACACGGATTCTATAGTCGGACCTGAAAAATTCAGTCTGAGGGCCCAGCGTGGCTGGAGGGTGGATGATTCTGGTCGCCCCATCGGTTGACTGCGGCAATGCGGGCAAGGTCGATTGGCTGCATTCCTGGCGGATCGAGCCATACCTGTGAGCAGAGTCAAGACGAAAAAAAAGAACGCCCGCGGATGCCCAGGCGGGCAATTGCTCGCGGCAGCCAACGGAGATTGAAGCCTGCGGCACAGAGGATAGGGGACGGCGTTACCGATTTCGCCCTGACGCATGCCGTGATCCGCTTTGACATGGCCGATGACAGGCTCGACCGCCTGGCGACGTTTAAGCATTCTGCGCTGGCGACGATTCATGGTTTTGATTCTGCCGCGGTGAATCACCTTCACCGGCGTCACTTCGGCATCGACCCCGCGATAACCGAGGTCAACGATAGCAGTGTGGGGCTTGCGCGATCCCGGCAGGTCCTGAAGCAGGATAGCGGTTTGCTCGAGTTGGATGTGTAGTGTGTGACCATCGTAAGGATTGCCAGGAAAGCTGCGAGCACCGACGATGAGTCCCTGATTGGCAGTGATTGCCAAACTCACCTTCACACCGAACTCATACGGCTGGGGGGCTTTGCCCTTGGCGACACACTTCACCTCGGGTGCGTGCAGGGCGTAGAGCTTGTTCTTGTCCTTGACGCGTTGCTGCGCAATGCGTCGGGCACGTTCGAGCCAGGGACGCAGACGCTCTTGCTGGTCCTCGGCAAGCGCCGTCATCTTGTGTTCGATGTCCCGTAGTACGCGGCCGAGCACGGTGCGCTGACGCTTGAGCACGGTTCTCAGCAGTTTGAACTGCTTGGCATGCGCATAACCACCCGCACGAAATCGCAACGACTTGCCTTCCCTGCCAAAGGTCTGCTTGAACTCGATGCCGGCGCGTTTGGCCAGTTGCACCACCTTGGCCCGCGCTACCTCCAGCAGACGGCTGTCGGTCGGATAGGCAATGGCCTTCTCTTGCACCGTGGTGTCGACGACGACCCGTTCGAACTCAGCCGGTTTGATCACGTTCATTTGCACGGCGGCAGCAATCGTGGTGGCCAGCAGTTCCTCGACGCCAGCCTCACCCAGAGCCTGCCGGAAACGCACGAAGTTGGTCGGGTCACACGGCAGCCGCATCTGGAAGTACTCCTCGCCGCAGAAGTACTGCCAGTACACGTTCTCCGCCCAGCGCTCGCACACCGACTCGTCGCTCTCGTTGAAGGCATGCTTGAGGTAGAGCAGCCCGACCATCAGCCGGATCGGAAGGCGAGGCCGGCCTGCGGCACTGATGCCTGCACCAGCCACCGCCAACATCGGTCCGAACAAGTCCTCGCCGACCACGTTGCTGCCATCCTTCGCCTTGCGCGCAAGCACTGGCGCCAAGGCTGCCTCAATGCTGTTCCACGGCATCCGGCTCGCCAGCACTGCCAGCGGATGCCGAAGATCAGTCATCCCGTCCAGGCGGCTGCGAAAGAAGTCCGGTGTGCTCATCCGCAAGTTCCTCAAATCTCCCAGGATTCGAATCAGATTCATATTCGATCTGGGAGTTCGGCACGCAGCGAAATTTTTTGCTAAACCTTAG
>NZ_JALHRY010000037.1:0-10132 GCF_023952485.1 Cupriavidus mimosae | reverse complement strand
ACCCACCAACGCTTCGCTTGGTGCGGCTGGAGTTCACGTCCGGCGTTTTTCCTGTCCGCGATTCTCGCCCATGGCCGGCGGAGATGTTCTCCTATTGATCGGCTTGATGTGTCTCTATTGAGCCAGGCAGTTCGAAAATGAATAGCCCGACGGGTAGCTACCCGCGTTATACAGAAATCATGGCAAAGCGCGGCGCGGCTGACGCGCGACCTTCTGTCGAGGATAAGGCATTCAGCGCAGTGGAATGGATTTCGCGGAATGATTTCCTTGCAGACGTCGAACTAAGAAACGGTAGTGTGCCCGTTTGCCTCTTGA
This sequence comes from Cupriavidus mimosae, assembly GCF_023952485.1. Classification (NCBI taxonomy): domain Bacteria; kingdom Pseudomonadati; phylum Pseudomonadota; class Betaproteobacteria; order Burkholderiales; family Burkholderiaceae; genus Cupriavidus; species Cupriavidus mimosae. The sequence continues at coordinate 9,817 of NZ_JALHRY010000037.1, read as the reverse complement.
GGTCATGCGCTCAGTCCATGGGATGCATCAATGGGTTGGCTCGGAATTTAGCCGTTTGTCACGATGGATCTCAGTGTACTGCCTAATTCATGCGGGAAATGTCGGTCCGACTATGTCGTCGGGGATATTAGGGGCGTTAATTAAATGTAATCGGGCGAACCCGATGCCATTTATCGCCCGCAAAGGACGGCGTTGGATCGTGCGCTTCGCCTGTAGTGGCATTACGAAAGCACAGAATGCATTCGATATTGCCATCAACTATCCGTCAATGGAGGAAGCATGGCAGCAGAGAAGTCGTTACGTTCAATGGTTGAAAAATGGCTTACACCGTCGGTAGGGAAGCCGCCCCGCGTTATCGGTACGGGCCGCCTGCGAGACTGCCGCAGCCGCTTTGTTTGTGTGGAGTGCAACCGCGCTACTGGTACGCTGTCGATCATGTTCTTCCGGCACTGCGACGGTGGCTGGTATGTGTTTCCACCTGTGACAAGCAGAGCTGGAGGGGCTAGATAGGTTCGCACTCATGTTGTGGGCTTGCGGGCTAGTGCCATATCAGAAAATCCTTGGTGGAAATTCGAGAAGATCTGATAATACTTTTTGTGGGCTGCGATTAGTATGTTCATCGGGGTGCGCCAGTTAGGTGCACCCAAGTCGGTTGTATGTATCCCCCGACAATGCGTCCCTTATAGCGCCCGACGTTTCGTCGGGCGTTTTTTCTTTAGTTTTCGAAGAATTTGGGGGGCTGAATTGCCACATGCCGGCATTCGTTCCCTAGCCATGGACGAATTCGCGCTGCACAAAGGCCATCGCTTTGCCACGGTGGTAGTCGATCCGAGCGGCAGCAAGTGCTCTGGATCTGTCAGGGCTGCTCGCGCGAGACGGCGCGCCTTCTTCGAGCAACTGCCACCAGACGCGGCCAGGCGGATCGAAGCGGTTGCGCTTGAAGCTAGAACCGAAGGCTGCATAAACTCAGATCCCATCTAGGGGTTTACCTCCGGCCGAAATGTCTTTTTTCATGCTCGATTGTTTACTATAGTAAACGGCATGGGGGGATACCTTCCTTCCAAGTCTCTCTCGACAACTAGGAGTAGAAATGAGTCGTGAAATCCACCTGAACGCATTTGAGATGAACTGCGTGGGTCATATCCAGCAGGGACTGTGGACCCATCCCCGTGATGAATCGAGCCGGTACAGCGAGGTTCAATACTGGGTGGACTACGCCAAGAAACTTGAGCGTGGGCTGTTCGATGGCATCTTCTTTGCCGATGTCGTTGGGGTCTATGACGTCTTCGGTGGTAACGCCAACGCGGCTGTTCAAAACGCCGTGCAGGTGCCGGTGAACGACCCAATGTTAGTGATTCCGGCCATGGCCGCGGTCACACGCAATCTGGGGTTCGGCGTTACGGCCAACCTCACCTACGAGCAGCCGTTCCTGTTTGCCCGCCGCATGTCGACGCTCGACCATCTGACAGGTGGGCGCATCGGCTGGAACATCGTGACTGGCTATCTGGACAGCGCGGCGCGAGCCATCGGCCTCGACGGGCAGGTTGCGCACGATGACCGTTACGATCTGGCCGACGAGTACCTGGAGTTGGTGTACAAGCTCTGGGAAGGAAGCTGGGATGACGACGCGGTCATCAACGACAAGGCCAGAGGCATCTACGCAGACCCGTCGAAGGTTCGCGTGATCCACCATCGCGGTCGTCAATACAAGGTAAATGCGATGCACCTATGCGCTCCGTCGCCGCAGCGGACACCGGTGCTCTACCAGGCAGGCTCCTCGACGCGTGGCAGGCAGTTTGCCGCGACGCACGCTGAATGCGTCTTCGTGAATGGCCAGAAGAAGGACGGCGTCAAGACCATCGTCGACGACATCCGCGCGAAGGCTGTGGCCTTTGGCCGCATCGCGGACGATGTCAAGGCATTCCTGGGAGCGACGCTGATCATTGGTGGCACCGAAAAGGAAGCGCAGGAGAAGTACGAGGAATACAAGCGATATGTGAGTTCGGAAGGCGCACTCGCACACGCAGCCAGTTCGCTTGGCATCGATTTTTCGCGCTACGACCTCGACGAGCCGATCGATGTGAGCAAGAGCCAGGCGATCGTTTCCAACGTGGAAGCCATGACTCGCAGCGCAGGGGCCCAATGGACCTTGCGCAAGCTGCTCGAACAGATGCCGCTGGGTAGCCGCCAGGCACCGTGGGTCGGCTCTGCCGAACAGATCGCTGACCTGATGATCGAGTGGACCAACGAGACCGGTGTAGCAGGGTTCAACCTGTCGCGTACGGTGGCTCCGGAATGTCTCGACGACGTCATCGATCTGCTGGTACCGCTCCTGCAGGAGCGCGGCGTGTACAAGACCGCCTATCGCGAAGGTACGTATCGCGAAAAGCTGTTCGGTCATGCACGCCTGCCGGTCACCCATGCCGCAGCCAAGGCACGCGCCGCTGTGCGGTAATCCGCGCAGCACGTCCTTCACAAACTATGAGGCCCCAAGCTAAGGGGAGCACTATGGTAGACAAAACATCGTTCCGAGAAGCCATGGCCGGGCTAGGGGCCGCGGTCAACATCATCACTAGTAACGGCGAAGGTGGACTGGCCGGCTGCACAGTATCGGCAGTGTGCGGCATCACGGACGAGCCGCCAACTCTGCTTGTCTGTATCAATCGTGGCAGCAAGAACAACGAGGTTGTGCGTGAGAACGGCTGCCTTTGCGTCAATGTTCTCGCAGCGGATCAGCAAGACGCGGCTATCCGGTTCTCGAGCAAGAGCGTCTCGGTCGAGGAGCGTTTTGCCGATGTGGAATGGGATCGGCTGGTGACCGGTGCCCCCGTGATTGCCGGCACCGTCAGCGCTTTGGACTGCGAAGTCGCATCCATGATGGACGTTGGCACGCACACCATGTTTCTCTGTGAGATCAAAGCCGTGCGGACGCGCAATGATCGCGACGCCTTGATCTACTTTGGGCGCAACTTCCATAGTGTCGAAGCGCCGGCTGTGAAAGGCGCCGTAGCCGCCTAGGTCCAGCTCCAAAACCCCCGAGACGTCAGGTCGCACATGGGCGCTACGCGCCCATGTCGGACACGCTCGTCCTTCCCGATGCGCCGTGTGCGCGCCAGGTGTCACGGGCGTCCCCATCGCAGGCGACTGAATGGCTTCGATCTCTCCTTATCTCCAGCAGGCAATGCACATGACTTCCTATCCGGAAATTCGAATGCTGATCGCCGACAAGTGGCGCAGCGCGCCCGGTCGGCCCGTTATCAACCCATCGGACGAAACAACCATCGGCACTGTGCCAATCGCAACGACTGCAGACCTCGACGATGCCTTGTCGGCCGCGGCCGATGGTCTGAAGATCTGGCGTCGCACGTCGCCCGCACGGCGCGCCGAGATCATGCTGAAGGCGATTGACTTGATTCTCGAACGAGTCGAGGCCATTGCGACCGCCATTGCCCTGGAGCAAGGCAAGACCCTGGCGCAGGCGCGCGCTGAGGTGCTGCGTGGTTGTGACTTGATGACATGGGATGCGAACGAAGGCAAGCGGTTGTACGGACGTGTGATCCCGGCAGAGCCGCCCATGCGGCATACGGTGATCCGCGAACCCATTGGCGTGATTGGCGCATTCACGCCATGGAACTTCCCGATGAGTTCTCCCGCGCGCAAGGTGGGTGGTGCCCTCGCTGCCGGATGTTCGATCATTCTCAAGGCCGCTGAGGAAACGCCTGCGGGAGCCGTGATGTTGGCCCAGGCCTACCGCGATGCCGGACTTCCTGCTGGTGTGCTGAACCTGGTATTTGGAGAGCCGGGGATGATCTCGTCGTCCTGGTCGCCAGCCCGGTCGTCCGTGCCGTCACGTTTACTGGCTCCACGCTCGTGGGGAAGCACCTGGCCGGCCTGACAGCCCAACACATGAAGCCGGCGATTCTGGAGTTGGGCGGTCACGCGCCGGTCATCGTTTGCGATGATGCCGATCCCGACGCGGCAGCCCTCGCCTGCGTAAAGGGGAAATTGAACAACGCCGGGCAGATATGCGTTGCCCCTACGCGCTTCTTCGTTCATCGCAAGGTCTACGACAGGTTTGTCGAAGCATTTGCTCGGTACGGTGCCCGGATCCGGGTGGGGCATGCGCTGGAGCCGAGCAGTGATATCGGACCTGTCGCAAATGAGCGGCGACTTGCCTGCCTTGACGAGTTGGTGAAAGACGCGATCCATCAAGGAGCTCGCCTGCTTTGCGGTGGGGAGCCATTGCCGGGCGCAGGATACATGTTCCCGTTCACCGCACTTGCCGATGTCCCGTCCACCGCCCGCGCGATGCTAGAAGAGCCATTCGGGCCTCTGAGCCTGATTGCCCCTGTCGAATCGCTCGACGAAGCCATCGAACGTGCCAACAGCCTGCCTTATGGCCTTGCCGGATACGCATTCACTCGCTCTGCAGCGGCCGCCTATCGCCTTGGCGACGAGCTGGAGGTGGGCAACCTCGCAATCAATCACCTGACTTCCGCCGTGTCGGAAACGCCATTCGGTGGCGTGAAGGAAAGCGGGTACGGACGCGAAGGAGGCATCGAAGGGCTCGAGTGCTACACGAACGTGAAAAGCATTTCACACGTGATGGCCGACGCCTGAAGCGACGAACACCAGGACAACTCCAGAAAGCACAACAACGTTCCGCCCAATCCGGCCCGTTCACGTTGGTACCTTCGGTCACCAACTTGAGCGGGGTAGGAAGTTTATTGCCACCAAAGGAGATGCAGATGCGCCCCATCCATTTACTAGCCTTGCTACCCGCCGCAGGCGTGCTGATAGGCCCGTTCTTTCTGAACCGCGTTACCCCCCCAGATTCTCGGTATGCCCTTTCTGCTGGGCTGGCTGTCCCTCAATCTCGTACTCACGTCAGTTGTGATGGCGATCATCTTTCACAGCGATAGTAAGGCGCACGACGATCGCGGGACCGCGGCTGAGGAGCACGTATGAACAGCGCCCTGATCTTCATTTTTGGTGCCATTGCCCTGGCACTTGCGCTCGGTTTGCTGGCCAGGCGAGGAAAAAAGATGAGCCTGGAGGAATGGGCGGTGGGCGGCCGAGGCTTCGGCACGGCAATCGTGTTCCTGTTGATGGCCGGTGAAATCTACACGACGTTCGTCTTCCTTGGCGCGAGTGGATACGCATATGGCCACGGTGGTCCGGCCTACTACATGCTGGGCTATGGAAGCCTTTGCTTTGTCCTGTCGTACTGGCTGTTACCGCTGATCTGGCGCTATGCCAAAGCGAAGAACCTGATCTCTCAATCCGACTTCTTCGCGTCGAAGTATGACAGCCGGCCACTGGGCATCCTGGTCGCCGTTGTCGGCATCGTGGCACTGATGCCATACCTGGTGTTGCAGCTCAAGGGGCTTGGCATTATCGTGAGCGTTGCATCGTATGGCGCCATCGACTCCAGCCACGGCATGTGGATCGGTGCCATTGTGGTGGCCTTGTACGTGGCCATCTCCGGCGTACACGGGTCCGCGTGGACGTCGGTGGTCAAGGACATCCTGGTCATGTTTGTCGCCGTGTTCCTCGGCCTCTATCTGCCGTTCCACTACCACGGTGGCGTCGGGCAGATGTTTGCGGACATCGAGGCAGCAAAGCCAGGTTTTCTTGCCCTGCGCGAGTCCGGTGAAAGCCCGGTGTGGCTGGTTTCGACCGTTCTGCTTTCGGCGCTCGGCTTCTACATGTGGCCACACATGTTCATGGCGACCTACACGGCAAAGACCGACGTGGTGTTGCGCAAGAATGCCTACGTTCTGCCGATCTACCAGTTGATGCTCTTGTTTATCTTCTTCGTCGGATTTACTGCAGTCCTGCAGATTCCTGGGCTCAAAGGAAGCGACATCGATCTGGCACTGTTGAAGATTTCGCTGCAAACCTTCGACCCATGGTTTGTTGGTGTCATCGGGGCGGCAGGCGTTCTGACAGCGCTAGTGCCGGGTTCCATGATTCTGATGACATCGGCAACCTTGCTGGCCAATAACGTCTATCGTCCGTTGCGCCCGTCTGCCAGCAGCGCCGAGATCGTAAAGCTGAGTAAGTGGATGGCACCGTGCATCATGGCAGTCGGGCTCTTCTTCGCGCTCCAGGGCGGGAAGACGATCGTCGCACTTCTGCTGATGGCTTACGCGTTCGTCACCCAGTTGTTCCCGGTCCTTGTGATGAGTTCGCTGCGGAATAATCCGGTGACGCCGGTCGCGGCAATGACTAGCATTGCCGTGGGAGAGGCGACGGTTGCGTGGGTGTCTTTGACTAAGCAGTCGGTGGCTTCGCTCTTTCCATTCCTGCCGGATGCTTTGAAGGACGTGAATGTCGGCGTTGTCGCACTGGTACTGAACATCGCGACGTTGATCATCGTAACCTTGCTGACGCGGCGAAGCGAGCGCCCGGGTCTGACGGCTCCGGTTTCCCAATAACACCTGGGTGATGTGGGCGGAGGCGATCCCTCCGCTAGGAGATTGTTATGAAGACAAGCATTTTTTCCCGCGCGGCGCGTGTTGCATTCATTCAGGCGGAGTGGCACAAAGACCTGCTGGAGAACGCGCTTGAGGGATTCCTGCGCCGCATGGTCCAACTCGGGGTGTCTACCGATGCCGTAGACTTCTTCGAAGTGCCTGGAGCATTCGAAATTCCGCTGTTCGCCAAACGGATCGCGACACGCGGAGACTATGCGGCGATTATTGAAAGTGCGCTCGTTGTTGACGGAGGCATCTATCGGCACGAGTTCGTCGCTCAAGCCGTCGTGGAGGGGTTGATGCGCGTGCAACTCGAAACGGACACACCGGTGTTTTCAATGGTGCTGACGCCGCACAATTTTCGAGCTGAAGAGCACATGCGCGGATTCTTCGCCAAACTCTTGATAGAGAAGGGCGATGAGGTGGCAGACGCGTGTGTTAGGGCAGTCGGCTGCCTCGAGCGCCCGGGTGGATGCATGTCTGCTGAGGCAGCACGGCATCTGGCTCCTGGACGAGTAGGCGAGCGCCTGATTTCGACCACCGCATAGGGATCCAATGCCGCCGCCAGCAGGCAGCGCGGAGACCTTTGACCATATTGAAGGGGTACATGATGACCGAAATAACGATTCGCGATGCCACGCCAGAAGACATGGAAGCGGTATGTGCGATCTACAACGATGCTGTGGAGAACACGACGGCAATCTGGAATGAGGTCCTTGTCGATGTGGCCAATCGCTTGGACTGGCTTTCCGCACGGCGCAAGGCCGGCTTACCGGTTCTCGTGGCGCTGGACGCAACGGGCGTTGTGGTCGGCTATGCGTCATTTGGGGATTGGCGCGCGTTTGATGGCTATCGCCATACCGTGGAGCACTCGGTGTACGTGCGAACTGACCAGCGTGGCAAAGGTATTGCCGGCTCGCTAATGAAAGCTCTTATCGAGCGTGCGGGCGAACTCGGCAAACACATCATAGTCAGCGCGATCGAAGCAGGTAACGCGAGCTCGATCCGTCTACATGAAAAACTGGGCTTCGAGCAGGTCGGCCTGATGAAGGAGGTTGGCACGAAGTTCGGCAAGTGGCTGGACCTTGTCTTCATGCAGCTCAACATCGACCATCGTGCTGACCCGGATGGTGCGCGGAAGCAGTAGCGCATACGTGTGCTCCATCGTTTCCCCTCGCCGATCAAAGGTGCTGCGCTGGCTGATACCGCGGATTGAAGTCCGCTCCCAGCAACAGAATGCATTCCCAGAGTATGGCTCAATCTTCAAATGCTGCTCTGAAGTCGGGATGGCTTCGTCTCGACCCTGTATTGACAATAGCCACCGCGCAATTGTTCGGAACCTCGCTTTGGTTCAGCGCCAACAGCGCGGCCGACGATCTTGCCCGGACGTGGGGGCTGACGGCCGCAAACATTGGCATGCTCACGGCGGCGGTTCAGAGCGGCTTCATACTGGGTACCCTGGTATTCGCCGTATTCGGACTCGCGGACAGGTTCTCGGCGAGCCGAATTTTTTGCCTTTCGGCACTGCTTGGTGCTGCTTTCAACGCGTGGTTCGCGTGTCTGTCAGGGGATTTCTCCGCAGCAATCGCACTTCGGTTTGCTGTGGGCGTATGTCTCGCTGGCGTCTATCCGATTGGGATGAAGCTGATTATTAGCTGGGCCCCCGATAGAGCAGGGGCAGCGCTTGCATTGCTGGTAGGCATGCTGACCTTAGGGAGCGCGCTGCCGCATGGCTTGCGAATTATGGCCGCACAATGGCCGTGGCAGTACGTCATGGCTGGCTCTTCGGTGCTGGCAGGTATTGCGGCAGTCATGGTCATCTACTTGGGTAACGGACCGCACTTGCCGATGCGCCGCCCGGGCGGCCCGAATCCGGGTAATCCATTGCACGCGTTTCGCGATCCCCAGTTCAGAGCGATTGCGGTAGGTTATTTCGGGCACATGTGGGAGCTTTATGCCTTCTGGACCATACTACCCATGCTCGTTGCACGCTCGCCCCTGCCTTCGCTTTTCGAAACACAGGGCATCTCAGCGCTGGCCTTCGCCATCATTGGGGTTGGCGCCATTGGGTGCGTCTTCGGCGGCGTGCTAACCCGCTGGGTAGATAGTGCCCGCGTCGCGCTCAGCGCTCTCGCGATTTCAGGAGTGTGCTGCTTTCTCTTGCCGTTCGCGGCAGACGCGCTGTCACGGGGTTGCCTGTTGGTTTTTTTCTTGATTTGGGGAGCGGCAGTTGTCGCAGATTCCCCGCAGTTTTCAGCGTTAGCTGCCAAGACATGCCCTCTGCCCTTGGTCGGCGGTGCACTCGCCATTCAGAACTCGATTGGATTTGCGCTGACGGTGGCTTCCATTACCCTCGTGTCCACGTTGCTAGGGGACCTGGGCATGAAAACGTCCTGGGTGCTTCTGCCGGGCCCAGTTTTGGGAATCATAGGCTTCCTGTCGTTGCGCCGCAGTTCCCGCTGACAGCGGCTGCGGCAGCGAACGCTCGGCTCGGATATGTGTCGGGAATCGCTCCTTAACGCCCGATCAATATAGTTGAATGCGCGTCTAGCACGCAAGTACGGCCGCTTTCGGCGCCGTCCATGTTGCAGTTCACAAGGATGTCGGCTGCAGGGGTGAACTTGCTCGAGGCAACCCCCCCGTTTCCTAAACAGGCCGCATTCAGAAGGATTCACTCATGAGCAAGGTCCGTCGCGGGAAGGTACGAAAACCGTGACCACGATCTTTACCGTAGGCGCGATACTCCGCGAATACACCGGCGAAGTACTCTACTCTCCACTTCAATGGTGCGCTGGCAGGCTGGACCGCGTGGTCAGCGATCTGGAGTTCTAGATGCTGGAAGGCATTTCAGCGACCTCGATATCCCTTGATCGGCTCAGCAGAGGAGCGTGCGACTTGAGCGGCCGGAACCCCCATGGGGCACTTCACGGGTTCTGGGCGCATTGACCCGAAGCCTCGGAAAGTCTTCTTTACGCCCGTTGGCTGCCAACGCCATGTGACACTTCCGCTCATTGCCGACAAGCGTCAGCATTAGGATTTCATATTGGTGTGGTCAGTCCACTGACCACGTCGAGGAACGGCTGTCTTGTTCTCGAGCGAAGGAGATCGCAGGCGTGCACACACGGCGCTATGCTTGAGCTGCGATGGGGCCGCAGTGGAAGCATGCGCCCTTTCAACCGGCTACTCTAGGGAAGTGCTTATGTGGACGCCTCCCGGATAGCAAGGTCGATTTGACATGGTGGTCGACAGGTAGAGGCAGCACGCTTATGTCCGGCCCGTTTGTTGCAGGCCTTAAGGCCTGCTGGCCCATATGGAATTCGCTGACGAGGTCCCCAGCT
>NZ_JALHRY010000036.1:0-12264 GCF_023952485.1 Cupriavidus mimosae | reverse complement strand
CTCATCGCTAGCGCGATGAGTACTTCAGCAGCCTGATAGATCGAAGCCGAGCAGCTTCGACACAGCCATTCCCACGTTCGTATACCCATGCGTATCAACGGCAAGCGCGAGCAGGCCGCCGTCCTCGCGCGTGTCGCTGTGGCGCACTGCCCCTTCGATTGCAACCCCCGCCTGGCGCTCGTTAAGGACGATGGGCTGGTTGTACACGATGCCATGCTGGTCCAGGACGTGCGTGTAGATACCTACTGCATGGGTGCGCCTACGCGGGTCGACACGAGCGTAAAACAGATGAGGTGATGTATCCAGGCTCATCGAGTCGCTCGAGGCTCGCTGGCCAGTTCCCCACAACTCTGTAATGGGGTGCGTACGTTGAAACTCGACCACGCGCGCGTTGGCGCGCGACAGCCGGCCCGACATTTCGAGCACACGCATTGTGTTCGAAATCGCCGCAGCATCGACTTGCTGAATCATGGCGGCAACGCCTTTCGCATCGATCTCGGTGCCGTGTGCCATCAGCGCGCCGTAGAGCGAGACAAGTTCTTTGGCATCGCGTGCCTTCCGCGCCAGCAGTACTTCGCTAAATCCCGTGTGGACATCCACCTCCATCATGAGATCCGCAAACTGAGCTGCGCCGATCGCCTTGAACAGCAGGTCTCGTGTGCGCCTCGGTATCCCGTCCGTCGGTAGCGCCTCAAGTGTCGAGAGGTGCAGAGCGCCATCCTTGCCGATTGTCACGCGTCCGGCTTCGCGAGCCTCCTCCAGCGCGGCGAGACTGGCCTTCAAATTCTCAGTCAATCGCTCGAGAAAGGGATCCGCGGTAGCTGGTAGACCCAATAATGATAGGTGCCGGTCTCGCTCGGACTCCCATTCTGACGGTGGAATCAACATCTGGTCACGTTCACGAAAGGACAGACTGTGGTTGATCCACACCGACCCGCGGCGCAGATCTTTGCGCAAGCTCGTGATCGCGGAGGCTTCCAGAGCGTGCAGTGCACGCTTTCGATCGTCGCAGTCGACCAAAGCGCGCCAGTTGGCGCTAATCGGGACGCCGTGTTCAATGGGCAACTCCGTCGCGCCGTCATCGCGCAGCCTGGCGATAAGCTCGAGTTGCTGTAGGCTAGGTTCTGTGTCCCGACCCGAGAATTCCAGTTCACATAGGGGTGCAAGGAGACTACGGATGCGTCGGTAATCATCAGTCAGCGTTTCGCGCACGCTGGCCGCATGGCTGGCTGGAGGCTTGTCCGGTAGCTCCCCAAGAAGTGCTCCTATCTCTGCAAGTCGGACTTCTGCCGGGCGCGTGTTGTCATGAACGAGCGCTTTGATCACGACCAGTTGTGGCGTTGTTGCATAAATCGAGATTGAAAACAGGGGCTCCTCGGTGAGGCTGAACTCAGGCGATACAGACGGATTGCGGGCGAGCGAGCGCGACCATGCGGTTGAGCACGCCCGCACGGATGGCCACTTCGGTGGCCTGCGACCCGATTTCGCGTGCCCACAGACTGTGTCCCGTCAGCGTCTTGAGGCGGTACATCAGGGTCTCTGCCAGCGAGCGCCGGTGATAGCCGCTGGCGGCTTTCCATTCGCGTCGACTGCTCTTCTCGATGACATCGATGGCCTCGTTACGCCAGGCTGCACCCGGCGTACTTTCGGACCATGGCTTCGCTCCATCGCGTGGTGGAATCGAGGGCTGTGCATCCCGCGCGGCAATCGCCGCGTGGCACGGCTTGCTGTCGTAAGCGCCGTCGCCTCCGATGGTATCGATCGGTGTATCAGCGGGGATTTGATCGAGCAGGTCGGCCAACACTTCGCCATCGCCAACGTCCTGATGGGTCATCAGCGCGGCACGGATTTGGCCGGTGTTCGCGTCCATGGCGAGATGGACCTTGCGCCAAGTCCGGCGCTTGGACCAACCGTGCTTGCGAACCTTCCACTCGCCGTCGCCGTAAAGCTTCAGTCCAGTGCTGTCGATCACCAGATGCAGCGACTCGCCGGTACGAGAGGCGGGCAGCACGACGTTCAGATTTTGCGCGCGGCGGCTCAATGTCGTGTAGTTCGGCACTGGCAATGTTGGGAAGGCCAGGGTGCGCAAGCTCTGCGCGAAGCCTTGCAGCGCGCGCAGCGGCAGGTGGAACACCTGCTTGAGACCGAGCAGACCCTGGATCAGCGCATCCGTATAGACGAGCGGGTGGCCACGCTTGGGCGACTGGGCTTTAGCCGGTGGCACGAGCAAGCTCTCTTCGACCCACATCGTCACGTCTCCTCGGGCTATCAGCCCCTTGTTGTACTGCGCCCAGTTCTTGACGCGGTAGACCCCCTTGGGCTCGGCTTGCTGTCGGTTGTCCTTGCGCATCGTCCCGGAAAAAATCCAAGACACTACGCCGCATCGTCAGAAGTTAACAGAGCCAGCGTTCCAGCCGTTGCGCGTAAACGTCAGCCCAACCGACCCCGGATTTATGCAACAACGCCCCAGTTGTTGTCGATATTCAACAGAAGAGCGAGCCTGTTTCGTTGTGGTCTTGTTGTAGGCGTGCCGAACCAGATCGGAAACGCGGCGCCCTATTTGATAGAGCAGAGAATCGGTCAACTCGAGCAGCGTCACGCGCAGGAAAAATACCAGCTCAAGAGTGCGCGCCGACCCTTTGAGCTCGCGGGTCTTCACCGGACGGCGCGCCTGAATCCGCTGTGCCCACGCACGCTGCTTATCGATCGGCACGGTGTCCAGCGTCCATGTGTGTACACCGATCTCCTTGAGAAACCGAATCTTTTCCAGCGTTTCGGTGATCGTCGTCGGACTGTGCCGGGCCGGCGGCGTCTTGAGCCAGTCGAGAACGGTCATGTCTGCGGCGTCGTGTTGGCTCGATAGCGCTGCATCGGCGCGCCTCAGTTGCGTCTCAGGGACGGTCGCCTCGATCAGGGCGAGCGTGTCGCGCTCGGTCTCAGCCCAGACCGATCGTCCGAGATCTCGCAACGTCCGGTCGGCGGGAATCAGAATCCTTCGTTCGTACAGCCAGCAGTTCGCGTGCTGGAGTAGTTCGTCGAGCGTGAGCGACTCCTTGGCATTTTTGCGCATCCATGCTTCGAGGCCTGCCCATTGGTCCGGGCCGATTGACTTCAACCCCAGATGCCGTCAGGCCCAGATCAGGTGGTCATAGAGCGTTTTGTACCGGCGATATAGGGTCCGAAGCGATGCAATGGTCGGCGTCGTCAAACCGAGCCGCTGGCCGATGTAGTGGAGCAACTGGCGCGGCAGCGTACTGACTTGGCCGAGGCTATGCCCACTTGCGCGCAGGAATACCAGTTGGATGGCCGCCCCAGCGCGCCGGTCGGGACGAAAGCGCTCATTGAGCGCTGCGACGTCGCTGTCGGTCAGTGCGAAATATCGCTCCACATCGAAATCCGACAACCGCGTCGGCAACCGGTCCCTTCCCACATAGCGAAATCCCAAGCCCGGCATCTCTTGCCCCCATCGAGATGGCGCGATACGAATCGCGGGCGCATATGTTACGCCCTCCTCTCATTCGTAGCCGTCAACAAGTGTGGGCTTGTCGGAAAGCGTTGTGGACAAAGGCTTTCGGGGAAACCGCCAGATTTTGCACGAAAAGTACGATTAGTGCGCCAGGAGACTGGCAGAGAGTAGTCGATGAAAGTTCGATACAGGAAAGGAATAGCGAACCACCCTGGCCCCGAGTCATGCGGCGGCACCCGCGAGGGTGCAGCCGAAGCGTTGACAGGGGAGAGTGCAGGCCAGCCATTGAGCCGCGAAATCATTCTGTCTGGAGCGCCGACGCTGTTGATCGAAGCGGAAGGCAACATCGTCGAGGGCGCTAAACGCGAGTTCTCGGCGGGCTCCACGCGGTCGAAGACCCTGAGCATGCACAGAAGCTCTCTGCACAGGAACTGGGAGATCTCGCCAGTGCCCACCGAGCAGCTGGCGGTGGGCGGGTCGGGGAAGGCCGATGGCCGTACGCCCGACATCGACGCTGGCGAGAAGTCAGATGCTTGCGTAGTACCGAGGAACGATCCGAACAACGACGCGGCCGCAAAGCCGGCGTCTGCGGAGGATCGGGAGGGAAGGCGAGCAGCCAAGAGGAACGCCGAACAATCTCCCGCGCCCCGGACACAGAGCCGGTCCCGCGCGTCGACGGGGTTGAACGGCGTACGCGAAGCAGCCTGTGCCCAAAAGGCATCGGGCAAGAAGGTGCAGTTCACCGCGCTGATGCACCACATCACGCCGCGATTGCTGATCGACAGCTTCATGCATTTGAAGAAGTCGGCGGCGGCCGGGGTTGATGGAGTGACATGGCACGACTACGAGGAATGCTTGGTCGAGCGGATAGGCAAGCTCTGGGACGCGGTGCAAGCTGGCCGCTACCGTGCCCTGCCATCAAGGCGAGTGTACATACCCAAAGCGGACGGCAAACAGCGTCCGCTAGGCATCGCTGCGCTGGAGGACAAGATCGTCCAGCAAGCGGTGGTGACAGTGCTCACACCAATCTACGAGTCCGACTTCCTTGGGTTTTCCTACGGGTTCCGGCCCGGACGTGGCCAGCACCAAGCGCTTGATGCGCTGTGGGTGGGGCTGCATTGGAAGAAAGTGAACTGGGTGCTCGACGCAGATATTCGCTCGTTCTTCGACACGGTCGACCACGGGTGGATGATGCGGTTCCTTGAGCACCGAATTGCGGATAAGCGCCTGCTGCGGCTCATCCGCAAGTGGCTGACGGCCGGCGTCATCGAGAACGGGGCGAAGACGGAAATACGGGTAGGTACCCCACAGGGGGCGGTGATCTCACCGCTGCTCGCGAACATCTACCTGCACTACGTCTTTGACTTATGGCTCCAGCGATGGCGTCGCCGCGACGCTAAGGGTGACGTGATCGTCGTGCGATATGCTGACGATAGCGTTGTGGGCTTCGAGGCCGAGGCTGATGCCTCGCGATTCCTGGAGGCCTTAAAGGCACGATTTGCTCAGTTCGGGCTGTCGCTCAACGAACAGAAGACGCGAGTGTTGCAGTTTGGTCGCTACGCGGCCAGCCTACGCAAGCGCGCTGGCTTGGGCCGGCCGCAGACGTTTGACTTTCTTGGGTTCACGCACATTTGCGCGACCAAGCGGTCGAATGGCGGTTTCATCGTCAGGCGGTTGACATCGAGCAAGCGGATGCGTGCCACACTCAAGGCACTGCGGCAGGCGCTGTACCGGCGCCGGCACGAACCGATCGCAGTGGTCGGCACATGGCTACGCCGTGTGATGCAGGGCTACTTCAACTATCACGCCGTCCCGGGCAACAACCTGCGATTAAGTAGATTCCGTTCTGGGGTCTGCCGAGCCTGGTTACATGCCCTCCGGCGACGTGGGCAATATGGGCGAATGTCCTGGGCGCGATTCCTCCGACGGGTCGCGCCATATGTACCGTCAGTTCGCGTTCTACACCCTTACCCAACACAGCGCTTCTTCGCGTCATGACTCAAGGCAGGAGCCGTATGCGGTAGCCCTGCACGTACGGATCTGTGCGGGGGGCGGGGGGTAACCTCCGTCCCTACCGCGATCCCCGTCACACCCTCCCCATTCCCACCAAGCAGGTGATGACGTGGTGCAATGGCGGTAGCCGGCCAGTCTCAGCCATTCGCGTCTAGGCGGTGAATGGCTGAAGTCAATCCTACTTCGGCCTTCAAGAACTGCGCAGCCGGCCTATTTTTAGTTCCGCTCAGCGCGGAACAAGGGATGAAGTCCAATTACCACCAGATCCTCGACATGCATTGGCCCGACGAAACGTCGGGCCAATGTGGTTGCTTTACCTGTGCATTCGATGGTTCAAGCAGTACAGACGTAACTTGTTGCACTGTTCGGGTCGCCCCCGACATACTTTGGCCACGCGGGATACTCGCATACCGGGCGCTTTCTACCGGTAGTTGGCGGAGTAACATCGGTAACGATCAGATCATGGGGTTCCACCCCTTTTGTCACCCAATAGTCCAGGGCCGTCAGGCTGTCGTAACCCCCTTCAAATTGGCCGCCGAAGCCATGCGCTGCGCCCGGGAGCAAATAGAACTTCAGGAACGATGAGAGCTGGGACTGCCCATAGGCTGCAAGCAGGCGGTTGTACAAGTCAACGGACATCTGCGCAGGAATAAACTGGTCCGCCTGCCCATGTTGCAGGATCAACTTTCCGCCTTTGTTTTTGAAGGCATCGAAATTGACGCTCGTTCCGTCTATCAACTGACTCACCGCTTGTGTCCGCGCGGTCAGGGCGCCGGGATTCGTGAACCCGAAGGTAAGGATGTCGAGGCTCGGGTCGCGAGCAATTGCATACTTCACCAGGGCATTCGGGAAGGCATAGAAGAACGATGCCTTTGCCACATCAGCCGTGGCCGGATCCGCAACGGCGTCCGCTGCTGATGAACCCAGGGACGGATACAGCGGCCCCCAAAAGTCGGCACCAGCAAGTACTTTGTAGCCCGGGATGGTTCGAATACCATTCGCGAAGTCGAAGGTAGTGATGAGCGGCGTGGCGATTGTCGCCACGGTATTGAGTTGTGCATCCGACAGACACGTGTCTCCAGTGTCTGCACCGCCTGGACAGCGCAGTGTAGCCGCGTCAAATCCGCACGCGCCTGGATTGCTGATGACACCATCCGCTACCCCATCAAGGGTATCGCACTGCGACATGACCGCGTCTCGCAAGACCTTGCCCTTAGCGGCATTGATAAACCCGCCGGGTGAGAGGGAGGCTTGCGAAATTCGCCCCATCTGGAATGAGAGACCAAGCAGCCCGGACGCAGGATAGCTGGCGATGACGCCATCGTAATCAGACGCATACTTTTGGGCCGCAACGAGCCCCATCCGACCTCCTCCAGATCCCCCAATGAAGTAGCTCTGGCTCGCGGATTGCCCATATCGCGTCTTCATCAGAAACGTCGCGACGTCGTGCGTCTTTTTTATGTGGCTTCCTGCATAGTTTGCTAGTGCCTCATCGTTTGACGCGAAGGTCCCGACGAAGTCATTGGCTGCCTGGTGGCCAGCATCGCTACCGTAGGTGACATAGCCTCGAGCCAACGGGGCAAGGACACCGCTCGGCTCGCCATACGGCGAGAATCCCGATGCGGCGAAGCCAGTCGTGTCAGGAATGACTCCATCAAGTCCACCACCGCCAAAGTGGAGCGACTTCCCGTTCCATGCCGTAGGAAGGTCAACTTCGAATTGGATGTCGGGTGCAGAAGAGTCAACGGGATGAATGCCGCCCAGTACTTTGCAGAACTCACCGCTCGTATTGCCGCTGTCGCTCGCAGCGACCAAAGTTGCAGAAGTTATCGTTGCCCCCGTAGAGGCCAAGCCAATATTTCCTGCTGGAATGGCAATGCCCTTCAACTCGCCGCACAGTTCCGTCGGTGACTTTTGCGCAGTCGTTGGGCCAGGTGCACCGACTGATGGGGCGCTCTCTTCACCCCCACATCCAGCCAGCGAGATCGCCAATGTTGAGAGGACGGTCAAAGCCCCAACGCTACGCCAAACCTTATCGCGAGCATGATTCATAGTTGTGTCTCCTTGCCATGTTGTACGCAGTGCTCCGCGGTCCCATGCACTTCACTGCCGACTCCGATCGGCCATCGTGCATCGACGCGTGCATCTGGATTGCCAACTCCAGTGCTCACGGAACCCACAGCAGGAACAGTAACGATCGTCGCGTGCGAAGATTGTCTTGCATAGGACAAAGCTGTGCGTGCGTCAGGATGCAGGATCATCAGAGGCAACGGGGTTGCGTCGTGGGCACGGGGTGACAGTGCGTGGCATAATCGGCGCACCGCCATCGCGTGGACCGCGGTCCCCATGCGGAAACAGAACTACGGCAGATTCGACATGCAAGATCTTCCGAATGGACACCGGGTCCGGATCCGACGCCGTGGCGCCGACAAGCATCCCCTTATTCTTAAAGCGGCGCGCGAACTTGTGGCGCAATCAGGCTTTCGCGAAGCGCAGATGACTGCGATCGCGGATGCTGCCGGCATCGCGATAGGGACGCTTTACCGCTACTTTCCCTCCAAAACAGAGTTGATGATCGAAGTCGTCAAATCGGCGGCACAACGCGAAGTCGAAGTTGTAGCGGGAATTGCGATGCGAGACGGCGCCGCCTGCGAGAAGCTTGGCGCGGCCGCCTGGACCTTTGCCAGCCGGGCGCTCCGCGGTCGACGACTGGCCCATGCGCTCGTCGCTGAACCTGTAGAACCCGACGTAGAGTCAGCGCGCCTGACTTATCATCGGGCCCTCTCCCGAGTCTTCAAGACAATCATCGAACAAGGCATCACCGAGAAGGCATTCCCCGCTCAGAACGCCGCTGCTTCAGCAGATTGCATCGTTGGCTGCCTGTTTGAAGGCCTCGTCGTGCCGCTAAGCAATGAGGCCGCTGAGGCGTCGACGTCCCTGAGTGCGCATGCCACCGCAATCATCACATTCTGCCTGCGCGGAGTTGCGGGGCAAATGCTGTCCTTCCCTCCCCCGAGCGCCGCGTAGTAACGCAGGGCCGCCTACCTGGTTTCGCGCAAATAGGAATCCAAATTGCACTTAAGAGTGCCACGCGACCGATGACGAGTAGCGTAGTGCACTTTTAATAGCCTTAAAGCCGGGAAATTTCCTGCTTTTACTGAGCATTAGGGCTTGACATGGGCCGTTGAGCCGCTTAGCCTTAAGTGGAATCATGATTCGCTTAAGATCATCCTGTCGGCGAATCGGCGCTCCGCAGCCGAACGCGACGCAAGGTTGACTTCCGTTCGTGCACACCGTACGCAGCGAAGAAGAGCCTTCCCACGGGCAACCAAAGAGAACTCGCTATGCAATCGCTATCCCCCGGCTTCGGGAGACAGATTTCTCGGCCGCCGCTGCCCGCTGAGACGACCATGCGCGCGTCGCTCGCGTCATTCTTTGGGAATTCCGCTTGGTTCGATCGCCTGACGGACCAGGAAAAAGCGCGCGTCATGACGGACTCCTTTGAAAAGCACCTGACCGCCGGAGGCACGGCCTGTCACCGCGGCGCCCCGGCCGATCATTGGCTTGGAGTTGTCGAAGGTATTGTCAAAGTAGATACTGCATCCGCATGCGGAAGAGCCATTACTTTCGCCAGCATGCCCGCGGGCGCATGGTTTGGCGAGGGTGCTGTCCTCAAGGACGAACCACGACAGTATTCGGTAGTGGCATTGAAAGACAGCCGGATCGCCTATGTACCGAAAGCGACTTTCCTCTGGCTGCTCGAACAGAATCACACATTTAGCCGATACGTTATCGATCAGCTCAACGCACGTTGTGGCTACTATGTCGGCCTAGTGCATAACCTGAGGCTTCACGAAGCAGCAGGTCGTGTGGCGTTCTGCCTCACCGAATTGTTTCACCGTCAACTCTACCCTTCGACCGACCGGACCCTGGCGCTGTCGCAGGAAGAAATTGGACGGCTCACAGGACTGTCGCGCCAGAATACCAATCGAGCGCTTCGCGAACTTGCTGATGCAGGCATGGTTGCAATGGAATACGGCGCGATCCAAGTGATCGATCTTGAGGGACTTCGGCAATTCGCCCACATGGGCGACTAATCCACGTTTGCGACAGCAGTCGTGCTGCATCGCGTCGGAGATGCAGCACGACCGATGATCAAGCCATCTCAACGGCGACGGCGGTCGCCTCACCACCGCCAATGCACAGGCTGGCGATCCCTCTACGGCCGCCAGTTTTCTTAAGCGCTGCCAACAGCGTGACCAGGATCCGCGCACCCGAAGCGCCGATGGGGTGACCCAAGGCACAGGCGCCACCGTGGATGTTGATCTTGTCCCGGTCCAGCCGGAGATCGCGCGCGGCCGCCATTGCGACAACCGCGAATGCTTCGTTGATCTCCCAAAGATCGACTTCCGATGCGGACCATTCCAGTTGCCCGAGCAGCTTCTGGATCGCCCCGATTGGCGCAGTGGTGAATGTCGCCGGAGTTTGCGCGTGTGTCGCGTGACCGACGATCCTCGCAATCGGTTGCAGCCCCATCGTCTCTGCGACGGATTGCCGTGCAAGAACCATTGCGGCAGCCCCATCCGAGATCGAACTCGAGTTTGCAGCCGTCACCGTCCCGTCTTTCCTGAAAGCAGGCTTCAGGGTGGAAATACGGTTCAGATCAGCCTTGCGGGGCTGCTCATCACTTCTTACCTGCACCCGCCCCTTGCGACCCTCCAACGTGAGTGGCACGGTCTCCCAGTCAAAGTCCCCGGCTTCCATTGCGGCTTGCGCACGCAGCGTGGACGACACCGCCCATTCGTCTTGCGCATCTCTTGTGAATCCGTACGTAGCAGCACAGTCCTCCGCAAAGGTTCCCATCAAGCGTCCGCGCGTGCCTTCGCTGTAATGGTCTTCAAGACCATCAAGGAACATGTGGTCCAGGACCGTCCCATGACCCAGTCGATACCCGCCTCGAGCCTTCGGTAACAGGTAGGGCGCATTGGACATTGACTCCATGCCGCCCGCGACCATGATGTCGTTGGTCTTCGCCACAAGCAGGTCGTGCGCCAACATGACCGCCTTCATACCGGATCCGCATACCTTGCTGATCGTGGTGCACGGCACGGCGAGACTCAGGCCGCCGTGAATGCTGGCCTGGCGCGCCGGAGCCTGGCCGACGCCAGCCGGCAGCACGCATCCCATGAGCAATTCCTGGACAGACGTTACATTCACGTTCGCGCGCTCCACGGCCGCACGAATGGCAGCGCCTCCCAGTTCCGGGGCCGTCAATGGGGACAACTCTCCCTGAAAACCGCCCATTGGCGTTCGCGCTGCAGACAGGATGACGATGGGGTCGATGTTTGAGTTCAGCATGATTCCCTCACTTTGCTGCCATACGGATGGCACCGTCGAGTCGAATGACCTCACCATTGAGGTACGAGTTGCCAATCACATGCTTGACGAGATCCGCGAATTCCTGCGGCTTGCCCAACCGCGGAGGAAACGGTACAGACGCACCGAGCGACTTCTGCACTTCATCCGGCATGGCCAATAGCAATGGGGTAGCCATGATGCCCGGCGCAATCGTGACCACACGTATCCCGAAGCGCGCGAGTTCACGCGCCAGCGGAAGCGTCATTGCCACCACCGCGCCCTTTGAAGCTGCATAAGCGCTTTGGCCGACCTGTCCGTCAAAGGCAGCAACAGATGCCGTGTTGACGATAACGCCGCGCTCCCCATCGCCTGTTGCCTGCTGTTCCGCCATCAGGGCGGCCGACAACCTCAGCACATTGAACGTGCCGGCAACATTGATCTCCAGCACGCGCTGGAATGAGGCCAGCCCGTGCACGCCGCTCTTGCCAATCACCTTCTCAGCGGGCGCAACGCCTGCACAGTTGACGAGTCCTCGCAACGGTCCAAGCGCCTTGGCATAGTCGAAGATTTGCTTGACGCTTTCCTCTTTCGTGACATCAGCCCGGACGAAAATGCCGCCCACCTGCCTGGCAACAACCTGTCCCGAGTTCGAGTCAAGATCGACGACGACCACTTTCGCCCCTGCCTCCGCCAGCGCCATTGCGGTGGCGGCCCCGAGGCCCGATCCGGCCCCCGTCACTACGAATACGTCTCCGACCCCAAGGGCGTTGTTCCCAGCCATCGCGGTGCGTACCTGATGAGACTGGATAGCCCTCCGCTGGTTATTGATATCCTCGACCCCCTGGCGCCGGCGGGAGAGTTGATTGGCGAGTTCGAATATGAGCAGTTTCTTCAGCAGGGCGATCCGGCTTTTCCGGGTCTCTATCCCGAGGATGAATGGGACGCCATCGCTCTGAACTACACCTCGGGCACAACCTGGATTGTATGTCGCGGATCCTGACACGATGAGTGCTGTGCCGTGGGATGGCAAGACTCAGGGCGAACTCATGTTACGTGGCAATATCGTGATGAAGGGGTACCTGAAAAACCCCGAAGCCACCCAGCGCGCGTTCAGTGGCGGGTGGTTCCACACCGGCGACGTGGCAGTGGTGCATCCGGACGGATACATCCAGATTACCGATCGATCGAAAGACGTCATTATCTCGGGTGGCGAGAACATCTCGTCCGTCGAGGTCGAAGATGTCTTGCACCAGCACCCGGCGGTGCTGATTGCCGCGGTTGTGGCGCAACCTCATCCCAAATGGGGAGAATCGCCCTGCGCGTTCATCGAACTCAAGGATGGGGTGAGCGAACCTGCCGAGGAGGGAATCATTGCCTTTTGTCGGGCACGACTGGCGCACTACAAATGCCCCGTGCGCGTTGTTTAT
>NZ_JALHRY010000035.1:0-12781 GCF_023952485.1 Cupriavidus mimosae | reverse complement strand
ATAGGCAAAGCCGCATTACGGATTGCGGGTCACAACTTCATCTCCCATGCCTCCGCTTAACTCGGCTTGTGAGAGCCTGTCGCAATCGTCGCGACATACCGGTCTTCCATCGTCCCTGTCATCCGATGGATCCCAGCGGTACCAGATAGTTTGCACAAGCGGGATGGGGATAAGCCAACCTATGACCGCGATGCCGCTGGTACGCTCCTTCGCCGCCAAAACGCGTCCATCTGCCGGCCTGAAGCCTAGGCTGGTACTTGAGTGACCGTAGCCCGTGCCGTCCTTGGCTGTGTATTTGCTAGGGCGAACCCACAGGCCCTCGTCATCGCAATGAAAATCGCCTTTGTTTCTAAACAGAGTCTCCTTTCGCAGGACTGCTCCTTGCTCAATTACCTCCACTTCCAGAACTGTGTCCGATGGTTGGGTGAGACGAACACTCGAGCGTGATGATCTCGGTCCGAACTTAATCAATCGAACCGATAAGGTTCTTGTGGTCAGCATCGCACCGCTATAAACGGCCTCCCCGACATTCCTGTACGTACCTTCCAAATTCGGGCACGCATTCGACTTGACTCCCTGAAGTGTCGGCCAGTTAGAGGGCCATTCATCCGGAATTCCGGACATCGTGGAACATCCGGTTAGAAATAGGAATATTGGCAAACCTCTTAATTTCATATTTGCTCTCCACGCATCTCCCTAGCTATTGCCTGAACCACTTCACATCCGCCACCTTGTAATACAGCTTAAGCCGCGCACCTTTCGACGATGGGATCCGTCCTACGTAGACTGACCGGACAAAGGCGGCGCTGCCATTGCCGTTGCTTTCCATCACGCATACATAGCGCCGCCCATGCTGGCGCAGCAGCGCGTAGGCAGCAAGGATCGGTTGCTCGACGCGCGAGGGTCGGTGCTTTCCAAGAGCGGCTGCACGATTGATGTAACCGCGGCTCGCTCCGGCGAAGATGAAGTCGTTGCTTCCGCGCTTGCTGGTTGCGTAGCCAATCGCATGCTTGTTGCTTGCGCCCCCGGGAGTGAATAGCTGGTAACCGGGTACAGTGACGTCGTCTATAAGATCCGCCTCCCCCTCAATCCGGGTGATTGAGATCGAGACGTCCGACGGTCTGTCGAGGAGCAGGCAACTGTCGATGATGGCCGCCGGGATTTGTTGGGCGTGGGCGGTAACGGAAAGCGCGAGCAGGGATGCTAAGAGAACGGTTCGCGTCATTTGTACTCCTTCGCGCGTGTAACGGTCATCCAGTCTTGACCATATCGCCAAAAGATCGTCCCTCCCACCGCCGCCGTGGTCCCGTTCGAACTGGTCTTATCCCCGTTTCGAAGTGCAAAACGAATGTCAGGCATTGTGGCTTCAGGTTGACCGACCTGATGCTTAGGATTAACCAACCTTGGGTCGTGCATCCATAGGGCTAGCCTTAAACTTGTTCCTCCTTGTGGGTGGGCACGACATGCGGGCAATCACTGAACACGCATGAATATGCGGCGGCGACGAGTTTGTCCTGCCATGCTGGATCTCGAGATACGGCCACGCGCCCCGCAAGCTGGCAAAGGATCGGCATTCGCGAGAACGTGCCTCAAGGGTGTGGCGCTGGCGGGCGGCCTGGCGCTGATCAATACCTGCGGGCTGATTGGGGATTTATCGGGCCGTCGGTGATGGGGCCGATCGAACAGGCCACCGGTAGCACGCGCAATGGACTGATCATCATGGCGGCGCTGCTGCTGGTGGCGTGTGCGGTGGCGCCTGCGTTGCGGCAGGGGCAGGAGCGTTGACAGGGGGCGCCGGGGCGCCTGCTCAATCGCCTGTGGACCTTCGCCGCTTTTGGCCGTAATCAGTTGCGGCGGCGAGCCGGCGTGGTCAGCACGCACCGCCGTCCAAACGTCATTCATGCTGGCGACAAGCGTCGCCACGTCCTTTGGGCCGGGCCGTCGCCCACCACCGCACGATGGATCCAGTCATGGACCAGTCCGGCAACAAGCAAGTTGTTGTCGTCCATCATCGGTAGATGAGAATTCCCGCGGATGCCCATGGCTGGCAGGTCAAACTCAGTGACACCCGCCCCCGCTTGCCGCAGGGCCGACAACCATTCGTCCACTTGCCGGCGATATATCGTCCATAACGCGTTCTGCGCAATATAGTCGCCCCACAAAACACAGTGAGGGATGCCGCGCAATCGGCTTGCATCGTCCACTGTTGTCGATGGCGCGCCGGCAGGCTCAATGAGGATCAGTCCCCTTACCAGTTCGGGCACCGACAGCGCGGCGTACTGCGCCAGGCGGCCGCCTTCACTGTGCGCGAGGATCACGCATGGGCCAACCCGCCGGATCAGTTCCACATAGGCGTCCAGGGCCATGCCGGCCGTGCTGGTCCACCGCGCCACGAACTGCTTGGCGAGTTCGTCCAGCGCGTGTATCGGAAACCGCTGCCCTGCGAAGGCCTGTCGCTTCGCATTCGCTGCATCGTATCCCGCCATGGGTCCGAAACGGAAGATGTCCCACGCCTGCTCCAAGGTCCGGTGCTCCGGCATCTCCGACACCACGTACGCCGGGGCCCACGAAGCCCTGCCACGCTCTACCGCGTCGCTCACAAAGGTGTCGTATCCCTTGCGCATGAAGAAGTCATGCCAGCCCGGCCGGCCATCCGGTGTGCATTCCCACGTGGCACCGGTCATGCCGCCGCCGTGCCACATCAGCAAAGGGTATTTGGCCGTGGGCGCAGCCAGGTCGAACTGTTGGACATAGAGCTGCCCCACCTGGTAACGCCCATTCGGATTGGAGACACGTGGCTGGACACCCGGCACCGTGGCCACGTGCCGATGCGGCAGGTCGACCAGGTCGACTGGCCGTCCGCCGACATGAAAGCCGCGCACTGCCCTGAGCGCGATGAGTCTGCTTGCATCGACCGAGGTATCAGTGAACATGGCGAATTGCGATAAGAGCCAACGTTACGGTAATGGCGCCGCCGATGCGCGTCGCTATCTGCGCAAACGGCATCAGCTGCATCCGGTTTGCCGCAGTGAGAATGGCGATGTCTCCGGCACCGCCCTGGCCGCTGTGGCAACCGGTAACGACCGCGACATCGATGGGATACATATTGACGAAGCGCGCCACGAAGAACCCGCTGGCGATCATGGACCCCACCGTGGCAAACACCGTGACGACGGTGGGCACCGTGAACGCGCTGACAAACTCGCGCCACGGCGTCAGTGCGACGCCCAGCGCAAACAGCAATGGCCAGGTAACGATGCCGGAGAAAAACTGATACACACCCTTTCCGCCTTGCTCCAGCGCGGGCGAGATGGCGCGCCCAAGTTTGGCCGCGACGATCAGGAACAGCATGGTGATCGGCGCCGGAAACTCCAGGACACGCTGGACCAACACGCCAACCAGATAAAACGCGACGATGGTCACCATGGCTCCGGCAAGGCCGGCCGGATCAAACACCGGTGCCGTCGGAGACGTCGCAGACGCCGCCTTCTCGCATGCAGTCGTTTGCGAGCCGCGCTGCAGCACGCCTTCTCCTGTCAGTTGCGGAAAGCGCTTGCCCAGGACATTGAGCAGCCCGCACAGCAACACTGCGGCAAAGCTGCCAAGCATGACTACGGGAATGATCTGCGCAAACAGGTCCGGCTGTTGCTGTCCCGTAATCAGCGCGTACCCCATCGAGAGCGGGATGGCGCCTTCGCCAAGTCCTCCGGCCATGATGGGGACGACGACAAAGAAGAATGCCCGGTAAGGCATCCAGCCCCATCGCCATGCCGGTCAGTGTTCCGACGGCACCGGCGACGACCGAGCTGACGGTCAGCGGCACAAAGATCTTCAGGAAGCCACCGAGAAGCACCTCGCGTTCCATGCTGACAATGCTGCCGACAATAATGGCCGCCACATAGAGATAAAGGAAGTTGGACGCCTTGACGAATTCCTTGATCGGCAGCACCAGCGACGGCGGAATCAGGCCGTAGTGGGTCATCGCCGATGGCACCACGAACGCAAGGATCGCAGCGCCGCCCATCAGGCTGAGCATCGGCACACGGCGACCGAGCTCCATGAAGAAGAACCCGCCCAACGACAAGACGCCGATCGCCATCGTGAGATCCGATGGCACCTTGCCAAGGATGGCGAATCCCACCACGACCGGCAGCAGCGCGAGATACACGGGCAACGGCACAACGCCAACGCGACGATCCAGCAGGCGCCACCATTGCGCACGCAGCGCAGACATGGGCGGCGCAGCTGGCTCAACCGCACCGACCAGGGAAATCTCTGCGGCTGTATGCGAAACAGGGTCTGGTAGCACGATGTCCTCCTCCATTTGTTCATGAGCGCGGCCGCATGGCGTAGCGGCTTCTGGGTCTGTAGTCTGTTGCGCGTCGACTATGCCGTCCAATATCTGTTTTGTTGGGGGGCATAAATTCGTACTATGGCAACCTATGCAGAACGCCCGCAAACTGGACATCCCCCGCCTGATCGCCTTCATCGCAATTTGCGAAGAGGGCAGCATCACGGCCGCGGCGCGCAGGCTCGGAATTGCCCAGCCGGCGTTGACCGTCACCGTGAGCCGGCTGGAGGATGTGCTGGGGACGGTGCTGCTGACGCGGGGCATTCGCGGCGTCAAGCCGACTGAAGCGGGACAACGCCTGCTACGGCGCGCCTACGAGATCGTGAATCTCGTCGAGTCCACGTTCCAGGAGCTGCAGGAGTGCACAACTGACCCTGGCGGCGAAGTTTCCCTGGGCCTGCCCTCTTCATCTGCCGCCGTAATCGCCCTGCCTCTGGTCCATCGCATCTCCACCCGCTACCCGAAAATTCGCCTGCGCCTGGTGGAAACGTTCTCCGGCTACCTGTGGAACTGGCTATCCGAAGGGCAGCTTGATCTGGCGGTGGTGTTTGACCGGACGGCAACGCCGGAAGTGCATTGCGAACCCATCGCTAGAGAGGACCTGCAACTGGTAGGCGGGCCGGGATCGCTGCCAGACACAGGCGTGGTGCAGGCAAGGACATTGGACAGGTATCCCCTGGTGATGCCGTCGCGCCTGCATGCCATTCGGTCAACACTGGAGGCCCATGCCGCGCGCGAGAACGTGTCACTAGACGTTCGCGTTGAAATAGACGCCGGCCAACGGCTGATACGGCTCGTGGAAACTGGTGGCATGTTCAGCGTTCTCGCCAGAAGTGCGGTGACACGGGAGATTCTGCAAGGGACGCTGGCAGCGTGCAGGATCGATCCGCCGATTGCGCGCACCGTATGCCTGGGACAGCGGCGCGCACGCATGGCAGACCCGGCGGTCCGCGCCGTTATCGCGGAACTGGCTGCGGAGGCAAGGGCGTTGATCGATGTCGGGATTTGGAAGGAAGCCAGTACGGAACAGCCGCTGATGTATGAATATGCCGTTGGATAATCTGGCAACCAACTACCTGGAGAACCCCGCAGTGAAGCAAAGCACCCGCTGGATACGCCTTGCCCTGGCGCTGGTTGGCGCCGTGCTGCTCGGCGACGCCGTCGCACTGATGGGGATGGGCTTGTTCAACTTCGGCATCACGTTGCCGGCGTGCATTGGCATCGCGTTCCTGCTGCTCGCGCTGTGCTGGAATGGCGTGGCGCGATGGCGGAAAGCGGATCGGCGGCGGCAGTGGCTTTGGCGTGCCGGATGGATGGCGTTCGCCGTGTGGCTGGTTACTGTCGGCGTTTTCTTTTATGGCATCCGCAGCGGCATGGGCGCTTCCGTACCCCCGGGGACGGCGGTGAAGGCGATCATCATTCTTGGATCTGGCACCCCTAACTGCAAGGCGTCGCCAACCTTGATTGCGCGACTGGATCAGGGACTAGTGCAGGCGCAGCGGTGGCCGCAGGCCAAGGTCGTTGTGAGTGGCGGGCAGGACTTTGGGCTGCAGTGTGTCGAGGCGGACATCATGGCCGACTACCTCTTTGCGCGCGGGATAGCGGCGGACCGGGTGATTCGCGAAGGACGCAGTACCAGTACCGAGGAGAACCTGGCGTTCAGCCGGCGGTTGCTGGACGGACAGGGCATTGATGCTGCCGGTGCGATTGTCGTGGTGACCAGCGATTTCCACGTGCGGAGGGCGGTGGGGATCGCGCGGAAGGCGGGGTTCGGGGAGGCATTCGGCGTGGGGGCCCGGACGCCTTTGTATCTTCGATTCCATGCGTGGTTGCGAGAGTATTTTGCGGCGATCAGCAGCTGGATTTTGAGGGAGTACTGAGGCCTCGCCTTGCGGCACTTCGCAGCACCCGCGTGCTCAATTCGCTGCCGCCGGCGCCTTCAAAAAATCCACAAACGCCCGCAACGGCGCCGGCAAGTGCCTTCGCCCGGGATAGTAAAGAAACGGCCCCGAGAACTTCTGCCACCAAGGCTCAAGAATCGGCTCCAGCGCCCCGCCGTCGAGATACGGCCGCAGCTTGCCCTCGAAGATGTGGATCACCCCTACCCCCGCCAGCGCCGTACTGATCGCCAGGTCGATCGATGCAGCAGGCCGGATCAGCAACCGGTGCGGAGGATCCAGTCGCAACTCCTCCCCATCCCGCTCGAACACCCACGGTGGCGTGGCGCCGCTGGCGAACTGCCCGCGCAGGCAGACGTGCGAGAGCAACTCGCGCGGGTGCTCCGGCCTGCCGTGCCGGTCGAGATAGCCAGGCGTTGCCGCCGTCGCGAAGCGTTGCACGCGCGGCCCGATCGGGATGGCGACCATGTCCTGCTCAAGCCGCTCCTCGTAGCGGATGCCTGCGTCGCAGCCGATGGCGAGCACGTCGACGAACCCATCCTCGACCACAAGTTCTACGCGGATGTCGGGGTAGGCCTCCAGGAACGGCGGGAGGATGGCTGGCAACACCGTCCACGCGGCGCTCGACGGCACGTTCAGCTTGAGCGTGCCGGACGGCTTGTCACGGAAGGCGTTCAGGACGTCCAGCGCGGACTCCATCTCGCTGAACAGCGGCGTGAGCCGCTCAAGCAGGCGCAGCCCCGCTTCGGTCGGGGCGACGCTGCGGGTGGTGCGGTTAAGCAGGCGCAGGCCCAGCTTCGATTCCAGGCGGCGCACGGCGATGCTCAGGCTTGACGCCGACACGCCGCTGATCCGCGCCGCATCCCGAAAGCCCCCGGCGCGGGCCACCGACACAAACGCGGCCAGATCGTTGAATTCCATCTCAGTGTTCAATTTTTGAAACAGCCTATTCAATCTAGGCCGGATTATCAAACACTGCAACGCCAAACATACTGGCGCCACTGTTCAGCCAAACCGAATCAAGGAGCGCCATGTCCCCCACGTCCCAACCTCGCCGTCCCGCCACCACCTACACGCTTGCCGGCCGCACAGTCAACCGCATGGGCTACGGCGCCATGCAGCTCGCCGGGCCTGGCGTGTTCGGCCCGCCGAAGGATCGCGACGCGGCCATCGCAGTGCTGCGCGAAGCCGTGGCGTCCGGCGTCAACCACATCGATACGAGTGATTTCTACGGCCCGCACATCACCAACCAGCTCATCCGCGAAGCCCTCCATCCTTACCCGGATGACCTGGCAATCGTCACCAAGGTAGGCGCCCGCCGCGGCGAAGACGCCACGTGGCTGCCGGCACTTGAGCCGGAGGCCATCCAGCAAGCAGTCCATGACAACCTGCGCAATCTGGGTGTCGAGGTGCTGGATGTCGTCAACCTGCGGCTCATGGGGGATATCCATGCGCCATCGGAAGGCTCGATCGAAAGGGAAGTCACTGCGCTGGCCGAGCTGCAAAGGCAGGGACTGGTCCGCCACATCGGGCTGAGCAACGTAACTTCGGCACAGGTGGCGCAGGCGCAGAAGATTGCGCCGGTTGTCTGTGTGCAGAACCAGTACAACCTGGTGCAGCGTGGCGATGATGCGCTGGTGGATGAGCTAGCGGAGCGGGGGATTGCGTTCGTGCCGTTCTTCCCGCTCGGCGGGTTCACGCCGATTCAGTCGGCGGGGTTGTCAAAGGTGGCGGAAGGGATCGGAGCGACGGCGATGCAGGTGGCGCTGGCCTGGCTGCTGCATCGGGCGCCGAATGTGCTGTTGATTCCCGGGACTTCGTCGGTGGGGCATTTGAGGGAGAACTTGAAGGCGGGGGAGATTGTGTTGACCGATGCGGTACTGGCGGAGCTGGATACGATTGGCGGAGCTATGCGCGGGCATGCGCTTGCATGAGGATGTCGCAGCGATCAGCGGCTCGGTCGTGAGGGAATACTGCGGCTTCAGCCCATGGATACCCGCCACATGCTGGCGGAGCTGAAGCCGACGCCGGACCAGCTGGAACGTGCCCGTGCGCACCGAGGGAGCGAGCAGAACGACATAGGGTGACTGTGTCAGCACAAATAGAGGTGTTCGAAGACAGAGGCTTCATTCCCTGCACAGAGAGACGCAATGACCGACAACGATGACAAGAAACCGCCGCCGCCTCCCTGGTGCACGGGCTTTGGGCTCGCTCGCCTTCTTTGCGCCCTGGTGCTGGGTCTTGGGGGCTTCCTTTGGTCCGTCTGGCTGTTGGTCACCGGCCGAGGGGAAGAATCCATGCTCCTGATGCTTGTAACGTGGGCATGTGCACGCTTTTTGGCCGGTAGCTTGAACGGCTACAAGGGATAAAGGCAGCGTAATCCCGTGCAATTGAATTGCGCTTGCTTGAGTAGGCCTCAGCGATCAGCGGTTCTATCTTTAGGGACACCGAAGCATCAACTTGCCGCACTGATTTGGTGGCCGACCAGAACGGCGCGAGGCCAGACGGCTCGCGCCGTTCTGCGATCAGCGGATGGGTGTTGAGGGCGTATCGAGGCTTCTGCGTCCGTTGTGTCGAGCCGCACATCCTCCACCAATTGCGAGAATGAGGCCCACGTCTTTCGCGGGTTCCACGGCCGTAAAGGATGCCTGATGTTCGCCTGCGCGGGCAAGAATGCGGTGCCACGATGTCTGCCGCTAAAATGCCTTAGCCCCTTTGGGGGGCGTCAATCAGGCCGGAATGGCACATAGTTTCCATAATGACCCCGCCCTCTCGCAGTCGCGAGCCGGGCAAAATCAGGACGTTACGCTTTCGCGCAAGCCGGCCCCGGCTCCGCGGTGAGCACGGGACTAAAGTGCGTGCTACTTGTCGGGCCCGCTGACCTCGACTAGCCTGCTATGGCTGCCAATCATTCGCTGCGCTGCGATACCCATTTGATGCCAGAACGCCCGACCACCCGCTATGACAAGGCGCTGCAGCGCCTGCGCGCGGTCTTTTCCCCGTTGAACCTGGCGGCGGCGGCGTGGCTGATTGCAACATGGGCGTTCGCGGCGTTTCAGCTCGTGAGCGAGCGGGACCGCTTGCTGCACGACGCCGCGAAGCGTACCCAGGCCCAGGCCCAGGCGTTCGGCGCGTACTCGAAATCCAGCATCCTGCGGCTGTCCGAGTTCCTGCTGGACCTGCGGGCCAGCTGGCTGGCCGGCCAGCCGGGGTTCATCGAAATGGTGCGTGAGCGGCAGAACCTGGTGGTGGACCTGTCGTTCCAGGTGTCGGTGATCGACAAGCATGGCCTGCTCATCTACTCGTCCATCGCCGGGCCTGCGCCCACTGAGAAGGTCGACCTGAGCGGGCGCGAGCATTTCCGGGTCCATCAGAACGCGGGCGGGCGCGACATGCTGTTCATCAGCGACCCGGTGAAGGGCAAGGTCTCGCGCAAATGGTCGATCCAGTTCACGCGCCCCATCCTGCGCGCGGGCAGCTTCGACGGGGTCATCGTGGTCTCGGTGAGTCCGGAGCAGTTCGCCAGCTTTGCGCAGACCTTCACTGACCGCGATGGCGAAGTGGCGTCGGTCATCAAGACTTCCGGCATGGTCCTTGCGCGCGTGCCGGCGCTGGAGGGTACGCTGGCCAGGGCGGTCAGCAACAGGCCGTACCTCGCCAGCGGGTCGCCCCCGACCGGTAGTTATCGGGCGATGTCGGGCTCCGAAGGCGTGGAGCGGGTCTTCGGCTATTACCGTTTGCCGGAGTTCGGACTCAATTTCGTGGTGGGCGAGGCGGTCAGCCTGGTGCTGGCGCCCTACGAGGTCTATCGCCGCGTAGCCCTGGCCGGTGCCATGGCTTCCACGCTGCTGCTTGCGCTGTTGTACTACAGCCTGCGCCGCTCCATGGCGGAGCGACGGCGCCATATGGAGGAAATGCGGCTGGCATCGCTGGTCTATTCGTCCAGCAGCGAGGCCATGGTGGTGACGTCGCTCGATGGCACCATCATCGACGTGAATCCGGCCTTTGCCGCCGCCACCGGCTATACCGCCCAGGAGATCCGGGGCCGCCCGGGCTATGGCATCAGCGGGGCAGGCAATGCGGCAGGGCTGGTCGAACGCCTGCGGGCCACCGTGGCAGCCACGGGCAGATGGAGCGGCGAACTCTTTATCCGCCGCAAGGACGGCAGCGAGTTTCCGGCCTACCTGACGGTGGATACTTACCTGGCCCACGCGTATGGCGAGCGCTGCCGCGTTGCGCTGATCCATGACATGACCGAGAAGCGCCAGGCGGAGGAAGTCATCCGGCACCAGGCGAATTTTGACGCGCTCACGGATCTGCCCAACCGCCGCCTGTTCTTCGACCGGCTGGAGCAGGAGATCGGGCGTTCGCGCGGCACGCAGGATGCGGTGACGCTGCTGTTCATCGACCTGGATCGCTTCAAGGAGGTGAACGATACCCTCGGCCACGACCAGGGCGACCAGTTGCTGCTGGAGGCGGCGCGGCGCATTGCGGCATCGGTGCGCGCGACAGATACCGTGGCGCGGCTGGCCGGCGACGAGTTCACCGTGATCCTGCCCGCGGTGGGTGATGCCGGCGTTGCCGGCGACATTGCCCAGGCGATCCTGCAGCGGATTGCCGCGCCTTACCGCCTGGCCGGCGAGCTGGTGGTGGTGTCGGCCAGCATCGGCGTGGCCACCTGGCCCAGGGACGCCGACAACGCCGAGGCCCTGCTGGTGTGCGCCGACCAGGCGATGTTTGCCGCCAAGGCAGAGGGCCGCAATCGCTGGAAGATCTTCTCGCAGGCGCTGCTGCAGGTGGAGCGGGAGCGCCTGCGCATCACGCAGGACCTGCGCACGGCGCTGGCGGCCGGGCAGTTCGCGCTGCACTACCAGCCCATAGTCGATCTGCGCACGGGCAAGGTCTGCAAGGCCGAGGCCCTGATCCGCTGGGACCATCCGGTGCGCGGGCCGATCCGCCCGGCCGATTTCATTGCCGTTGCGGAGGAATCCGGCCTCATCATCGACATCGGCCGCTGGGTGCTGACGGAAGCGCTGGACCAGCTTGCGCGCTGGCAGGTGCTGCTGGGCAAGGACTTCCAGATCTCGGTCAACAAATCCCCCGTGGAGTTCAGCGCCCCGGCGAGTGGACCCGAGTCCTGGTCCAGCATGATCGAGCGCAGGAACGTGCCGGTGGGCAGCCTCGTCATCGAGATCACCGAAGGCTCGCTGATGGAGCAGAACGCCGATGTCATGGACCAGCTCTCCCGCTTCCAGGCGGCCGGCATCGAGATCGCGCTCGACGACTTCGGCACCGGCTACTCGTCCTTGTCGTACCTGCGGCGGCTGGATATCGACTACATCAAGATCGACCAGTCCTTCATCCGCTCGCTGACGCGGGGGCCGGACGACGTGGCGTTGTGCCACGCCATTATCAGCATGGCGCATGCGCTGCGCATTCGGGTGATTGCCGAGGGTGTGGAGACGGAGTCGCAGCGGGACATTCTGGTGGCTGCTGGTTGCGATTACGGGCAAGGGCACTTCTTTTGTCCGCCGGTGGAGGCTAGGGCGTT
Source organism: Cupriavidus mimosae (assembly GCF_023952485.1). Classification (NCBI taxonomy): domain Bacteria; kingdom Pseudomonadati; phylum Pseudomonadota; class Betaproteobacteria; order Burkholderiales; family Burkholderiaceae; genus Cupriavidus; species Cupriavidus mimosae. The sequence continues at coordinate 981 of NZ_JALHRY010000035.1, read as the reverse complement.
TGAGGCGTTTGTGAGTGCGGTGACTTGAGGCGGGTGGCGCCTTTCGGTAGGTTTCGGTGGTCGGGGCTCGAGCTCGACTGGGCACCGGAACATCAACTTGCAGCACGAACTCCGGGCCACAACCAGAACGGCGCGAGACCAGCTCGCGCCGTTTTACTGTCAGGCCTGCATTGCGCAGGCCTGTCCCTCGTCAAGCAAGCGCCTGCAGGCGATCAGCGCACCGGTCGATCTGCCGCTTGAGCGGCGAAATCAGGGCGTGCAGCCCAATGCTGTCAGGGGTATCGCCAGCCTGCAGGTCCAGCAAGGTCAGGACGGACTGGAAACCTGCGCTGATGCGCAGAAGGTCGTCGCTGACTTCGAGGATGTGGTCCTCGAGGGTGACGGCTTTGCTGGGTTGCGGTGGGGCAGCCTTGGCGCGGCGGCGGAACTGGGCGCGGTCGACTTTGGCCAGGTTTTCGGCTAGCTGGGCTTGTTTTTGGGCGAGGGTGGGCTCTTGGGGAGCTGGGGTGGTGCTAGTCATTGCGACCTCCGTACATAGGGTAGTGGAGGCTCGCCATCCGCTGTCAACCGGGTGGGCGAGCGCGAGGCAGGGTTGACAGACCGGCATGTACGAACCGGCGAGCCCGATGGCTCCCCCGCCTCGGCCCGCCCGTAAGGGCGTACATAGGCGAAAGACGAGAGGATACAGCTTCGCTACTCGTCCGGCGTACAAGGGTCAGGCTGTCAAACCTGGTCGACCATTGTGCTGGTGACGCGACCAGTTTCCGCCGACAGTGCTACCGGGCCAATGCGGTAATTCTCAAAGCTACCTTCCGGCCACAATTGGAAAAGCCCAAATACATGCTGCACATGCTGTGCCAGAACGAACCCAACTGCAGGGGTTCATTACGTGGAGAATGGGATAGTCTGGATTTGATGTCACGACTCGCCGGCGTCGCCCGCAGCCGGTAAGCCGTCTCGATCATTGTTTGCCTAGCCTGC
>NZ_JALHRY010000034.1:0-13291 GCF_023952485.1 Cupriavidus mimosae | reverse complement strand
TTTTTTTTGGCCGCGATCGGCTAATCGGCTGCTACGCGGTGCTACCGTATCGGGCAGGGTCGCCTTCACTCGCTCTGTAACGGCGGCTCCCAGCGATTGGACAGATGGCCCGATTTGGGACTGACAGGCCCATGGGAGTTTCTGCTCGGTCCGGCGCATTGCAGGAGGGATGCTACGCGGGAAGCGTACCTGCAATCTGCAGTGCAGAGGACTGGATGAATGTGCGAGGAGCTGTGCGACCGCTGCATCGCGACGGCTGTCCGAAGTTGGGACAGTCGCACAGGAGCCTCGGCGGCGGGGCATTGGCGCCTTGTTCGCCGCGACAATAGTGCGGTGGGCGGAGGGTCGGACGCAGAGACTGTTCTGAGTTGGGACACCCCCGGTAAGCGCTGAGGCATTTGAGCGAGCGTCGCTACGCGACGAGCGAAGCCGGTCAGTCAAACCGGCCGCGGCCGAAAGGCCTCATGCCGTCAGGCGCGATGTGGGACAACGCTGTGGTTCGCCGAAGTGGCGAAACTCTGGGCGATCCGGCCAACTCGGCCCCATGGCCAACGCGGCGGCGAGCGGCCAGCCGCGGGCGTCCGGGAAATGGCCCCGCCCCTCCGGGTAGCAAGGCTGGCCCGAAAGCCGGCGGTCGCACCCGCGGCTGTAGCCTTCCCGGTGTCCCAAGTCGGGACAGTTTCTTGCGCATTCCAACGCAGCCGAGGTTGTCCCAACTAGGGACACCACGTCTTAGGGGCTCTGCCAGCGATGCCAACCCAAAGCGCGATCCCTACCGTTTTGCAGTGATGCGCTCGCATTGAACGTTCACGGTCATACCGCCGGCACTTGTCCCAAGTGGGGATGGTAGCGGCCAGGAAACTCGCGCTCACGCGCGCGTCGGTAATGATGGCGAGGAGTAGTGGACTTGGCCTCGAGAGGTAAGCCGGCAGGCGGCAACGTGGGACACGGTGAAACGTTGGCGAAACTGTCCCGACTGGGGACGCGGAGATGCCGCAGCTGGAGGCCACCACTGTTTCGGACGAGTCTGGCTGCGGTCCCAAGGAGCACAATGGCCGCTGCAACCTGCAGGTCAGAATCGCACGTCGCAGCGACGCTGCCGGCGACCCTATGTCGTGCCGCCGCTGAGACTGTCCCAACTCGGGATACTTTTTGAGGGGAGATCATCGAAGCGATTTGTTCCATCACTGTATCCGTGCACGGGCTTTCCCGAGTCAACAAAGTCGTCGCTATGGCGGCTGCCAGAAGGAGCCACGGTCAGGCGCGGCGCCTCGCGCCGAAGCTGGGCTGGGCGCCGTGCGATCCATCCAGACTCTGTCCCGTCGGCAATGACCTGGCCGGCGGCAAGGTGACACGCGGGGGAACGCGCAAGAATCTGTCCCGACTTGGGACACCGGGATGGCTACTGCCGCAGCCGCGACCAGCGCTCTTTCGGGCGAGCGTCGCGGCCGTCCCCCGGGACGACATGGCCCTGCCCACCTACAGGTCGGCTTCGCACATTACACCGACGCTGGCGGCAGACCTATGTCGCGCGGCAACCAAGACTGTCCCGACTTGGGGCATTTGTTCAGCGGCGTCAAAAAAACGGGGCGTTCCGCCGCCGTACCCTTGGAGAGGCTGTCCCAAGTTGGGACAATGGCGATATGGTGCCGGCGCAGGCCGCTCGGTAAGCGGCGCCTATCAAGGACGCAACCTTCTCAAGTCGCTATGATGTGCTTGCGTTGCTCGGACTCGGAGAGCGGCGACTCTCCCCGGCGGCTGTCCCAACTCGGGACAGCCGCGCCCCGGATCGGCTTACCCGCGCGACGTGCCTACCAGCCAATTGGAATCTGAGGTCGCAATGACGTTGCTCGCGCCAATCGTTAGCCTTGACGTGGTGATGCTTCCGTGGGCATGGGATCAAATGGCCGGCTCGCCGATGTGGAATGCTGACCTTGGCGCCGCTATCCCAGAAGTCGCCACGGCCCGCCGTGACCACCCAGACGAATGAGGGGATACGCAGCAGCCAACAGCGGTCGCCGTGCAAGACGGCTGGTGCACACAAGCTGCGGCGTCCGCGCCAAGTCGGGGGGCATCCGTTCCCGGGGCAGCGCACTAACTGGGGAAGAGCTTCGACACCGCAGCGAGGCCGCGCGCGCGTTCCGCTCGGACATACAAAGAGGTCGTTTGCAGTGAGGCGTGCCCTAATAGCCGTTGGAGGACGTCCGCAGGCATCTCGTTGGCCACCGCATGAGTAGCAAACGTATGCCGCAGCGCGTGAGGCGCAGCCCGGCGCAACAGGTCCCGCTCTGGCTCGGTCATGGGGAGCGAGGCGTCGTCGGCGATGCGCTGCAGCGTCGCCGTCAATAGCTGGTACAGGCCATCCGGTGAGAAGCCCTTGCCAGTGAGGACCGATTCGCCGTCCGTCAAGCTGAGATGCTTCGCCTGGGCAGTACGTGTCGACGGCACCACCACCGGGGAGAGCAACGCCAACGCCTGATCGGCGTTCTCGAAATCGTGGCCGCGGTCGGCCCAGTGCGCGCGCAACGCGTCGATGGCGCGCGCCGGCAGGAACACGGTGCGCCATTTGCTGCGTTTGCCGAGCAGCGCCAGTTCCCACAGGCCAGCGGGGATGCCGGCTTGCTCCGGCACCGGCTGGAGGTGGCAGCGCTGCGCGCCGGCCGCCTCTTCGCGGCGTGCGCCACTGCAACCGAGCAGTAGCACGGCCGCGCGCGCCAGGCGGTACTGGGCACCGGGCGCGTCGGCATCCTTTGCGGTCAGCGGCGCGGTCACCGGTACTGCGGGCCATTTCGCACAGAGCTGGTCGAGGATGCCACCAGGCTGCACCAGTGCCGTCCATAGCTGCCCCGGCAAGGCCTTCTCGACCGCGATCGGCACCTCCCGGCGCGCCGTCAACGGATCCGGGACCAGCAGCCAAGGGTTGCCGCCCAGGTAGCGCACCCCCACGAGCCAGGCAAAGAAGCCACGCAGCACCAGTACCGCGTAGCGCTGGGATTCCGGCTTGAGGGCGCCGGCGAAGGGGCGCCAGCGGGCCGAGCTGCGGGGCGCCTTGGGGCCGACCCAGGACGGATCCGGCTGCGCCAGGAAATCCTTGTAGCGCTCGCAATCGTCGACGCCCACGCTCGACAGCGCGATGCGGCGCACGCCCACGCACCAGAGCAGGAAGCGCTCCAGCTCCTTCTGGTAGGCGCGCGCGGTCTTGTTGCGGTCGCGGAAGCGATACAGGTAGGCCTGGATGGCCTCGAGGTCGTTTCGCGCGGCAATCAGGCAGGAACCTGGCGCCCGGTTGCGGCCCTCGCTGCCGTCGAACATCGCCACGACCCGTCCCATCTGCTCCAGCGGCACCAGCTTGCGCGCGAGATCCGGGCCCAGCTCGACCAACGCTGCCTGCGGCGTGTCGTCGACGACCGCGAGCGGCCCCAGCGTCGCCGCCTGGGACTGCAGCCAGCGCTCGATCGCGCGCGCCTTGCCGGCCCCGAGCCGCGGCACCGGCAGGTACCAGCGCCGGCCCCGCAGCGCGATGTAGGCGTGCAGTTGCCCGAGCGTCTGGATGTGCTCGTGCCGCAGCGCCCGGAACACGATCGGACGCAGCCAGGCCGACACCGGGTCGTCGGGCTGCGGCGCGGAAAAGTCCTGATCGGCGGCACGCACCAGATAGTCGATGGCCGATTTCGGCCAGCTGTTGAAGCGGCGCGCGTCCGCCAGGCTCGCCGACAGGTACGGGTTGCTCAGGCAGACGCGCTCGACCAGGTGATCGCGCATGGCATCGAGCCGGGCTTCGAGTTGCGCCGCGGTGTCGATGCCGGCGGCGTGCAGCGCCTCTTCGTCATAGACGCGCGCCAGGATCTGTTCGGTCGGGATGCGGTTGAGCCGGAAGCGCAGCGCCGTGAAGTCGGCGCGGGTATAACGCGGGGTGTCGGCAGCGACGAGGTTATGTTGGGCCATGGCAGGGAAGAGAACGGCAGCAAGCCTATCTTACCTGATAATAATGGCGGGATGACGCTTTCCGCGCGGCGCGCGCGAGGATGAATGACAGTCGGGAAGGGGTATTCAGGTGGCGTCGCAGGCGGGGCAGCGACGCCATTTTCGGCTACACTGTGAGAATCGCCGCACACGTGGCGGATCTCAAGCGGTGTCAGCGCCGCGTGTCTGCGGGCCTTGTGGCTCTGCGGGCCTTGTGGCGCCGGTTCCGGCACCTCCGCCATCCCCGGTTTTCCCAAGTGCCGCCTCAGAAACCCGGTAAATCCCGTAAAAATTCAAGCCTGATAATGTGGGTTATCAGGTAAGGCCATCCACCGGTTCTTACGTCACTTTCACAGCGCACGCCGCTCACACACCTGAAGTTGTCTCCGCTTGCACCTGAAGTTGTAGCTGCGGACGGCCATGATGCATTCGCGCGGACCGGGCGATAGCGGAGAAGGGCGAACCATAATCCCATGATAGCTGCTCGGGGCGATTCGCTCGCGGCCAGCCATAGATACGACCGTCCGGATGCGGCGCCAGGCAACGTTCGGTCAGCAGGCGGTACACCTGGCCACGGCTGATGCCCGCCTTCTCGCGAATATGCTTGCCATCGGCACCATTCAAATAGAGCCGAACCGCGCTGACGCGGGCAAGAAAGGTCACGCGCTGAGGCTCTGGCAGGGCTTGCTCATCGACCGTGGGCCACGTGGCCAGATTGATCTCCACTTCCGACTCTGCCGCAGTACTTCGGGCCCGTAGATGTATTCTGGCGCGCACCCTACGGCCCTCCCATCCCGCTCCAACAAGACACAACATTAGGTGAAACGGCGGCAGCGATTACAACTTTCGGTGCGGAAGGGCACAGACGCGCTCAGGTAGAGTGTCGCGCAACGCACTGATTCGGGGGATTTCCTGCCAAGTGGGATAGGGGAGGGTTACAACATATAGGTGTGCAAGCCGCGCCTGCCGCATTGCTTTGTCAGCATGCGGGGCCGCCGTCCATTCGCCGGCATCGCCGCCGCGAAGTCGAGCCAGCCGCTGGGCATGAGGCGCGCCAGCCAGCCGCTGTCACGCCACGATGTGTTGGGCGCCGCATGGCAGGCAAGCCAGTGTCGCGTCGCGGGATCGGCATGGTCCGCGCCGCACAGCCGACAATCGGCTTGCACGGGTTCAGTAAGCTGTCCCACGGTCCCGGCCGGCGGCGAGCGATCGGGCCAACGCCGTTGTTCAATGCCCGGTTCGGCCGCACGTCCCCACAGCAGCTCGATGAATGCCTACCGCGCGCGGCGACTGCTGCCGATCCACGCGCTGATCGCCAACGGATCGCACGCGTCGATGAACCGGAACCGGGCCACCCACCTCGCGCCGTCGGGAGCCAGATGGCGGCGCACGTGGCGGGCGAGCGCCCCACCGTCGTGGTCGGCAGCGACGGCCAATACGACGGCTTCCCTCGCTCGGGTTGCCAAGTGGCGGTGGCGCGTGATCGCGAGCTGGCGTTAGCCATCGATTGGCCGGTCAGCCGCTCCGCATGCCGTTGCCTGAAACGGCGCGCCGCAGTGCAGCGGTCCAGCATCTGGCAAGTCACGGCGACGTCGAGGCGCTGATTCGGTATGCGGAAACGGCGCCCGGCGGTCTCGTTCCCATATCTGTGTTGTCGCCGCTCGCGGCGACGGCGTTCGTGCAGACGACTGCAAACCGGGGGGAGAGCGAAGCACGCGGACCGTAATCCTAGATAGCGGCTCGGGACGTTTCGCCAACTGCCTGAATTCGTCCGTCGTGCAAACGCGCGACAAAGGCGCCGACAGCTTCTCGGTAAACCCAGAACCTGGTGCCGCGCTCTAGCCCGCCGAGCAGTCACCGCCTGTGGAGGGCGCCGGGCGGGGCGAGGGCGGCAGCGCCCGTCCAGCCTTGAGCGTGCCATTGCGAGACAATGCCACGCGGCGTTGACGGTGCCGCATGGCGCGATGTAGAGCGTCAACTACTTTGGCCGGTCAAACGACAATTATCTTGGCCTGTCGGCTGGGGTAATTGTCGCTCGTCAGGTCGTCATTGTTGTCGCTCCTTCCGGTTCGGTTTCGGGTAATTGACGCCGCCGCGCACGCTTGTTGTCGCTGGCGTTGCGGCGCCGGTAGCTTTCGACGTTCAGCTCGAAGATCGTCGAGTGATGGACCAGGCGGTCGATGGCGGCCACCGTCATCGACGGATCGGGGAACACATCGTTCCAGCCCGAGAACGGCTGATTGGCCGTGATCAGAAGACTTCGCCGCTCGTATCTCTCTGCGATCAGCTCGAACAGCACGCTCGTCTCCGCCTGGTCCTTGCGCACGTACGACAGGTCATCGAGGATGATCAGGTCGAAGCGGTCCAGCTTGCCGAGCATCGACGGCAACTGCAGGCTTTGGCGGGCCACCTGCAGCTTCTGCACGATCTCGCTGGTGCGCGTGAACAGCACGCGGTAGCCGGCATCAATCAGGGCGTGACCGATGCCGGAGCCGAGATGCGTCTTGCCGCCGCCCGGCGGCCCGAACAGCAGGATCGTGGCGCCTTTCTCTAGCCATGAGTCGCCGGTCGCGAGCGCCATCACGTGGGCCTTCGAGACCATCGGCACCATGCCGAAGTCGAAGCTGTCGAGCGTCTTGGTCGGATCAAGGTGCGATTCGATGCGATGTCGTTCGATGCGCCGTTTGACCCGCTCGGCGAGTTCGTGCTCGAGCAGTGCGCCAAGCAACCGCGCGGCCTGCCAGCCCTCTTTGTCAGAGCGCTGTGCAAACTCGGGCCATAGTCGGCCGATCGTCGGCAACCGCAGTTCGTTGAGCATCAGGCCCAGGCGCGCGGCATCGTAGGTTGCAGGCATGTTCATGCTGTCACCTCCGCGTCGAGCAACGTGTCATAGAGCGACGCCGCTGGCGTCTCGACGACTACCTCCGGACACTGCGCTTGCCGCGGTGCGAACTCGCTGCGCAGTTGTTCGAGGTCCGGTAATTCGCCCGCAGTCAGCAAGGCCTCGAGCCGGGCGGCAAGGACGACCTCGACGCCGTGGTTCGCGGCGAGATCGAGCAAACCGACCATGGTCTTGCAGGCATCGCGCTGCGTCATCCGGGCTTCGAGCTGTTCCCAGGCCCGGCGGTACGCTTCGCGTGGGAACAGGTCGTCGCGGAACGCCAACCCCTTGAACGCCTGGGGCTTGCGCTTGAGCTCGTCCACGAAGTGCCGGTAGTCAAGCGCGCGACGACGGCTGTTAGCGGCATGAGACCCACGCGCGGTGCTGTGCACCAAGGCCCCCGACAGATAGCAGTCGATCCGATCGGGGTAGATCCGCACCTTCAGCCTGTGGCCGATCAGGCGCGACGGCGCGCTGTAGAGGATGCCGCGCACCGTGAAGGTGCCGCAGCGCGTCACGCGTGCCTCCTCCTCGACGAAGTCGGTAGTGCGCCGCAGCGGCAGATCCTGCAAATGTTCACGCTCGACGTTGAACGCGGCGGCGTTGCGGCGGTTGCGCCGCATCACGACCTCGCGCACGAAGTCCTCGTAAGCGGTGCGATCTGCGAAGTCGCGATGGCCGCGCAGCATGAGAGCCTGGTCGACGGCTTCCTTCAGATGGCGATGAGACGACTCAACGCTGCCGTTCTCGTGAGCCACGCCGACGTTGTTGCGTGTGCCCGTCATGCCGTAATGCTCGAGCAGCGCGGCGTAGCGGGCCGTGAAGTCCTCTTGTTGCTGCAGGTTCTTGAACGCAGCCGACAGGCTGTCAGTGCGATGTTCGCGCGGGCAGCCGCCGGCCTGCCAGAGCGCATTCTGCAAGCCGTTAGACAAGGCTTCGAAGCTCTCGCCGCCTTCGACGACGCCAGCGTATTCCCAGTGCGAGAACGCAAGCACGAAGTGATACAGCCTGTGCCCGAACGGCGCGCCGGCGACGGTCACGTGCAGATCGCGCATGTCGGTGAAGTCCGACAGGCCCTGCACGCCGGGCAGGTGTTCCTGCGGGAAGAAGATCTCCTTGCTGGGGCCCTCGATCGCGCGCCACTGGCTAACGCGCCGTTCCAGCATGCGTCGCATGCTGTCGGGGAACCGATCGGGATGAGCCTCCTGCAGCTTGGCCAGCAACGTGACTGCCTTGAGCCGGGGCGAGAGGCGCAGCAGCGGCACGATCTCGCTGTCCCCATCAGCAAACGGATCGGAACGAGTGCGCCACGTGCGTGGCGTCTTCTGCGACGGCAGATGGTCGCGGTGCTCGATTCGCCGCGCTGTGCGGACGCTCATGCCGGCCATTGCCGCTGCAACTTCCTGGGTGTGATGTTTGCGCTTGTTCATGAAGAGGCGGACCTGCTGGTCCGTAATGTGGATCCCGGACATGGCTGTTCGCTTCTTCTTGAAGGCAATCAGCCATCCTAAAACCCCCTCCGCCCGGCGCCGCCGGTGGGGCAGTGTCTCCGGCGGCTACGCCGCCTCCGCCACTGCCCCACCGGCAAAGATAATCGTCATCAAACCGGCCAAGATAATTGTCGCCGTCTAGCGCGATAACCGCAGGCCGGGCATTGGCTCCAATAACCGGCTCAACGACGCAGGCAGCGTGACGGCGCCTGGTACCCCAACGGCCACAGAGCGGGCCGGTCGCGAACTCGCTAGCGTCGGCGCATGCAAGCCGCCGTCCGCAAGCGTATCGCGGACGCGGCGCTCCGCCAGCGCTCAAAGCCAGGCGTGGGGTCCAATAGCGTCGGCCTGCGACCGCCTCCGAATACGAGAGGTACGTGAGGGCATCGAGCCACACCACTAACGGATTCATCGCACTATGTCCGCCGGCACCATGCGAGGGCGGTGGCACAACTCGGGGGCAAAAAGCGCAGCCGATCGCAAGCCGCAGCTGCCAGCCGGCCGTCAGGACCCGACAACGTCATCGGAAATGCCCGGCCGCAGCGACACTCCGCACGCTGGGCTCCGCGTGGATCGGACAGTGCTGCAGCCAGCGCAGCGCAAATAAGTCTGCAGCCAGCCAGAGGGGACAGACTCTGGCTACGGCGCCGAAGAGGGCGGGCCGCAGGCCAGCCCTCGCTTCTTCGAGCGTTGACCATTGGAATGCCCACTAACGCCGCGAGTCGCTCCCGATCAAGGCGGGCCGGTGCCGGCCGTGGTGATCCCAGTCCGCCGCATGAGCGTAAGCTGGCATGCCCAAAGCCCATTGAGTGCGCTGACCCCGTGCAGGGTGTGGCTCATCTAGGACACATAGGGCAGGATGCTGTCGCGACGCCAGGTTAAACACGGGGTTCCATCACATCTGCATCGCGCTGCGTTCATTGTGCTGTCGTGCCGCAGTGGCCGACACTATCGCCATCAAGATGCGATGACCGGCATGCCTTGACCAACTGCCGCCACGCATTCAGTGATGTCGCTTCCTCAACGCCCGCGCCGCGGCCAAGCGTAGCAGTACGTGGCGGCAGACATGGCGCACCGTCTTTATCGGAAAATTGACTGGCCAGGCAATAACCCACCGGCAGGCAATCGGTCATGGCATGCATCAGCGCGGTCGCCCTGTCGCAAACCGGAATCCCTGTGCACAACGCACCGGCGGATGGCTTGCCGTGAACGACAGGCCAAAGCCCGTCGGCCACTCGCTGCCGAGCCACAACCATTCTCGCTGCGACATCCTGTGGACTCCGTCGATGACGCGGATCACAAAGCGCCCGCCATCGTGGCTGGCCGACTCGATCCAGCCTTCCAGCAACGTGTGGTGCCGCGTTTTCCAGACTCAGTGGATGAACCACGGATACAATGTGTTGAATCTTCACGGCGCATGCAAGCGGCCGCCTTCAAGCGCGTCTCGGACGGGCCGCTCCGCCAGCGCCCCCAAGCTGAAATTATGCGCTCGCCGTTGCGGCGGTACAGCACGGCCGAAGGTAATAGAATCACTGACGGGCCAAGCCCGCAAAGAGCGATAAGGAAGGATCGCCGCCTCGCGAACGAGGTCCTGGGATCCGGAAACGACGAGCCGACCGTATTCGCAGCACATCGTGAACCTACTTACAGGTCAATGCGAACGCCATTCACCCCGGGTTCTTCCAAGCATAGGCCCATGAAAAAACCGCCTATTGCGGTAAGCAGCCCTGCACTGGGCAGATTCGCCGTGTCCCCGAGACTTCCGGCTGGACCATGGGCACTTAGTTGTGTCCCCATGTGGTTACTAACTTGGAGTCTTAAGCTTAAGTAGTATCAGACCACCGCGCGAAATCCGGGGGTGATGGACGACGTTGAAAGTCAACGGCACGATTCCCATGATCGAAAGGAGCGGTGTCGGAGTTTTCAACCTAGCGACAGACTGATGCGCTAGGAAAGCAACAGAATGATTGAACACGAACGCACAAGGAGCAATTTCCGGCAAGGCGACTTGAAGTACGTTTATCACGTCGGTGCCACTTCATCGTCTGAGCGAACTTTGGCCAACGCGAGGAGATCTGACGTGACGCGCAACCGGCACACCGCGCTTTCCTTCTGGCCGGGCTCGATCCAGCGCAGGCCGAGGCCGTGGTGGATCGCATCGGGCAGGCCCACCCACGGCTCCACGCAATAGAAGTCGGCGGTCTCAGTCTCGGACCATGTGGTCACGGCATGCCATGGCGCGCTGCCGGGCTGGTTCAGTTCGAAGCGGATTTTGCGCCCAGGTATGGCCAGCGTGGCAGACGGGTTAGCGCGGAAGGCGTGGAGGGCGTCCTGCAACCGTGGGTCGTCGAGCCGGTATGTTGGCTCGCCCGGCTCCGCGCACATCGGGCTGCCATCCGACCGCTGGCGCAAGCGCTCGGTGCGCGGCAGTGCGAGCGATGCTGCGGCGCGCTGTGAGTGGGGCAAGGCGAAATAGAAGTGGTGACCGGGATAGCAGGGCAGGCACTGCGTGCCGGTATTGATGGTGCGCAGCGTGACTTCCAGGCCATCGGGCAGCAACGCGTAGATGGCTTCAAAAACGAAGGCGAATGGATAACCTGCGCGCGTTGCCCCACTGTCGCGCAGCGTCATTCTGATGGACGCGCGACCGTTGATGGCGCTAACCTCAAACGGAAGGTCGCGCGCAAAACCGTGCAGCGCGAGCGAATGCACTTTCCCTTGCGAATCACGCCACTGCCCCGGGTTGCCCTTGACAAAATGCCGGCCGGCAAACGGAAACAGCAGTGGATTGCCGCCGCGGACCTTGGCGGGGCAGCTCCAGTCAGCGGCGTCGGGCCAGTAAAGGATATCTTGCCCTCGGTGTACCCAGCGGACCAGGCGCCCACCATGTTGAGGTGCCAGCAGCAGATAGGAGTCGGCGTGGCCAATCCACACCAGCGGGTGACCCTGGAAGTCTTCGGTTGGCAGATGCATGGTTGTGGTGATGGGTGCGAAGGCCCCATGATAAGGCAGATGTCGCCGGCACACTGCCCCCATGCTGATTGAGCCCGCACATGCCTTGAGGAAGCGCGCAACGTGGCTGGCGATGCCCTGCGGCGCATAGCCCACAGCGATCAGGCACCACTCCTTCAGGTCCGACAGCGTGCTCAGCAAGCGGGGCGCTGGAGCGATCTCGTTGAACATAGCACAGCGTCATCCAGCAAAACACTCAGGGCACGTATGATTGCCGGGCTCAAGTAGTCCAGATCGAAAATCATGCTTCGCGCACTTCTGACACAGTCTTCCATCATGCGGTGCAATTCATCCCTTAGCCACGGATAGCGCGAGCTGGTGCTTCCGGAGGTGGGCGGGCTGCTAATGGGCACCACAGCGCGCTGCGGCGGCAGTCCGCCAGAGGGCAAGGGCCACGCGGGCCGCGCCGGAACTGCATCACCAGCGGTGCGGCGCTTATATGCCATCACCGCATCCGACGAATCGTGCCGTCTCGGCGGTACGAAAAAGTCCGCTGCTTCTCGAGCATTCTGCAGCGGGTATCTGAGAATTTTTCAGCGCTCACCTATCAGTGCTCTGTCCCTGCTTGAGCGCGCCTATAGCACTGCCGGCGATCTTCGGCACGCCGCTCACAAAGCTGGGTCACCCATGTAAAACCGTGGAGCGTGATTAAAAGAACTTTGAGCACGACAGCGCGTCTCCAGTGAGAGCCGGAGTGACGCATTCAAGGGGCGAGAACTCATTGTCGGCATGGCTATTGCTTAACTCGCGCGGTCTGCCGCTCGCTAAAAGTAGGAAGAGCCTGGCAACGCATTGGTTATCGATCGTCATACCGGCGGTGCACGACCGCCAAAGTGCTCCATGCGCGCGCCGTTTATTCACATTCAGTTTCCCCGCTTGCGACACATAACCAAATTTTTAAGTCACTTACTGTGCATTCAAAGACGACGTCCCTGCGGAAGGAGCCGCGCCGGTCATGTAGACGGGAAGCTCCTTTCGCCCCGGGAGTACAGCGAAGCTGCCGTTAGACTTGCGCGCACCTACTGGTGATCAAACCTTCCATCGGCGCTTTCTACAAGACGGCGCCCTAACGCAAGGCACGAATACGCGCCGCTAGAGTTCACATCCGGCGTGGCAAGGGGATGGCCTCTGTCGATCTATCGATGTATCCCATATCCGAACACCAGGGATATGGCGTACCATGTTCCTTCCTCCCCCAGCAACGGATGTCGGTGTTGATAATAGGGTTTTGAAAGACCAAGTATCGACACGATCGCAGTGCTGTTGCGGGCGCGTCAATTTATAGCCACCAATCCCTGTCAAGCATGATTCGAGTTCTTATTGCTGAAGACCACGCGATCGTCCGCAGTGGTCTAAAGCAAATTGTGGCGACCACGACAGATATCGTCGTCTCAGGCGAGGCCGCGGATGGCGCCGCTGCGTTGGAGCAATTGCGCACCGGAGAGTTCAACCTTCTCCTCTTGGACATGACTATGCCCGGTATCAGTGGCATCGACTTGATTCGGAGGGTTCGTCTCGAATGGCCGAGTCTCGTCATCCTGGTTCTCAGCATGCATAACGAAGCACAGGTCGCTTCAAGGGCCTTACGTGCCGGGGCATCTGGATATGTGACAAAGGATAGTGACCCGGAGATCCTCCTTGGGGCAATACGAAAGCTTGCCGCAGGGGGCAAGTTCATCGATCCGGCGTTGGTCGATGCCATGGTGTTTCACCAGAGGGGCACTGACGCGCCAGCACATGAAGTGCTGTCTGATCGGGAATTCCAAGTGCTGCAGCGGCTTGCTACAGGGCAAACCGTCAACGAGATCGCCGAGTCACTATCGCTAAGCGCTAAGACGATCAGCACCCACAAGATGCGGCTGATGCAAAAGCTGGGGCTTCAGAACAACGCCGAGCTTATTCGCTATGCAATTCGACATGGATTCACGCAGGAATGAGGTCTCTA